>NZ_JBMOUG010000053.1:0-200 GCF_049319725.1 Pseudomonas sp. Mn2068 | reverse complement strand
CCGGCTTCCCGGGCATCCCACTCGGCATAGATGTCGGCGGGGATTTCGAACGGGCCGTGGTTCCACTTCAGCGCCGCGCGGGTCAGGGCGATCTCCGCGTCACCCAGCGGGGCGCCGTGGCAGTCTTCCTTGCCTTGCTTGTTCGGCGAGCCGAAGCCGATGGTGGTCTTGCAGCAGATCAGGGTCGGCTGCTCGCTCTT
>NZ_JBMOUG010000052.1:0-203 GCF_049319725.1 Pseudomonas sp. Mn2068 | reverse complement strand
TACTCGTTGCTGCACCTGACCGGCTACGACCTGTCCATCGACGACCTGAAGAACTTCCGCCAGCTGCACAGCCGCACCCCGGGCCACCCGGAATACGGCTACACCCCGGGCGTGGAAACCACCACCGGTCCGCTCGGCCAGGGCCTGGCCAACGCCGTTGGCTTCGCGTTGGCGGAAAAGGTGCTGGGCGCGCAGTTCAACCG
>NZ_JBMOUG010000051.1:0-206 GCF_049319725.1 Pseudomonas sp. Mn2068 | reverse complement strand
GTACCGCGTCAGGCGCACATCTTGTGCACGCCGCGATCCTTGTGGGAGCTGGCTTGCCAGCGAAGGCGTCCGCGCAGGCGGTGCAGGGCTCAAGGGCCTCTTCGTGGGCAAGCCCACTCCCACAAGCATCGCGTCAGGCGCACATCTTGTGCACGCCGCAATCCTTGTGGGAGCTGGCTTGCCAGCGAAGGCGTCCGCGCAGACGG
>NZ_JBMOUG010000050.1:0-209 GCF_049319725.1 Pseudomonas sp. Mn2068 | reverse complement strand
GAGACCGGCACCGTCGACACCGACAAGGAACTGCTGCGCAACCTGATCGCCTACTACTGCGTGCTGGAAGGCATCTTTTTCTACTGCGGCTTCACCCAGATCCTGTCCATGGGTCGGCGCAACAAGATGACCGGCGTCGCCGAGCAGTTCCAGTACATCCTGCGCGACGAATCCATGCACCTGAACTTCGGCATCGACGTGATCAACCA
>NZ_JBMOUG010000049.1:0-212 GCF_049319725.1 Pseudomonas sp. Mn2068 | reverse complement strand
TCCCCATGTGAGAGTAGGTCATCGTCAAGATTAAATTCCGAAACCCCAATTGCGAAAGCAGTTGGGGTTTTGTTTTTCTATAGATAGAAGTTCCTTATTTTGCTGGCACGTCGCACAAGCGACGGACCGGCTACAGAATTTCTTGACGACCATAGAGCATTGGAACCACCTGATCCCATCCCGAACTCAGCAGTGAAACGATGCATCGCCGA
>NZ_JBMOUG010000048.1:0-218 GCF_049319725.1 Pseudomonas sp. Mn2068 | reverse complement strand
GATGAAAAGCGCATGATCAACTGCCGCGCCGACCTCAACCAGCTCGTCCCCTTCAAGTACGACTGGGCCTGGCAGAAATACCTCGACGGTTGTGCCAACCACTGGATGCCGCAAGAGGTCAACATGACCGCCGACATCTCTCTGTGGAAAAACCCGGAAGGCCTGACCGACGACGAGCGCCGCATCGTCATGCGCAACCTCGGCTTCTTCTCCACCGC
>NZ_JBMOUG010000047.1:0-219 GCF_049319725.1 Pseudomonas sp. Mn2068 | reverse complement strand
TCCCCAGCAGATCCAGGGTCACGCCAGCGGCGCCGGTGAGGACGCCATTGCTGTTATCGAGATGGGTGCCGGTAAACCCCAGCGCCTGCTGGGCGTTGATCGTCCCGCCGTTGTTCAGGGCCATGGCCTTCAGCGTCAGCACCGCGCCGCTGTCGATGGAACCGCCCGTGGCGTTGTTCAACAAACCGCTGACCGTCAGGGTCTGTCCCTGGGCGCTGG
>NZ_JBMOUG010000046.1:0-221 GCF_049319725.1 Pseudomonas sp. Mn2068 | reverse complement strand
AAACCGCTGACCGTCAGGGTCTGTCCCTGGGCGCTGGAGAGGATGCCCTGGTTGCTGTTATCGAGACTGGCGGCGTTAACAGTCAGGACCTTCTGGCTGACCAGCGCACCGGCATTGCCGTTGAGCAGCGCACCGTCCAAGGTCACGTCGACGTTGCCGTTGCGACTGGAGACCGTACCGTTGTTGCGGTTGTCCAGACTGCCGCCCGTGAGCGTCACCCC
>NZ_JBMOUG010000045.1:0-224 GCF_049319725.1 Pseudomonas sp. Mn2068 | reverse complement strand
CACTCGTAGCTCAGCTGGATAGAGTACTCGGCTACGAACCGAGCGGTCACAGGTTCGAATCCTGTCGAGTGCACCATTTAAGCGTTGTTGGTAGTGATACAAACAGCGTGGCTTCAACCAGTTGTGATCTGGTATAAAAACACAACTTGCACTCGTAGCTCAGCTGGATAGAGTACTCGGCTACGAACCGAGCGGTCACAGGTTCGAATCCTGTCGAGTGCACC
>NZ_JBMOUG010000044.1:0-229 GCF_049319725.1 Pseudomonas sp. Mn2068 | reverse complement strand
TCAGCGCCGAAGATGCCAGCGGCAACTACATGTACTACGGCGTGCGTGAGTTCGGCATGACCGCGATCATGAACGGCATCACCCTGCACGGCGGCCTGCTGCCTTACGGCGCGACCTTCCTGATGTTCATGGAGTACGCCCGCAACGCGGTGCGCATGTCGGCGCTGATGAAGAAGCGGGTGATCCATGTCTACACCCACGACTCCATCGGCCTGGGCGAAGACGGTCC
>NZ_JBMOUG010000043.1:0-232 GCF_049319725.1 Pseudomonas sp. Mn2068 | reverse complement strand
AGGGTGATTAGCTCAGCCGGGAGAGCATCTGCCTTACAAGCAGAGGGTCGGCGGTTCGATCCCGTCATCACCCACCACTTCAAGAGTCTTTCGCAAGAAAGAATCTCGCAAGAGAAAAGCTTCAAATCGGAAATTCCGCAAGGAATCTCCAACCGACGCGCAGCGGTAGTTCAGTCGGTTAGAATACCGGCCTGTCACGCCGGGGGTCGCGGGTTCGAGTCCCGTCCGCTGC
>NZ_JBMOUG010000042.1:0-233 GCF_049319725.1 Pseudomonas sp. Mn2068 | reverse complement strand
GCGATACGCGCGCCCACCTGCAGCGGCAACACCGCCTGCTTGTAGCTCGCGTCCTGGGCATCAAAGAGGCTGGTGCATGGCATCGATACCACGCGAACCTGGCGCCCCTGCTCGCTCAGCTTGTCGTACGCCTGCACCGCCAGGCCGACTTCCGAACCGGTGGCGATCAGGATCAGTTCCGGCTCGCCCGCGCAATCCTTCAGCACGTAACCGCCACGGCTGATGTTGTCGAT
>NZ_JBMOUG010000041.1:0-246 GCF_049319725.1 Pseudomonas sp. Mn2068 | reverse complement strand
GTCCAGTCACCCAGCGGCTGGCTGTGGACCAGGTTGACGTACTGCTGGCGGTAGATGTCCTTGAGCTGGGCATTCCAGAGTCCGACCATCGTGCGCTTGTCGTTGAAGCTGTATTCGCCGCCCTGGAAATTGAAGCGGTCGGAGGTGATACCGGCCCTGCCGTTCATGAACATATCGGTCATGCTCGAATCGTTGCGCGGGCTGTTCTTCTGGAACTGGCCGCCGTAGAGCGTCAGGCCGTCGATT
>NZ_JBMOUG010000040.1:0-250 GCF_049319725.1 Pseudomonas sp. Mn2068 | reverse complement strand
CCCCTAGGGGACTCGAACCCCTGTTACCGCCGTGAAAGGGCGGTGTCCTAGGCCACTAGACGAAGGGGACACACTACCCGGAACACATGGTGTGTGTTTCGGTGTCCAGCATCATGTCCGAAGACCTGACCCTGGTTTCACTCAGCCCCGCCCGAAGGCAAGACCGTTTAAAATTGGAGCGGGAAACGAGACTCGAACTCGCGACCCCGACCTTGGCAAGGTCGTGCTCTACCAACTGAGCTATTCCCGC
>NZ_JBMOUG010000039.1:0-254 GCF_049319725.1 Pseudomonas sp. Mn2068 | reverse complement strand
AACCTGGTCCACAGCCAGCCGCTGGGTGACTGGACCCTGGGCGCCAACCTCGGCTTCTTCTACGGCAAGGAGGACGGTAGCGCCCTGGCCGGCGACCTGGAGAACAAGACCTGGTCGGGGATGTTCTCCGCCCGCCATGGCGGCAACACCTTCTATGTCGGCCTGCAGAAACTCACCGGCGACAGTGCCTGGATGCGGGTCAACGGCACCAGCGGCGGCACCCTCGCCAACGACAGCTACAACAACAGCTACGA
>NZ_JBMOUG010000038.1:0-263 GCF_049319725.1 Pseudomonas sp. Mn2068 | reverse complement strand
CGGTAGTTCAGTCGGTTAGAATACCGGCCTGTCACGCCGGGGGTCGCGGGTTCGAGTCCCGTCCGCTGCGCCATATTTGTACAGATCGATTGCTTGGTAAACGAGTGAGCGGTCTGCGATTGAAAGCCACCGAAGGCTCTCGATCACGGGTTCAAAAGTTTCAAACGGACGCAAGTCCGAGCGATACGCAGCGGTAGTTCAGTCGGTTAGAATACCGGCCTGTCACGCCGGGGGTCGCGGGTTCGAGTCCCGTCCGCTGCGCC
>NZ_JBMOUG010000037.1:0-317 GCF_049319725.1 Pseudomonas sp. Mn2068 | reverse complement strand
GGTCCGCTCGGCCAGGGCCTGGCCAACGCCGTTGGCTTCGCGTTGGCGGAAAAGGTGCTGGGCGCGCAGTTCAACCGTCCCGGCCACAACATCGTCGACCACCACACCTACGTGTTCCTCGGTGATGGCTGCATGATGGAAGGCATTTCCCATGAAGTCGCCTCCCTGGCCGGCACCCTGGGCCTGGGCAAGCTGATCGCCTTCTACGATGACAACGGCATCTCCATCGACGGCGAAGTCGAAGGCTGGTTCACCGACGATACGCCGAAGCGTTTCGAGTCCTACAACTGGCAGGTGATCCGCAACGTCGACGGCCA
>NZ_JBMOUG010000036.1:0-364 GCF_049319725.1 Pseudomonas sp. Mn2068 | reverse complement strand
ACATATCGGTCATGCTCGAATCGTTGCGCGGGCTGTTCTTCTGGAACTGGCCGCCGTAGAGCGTCAGGCCGTCGATTTCCTTCGAGGTGAGCTGGCCGCCGCGAAAGGTCTGCGGCAGCGAGCGGCCATCGTCCGAGCGGAGGATGGGCAGTACCGGCATCCATTCGCCGACCTTCAGTTCGGTCCTGGAAATCCGCGCCTTGAAGGCCACGTCCAGGCGACCGAAGTTGTCGGCCGGACGTCCGTCACGGTCCAGCGGCAGCAACTGGGTACCGCCGGTGCCTTTGCCGCCGTCGAGCTTCTGGGAAAAGCTGCCGAGCACGTCGAGGCCGAAGCCGACCGTGCCCTGGGTGAAGCCGGATTT
>NZ_JBMOUG010000035.1:0-443 GCF_049319725.1 Pseudomonas sp. Mn2068 | reverse complement strand
CTGGAAATCGTTGGTCTGCGTGACACCACCACCACCACCTGCACCGGTGTTGAAATGTTCCGCAAACTGCTCGACGAAGGTCGTGCTGGCGAGAACTGCGGCGTTCTGCTGCGTGGTACCAAGCGTGACGACGTTGAGCGTGGCCAGGTTCTGGTCAAGCCAGGTTCGGTCAAGCCGCACACCAAGTTCACCGCAGAAGTTTACGTTCTGAGCAAGGAAGAAGGCGGTCGTCATACTCCGTTCTTCAAAGGCTACCGTCCACAGTTCTACTTCCGTACTACTGACGTGACTGGTAACTGCGAGCTGCCAGAAGGCGTTGAAATGGTAATGCCAGGTGACAACATCCAGATGACTGTCACTCTGATCAAGACCATCGCGATGGAAGACGGCCTGCGTTTCGCTATCCGTGAAGGCGGTCGTACCGTCGGCGCCGGCGTCGTAGC
>NZ_JBMOUG010000034.1:0-470 GCF_049319725.1 Pseudomonas sp. Mn2068 | reverse complement strand
GTGAAGAACATGATCACCGGTGCTGCCCAGATGGACGGCGCGATCCTGGTTTGCTCGGCCGCCGATGGTCCGATGCCACAAACCCGTGAGCACATCCTGCTGTCCCGTCAGGTAGGCGTTCCGTACATCGTGGTTTTCCTGAACAAGGCTGACCTGGTAGACGACGCAGAGCTGCTGGAACTGGTCGAGATGGAAGTTCGCGACCTGCTGAGCACCTACGACTTCCCAGGTGATGACACTCCAATCATCATCGGTTCGGCTCGTATGGCGCTGGAAGGCAAAGACGACAACGAGATGGGCACCACTGCCGTCAAGAAACTGGTAGAAACTCTGGACAGCTACATCCCAGAGCCAGAGCGCGCTATCGACAAGCCGTTCCTGATGCCAATCGAAGACGTGTTCTCGATCTCCGGTCGCGGTACCGTGGTAACTGGCCGTATCGAGCGTGGTATCGTTCGCGTCCAGGATCC
>NZ_JBMOUG010000033.1:0-3258 GCF_049319725.1 Pseudomonas sp. Mn2068 | reverse complement strand
GGCATCGGACCATCGGCGGCCGAGCAAACCAGGATCGCGCCGTCCATCTGGGCAGCACCGGTGATCATGTTCTTCACGTAGTCAGCGTGACCTGGGCAGTCAACGTGAGCGTAGTGACGCACAGCCGAATCGTATTCAACGTGAGCGGTGTTGATGGTGATACCGCGAGCTTTTTCTTCCGGGGCACTGTCGATCTTGTCGAACTCGACCTTGGCCGAACCGAAAACCTCGGAGCAGACACGGGTCAGCGCAGCAGTCAGAGTGGTCTTACCGTGGTCGACATGACCAATGGTGCCAACGTTGACGTGCGGCTTATTACGTTCGAACTTTTCCTTAGCCATCGAAATCACCCTTAGGAGAAGAATTGAGCAAGCTACATCGACCATTAAAACAAAGGCAGATATTCTCATATCTGCCTTGTTATATATGGAGCTCTTGAGCGGATTTGAACCGCTGACCTCACCCTTACCAAGGGTGTGCTCTACCAACTGAGCTACAAGAGCGAAACACTTTGCACAAACAGCAAACTTGGAGCGGGTAGCGGGAATCGAACCCGCATCATCAGCTTGGAAGGCTGAGGTTCTACCACTAAACTATACCCGCGGAGCTTGCTGCTTCCGCTGAAATTATGGTGGAGGGAGAAGGATTCGAACCTTCGAAGTCTGAGACGTCAGATTTACAGTCTGATCCCTTTGGCCGCTCGGGAACCCCTCCAATCGAGGCGCATTCTACATCATGCTGAACCTCTGTCAAGCAATTTCTCATTTAAAAATATGAGGTTAGCTGCGTTGACCTCGCTTCCCAGCCAGTCCCTCAAGAGGTGTTCACTGCGAAGCGGGCGCCATTCTATGCAAACTATTCGGCAGTTGCAATGCCTTCGCACAACATTATTTTATGTTTTAACTCATTGAATTCTTTAGCAAGATTCTGCAGAAGGGCGTCATCCAGCAAATGCCGGCTTTCGGGTGCGATACGCAGCCAATAGCCCGCGGAATCCGGAACATTCACCCGCTGTACACGCGCCTTGATATCCATTCCCTGCAGGCGCTGCTGAATCGACTGGGCGACATCCTGGCGTGCCACCCCTCCCAGATACAGGCACTCGGACTCCTCTTCCTGGTCCCTGGCGGCGGTTTTGCGCGCCCCGGCGTTATCCGACTCGCTCAACAACTGGATATCCTGGTGCGCACTGCGATAAAGCGACAGAGGAGCCACCTCCTTCGCCCTCAGTGGCGCCTCCTGCTGATGCCAGACGTAATAGACACCATTGAGTACCAGCAACAACAGAAACAACCAACGCATAGAAACCTCAGCTCAACGGGCAGGCAATGGCCAGGCCGACAAATACCAGATCAGGCACCCACCTGGCTCCGGGAACAACCTCGCTGACCAATGCCGCGTCGCCTCCGGTGAGGAATACCCTGAAGTCATCCCCCCAGTACTCGCGAGCCTGCTCCAATTGGGTAAGGACAAAACCCCGGAGCATCAACAGACAGCCGCGCTCCACCGCCTCGACGGTTTCCTGCCCGGGCGCCAGGCTGGCCAGCGCAAGCTCGGCGGCCACATCGTCATAGCGGATCCGCCGAGTATGGGTACGCAACTGGTTACGCATCAACTGCATTCCAGGACAAATGAAGCCACCCAGGTGCAGGCCGTCCTCGGCGACGAAATCCGCGGTGACCGCCGTGCCGAAATCCAGCACCAGGCACGGCCCACCGGCCAGCCGGAAACCACCGAGCAAGGCCAGCCAGCGATCAAGCCCCAAGCGCTCAGGATCTTTGTAACCATTGCGCACACCCGCCATTTCTTCCGCGGGCTGCGCACACGCCACCTCGATGCCAAAGGCATCGACAAGCGCCGCGACCAGACGATCCGTTTCCTCTTCGGTACGCACACTGACCAGGCGACACCACGCCAACTTCAACGTGGAACCCTCACGCAATCGCTGCAGCAGCATCTGGTCGGAGTCGACGACACCACCAGCGACCACTTCTTCACCATCGGCCAGAATGACGCGCCACTTGATAAAGCTGTTACCGCAGTCGAGCTCAAGAATCATTGCGCAACCTCAAGCTGAGCTCGCCACCGCTGAACACTTTCTCGACACCGGCAACCTTCAGGCGAAGCGCGCCCTGCTGGTCAATGCCGAGCACCGTGCCATCGATCACGTTGGCGCCAGCGACCAGGGAAACCTCCCGCCCCTGCCAGAGATGATTCTGCTCCCACTCCGCCTGTATCGCAGAAAAGCCCGATGCCTGATGCCGCTGCAGATAATCCTGAAGCTTCTCGCTCAAGGATGCGATCACCTGATTGCGGTCCACCGCGCGCCCCGTCTCGAGCCTGGCGGATGTCCATTGCTGATCAACCTGATCGGCGACCTGCATGTTGACGTTGATACCGATGCCCAGCACAACGTGACAGACATCCGCCGGGTCCCCGACCAGCTCCAGCAGGATACCAGCGATTTTCCGGCCACCTACCAGGACATCGTTCGGCCATTTCAGGCCCGCCCCCGGGATACCCAGCTCCCGCAGGGCGTGCAACACCGCGAGGCCCACCACCAGGCTCAAACCCTCGAGCTGACGCATGCCGCCATCGACCCTGAGCAACAGGCTGTAATAGATATTCTCGGCGAATGGACTGACCCACTGGCGTCCGCGACGACCACGGCCTGCCGTCTGCCGTTCGGCCACGACAACAAAGGGCGCAGGAGCAGCACGCTCGACCAGGCGCAACGCTTCGGCGTTGGTCGAGTCGATCGACTCATAGACATGTACCGGCCAGGTCGGCGATGACCTGGCGGCGGCGATAGCCTGCTGATCAAGCAGCACCAGGGGAGAGGCCAACTGATAACCACGACCACGCACCTTGTGGATCGATAGCCCCAGTTCGGCCTCTAACTGCTGAAGCTGCTTCCAGACAGCGCTGCGACTGACGCCCAACGCCGCCCCAAGCGCCTCGCCAGAGTGAAATCGACCATCTTTCAGGAGTTTTAACAACGTCAGCATGCAGGTCTCGCCTCACAATGAGGCACGCATGATAGCCATGAGCCGGAGCCTTGCATACTGCGGGGACGCCGCAGAGACAGCCTCATCCCCGCCCCCTGTGGGAGCCGGCTTGCCGGCGATGGCGGCCGCCAGATCCCCACAGGGCTCAAGGACCTCATCACTGCGGGCTTTTCGCAGCGCAAAAACAAAACCCCAACTGCTTTCGCAATTGGGGTTTCGGAATTTAATCTTGACGATGACCTACTCTCAC
>NZ_JBMOUG010000032.1:0-4761 GCF_049319725.1 Pseudomonas sp. Mn2068 | reverse complement strand
TGGCCGGGGTGGTGTCGTTGGGTGGGATGGTGGTGCTGAGGGTTGGTGTGAAAACGAAGCTAACACGCCCCCCCCCCCCCCCCCCCCCCCCCCCCCCCCCCCCCCACAACCGCACTATTACCGATTCCACAATGATCCATCTCAGGGAACGCCCTGTTTCCCCCCTCACCTTGGCTTTATCCTTAGCCAGCTAACGACTGAAACGTTTCACCTTGCGTGACTTGCGCAAGAAACGTCCCGGTTCCCGGTTTTATCCCCGACTTCCCGAGCTGCGCCCAGGCCACGTCGCGTGCCGCCGTGCGCGCCCGCACAGCTGACCGCGTCCTCGAAGACCGTCACCCGATTGAACCAAGCCCGCGCCAGATCGTCATCTACAGTGATATAGCGCGGGACACCTTATAACGTCACGGAGAAACCACACTATGAGCACCGACCCTGCTTCGAGTCGAAGCCGTCTGCTGCCCAGCCTGCTCGGCATCGTGCTGCTGCTGATGGGCCTGGCCCTGCTGGCCGGAGGGATCAAGCTGAGCCTGCTCGGCGGCTCGCTGTACTACCTGCTGGCCGGGATCGGCCTGGTGCTGACCGGCGGCCTGCTGCTGGCCGCCCGCCGGGCCGCGCTGGGCCTCTACGCGCTGGTGCTGTTCGCCAGTACGCTGTGGGCTTTGTGGGAAGTCGGCCTGGACTGGTGGCAACTGGTGCCGCGCCTGGCACTGCTGTTCGCCCTCGGTATCGTCATGCTGCTGCCGTGGTTCCGCCGTCCGTTGCTGCACAGTGGCGCGGCGCCGATGGGCACCGGGGCGCTCGGCGTGGCCGTGGTCCTGGCGGGTGCCGCCGCGGTGGCCAGCCAGTTCACCCACCCCGGTGAAATCAAGGGCCAGTTGGATCGCGACGGCGTCCCCGGCATGAGCAACACCGCCCCGGCCATGGCCGACGGCGACTGGAACTCCTACGGCCGCAGTGCCCATGGCGATCGCTACTCGCCTCTCGCGCAGATCACTCCAGAGAATGCCCACAAGCTGGTGCCGGCCTGGACCTATCGGACCGGTGACATCCCGGGGCCGAACGACCCGGGTGAAACCACCGCGGAAAACACCCCGCTGAAAGTCAACGGCATGCTCTACGTGTGCACGCCACACAGCCAGGTGATCGCCCTTGACCCGGACACCGGCAAGGAAATCTGGCGTTTCGATCCGAAGCTCTCGACGCAGAAGGCGGCGAACTTCAAGGGTTGGGCGCACATGACCTGCCGTGGCGTGTCGTATCACGATGACAACGCCTACATCGCCGATGCCAGCTCATCCGCACCGGCCGCGTCCACCACTGCGTCAGTGGATGGCAACAGCGCGCCGGCCGGCCAACTGACCGCCAGCGGCCAGGAAAACCTGTGCCCGCGGCGCATCTTCCTGCCGACCGCCGACACCCGCCTGATCGCCCTGAACGCCGACACCGGCAAGATGTGCGAAGACTTCGGCGACAAGGGCCAGGTCGACCTCGGCGCCAATATCGGCACCTTTGCCCCGGGCGGCTACTACTCGACCTCGCCACCGGCCGTGACCCGCAACCTGGTGGTGATCGGCGGCCACGTCACCGACAACGTCTCCACCGACGAACCCAGCGGCGTGATCCGTGCCTTCGACGTGCACACCGGCAAGCTGGTGTGGAACTGGGACAGCGGCAACCCGGACGACACCACTCCGATCGCCCCGGGCAAGACCTACACCCGCAACTCGCCCAACATGTGGTCGATGTTCGCCGTCGATGAAAAACTCGGCATGCTCTACCTGCCGATGGGCAACCAGACGCCCGACCAGTTCGGTGGCGCCCGCACCCCGGATTCGGAGAAATTCAGCGCCGGCCTGACCGCCCTGGATATCGACACCGGCCATGTGCGCTGGAGCTTCCAGTTCACCCACCACGACCTGTGGGACATGGACGTGGGCGGCCAGCCGACCCTGATGGACCTGAAGACCACCGACGGCGTGAAGCCCGCCGTACTGGCCTCGACCAAGCAGGGCAGCATCTACGTGCTGGACCGCAGCAACGGCAAGCCGATCGTGCCGATCAACGAAGTGCCGGTGCCCCAAGGAGCCGTCGCCGGCGACCACACCTCGCCGACGCAACCGAAGTCCGACCTCAACTTCATGCCGCCGCCCCTCAAGGAACGCGACATGTGGGGCGTGACCCCGTTCGACCAGATGCTCTGCCGGATCGACTTCAAGTCGCTGCGTTATGACGGGCCGTTCACCCCGCCATCGCTGCAGGGCTCGATCGTCTATCCCGGCAACTTCGGCGTGTTCGACTGGGGCGGTATCTCGGTGGATCCGGTGCGCCAGATCGCCTTCGTCAACCCGAGCTACATGGCCTTCCGCTCCAAGCTGATCCCGGCGGCGGACATCGCCGCCCAGGGTCCGCGCAAGAGTGAAACCGAAGGCGTGCAGCCGAACAAGGGCGCGCCTTATGGCGTCATCCTCGAAGCCCTGCTGTCGCCGATGGGCCTGCCGTGCCAGGCACCGGCCTGGGGCTATGTCGCGGCGGTCGACCTGACCACCCACAAGACGATCTGGATGCACAAGAACGGCACCGTGCGCGACAGCTCACCGGTACCGATTCCCCTGAGCATGGGCGTACCGAGCCTGGGCGGGACCTTCACCACCGCCGGTGGCGTGGCCTTCCTCAGCGGCACCCTGGACCAGTACCTGCGCGCCTATGACGTGAAAAACGGCAAGCAACTCTGGGAAGGCCGCCTGCCTGCGGGCGCCCAGACCACACCGATGACCTACACCGGCAAGGACGGCAAGCAGTACGTGCTGGTGATGGCTGGCGGGCATGGTTCGCTGGGGACCAGACAAGGAGATTATGTACTGGCGTATAGGTTGTCCGAGTAAACTTGAAGCCAATGAGAAAGGCGGCTCGTCAGGAGGCCGCCTTTTTCATGAATAGATGGAAATAAAAAACTGCCAACCATGAATAAATCTATAAAAACAGCAGCAAGCCTTTCCAATCACCCGATCTGCAAAAACAGGGAAAGATATAGCCAAAAATTATAATTTACTGTCAATACTGACAGTAGACGAAGCCGGCTAATTTTTTAAAATATCTCCCAGCTGACGTTTTTTATGAGGCGCTTGCTGTTACTTCATTGATCAGCCATTTCCCTTTTGAATGGAGAAACATCATGGCTGTCTTGACCCCTGTGTTTACCTACCCTCCAGATCGTTCTCCCGGAATGGGCCCTAACCCCACCCTCTTCGGCACTGGAACGCCTGGCAGTCTCGTTATTGTCTCTCAAACCAATACTAACAATGAGTTGGGTAGAGGAGTTGTTGGACCTGACGGAACATGGGCTATCTCGGTACATGCCCCCAAAGATAATCCGGGTGCATTCAACTCATACGGTGCCTATGCAAGCCTGGATAATGAGGCATCCGGTTGGGCGGTGGACTTGACCCTGTATGTTTAGCAAACCGGAAGAAGTACAAAGGCGACCATGAAAGGGTCGCCTTTTTGCGGGAACACCCTGCCGCCTGCTCTGCCCAGCCGACCAGCACTTGCCGTGAACTTATAACTCACGGGGCTTAACTGGGCGCCCTCGATGAACCAGCCTCCATTGCTATCGGCCATGTGCTTGCCAAAGCAAAAACCTCCTCCTTCAAGACGCACGTCCACTGTCGCGTTCGCTCACACCATGACCTACCTTACTTATCCAATCAACGCTTGCCTTTCCACCGGTCCAGGGCAATCAGTACCAGCGACACCACCACGAATCCCACCAATATCATCAAGGCATTGATAAACACCTGTGGATAACCCAGTTTGTCCACTTCGATAAAGGGATAGGGGTAGGAACCAACAAAGTGCCCACGCACCAGGGCATAGATGAAATAGACCAACGGATAGAGCAGCCACGGCCAGAGATCCCGCCAGTGCAAGGTGCCCTTGGGCACGCAGAACCACCAATAGATCACAAACAGTACCGGCATCACGTCGTGCAGCAATTCATCGGCCCACCACTGCAAGCCCTCTGGGCTCCAGGTCTCGCGCAACAGCAGGTTGTACGCCAGCCCGACCACCACGATGGCGGCGGCCACGCCAGTCTGGACAGTGGGTTTGAGAAAGAAGCGGCGCAGCGCCGAATCCCCCGATGTCGCCGCGCAGGTCAGCACGATCGCCACGAGGATATTGGTCAGGACCGTGAAGTAGCTGAAGAAGATATCCACCCCGCCCAGCAGGCTTTTATCGCCCTGCCAGCGCGAAGCCAGGATCAGATACAGCTGGAGCAGCAACGCTAGCCACCCCAGCAGTGCCGCAATCTTCACGGCGATCCCACGTCCGTCCTGCGTTACAACCATTTCATCGCCCATGACCCTGGCTCCTTGGCTACGCGGCACCTGCGACGGCAAAGCGCGCAACCGATTGGGCGCTCATGAACAGGCGGTGTGTAGAACAGGACCCTAGAAGAACGCGAGGCAAGACTCTACTGTCAGAAATGACAGTCCTGACCAACGGCAGCCGCGCTCGTACACAGCTCCCACAAGCATCGCGGCGTGCACAAGATGTGCGCCTGACGCGGTACTCATTGTAGGAGTGGGCTTGCCCACGAAGGGGCCCTGGAGCCCTGCACCGCCTGCCCTGACGCCTTCGCTGGCAAGCCAGCTCCCACAAGGATTGCAGCATGCACAAGATATGCGCCTGACGCGGTACTCATTGTGGGAGTGGGCTTGCCCACGAAGAGGCCCTTGAGCCCTGCACCGCCCGCCCGGA
>NZ_JBMOUG010000031.1:0-2500 GCF_049319725.1 Pseudomonas sp. Mn2068 | reverse complement strand
CTCCAAGGCTAAATACTACTGACTGACCGATAGTGAACTAGTACCGTGAGGGAAAGGCGAAAAGAACCCCGGAGAGGGGAGTGAAATAGATCCTGAAACCGTATGCGTACAAGCAGTGGGAGCCCACTTTGTTGGGTGACTGCGTACCTTTTGTATAATGGGTCAGCGACTTATTTTCAGTGGCGAGCTTAACCGAATAGGGGAGGCGTAGCGAAAGCGAGTCTTAATAGGGCGTCTAGTCGCTGGGAATAGACCCGAAACCGGGCGATCTATCCATGGGCAGGTTGAAGGTTAGGTAACACTGACTGGAGGACCGAACCGACTACCGTTGAAAAGTTAGCGGATGACCTGTGGATCGGAGTGAAAGGCTAATCAAGCTCGGAGATAGCTGGTTCTCCTCGAAAGCTATTTAGGTAGCGCCTCATGTATCACTGTAGGGGGTAGAGCACTGTTTCGGCTAGGGGGTCATCCCGACTTACCAAACCGATGCAAACTCCGAATACCTACAAGTGCCGAGCATGGGAGACACACGGCGGGTGCTAACGTCCGTCGTGAAAAGGGAAACAACCCAGACCGTCAGCTAAGGTCCCAAAGTCATGGTTAAGTGGGAAACGATGTGGGAAGGCTTAGACAGCTAGGAGGTTGGCTTAGAAGCAGCCACCCTTTAAAGAAAGCGTAATAGCTCACTAGTCGAGTCGGCCTGCGCGGAAGATGTAACGGGGCTCAAACCATGCACCGAAGCTACGGGTATCACTTAGGTGATGCGGTAGAGGAGCGTTCTGTAAGCCTGTGAAGGTGAGTTGAGAAGCTTGCTGGAGGTATCAGAAGTGCGAATGCTGACATGAGTAACGACAATGGGTGTGAAAAACACCCACGCCGAAAGACCAAGGTTTCCTGCGCAACGTTAATCGACGCAGGGTTAGTCGGTCCCTAAGGCGAGGCTGAAAAGCGTAGTCGATGGAAAACAGGTTAATATTCCTGTACTTCTGGTTATTGCGATGGAGGGACGGAGAAGGCTAGGCCAGCTTGGCGTTGGTTGTCCAAGTTTAAGGTGGTAGGCTGGAATCTTAGGTAAATCCGGGATTCTAAGGCCGAGAGCTGATGACGAGTGTTCTTTTAGAACACGAAGTGGTTGATGCCATGCTTCCAAGAAAAGCTTCTAAGCTTCAGGTAACCAGGAACCGTACCCCAAACCGACACAGGTGGTTGGGTAGAGAATACCAAGGCGCTTGAGAGAACTCGGGTGAAGGAACTAGGCAAAATGGCACCGTAACTTCGGGAGAAGGTGCGCCGGTGAGGGTGAAGGACTTGCTCCGTAAGCTCATGCCGGTCGAAGATACCAGGCCGCTGCGACTGTTTATTAAAAACACAGCACTCTGCAAACACGAAAGTGGACGTATAGGGTGTGACGCCTGCCCGGTGCCGGAAGGTTAATTGATGGGGTTAGCTAACGCGAAGCTCTTGATCGAAGCCCCGGTAAACGGCGGCCGTAACTATAACGGTCCTAAGGTAGCGAAATTCCTTGTCGGGTAAGTTCCGACCTGCACGAATGGCGTAACGATGGCGGCGCTGTCTCCACCCGAGACTCAGTGAAATTGAAATCGCTGTGAAGATGCAGTGTATCCGCGGCTAGACGGAAAGACCCCGTGAACCTTTACTATAGCTTTGCACTGGACTTTGAATTTGCTTGTGTAGGATAGGTGGGAGGCTTTGAAGCGTGGACGCCAGTTCGCGTGGAGCCATCCTTGAAATACCACCCTGGCAACTTTGAGGTTCTAACTCAGGTCCGTTATCCGGATCGAGGACAGTGTATGGTGGGTAGTTTGACTGGGGCGGTCTCCTCCTAAAGAGTAACGGAGGAGTACGAAGGTGCGCTCAGACCGGTCGGAAATCGGTCGTAGAGTATAAAGGCAAAAGCGCGCTTGACTGCGAGACAGACACGTCGAGCAGGTACGAAAGTAGGTCTTAGTGATCCGGTGGTTCTGTATGGAAGGGCCATCGCTCAACGGATAAAAGGTACTCCGGGGATAACAGGCTGATACCGCCCAAGAGTTCATATCGACGGCGGTGTTTGGCACCTCGATGTCGGCTCATCACATCCTGGGGCTGAAGCCGGTCCCAAGGGTATGGCTGTTCGCCATTTAAAGTGGTACGCGAGCTGGGTTTAGAACGTCGTGAGACAGTTCGGTCCCTATCTGCCGTGGACGTTTGAGATTTGAGAGGGGCTGCTCCTAGTACGAGAGGACCGGAGTGGACGAACCTCTGGTGTTCCGGTTGTCACGCCAGTGGCATTGCCGGGTAGCTATGTTCGGAAAAGATAACCGCTGAAAGCATCTAAGCGGGAAACTTGCCTCAAGATGAGATCTCACTGGAACCTTGAGTTCCCTGAAGGGCCGTCGAAGACTACGACGTTGATAGGCAGGGTGTGTAAGCGCTGTGAGGCGTTGAGCTAACCTGTACTAATTGCCCGTGAGGCTTGACCATATAACACCCAAGCAAT
>NZ_JBMOUG010000030.1:0-12633 GCF_049319725.1 Pseudomonas sp. Mn2068 | reverse complement strand
TCTCGTTAGCGGGAGGCGAATTCTACAGCGTTACACGCTGCTGTCAACACCTCTTTTACAGCGCTTCCGGGCTTCGACGAACTGAAGCCAGCACCTGCCGAAACTTACTTAACTCGTTGAATCTCAAGGAGTTTTCCGTTTCGACTGCGCCGGAAGTGGGGCGAATTATAGGCCTCTGTAATTCGCCGTCAAGGGTTAATTTCAGGTTTATTCGGATTTCAGCGTAATACGCGCAAACGCCTTCTTCCCGGCCTGGCAAACATGGGTAGCGCCCAGCTTGTATATAAAGGTGCGATCGACAACCTCACCATCTATACGCACACCACCCGAACCGAGCAGGTCACGAGCGACCGCCGAGTTCTTGACCAGGCCCGCCTTGTTGAGGATCGCCGCGATCGGCATGTCTTCCGCCGCGCTCAGCTCGACTTCCGGCAGATCATCCGGCAGCTCGCCGTCCTTCATGCGGTTGCCGGCACCGCGATGCGCATTGGCCGCAGCCTCCTCGCCATGGAACCGCGCAACGATCTCTTCCGCCAGCTTGATCTTGATATCGCGCGGGTTCGCACCAGCCTCGACATCCTTGCGGAACTGATTGATCTCATCCATCGAACGGAAGCTCAGCAGCTCGAAGTAGCGCCACATCAACGCATCGGGGATGGAGACCAGCTTGCCATACATCACACCCGGCGCCTCCTGGATACCGACGTAGTTGCCCAGGGACTTGGACATCTTCTTCACGCCATCCAGGCCTTCAAGCAACGGCATGGTGAGGATGCACTGCGCTTCCTGCCCATAGGCGCGCTGCAACTCGCGCCCCATCAGCAGGTTGAACTTCTGGTCGGTACCACCCAGCTCGACATCGGCACGCAAGGCCACCGAGTCATAACCCTGCACCAGCGGATAAAGGAACTCGTGGATCGCGATAGGCTGCTTGGAGCTGTAGCGCTTGTCGAAGTCATCACGCTCGAGCATGCGCGCCACGGTGTACTGCGAAGTCAGGCGAATGAAGTCCGCCGGCCCCATCTGGTCCATCCAGGTGGAGTTGAACGCCACTTCGGTCTTGGCCGGATCGAGGATCTTGAATACCTGAGCCTTGTAGGTCTCGGCATTGTCGAGCACCTGCTCACGCGTCAGCGGTGGACGCGTCGCACTCTTGCCGCTCGGATCACCGATCATCCCGGTGAAATCGCCAATCAGGAAGATGACCTGATGGCCCAGCTCCTGGAACTGGCGCAGCTTGTTGATCAGCACCGTATGACCCAGGTGCAGGTCCGGCGCCGTCGGGTCGAAGCCAGCCTTGATCCGCAGCGGCTGGCCGCGCTTGAGCTTCTCGACCAGTTCGGCCTCGACCAATATCTCTTCCGCACCACGCTTGATCAGCGCTAGCTGCTCTTCAACCGACTTCATAACCAACCTGCAAGGCTCAGATTCAAAGGGATCCAACCATACAAGATCGCCGCCCAAATACAAGTTTTGCCCGGCGTACGGCCAAGGTTCTGCGGGCCGGCACATGACAGACTTGCTTCAGAGATGTTTTGGTTATATTTTATACAGTTATTTCATCTTCATCATGTCATTCATCTTTTCCAATTCATCTTCTTCAAAGTCAAATTACCTATGACCACAGAACCGTCTAAAGCGCCGCCGCTTTATCCGAAGACCCACCTGCTAGCCGCAAGTGGTATCGCCGCCCTCCTCAGCCTGGCGCTGCTGGTATTCCCTTCCAGCGATGTAGAAGCCAAAAAGACGACCCTGAGCCTTGAACTGGAAAGTCCTGCCGCTCAACTGACACAAGACAATGACGCTGTAGACCTCGATCAAGCCACAAATGAAGGCAATCCATCGCCCTTCGCCCAGATCGACAACAGCGCCGAAGATACCAAGGACACCGCCAAGACCGAGGCGGCGCCTGCTGTAGAAGAGAAAAAGGCCCCCGGCCACCGCGAAGTGATCGTGGCCCGCGGCGATACGCTCTCCACCCTGTTCGAGAAGGTCGGCCTGCCTGCTGCCTCAGTACATGAGGTCCTGGCCAGCGATAAACAAGCCAAGCAGTTCTCCCAGCTCAAGCATGGCCAGAAACTGGAGTTCGAACTGAGCCCCGATGGCCAGCTGAACAACCTGCACAGCAAGGTCAGCGACCTGGAAAGCATCACCCTGACCAAGGGTCCGAAAGGCTTTACCTTCAATCGCGTAGTCACCAAGCCCACCGTGCAGTCGGCTTATGTCCACGGCGTCATCAACAGCTCCCTGTCCCTCTCGGCCCAGCGCGCGGGCATGCCCCACAGCCTGACCCGGGAAATGGCCAGCGTGTTCGGCTATGACATCGACTTCGCCCAGGACATCCGCCCTGGCGACGAATTCGAGGTGATCTACGAGCAGAAAGTGGTCAACGGCAAGTCCGTCGGCACCGGCAATATCCTTTCCGCCCGTTTCACCAACCGTGGCAAGACCTACACCGCCGTGCGCTACACCAACAAGCAGGGCTCCAGCAGCTACTACACGGCTGACGGCAACAGCATGCGCAAGGCCTTTATCCGTACGCCGGTGGATTTCGCGCGTATCAGCTCGCGCTTCTCCATGGGCCGCAAACACCCGATCCTGAACAAGATCCGCGCCCACAAAGGCGTCGACTATGCGGCACCGCGTGGCACCCCGATCAAGGCAGCGGGCGATGGCAAGGTACTGTTGGCCGGTCGCCGTGGCGGCTACGGCAATACCGTGATCATCCAGCACGGCAATACCTACCGTACGCTCTATGGCCACATGCAGGGCTTCGCCAAGGGCATCCAGACCGGCAGCAACGTCAAGCAGGGCCAGGTGATCGGCTATATCGGCACGACCGGTCTCTCCACCGGCCCGCACTTGCACTATGAGTTCCAGGTCAACGGTGTCCACGTCGATCCACTGGGCCAGAAGCTGCCCATGGCCGACCCGATCGCCAAGTCCGAGCGCGCCCGCTTCCTGGCCCAGAGCCAACCGCTGATGGCGCGCATGGACCAGGAAAAGGCCACCAAGCTCGCCTCGGCCAAGCGCTGAGTCATGGCGCTCTATATCGGCGTGATGTCTGGCACCAGCCTGGATGGGCTGGATATCGCGCTGATCGAGTTGGATACACGGATCAGGTTGCTGGCGACCCACTACATCCCCATGCCTGACGCCCTGCGCCGCGAGTTGCTCGGCCTGTGTGCCAGCGGCCCGGATGAAATCGCCCGGGCCGCGATTGCCGAGCACAACTGGGCAACCCTCGCCGCGCAAGGCGTCAACACCCTCCTCGCCCAACAGTCACTGGCGCCTGAAGCGATTCGCGCCATCGGCAGCCACGGCCAGACCATCCGCCACGAACCCGCGCGCGGCTTTACCGTGCAGATCGGCAATCCGGCACTGCTGGCGGAGCTGACCGGCATCAGCGTCGTCAGCGACTTCCGTCGGCGCGACGTCGCCGCCGGCGGCCAAGGTGCGCCCCTGGTTCCAGCCTTCCACGAGGCACTGTTCGAAGAGCGCAACGGCACGGCGCCCAATAGTAGTGCGGTGTTGAATATCGGCGGCTTCAGCAACCTGAGCCTGATCGAACCGGGCAAGCCCGTCTCTGGCTTCGACTGCGGCCCCGGCAACGTGCTGCTGGACGCCTGGATCCATGACCAGCGCGGTGAAAGCTATGATCGCAACGGCCAATGGGCGGCCAGCGGCCAGGTCGAACCGGCGCTACTGCAAGCGCTGCTCGGCGCCCCCTTCTTCCGCACCACCGGCCCCAAGAGCACCGGACGCGAAGTCTTCAACCTGAACTGGCTGAAACAGCATCTGGGACAACTGCCCGCCTTCAAGGCCGAAGACGTCCAGGCCACACTGCTCGAACTGACAGCCCAGACCATCATCGAGTCGCTGACGAGCGCCCAGTCCGCCACGCAGGAATTGCTGGTGTGTGGCGGCGGCGCCCATAACGCGGCCCTGATGAGCCGCCTGGGCCAACTGCTGCCAGGTGCGACGGTCGCCAGCACCGCGAGCCATGGTGTCGATCCCGACTGGGTGGAAGCCATGGCATTCGCCTGGCTGGCCCATTGCTGCCTCGAAGGCATCCCGGCCAACCGCCCCAGCGTCACCGGCGCCCACGGCTTGCGGATACTGGGCGCGATCTACCCCGCCTGAGCCCCTCGAGAAAAAAGGCCCACACAGCAAAACGCCGCGAAGATTCGCGGCGTCGAGGGTGAAACACTTGCCAACCGATCAGATCGAGAACGACGAGCCGCAACCACAAGTCGTGGTGGCATTCGGGTTCTTGATGACAAACCGGGAGCCTTCCAGGCCTTCCTGGTAATCCACCTCTGCGCCTGCCAGGTACTGGAAGCTCATCGGATCGACCACCAGACTGACGCCTTCGCGCTCGACGATGGTGTCATCATCGGCGACATCTTCATCGAAGGTGAAGCCGTACTGAAACCCTGAACAACCGCCGCCCGTAACGAATACGCGCAGCTTCAAGCGATCATTACCCTCTTCATCGACCAGGCTCTTCACCTTGTGCGCGGCACCGTGGGTGAATTGCAAAGCCGTGGGGGTGAAGGATTCGACGCTCATGCTGACTATCTCCCGGCGTTACGCCGCCATAATGCGTGATGACGCGCATTATCCGCTTCTCCTAGAAAAGCGGTCAACTATTGTTATGGTATATCAATCAACCCGCACGGCATCACGGAATGCAAAAAGGCCCGCTTGACGGGCCTTTTCCGTTGAACGAGGGCGCTGCGTTACGGCAGCATGCCGGCATGGGACAAGCCCAGGCGTTCATCCAGGCCGAACAGGATGTTCAGGTTCTGTACCGCCTGGCCCGAAGCGCCCTTGACCAGATTGTCGATCACCGAAAGCACGACCACCAGGTCGCCATCCTGTGGGCGATGCACGGCAATCCGGCACACGTTCGCACCACGCACACTGCGGGTTTCCGGATGGCTGCCGGCCGGCATCACGTCAACGAACGGCTCGTCGGCATAACGCTTTTCGAACAGCGCCTGCAGGTCGACGGAACGATCCACCACGGTAGCGTAGAGCGTCGAGTGAATACCACGAATCATCGGCGTGAGGTGAGGAACGAAGGTCAGGCCGACGTCCTTGCCCGCGGCACGGCGCAGACCCTGGCGGATTTCCGGCAGGTGGCGGTGGCCCTTGACGGCATAGGCCTTCAGGCTTTCCGAGGTCTCGGAGTACAGCGAACCGACACTGGCACCGCGGCCGGCGCCGCTGACACCGGATTTGCAGTCGGCGATCAACCGCGAAGTGTCGGCCAGGCCGGCTTCGAGCAACGGCAGGAAACCCAACTGGGTAGCGGTCGGATAGCATCCGGGCACGGCAATCAGGCGCGCCTGCCGGATCTTCTCGCGATTCACTTCCGGCAGGCCATAGACCGCCTCGTCCAGCAGGGCTGGCGCGCCGTGCGGCTGGCCGTACCACTTGGCCCACTCATCGGCGTCCTGCAGGCGGAAATCCGCGGACAAGTCGATCACCTTGGTCCCGGCGGCCAGCAATTCACCGGCCAGGGCATGGGCAACACCGTGAGGCGTGGCGAAGAACACCACGTCGCAGGCGCCGAGGGTCTTGATATCCGGCACGCTGAACGCCAGGCCATCGTAATGGCCGCGCAGGTTCGGATACATATCGGCCACGGCCAGCCCAGCCTCGGATCGAGAAGTGATGACCACCACTTCTGCCTGCGGATGCTGCGCCAGCAGACGCAGCAATTCGACACCGGTGTAACCCGTGCCGCCGACGATACCGACCTTGACCATGACCTGCCCCTCAACGAAACCACTGGAAAGCCCACGATAATAGGGGCCGCGCGCGCCTGCGACAACCGTCAAGGTGACGTGCGGACGCTCAAGCCTCTACTATTCGGCCTACCGTGAACCTGGGAATAACCAAAAATGCTTTATCTATGGCTCAAAGCCTTTCATATCGTCAGTGTCGTCTGCTGGTTTGCCGGCCTGTTCTACCTGCCACGCCTGTTCGTCTACCACGCCCAGAGCGAGGATGCGCTCAGCAAGGAACGCTTCAGCGTCATGGAGCGCAAGTTGTATCGCGGGATCATGGGGCCGGCGATGATCGCCACGCTGATCTTCGGTGGCGGGCTGATCGCCCTCAACCCGGGCATCTTCAGCCAGGGGGGCTGGATACACGCCAAGTTGACCCTCGTGGTACTGCTGATCGGTTACCACCACATGTGCGGCGCCCAGGTGAAACGTTTTGCCCGTGGCGAGAACACCCGCAGTCATGTCTTTTATCGCTGGTTCAATGAAGTGCCGGTTCTGATATTGCTGGCTATTGTAATTCTGGTCGTGGTCAGACCGTTCTGAATTCAACCCGCCTTCACTCTCGGAGTACCGCCAATGTCGCTGCCCGCTCTGCTCGAACAACGCCTGCGTCTGCCCGTCGTGGCCGCACCCATGTTCCTGATCTCCAACCCGCAACTGGTGCTGGCATGCTGCCGCAACGGCGTGGTGGGCAGCTTCCCGGCACTCAACCAGCGGGAAAGCAGCGGCTTCAAGGCCTGGCTGGAAGAAATCGAGGCCGGCCTGGCACAGCTGGATGATCCGGCACCCTATGCCGTCAACCTGATCGTGCACAACAGCAACCCGCGCCTGCAGGCAGACCTGCAGATCTGCATCGAGCACAAGGTGCCGATCGTCATCACCAGCCTGGGTGCGGTCAAGGAGCTGGTGGATGCGGTCCACGACTATGGCGGCCTGGTCTTCCACGATGTGACGACCCGGCGCCACGCGGAAAAAGCCGCCGAAGCGGGAGTCGACGGCCTGATCGCGGTTGCCGCCGGTGCCGGTGGCCATGCCGGCACCTGGAGTCCGTTTGCCCTGATCGCCGAGATCCGGCAGTTCTTCGACAAGACCCTGCTGCTGGCCGGCTGCCTCAACCACGGCCATGAGATTCTCGCCGCACAGTTGCTGGGGGCCGACCTGGCCTATTTCGGCACCCGCTTCATCGGCACCACGGAAAGTCATGCCCCAGAAGCCTATAAGGAGATGCTGCTGACCTCCCGCGCCGCCGATATCGTGCATACCGCCGCCGTCTCGGGCGTGCCGGCCAGCTTCATGCGCCAGAGCCTGGAAAATGCCGGCTTCGACCTCGCCGCCCTGCAGGGCAAGGGCGAAGTCAACTTCGGTTCGAAGCTCAAGCCCCTCAGCGACGAAGCCAAGGCCTGGAAGACCGTCTGGTCGGCGGGCCAGGGCGTCGGTGAGATCGGTGACTTGCCGAGCGTCGACCAGTTGATCGCACGACTCGATGATGAGTACCGCAAGGCCCAGGCCCTCGCCGCCCAACTGCCACGGCGCTGGCCACGCTAGTAACCGTATGGCCTGCAAGCACCTTGCGGGCCTACACTACGCGCCAACACTGCCGCGACAAGGACGCCCTCCATGAGCAACAACCGCTTCAAAATCGTATTCGACGGCGCCCTGCTGCCCGGAGTGGAACAAACCACTGCCCAGTTCAACCTGGCCGAACTGTTCAAGACCGATGTCGCCTCCGTGGAAAAACTGTTCAGCGGCCGGCCGATCGCCCTGAAACGCGATCTTTCCTCCGTCGAGGCGCACTCCTACCTCGAAGCCCTGCGCAAGACCGGCATCGATGCCCGCATCGAAGAAGAAGCGCCAGCCGTCGAACTGAGCCTGGCGGATATCAACGAACTTCCGCCGAGTGTCGCGCCGCCGGCCACCCGCATCGCGGATTCGCCTTACGCACCACCAACCGCCCAGGTCGGCGAGAGCCTGCCGACGTTCGGCCCGCTCAAGGCCTTTACCGCCAAGGGGCGGATCGGCCGGCTTCGCTACCTGGCCTGGAGCATGGTTGCCACGTTTATCGCGCTGATCGCCGTCGCCGTGATTGCAATCGCCCTGAGCGGGTCCACCTCCGCCGGTATCAGCCTGGCCCTGATCGCGATGGCCGTGTTCATTGTCTGCACCATCCAGATCGCCATCCAGCGCCTGCACGACATCGGCTGGTCCGGCTGGCTCTGGTTGTTGACGCTGGTGCCCTTTGTCGGCAGCGTGTTCCCTTTCGTCCTCGCGTTCTACCCGGGCAATGCCGGCGCCAACCAATACGGCGCCCCGCCACCGCCCAACAGCACCGCGGTCAAGGTGCTGTCGGTTCTGGCGGTGATCGGTATCGTCGCCATTATCGTTTTTGGCGCAGGAGGTGGCGTCAAGGACATCGAGGATCGCTACAACAATGAAGCGGCCAGCCAGTCCGACAACCGCGACGAGGCAGCCGAAGCCGCCGCGCCCGCTGTAGACTATGAGAAAGAATAAACAGCGCTGACCTTGCGACCTCCCTGTCCCAAGGCTCTGCGCCGTTGCCATGGAGAATTGCATGACCCGTTACGCCCTGATCACCGGCGCTTCCAGCGGTATCGGCCTGGCCCTGGCCGAAGCCCTGGCACGCCGCGGTCGCAACCTGATCCTGGTTGCCCGTCAACGTGATCGGCTGGAAAGCATTGCCATCGAGTTGACCCAGCGCTTCGGCGTCGAAGTACTCTTCCGGGCCTGCGACCTGGGCGAGCCGCTGCGCCTGTCCGGATTCCTGCTGGAGCTGGAGGAAGGTGAGCGCCAGATCGACCTGCTGGTCAACTGTGCCGGCATCGGCACCTGCGGTCCGTTCCTGGCCCAGGACTGGGGCACCGAGCAGGACCTGATCGAAGTGAATATCCTCGCCCTCACCCGCCTGTGCCACTCACTGGGCAACCTGATGGCGATACAGGGCGGCGGGCAGATCCTCAACGTGGCATCCGTTGCCGCGTTTCACCCCGCGCCATGGATGAGCAGCTACTACGCAAGCAAGGCCTACGTCCTGCATTTCAGCGAAGGCCTGCGCGAGGAACTGAAAAAAACCGGGATCAAGGTCTCGGTACTCTGCCCCGGCCTGACCCGCACCGCGTTCTTCGATACCGCCCAGTTGCAAGTCGACAAGCTGCGTAACAACAAGCTGATGATGAGCCCCGAAGAAGTTGCGCTCTACACCGTCCGCGCCCTGGAAAAAAATCGCGCGGTGATCATCCCCGGCTGGCGCAACCGCTGGTTGTCCCGGGCTCCGCGCCTGGGCAGCCGCTGGATGGTGCGCAAGCTTGCCGGCTGGGTCACCCGCGGCTATTGCCCGCGCTGACACTTGAACTCATGGCCCGCTGCAGACAGACTCTGGCCCGCCCCCACCCAAGGAGAAACAGCTGTGGATACTCTGTTCACCAAGATCATCAACCGGGAAATACCCGCGAAGATCATTTACGAGGACGACCAGGTCCTGGCCTTTCACGATATCGCCCCGCAGGCCCCGGTGCATTTCCTGGTGATTCCGAAGAAACCGGTACGCACCCTCAACGACCTGACCGAGGATGACAAGGCGCTGGCCGGGCATATCCTGTTCACCGCCCAGCGCCTGGCACTGGAGTTGGGCTGCGAAGAAGGTTTCCGGGTGGTGATGAACTGCAACGAGCTGGGCGGACAGACGGTCTATCACATCCATATGCATGTGCTGGGTCAGCGCCAGATGAACTGGCCACCGGGCTGATAAACCAGAAAGCACGCAATTGCCCTGTAGGCACTGGTTTGCGGCCGCCATCGCTGGCAAGCCGGCTCCTGCAGGTCTGGCGGCGCCTGAAAAATCGTGTCCCGTCGTCTCTACCTCATGACCCAACGCAAACCTTCCCCGCCCGATTGCGGTAAACTGCAGGCCGAGATTCCTCCGGAGGTCAGCATGACTACCCAACGTCACTACTCGCCGATTGACCGTCTGCTACTGCAAGCCGATACGGCGATGCGCACCTTGCTGCCATTCAGCGGCCAGCCATATCGCCCGTCGCCGGCCATTGTCCAGCCCGAAGCGCAGATGAGCGAGGACGACACCCGGCACGTCGCGGGGCTGATGCGGATCAACCACACCGGCGAAGTCTGTGCCCAGGCGCTGTATCAGGGCCAGGCACTGACCGCCAAGCTGCCTCATGTACGCGAAGCGATGGAACACGCTGCCGAGGAAGAAATCGATCACCTGGCCTGGTGTGAGCAACGCATCCGCCAGTTGGGCAGCCATCCCAGCGTGCTGAACCCACTGTTCTATGGCCTGTCCTTCGGGATCGGCGCGGTTGCCGGACTGATCAGCGACAAGGTCAGCCTGGGATTCGTCGCAGCGACCGAAGACCAGGTCTGCAAACACCTGAACGAGCATCTCGAACAGTTGCCCGTGGAGGATGAGAAATCCCGGGCGATTCTCGAACAGATGCGCATCGACGAAGAACACCACGCCGAATCCGCGCTCGACGCCGGTGGCTTCCGCTTCCCGGCACCGGTGAAGTTCGGCATGAGCCTGCTGGCCAAGGTCATGACCAAAAGCACCTACCGCATCTGAGGCAGCAGATCGCGAAGACAAAAAAGGGCGCCTTGTGCGCCCTTTTCACTGCCTGCCCGTTTTCAGCGCAGGCGAAACCTCGACTCAGCCGAGCTCGATGATCTCGTAGTCATGGCTGATGGCGACGCCCGCGGCGCCGAGCATGATCGAGGCCGAGCAGTATTTCTCGGCAGACAGCTCGATCGCCCGCTTGACCTGGGCCTCCTTCAATCCACGGCCCTTGACCACGAAATGCAGGTGGATCTTGGTGAACACCTTCGGATCTTCGGTCGCCCGCTCGGCTTCGAGGAAGGCTTCGCAGCTTTCGATGGCCTGACGCGACTTCTTCAGGATGCTGACCACGTCGAAATTGCTGCAACCGCCCAGACCCAGCAGGAGCATTTCCATGGGACGCACGCCCAGGTTGCGGCCACCGCTTTCCGGCGGGCCATCCATCACCACCACATGCCCGCTACCCGACTCTCCGAGGAACATGGCTTCGCCAGCCCATTGGATGCGTGCCTTCATCGCCAAGACTCCACTGCTAAAAAAGGGTCGCCAGCTTAGCACAGCGCCAGACGCGTCCAGGCGACGACCGGCCGGTCGACCCGCTAAATTCCCAAATCTCGACACAATGTGTCTGTTAAGCTGGCGCCAAATCGCTGGCGTTCTGCCAGCTTTCGAGCTACGACTAAAAAAACAAACCACACCGTGCAGTCTTTTCGGGATACAACCATGGTTGCTCTGGCTTCCGCTTCCGCCCCCAAGATCAAGAACCTCGACAAACTGCTGATGCATTGTCAGCGCCGACGCTACCAGGCCAAGAGCAATATCATTTGCGCCGGTGACCGTTCGCAAACCCTGTTTTTCATTGTCAAAGGCTCGGTCACCATCCTGATCGAGGACGATGACGGCCGGGAAATGATCATCGCCTATCTCAACGCCGGCGACTTCTTCGGTGAGCTGGGCCTGTTCGAGCAGGCCGGCCATGAACAGGAGCGCAGTGCCTGGGTGCGCGCCAAGATCGAATGTGAAGTGGCGGAAATCAGTTACTGCAAGTTCCGCGAACTGGCCCAACAGGACCCGGACATTCTCTACGCCCTCAGCGGACAGATCGCCCAGCGCCTGCGCAACACCACCCGCAAGGTCGGTGACCTGGCGTTCTTCGACGTCACCGGACGTGTCGCCCGCTGCCTGCTGGAACTGTGCAAGCAGCCGGATGCCATGACGCACCCGGACGGCATGCAGATCAAGATCACCCGCCAGGAAATCGGGCGTATCGTCGGCTGTTCACGGGAAATGGTCGGCCGCGTGCTCAAGGATCTGGAAGAACAGAACCTCGTTCACGTCAAAGGCAAGACCATGGTGGTGTTCGGGACGCGCTAGACGGACAGCATGTCCGCCAGCATCTGCTGGTACACGCCGGCCAGGCGCTCAAGGAATAGCGGGGCCGGATACACCTCGTGCAGGGCAATATGGCTTGAAGCACGTACCCGCTGCTCCAGCCCACACGCCTGATTGAAACGATTGACCGCCGCGACCATCGAATCGCGTTCGTCGTCGATCAGCATCGCCCCGTGCACCAGGCCCACCGGGCGGGTTCCGCCGCGACTTTGCCGCCAGCGCTGGGCAGTGCCGACCATCTTGCGACCATTGAGGTTGACGTTATAGCGGCCATCGCAAAACGCACCCTCGATTTTCCCCAGGGAAGCCGTCCCGCCCAACTCGTCCAGCACCGTGCAGATCGGCTGGCACAAGCGCAGGTAGCCGGTTTCAATCCGGTTCTGATCCCCCTCGCTGCGCGGCGGCGCGTAGACCAGGGCGACATTGACCGTCGAGGCGGATTGCGGCACCGGTTCGCCACCGGTCTCGCGTAACAGCACCGGCCAACCGTCGGTCGCCAGCGCTTCACAGGCCGCCTCGAAGCCCGGCAGGCGGCTCAGGCGCCGGGGCATGACCAGCGCGCGGTCGGTGGGCTGCCAGAACAGCAGGCCCCACTCCTGCTCACCGGCACAGACTGCCGCGAGCAAATCCTGTTCGGCGCGCAGGCCGGCTTCGACGGTAAGGGCAACGGGCAGTGTCATGGCAAGAAGATCCCTCTTTATCGTGCCTGCAAGCAAGGCTGGTGGGAGCGGTTTGTGTGGAAGCAGGTCGTGGGGGGGGGGGGGGGGGGGGGGGGGGGGGGGGGGGAGGGGGGGAGGGGGGAAAGGAAAAGGAGAGAGGAAAAACAAACCAAACAACACACACACCACACCAAAGACA
>NZ_JBMOUG010000029.1:0-15816 GCF_049319725.1 Pseudomonas sp. Mn2068 | reverse complement strand
AAGACCATCGCGATGGAAGACGGCCTGCGTTTCGCTATCCGTGAAGGCGGTCGTACCGTCGGCGCCGGCGTCGTAGCAAAAGTAATCGAATAAGTAGTTGAAATACCTCTCTCAGGCCGACATAATGGTCGGCCTGATTCAAGTTTTAGGTCAGTAGCTCAATTGGCAGAGCGACGGTCTCCAAAACCGTAGGTTGGGGGTTCGATTCCCTCCTGACCTGCCAGATTCACTCGGTGTGTCTGGCTTTCTTTTCACAGGATCCTCTTAGATGACCTCCAACACTGAAGCCCAAGGCTCTCGCTTCGATCTTCTCAAGTGGCTCGTTGTAGTCGCTCTGGTGGTGATTGGTGTTGTTGGCAACCAGTACTACGCTGGTTCGCCGATCCTGTACCGTGTACTCGCTCTGCTTGTCATTGCTGCTGTAGCTGCCTTTGTAGGCCTGCAGACCGCCAAAGGCAAGTCGTTCTTTGTACTGGCCAAGGAAGCTCGCACCGAAATCCGTAAAGTCGTATGGCCGACTCGCCAAGAAACCACGCAGACCACGTTGATTGTCGTGGCTGTGGTGCTGGTTATGGCGTTGCTGTTGTGGGGGCTCGATTCCCTGCTCGGCTGGCTTGTTTCCTTGATTGTTGGCTAAGGGTGTCCCGTGGCTAAGCGTTGGTACGTTGTGCATGCTTACTCGGGTTACGAGAAGCATGTCATGCGCTCGTTGATCGAGCGGGTAAAGCTGGCAGGCATGGAAGATGGCTTCGGCGAAATTCTGGTCCCTACTGAAGAAGTAGTGGAAATGCGTAATGGCCAGAAACGCAAAAGCGAACGCAAGTTCTTCCCTGGTTACGTGCTGGTACAGATGGATATGAACGAGGGGACTTGGCACTTGGTCAAGGATACTCCTCGGGTGATGGGCTTTATTGGCGGTACCGCCGACAAGCCTGCACCGATCACCGACAAAGAGGCCGAGGCCATTCTGCGTCGTGTCGCTGATGGTAGCGACAAGCCGAAGCCGAAGACGTTGTTCGAGCCGGGCGAAGTGGTACGTGTTACCGACGGTCCGTTCGCAGATTTCAACGGCACGGTCGAAGAAGTTAACTACGAGAAGAGCCGGATCCAGGTCGCGGTGCTCATTTTCGGTCGCTCTACTCCGGTAGAGTTGGAGTTCAGTCAGGTCGAAAAGGTCTAGCTGAGCAAGCATCCCAACCCCACAGCCCTAGGCTGTGGGGTTTTGTCGTCACTGGGATAAACGCGCAAGTAACCGGGGAGCCTTTCGAGGCGTTCGAACCCGTAATTGGAGTGCCTCATGGCCAAGAAGATTACCGCTTACATCAAGCTGCAAGTGAAGGCCGCCCAGGCCAACCCTAGCCCACCCGTCGGTCCAGCTCTGGGTCAGCACGGCGTGAACATCATGGAATTCTGCAAGGCCTTCAACGCCCGTACCCAGGGTCTTGAGCCAGGTCTGCCGACTCCAGTGATCATCACTGTCTACAGCGACCGTAGCTTCACTTTCGAAACCAAGTCGACCCCGGCTTCGGTTCTGCTGAAGAAAGCTGCTGGCCTGACCAGCGGTTCTGCTCGTCCTAACACCGTTAAGGTTGGCACCGTGACCCGTGCTCAGCTGGAAGAAATCGCGAAGACCAAAAACGCGGATCTGACTGCAGCTGATATGGATGCAGCCGTGCGTACCATCGCCGGTTCTGCTCGTAGCATGGGCCTTAACGTGGAGGGTGTGTAATGGCTAAGCTGACCAAGCGCCAAAAGGCTATCGCCGGCAAAATCGAAGCAGGCAAGGCCTACAACTTTGTAGACGCCGCCGCTCTGCTGACCGAGCTGTCGACTGTCAAGTTCAGCGAGTCCGTTGACGTTGCTGTAAACCTGGGCGTTGACCCACGTAAATCCGACCAGGTCGTACGTAGCGCTACCGTGCTGCCACACGGCACTGGCAAGACCGTTCGTGTTGCCGTGTTCACCCAGGGTCCAGCTGCCGAAGCTGCTCTGGCTGCCGGCGCCGATCGCGTTGGCATGGACGACCTGGCTGCCGAAATGAAAGGCGGCGACCTGAACTATGACGTGGTCATTGCTTCCCCGGACGCAATGCGTGTTGTAGGTCAACTGGGTCAGATCCTCGGTCCACGTGGCCTGATGCCTAACCCTAAAGTCGGTACCGTAACTCCAGACGTAGCCGGCGCGGTCAAGAACGCCAAGGCTGGTCAGGTTCGTTATCGCACCGACAAAAACGGCATTATCCACACTTCCGTTGGCAAGGTCGGCTTCGATGCCGTCAAGCTGAAGGAAAACGTTGAAGCCCTGATCGCCGACCTGAAGCGTATCAAGCCAGCTTCCTCGAAAGGTATCTACGTCAAGCGCGTTACCCTGAGCACCACCATGGGCCCAGGTCTGGTCATCGACCAGAGCTCGCTGGACGCGTAAGACAAAAGTGGGTGCAAGCGATTGCACCCATTGAAAGATTGGGGTCCCTGCCTGGCGGGGGCTATCCAAGACCGTAGGCGGCGCAAGCCTTAAACCACAAGCCTACGCAGATGGTGCTCCCGGTTCCTTACCGAATCAGACACCAAAACGACATCCGGCTTCGGCCAGATGAAACGGTAACAAGCAGGAGTTGAACCCGTGGCAATTAATCTCGAAGACAAGAAGGCCATCGTCGCTGAAGTCAACGAGGCTGCCAAAGTCGCTCTGTCCGCTGTCGTGGCTGATGCCCGTGGCGTAACAGTAGGCGCAATGACCGGACTCCGTAAAGAGGCTCGTGAAGCTGGCGTATACGTACGTGTTGTACGTAACACCCTGCTCAAGCGCGCTGTTGCTGACACTGAATACAGTGTTCTCAACGACGTGTTCACCGGCCCTACCCTGATTGCGTTCTCCAAGGATCATCCGGGCGCTGCTGCCCGTATTTTCAAAGAGTTCGCCAAGGGTCAGGACAAGTTCGAGATCAAGGCAGCTGCGTTCGAGGGCAAGTTCCTCGCAGCGAACCAGATCGACGTGCTGGCAAGCTTGCCAACCCGTGACGAAGCCATTTCCCAGCTGATGAGCGTGATTCAAGGCGCTACCAGCAAACTGGCTCGTACTCTGGCGGCAATCCGCGAGCAGAAAGAAGCTGCCGCAGCCTGAGGCTGAGCATTTCCTTTCTCGCGTATTTTTGTTTATTTCGATGGCCGTACAGGCTGTCCCCCAATTCAGGAATTGAGTCATGTCTCTGACTAACGAACAAATCATCGAAGCAATCGGCCAGAAAACCGTTCTGGAAGTTGTTGAGCTGATCAAGGCAATGGAAGAAACCTTCGGCGTTTCCGCTGCTGCCGCTTCGGCTGGCCCAGCTGTTGCTGCTGCCGTTGTTGAAGAACAAACCGAGTTCAACGTTGTTCTGAAAGCCGCTGGCGAGAAGAAAGTCAACGTCATCAAGGCTGTACGTGAACTGACCGGTCTGGGTCTGAAAGAAGCCAAGGAAAAGGTTGACACCGCTCCTCAGGTCATCCTGGAAGGTGTTGACAAAGGCGCCGCTGACAAAGCTGCTGCCGCGCTGAAAGAAGCAGGCGCTGACGTCGAAGTTAAGTAACTTTCGACTGTGCGTCTCCAGCCCGAGCGTTAAGCGACAGGCTGATGGCTGGTGGCTCTTGCCACCGGCCTTTTTCCGTTATTGGCGACCGGCTCGGCCGGCGCCTCTAACGTGCTTCAACCACCCGATGCGGTGGCGCAAACCAAGGGGTTTGCACGATTTTCTGGCTGCTCCCGTCGGGAGAGGCCAAACAAGCAGGTGACCAAGCTGGGGAACGCTGATGGCTTACTCATATACTGAGAAAAAACGTATCCGCAAGGACTTTAGCAAGTTGCCGGACGTCATGGACGTACCGTACCTCCTGGCTATCCAGCTGGATTCGTATCGCGAATTCTTGCAGGCGGGCGCGACCAAGGACCAGTTCCGTGACGTCGGTCTGCATGCGGCCTTCAAATCCGTTTTCCCGATCATCAGCTACTCCGGCAACGCTGCTCTGGAGTACGTTGGCTATCGTCTGGGCGAACCGGCCTTTGATGTCAAGGAATGCGTATTGCGCGGCGTGACCTATGCGGTTCCGCTGCGGGTGAAAGTGCGCCTGATCATTTTCGACAAAGAATCGTCGAACAAAGCGATCAAGGACATCAAAGAGCAAGAAGTCTACATGGGTGAAATCCCCCTGATGACTGAGAACGGTACCTTCGTAATCAACGGTACCGAGCGTGTAATCGTTTCCCAGCTGCACCGTTCCCCGGGCGTGTTCTTCGACCACGACCGCGGCAAGACGCACAGCTCCGGCAAACTGCTGTACTCCGCGCGGATCATTCCGTACCGCGGTTCGTGGCTGGACTTCGAGTTCGACCCGAAAGACTGCGTGTTCGTCCGTATCGACCGTCGCCGCAAGCTGCCGGCTTCCGTGCTGCTGCGCGCGCTGGGCTATGGCACCGAAGAAGTTCTCGACGCGTTCTACACCACCAACGTATTCCACGTTAAGGGCGAGACCCTGAGCCTGGAACTGGTGCCTCAGCGCCTGCGCGGTGAGATCGCGGTCCTCGATATCCAGGACGACAAAGGCAAGGTTATTGTCGAGCAGGGTCGTCGTATCACCGCTCGCCACATCAACCAGCTGGAAAAAGCCGGGATCAAAGAGCTGGAAGTGCCACTGGACTACGTCCTGGGTCGCACTACCGCCAAGGTCATCGTGCATCCGGCTACCGGCGAAATCCTGGCAGAGTGCAACACCGAGCTGAACACCGAGATCCTGGCAAAGATCGCCAAGGCCCAGGTTGTTCGCATCGAGACGCTGTACACCAACGACATCGACTGCGGTCCGTTCATCTCCGACACGCTGAAGATCGACTCCACCAGCAACCAACTGGAAGCGCTGGTCGAGATCTATCGCATGATGCGTCCTGGTGAGCCACCGACCAAGGATGCCGCCGAGACCCTGTTCAACAACCTGTTCTTCAGCCCTGAGCGTTATGACCTGTCTGCGGTCGGCCGGATGAAGTTCAACCGTCGTATCGGTCGTACCGAGATCGAAGGTTCGGGCGTGCTGTGCAAGGAAGACATCGTCGCGGTACTGAAGACCCTGGTCGACATCCGTAACGGCAAGGGCATCGTCGACGACATCGACCACCTGGGTAACCGCCGTGTTCGCTGCGTAGGCGAAATGGCCGAGAACCAGTTCCGTGTTGGCCTGGTGCGCGTCGAGCGTGCGGTCAAGGAACGTCTGTCGATGGCCGAAAGCGAAGGCCTGATGCCGCAAGACCTGATCAACGCCAAGCCGGTCGCGGCCGCGGTGAAGGAGTTCTTCGGTTCCAGCCAGCTGTCGCAGTTCATGGACCAGAACAACCCGCTGTCCGAGATCACGCACAAGCGTCGTGTCTCCGCACTCGGCCCGGGCGGTCTGACCCGTGAGCGCGCAGGCTTCGAAGTTCGTGACGTACACCCGACGCACTACGGTCGTGTCTGCCCGATCGAAACGCCGGAAGGTCCGAACATCGGTCTGATCAACTCCCTGGCCGCTTATGCGCGCACCAACCAGTACGGCTTCCTCGAGAGCCCGTACCGCGTGGTGAAAGACGCCCTGGTCACCGACGAGATCGTGTTCCTGTCCGCCATCGAAGAAGCCGATCACGTGATCGCCCAGGCTTCGGCCACGATGAACGACAAGAAAGTCCTGATCGACGAGCTGGTAGCTGTTCGTCACCTGAACGAATTCACCGTCAAGGCGCCGGAAGACGTCACCCTGATGGACGTTTCGCCGAAGCAGGTAGTTTCGGTCGCCGCGTCGCTGATTCCGTTCCTCGAGCACGACGACGCCAACCGTGCGTTGATGGGTTCGAACATGCAGCGTCAGGCTGTACCGACCCTGCGCGCCGACAAGCCGCTGGTAGGTACCGGCATGGAGCGCAACGTTGCCCGTGACTCCGGCGTTTGCGTCGTGGCTCGTCGTGGTGGCGTGATCGACTCCGTCGATGCCAGCCGTATCGTGGTCCGTGTTGCCGATGACGAAGTTGAACCGGGCGAAGCCGGTGTCGACATCTACAACCTGACCAAATACACCCGCTCGAACCAGAACACCTGCATCAACCAGCGTCCGCTGGTGAGCAAGGGTGATCGCGTTCAGCGCAGCGACATCATGGCCGACGGCCCGTCCACCGACATGGGTGAACTGGCACTGGGTCAGAACATGCGCATCGCCTTCATGGCGTGGAACGGCTTCAACTTCGAAGACTCCATCTGCCTGTCGGAACGCGTTGTTCAGGAAGACCGCTTCACCACGATCCACATCCAGGAACTGACCTGTGTGGCCCGTGACACCAAGCTTGGCCCAGAGGAAATCACTGCGGACATCCCGAACGTGGGTGAAGCCGCACTGAACAAGCTGGACGAGGCCGGTATCGTCTACGTCGGCGCCGAAGTCGGCCCTGGCGACATCCTGGTCGGCAAGGTCACTCCGAAAGGCGAGACCCAACTGACTCCGGAAGAAAAACTGCTGCGTGCGATCTTCGGTGAGAAGGCCAGCGACGTCAAAGACACCTCCCTGCGCGTGCCGACCGGCACCAAGGGTACTGTCATCGACGTACAGGTCTTCACCCGCGATGGCGTTGAGCGCGACAGCCGTGCCCTGTCCATCGAGAAGAGCCAGCTCGACGAGATCCGCAAGGACCTCAACGAAGAGTTCCGTATCGTTGAAGGCGCGACTTTCGAACGTCTGCGTTCCGCCCTGGTCGGTCACACCGCCGAAGGCGGCGCCGGTCTGAAGAAAGGCCAGGAGATCACCAACGAGATCCTCGACGGTCTTGAGCACGGCCAGTGGTTCAAGCTGCGCATGGCTGAAGACGCCCTGAACGAGCAGCTCGAGAAGGCCCAGGCCTACATCGTCGATCGCCGCCGTCTGCTGGACGACAAGTTCGAAGACAAGAAGCGCAAGCTGCAGCAAGGCGATGACCTGGCTCCGGGCGTACTGAAGATCGTCAAGGTCTACCTGGCAATCCGTCGTCGCATCCAGCCGGGCGACAAGATGGCCGGTCGTCACGGTAACAAGGGTGTGGTCTCCGTGATCATGCCGGTTGAAGACATGCCGCACGATGCCAATGGCACCCCGGTCGACGTCGTTCTCAACCCGCTGGGCGTACCATCGCGTATGAACGTCGGTCAGATCCTTGAAACCCACCTGGGCCTCGCGGCCAAAGGTCTGGGCGAGAAGATCAACCGTATGATCGAGGAGCAGCGCAAGGTTGCTGACCTGCGCAAGTTCCTGCACGAGATCTACAACGAGATCGGCGGTCGCAACGAAGAGCTGGACACCTTCTCCGACCAGGAAATCCTGGATCTGGCGAAGAACCTGCGAGCTGGCGTGCCAATGGCTACTCCGGTATTCGACGGTGCCAAGGAAGTTGAAATCAAGGCCATGCTGAAACTGGCAGACCTGCCGGAAAGCGGCCAGATGCAACTGTTCGATGGTCGTACCGGCAACAAGTTCGAGCGTCCGGTTACCGTTGGCTACATGTACATGCTGAAGCTGAACCACTTGGTAGACGACAAGATGCACGCTCGTTCTACCGGTTCGTACAGCCTGGTTACCCAGCAGCCGCTGGGTGGTAAGGCGCAGTTCGGTGGTCAGCGTTTCGGGGAGATGGAGGTCTGGGCACTGGAAGCATATGGTGCCGCATACACTCTGCAAGAAATGCTCACAGTGAAGTCGGACGATGTGAACGGTCGGACCAAGATGTACAAAAACATCGTGGACGGCGATCACCGTATGGAGCCGGGCATGCCCGAGTCCTTCAACGTGTTGATCAAGGAAATTCGTTCCCTCGGCATCGATATCGATCTGGAAACCGAATAACACGTGACGCGAATCGAGAGCGGGGCAGCACTGCCCGCTCTCTGCTCCGCCAGGAGGAAAGGCCTTGAAAGACCTACTGAATTTGCTGAAAAACCAGGGTCAAGTCGAAGAGTTCGACGCCATCCGTATCGGATTGGCATCGCCTGAGATGATCCGTTCGTGGTCGTTCGGTGAAGTTAAAAAGCCGGAAACCATCAACTACCGTACGTTCAAACCAGAACGTGACGGCCTGTTCTGCGCCAAGATCTTTGGCCCGGTAAAGGATTACGAGTGCCTGTGCGGTAAGTACAAGCGCTTGAAGCACCGTGGTGTGATCTGCGAGAAGTGCGGCGTTGAAGTCGCGCTGGCCAAGGTTCGTCGTGAGCGCATGGCGCACATCGAGCTGGCTTCGCCGGTTGCCCACATCTGGTTCCTGAAGTCCCTGCCGAGCCGTATCGGCCTGCTGATGGACATGACCCTGCGTGATATCGAACGCGTTCTCTACTTCGAGAGCTATGTCGTTATCGACCCGGGCATGACCACCCTTGAAAAAGGCCAGCTGCTGAACGACGAGCAGTACTTCGAAGCCCTCGAAGAGTTCGGTGACGACTTCGACGCCCGCATGGGTGCCGAAGCTGTCCGCGAACTGCTGCACGCGATCGACCTGGAGCACGAGATTGGCCGTCTGCGCGAAGAAATTCCGCAAACCAACTCGGAAACCAAGATCAAGAAGCTGTCCAAGCGCCTAAAGTTGATGGAGGCCTTCCAGGGCTCCGGCAACCTGCCTGAGTGGATGGTGTTGACCGTTCTGCCGGTTCTGCCGCCAGACCTGCGTCCACTGGTTCCACTGGATGGCGGCCGCTTCGCGACTTCCGACCTCAACGATCTGTATCGTCGGGTGATCAACCGTAACAACCGTTTGAAGCGTCTGCTGGACCTGTCCGCTCCCGACATCATCGTGCGCAACGAAAAGCGCATGCTGCAGGAAGCTGTGGACGCCCTGCTGGACAACGGTCGTCGCGGTCGTGCCATCACCGGTTCGAACAAGCGTCCTCTGAAATCCCTGGCTGACATGATCAAGGGTAAGCAGGGGCGTTTCCGTCAGAACCTGCTCGGTAAGCGTGTTGACTACTCCGGTCGTTCGGTAATTACCGTAGGCCCGACCCTGCGTCTGCACCAGTGCGGTCTGCCGAAGAAGATGGCCCTCGAGCTGTTCAAGCCGTTCATTTTCGGCAAGCTGGAAATGCGTGGTCTGGCGACCACCATCAAGGCCGCCAAGAAGATGGTCGAGCGCGAGCTGCCAGAGGTCTGGGACGTTCTCGCCGAAGTGATTCGCGAACACCCCGTACTGCTCAACCGTGCACCGACCCTTCACCGTCTGGGTATCCAGGCGTTTGAACCGGTACTGATCGAAGGCAAGGCTATCCAGCTGCACCCTCTGGTCTGTGCTGCGTACAACGCCGACTTCGACGGCGACCAGATGGCCGTGCACGTACCGCTGACACTGGAAGCCCAGCTGGAAGCGCGTGCGTTGATGATGTCGACCAACAACATCCTGTCGCCAGCCAACGGTGAGCCGATCATCGTTCCGTCGCAGGACGTTGTATTGGGTCTGTACTACATGACCCGTGAAGCGATCAACGCCAAGGGCGAAGGTCGTATCTTCGCGGACCTGCAGGAAGTCGACCGCGTATTCCGCGCCGGCGAAGCCGCGCTGCACGCCAAGATCAAGGTTCGTATCACTGAAACCGTGAACGACCGTGATGGCGGCAGCGTCCAGAACACCCGTATCGTCGACACCACTGTCGGCCGTGCGCTGCTGTTCCAGGTGGTTCCGAAAGGTCTGTCGTTCGACGTCGTCAACCTGCCGATGAAGAAGAAGGCGATCTCCAAGCTGATCAACCAGTGCTACCGCGTGGTTGGTCTGAAAGAGACCGTGATCTTCGCTGACCAGTTGATGTACACCGGTTTTGCCTATTCGACCATTTCCGGCGTTTCCATCGGTGTTAACGACTTCGTTATCCCGGATGAAAAAGCCCGCATCATCGGTGCTGCCACCGACGAAGTGAAAGAGATCGAAAGTCAGTACGCCTCCGGCCTGGTAACCCAGGGCGAGAAGTACAACAAAGTAATCGACTTGTGGTCCAAGGCGAACGACGAAGTCTCCAAGGCGATGATGGCCAACCTCTCGAAAGAGAAGGTCATCGACCGTCATGGTGTCGAAGTCGACCAGGAGTCCTTCAACTCGATGTACATGATGGCCGACTCGGGTGCACGGGGTTCTGCTGCGCAGATCCGTCAGCTGGCCGGTATGCGTGGCCTGATGGCCAAGCCGGACGGCTCCATCATCGAAACGCCGATTACCGCGAACTTCCGTGAAGGCCTGAGCGTACTCCAGTACTTCATCTCGACTCACGGTGCTCGTAAGGGTCTGGCGGATACCGCGTTGAAAACCGCGAACTCCGGTTACCTGACCCGTCGTCTGGTGGACGTTGCACAAGACCTGGTCGTGACCGAGATCGACTGTGGTACCGAGCACGGCCTGCTGATGACTCCGCACATCGAAGGCGGCGACGTTGTAGAGCCGCTGGGTGAACGCGTTCTGGGTCGAGTCATCGCCCGTGACGTATTCAAGCCGGGTACCGAGGACGTCATCGTTCCTGCTGGCACCCTGGTCGACGAGAAGTGGGTTGAATTCATCGAGCTGAACAGCATCGACGAAGTGATCGTGCGCTCGCCAATCAGCTGTGAAACCCGCTACGGCATCTGCGCCAAGTGCTACGGTCGCGACCTGGCTCGTGGTCACCAGGTGAACATCGGTGAAGCGGTCGGCGTTATCGCTGCCCAGTCCATCGGTGAGCCGGGTACCCAGCTGACCATGCGTACGTTCCACATCGGTGGTGCGGCAAGCCGGACCTCGGCAGCCGACAGCGTTCAGGTGAAGAATGGCGGTACTGTCCGTCTGCACAACCTGAAGCACGTTGAGCGTGTCGATGGTCACCTGGTTGCGGTGTCCCGTTCCGGTGAGCTGGCAATCGCCGACGACTACGGTCGTGAGCGCGAGCGCTACAAGCTGCCGTACGGTGCGGTGATTTCGGTTAAAGAGGGTGACAAGGTCGACGCTGGCGCCATCGTGGCCAAGTGGGATCCGCACACTCACCCGATCGTTACCGAAATGAAAGGTACCGTGACCTACGTGGGCATGGAAGAAGGCATCACGATCAAGCGTCAGACCGACGAATTGACCGGTATGACCAACATTGAAGTGCTCGATGCGAAAGACCGTCCGGCAGCCGGCAAGGACATCCGTCCTGCGGTGAAGATGGTCGACGACAACGGCAAGGATCTGTTGCTGCCAGGCACTGACGTAATCGCTCAGTACTTCCTGCCAGCCAACGCCCTGGTCGGTGTTGCGGACGGTGCGCGGATCGCGATCGGTGACGTTATCGCTCGTATTCCGCAAGAGACTTCGAAGACCCGTGACATCACCGGTGGTCTGCCGCGTGTTGCCGACCTGTTCGAAGCCCGTCGTCCGAAAGAAGCCTCGATTCTGGCTGAAGTCAGCGGCACCATCGCGTTCGGTAAAGAGACCAAGGGCAAGCGTCGTCTGGTCATTACCCCGAACGACGGCAGCGATCCGTACGAAGAGCTGATTCCGAAGTGGCGTCACCTGAACGTCTTCGAAGGCGAACAAGTGAACCGCGGCGAAGTTATCTCCGACGGTCCGAGCGATCCACACGACATCCTGCGTCTGCTGGGTGTGAGTGCGCTGGCCAAGTACATCGTCAACGAGATCCAGGACGTTTACCGTCTGCAAGGCGTGAAGATCAACGACAAGCACATCGAGACCATCCTGCGTCAGATGCTGCGTAAAGTTGAGATCGCCGAATCCGGCGACTCCAGCTTCATCAAGGGCGACCAGATGGAACTGACTCACGTACTGGTGGAAAACGAGCGCCTGGCGACCGAAGACAAGTTCGTGTCCAAGTTCACTCGCGTGTTGCTGGGTATCACCAAGGCGTCGTTGTCGACCGAATCGTTCATCTCCGCGGCCTCTTTCCAAGAGACCACCCGCGTACTGACCGAAGCGGCCGTTACCGGCAAGCGCGATTACCTGCGCGGCCTGAAGGAAAACGTGGTCGTGGGTCGTCTGATCCCGGCCGGTACCGGTTTGGCCTACCACAGCGAGCGCAAGCGTCGCCGTGAACTGGACAAACCGTTGCGCGTAAGCGCCAGTGAAGTGGAAGCTGCACTGACCGAAGCCCTGAACTCGAGCGGTAACTGAGTTCTGCGGCAGTGAAAGCGAGGCCCTGGTAGCCTTTTTCCGATCATCGCGACATTTTTTGTTGCGATGGACGGGGAGGGGAGGCCGGGGCCTTGTCTTGACTGGGGACAAGATCCTCTTTAGACTCTTGTACCCCTAAATTTGGCGGGGATTCGTTCCTGCCATTTTGCTTTTCTTGCAAGACAATAGCGTCGCAAGACAACAGTGGAGCTAGTAGATGGCAACTATCAACCAGCTGGTACGTCAGCCGCGTAAGCGTATCGTCGAGAAATCCGACGTACCTGCGCTGCAGAACTGCCCGCAACGTCGTGGCGTGTGCACCCGTGTGTACACCACTACGCCGAAAAAACCTAACTCGGCACTGCGTAAAGTATGCCGTGTGCGCCTGACCAACGGTTTCGAGGTTTCCTCGTACATCGGTGGTGAAGGTCACAACCTGCAAGAGCACAGCGTGGTACTGATCCGCGGCGGTCGTGTAAAAGACTTGCCAGGTGTTCGTTACCACACCGTTCGCGGCTCTCTGGATACTTCGGGCGTTAAAGGCCGGAACCAGGGTCGTTCGAAGTACGGTACCAAGAAGCCTAAGTAGTAGTGGCTTTTGGTAGCAAAAAACTGATTTCTATTTTTCTGAGTCGATAAGAGTAAGGTCGGGCGTACATCCTCAGGGTGTAGTGGTCCCGAGCTAACCTGAAGACCGTTTGAGGGCTTATCCATGCCAAGAAGACGCGTAGCAGCCAAGCGCGAAGTGCTTGACGATCCAAAATACGGAAGCCAAATCCTGGCCAAGTTCATGAACCACGTGATGGAAAGCGGCAAGAAAGCCGTTGCCGAACGTATCGTTTATGGCGCGCTGGAAAAGGTTAAAGAGCGTAAAGCCGGTACTGATCCCCTGGAACTCTTCGAGAAAGCACTCGACGCCATCGCTCCGCTGGTCGAAGTGAAGTCGCGCCGTGTAGGCGGTGCTACTTACCAGGTTCCGGTTGAAGTTCGTCCGTCCCGTCGTAATGCTCTGGCAATGCGCTGGTTGGTAGACTTCGCCCGTAAGCGCGGCGAGAAGTCTATGGCTCTGCGTTTGGCTGGCGAACTGCTGGACGCCGCCGAAGGTAAAGGTGCTGCAGTTAAGAAGCGTGAAGACGTGCACCGTATGGCTGAAGCCAACAAGGCTTTCTCGCACTACCGCTTCTAATTTTAGCGTCACTCATTTTGCGAGGGCTTTATGGCTCGTACAACCGATATTAAACGCTACCGTAACATTGGTATCGTTGCTCACGTGGACGCGGGTAAGACCACGACTACCGAGCGCGTCCTGTTTTACACGGGCGTAAACCACAAGATGGGCGAGGTGCATGACGGCGCCGCGACCATGGATTGGATGGTGCAGGAGCAGGAGCGGGGTATTACCATTACCTCCGCTGCGACTACCGCATTCTGGGAAGGCTCGAACAAGCAGTTCCCCAAGCACCGCTTCAACATCATCGATACCCCGGGCCACGTTGACTTCACCATCGAAGTAGAGCGCTCCCTGCGCGTACTCGACGGCGCTGTCGTTGTGTTCTGCGGTACTTCGGGTGTTGAGCCGCAGTCGGAAACCGTATGGCGTCAAGCCAACAAGTACGGCGTTCCACGTCTTGTTTACGTCAACAAGATGGACCGTGCCGGCGCAAACTTCCTGCGCGTGATCGGTCAGATCAAGCAGCGTCTGGGTCACACTCCGGTGCCTATCCAGTTGGCTATCGGCTCCGAAGACAACTTCGAAGGTCAGATCGATCTGATCAGCATGGAAGCTGTCCGCTGGAACGACAGCGACAAGGGCATGGCGGCTATCCGCGGTCCTATCCCTGCCGAACTGCAGGAGCTGGCTGAAGAGTGGCGCAGCAACATGGTCGAGGCTGCGGCCGAAGCCAACGAAGAGCTGATGAACAAGTACCTCGAGGGCGAAGAGCTCACCGTCGAGGAAATCAAAGGTGCTCTGCGTCAGCGGACCATCGCCGGTGAAATCGTTCTGGCTGTTTGCGGTTCCTCTTTCAAGAACAAGGGTGTTCCCCTGGTTCTCGACGCCGTTATCGACTACCTGCCCGCGCCAGTGGACATTCCTGCCATCAAGGGTTCCGACCCGGATGACGAGACTGTCGAAATGGAGCGTCATGCAGACGACAACGAGCCGTTCTCGGCTCTGGCGTTCAAGATCGCTACCGACCCATTCGTGGGTACCCTGACCTTTGCCCGTGTTTACTCGGGCGTGTTGAACTCCGGCGACGGCGTGATCAACTCGGTCAAGGGCAAGAAAGAGCGCGTGGGTCGTATGGTGCAAATGCACGCAAACACCCGCGAAGAGATCAAGGAAGTACGCGCTGGCGACATCGCGGCCCTGATCGGCATGAAGGACGTCACCACGGGTGACACCCTCTGCTCGCCTGACAAGCCAATCATCCTGGTTCGCATGGACTTCCCGGAGCCGGTTATCTCGGTTGCCGTTGAGCCGAAGACCAAGGATGACCAGGAAAAAATGGGTATCGCTCTGGGCAAACTTGCTCAGGAAGACCCGTCTTTCCGCGTCAAGACTGATGAAGAGACTGGTCAGACGATCATCTCCGGCATGGGCGAATTGCACCTGGACATCCTGGTTGACCGGATGCGCCGTGAGTTCAACGTCGAAGCCAACATCGGTAAACCACAGGTTTCCTATCGTGAGAAGATCACGAAGTCCTGTGAGATCGAAGGCAAGTTCGTTCGCCAGTCCGGCGGTCGTGGCCAGTTCGGCCATTGCTGGATCCGTTTTGCTCCTGCTGACGAAGGTCAGGAAGGTCTGCAATTCGTGAACGAAGTCGTGGGTGGTGTGGTTCCTAAGGAATACATCCCGGCGATCCAGAAGGGTATCGAAGAGCAGATGAAGAACGGCGTTGTTGCCGGCTATCCGCTGATCGGCCTGAAGGCTACCGTGTTCGATGGTTCTTACCACGACGTCGACTCCAACGAGATGGCGTTCAAGGTGGCTGCTTCCATGGCGACCAAGCAACTCGCGTCCAAGGGCGGCGGTGTTGTACTTGAGCCGATCATGAAGGTAGAAGTTGTAACACCTGAGGACTACATGGGTGACGTGATGGGTGACCTGAACCGTCGTCGTGGTCTGATCCAGGGTATGGAAGACACGGTCTCCGGCAAGGTTATCCGCGCCGAAGTTCCGCTGGGCGAGATGTTCGGTTATGCGACCGACGTTCGTTCCATGTCCCAGGGTCGCGCGAGCTACTCTATGGAATTCTCCAAATACTCCGAAGCTCCGTCGAACGTCGTCGAAGCTATCGTTAAAAAACAAGGCTGATTCAGCCCTTTAGGCAAGGAGTTAATTGTCGTGGCTAAAGAAAAATTTGATCGTTCCCTACCGCACGTCAACGTTGGCACCATCGGTCACGTTGACCATGGTAAAACCACTCTGACTGCTGCTCTGACTCGCGTTTGCTCCGAAGTTTTCGGTTCTGCAGTCGTTGAATTCGACAAGATCGACAGCGCTCCAGAAGAGAAAGCTCGCGGTATCACCATCAACACCGCGCACGTCGAGTACAACTCGAAGATCCGTCACTACGCTCACGTTGACTGCCCAGGTCACGCTGACTATGTGAAGAACATGATCACCGGTGCTGCCCAGATGGACGGCGCGATCCTGGTTTGCTCGGCCGCCGATGGTCCGATGCC
>NZ_JBMOUG010000028.1:0-27295 GCF_049319725.1 Pseudomonas sp. Mn2068 | reverse complement strand
GGAGGGGGAAAAGGGGGGGGGTTTTGAGGGGGGGGCAGTTTCTTTTTTGGGGCAAACCCCCCTCCCCCGTTTCGGAACCCTGGGGGGGGTGGTCTTCCCCACGAAAGGGCCACCGCAGCCACCCCAAGGCTCAAGCCAATCCGGCAAAATGCTGGCGAAACTGCTGCGGCGTCACTCCCAGGCGTCGCTGGAACACACTGCGCATATGGTGCGCGTCGCGAAACCCGCATTCGTAGGCAACGGTTTTCAATGGCGAGTTGCCGCTTTCGAGCATCACCCGCGCCGCGTCCACCCGCGCACTCTCGACAAACTCCGCCGGGGTCACCCGGGTCTCGCGAACAAACACCCGGGAGAAATTACGCGCGCTCATGTTGGTCGCCTTGGCCAGCTCGGCGATGCTCAGGTCGCCGGTCAGGTGGGCCAGCACATACTGTTGGACCTGGGCCACCGGCGAGGACGCCTCGGCATAGGGTGTCAGGTAGGGACTGAACTGCGACTGGCCGCCCGAACGCTGGGTAAACACCACCAGCCGCTTGGCCACGTTGAGGGCCACTTCCGCGCCCTGGTCGCGGGACAGCAGGTACAACGACAGATCGATGCCCGCCGTCACCCCCGCCGAAGTGAACAGCTTCTCGTCCTGGACATACAGGCGATCGGCCTCGACCCGAGTGGTCGGGCACAGCGCCGCCAGGGCTTGCGAGTCGTTCCAGTGGGTGGTCACCGTGCGTCCCTCCAGCAAGCCGGCCCGGGCAAGCATGAACGCGCCGTTGCAGATCGAACCGAAGAAGCCGGCACGGCCGCTGGCAGCCCGCAGCCAGGCATGGAATTCTTCGCCGAAATCCTGCCCCGGCAGGCTCGGTCCGCCGGCACACAACAACAGGTCGTAGCTCGCCAGGGCTTCGCTGAAATGCCGATGCGCCTGGATCGCCAGACCATTGGAACAGGGCACCCAGCCGCGTTCGACACCGATCACTTCAAGGTGATACTGGGCGTCGGGCAGCAGGAAGCGGTTGGCTTCGGCAAAGACATCCATCGGCCCCGTGACATCCAGGGACTGGACGCCGGAGAACACGACAACGGCGACGGTGCGGGTCATGGAACAAGCCTCATTCAGATCAGCCCTACGGTAACCAAACCCCCGTCGCGATGCGAGGCGGACCTCGCCGCTGGCCGGAAAAGCCCGCTGCTTGGCACGATTGCGACGCCCGCCGCGAACCCGGCCGGAAAACCCGCCAGGCTGTCCGGATTGCGCCCCTCGCGCGGCTACGGAGCCTCCCGGCCGATCCTGATAATAGCCGGCGTTGACGCGGCACTTGCGCCACGTCGCTGACCGGAGCGATACACACCATGAGTACCCCCGTTGTTGTAAACGCCGAACGAGTCGGCCCGGCCTTCTCGGTCGACGGCATGCTGCTGGCCCGCCAGAAAACCCGTGAAGTGATTGCCCGTATCGCCGAGCGCGTGGAGCCGGGCATGGTCGAGGAAGACGCGGTCGAGATGGCCAAGCAGGTCCTGGTCGGCAGCGGCCTGCAACTGAGCTGGCACCCGACCCGGGTGCGCTTTGGCAGCAACACCACCAAGGCGATGAAGCAGTCGTCGGAGCCCGGCATCGTGCTGCGCGACAACGATATTTTCTTTATCGACCTGGCACCGCGCGTCGAAGCCTGGGAAGGCGATGGCGGCGCGACATTCGTGGTCGGCCAGCACAAAGAATACGAGCGTTGCGCCCGTGACGCCGAGAACCTGTTCCATGAAGTGCGGGAAATCTGGACCCGCGACAAGCTCAGCGGACGGGCACTGTACGATCATGCCGACCGTATCGCCCGCTCCATGGGCTGGGAACTGAACTTCGACCTGCCGGGCCACCGGGTCTCGGACTTCCCCCATGCGACCATCCACACCGGCTCCCTGGCCGAGTTCGAGCTGAGTCCTTCGGCCATGCGCTGGATCCTCGAGATCCATATCCGTGACCCGCAGAAACGCTTCGGGGCCTTCTTCGAAGACATGCTGCTGGATGACGCCTACTACGTTTGAACCCGCCCGTGGCCGCGCCTGCACGGTCGGCCTGCCGGCTGATCGCGAGCCGGCTCGGCTCCTGCTGGGCATCGGCGCTGGCGCGAAACCCGCCCCGAATGGCCGCAATCGCCACCTTGTGTCGATAGCGGCCAACCTTCTACCCCGCCAGACTGATTCCATCGGCGCCAACCCGGCGCTCGCCCCCCAGGAGTCATGACCATGAGCAACACCATTGCCGGTATCAGGATCCCCGACAGCGCGCTGGCCAGGGCCACCACCGAATACATCCGCGATGTGGAAAGCGACCTGCTGTACAACCACTCGCGCCGGGTGTTCCTGTTCGGCGCCCTCAGCGGCGAACGCAAGCAACTACCCTACAACCCCGAACTGCTCTATGTCGGCGCGATGTTCCACGACCTCGGCCTGGTGGAAGGCCATCGCAGCGACGACGATCGCTTCGAAGTGGACGGCGCCAACGCCGCCAAGGCGTTCATGAAGCCCTACGGGCTGTCGGATGACGATATCGAGCAGGTCTGGCTGTCGATTGCCCTGCACACCACGCCGGGCGTGCCCCAGTACCTGCGCCCGACCGTGGCGCTGGTGACCGCGGGCGTGGAGATGGACGTGCTGGGGATGGAGTATGCCGCGTTCCCTGCCGCGCAGCGCGAAGCCGTGGTGCATGCGCATCCACGTGGGGAAGGGTTCAAGGAGTGCATCATCTGCGCGTTTGCCGATGGGCTGCGCCATCGTCCGCTGACCACCTTCGGCAACGTCAAGACCGACGTGCTGAAGGACAAGGACCCGAGCTTCAAGCCGATGAACTTCGTCGAGGTGATCCGGCGTTCGCCGTGGGCCGAGTGACTCACCTGCGGATGTGTCGGTGGTCTTGAGGGCCTCATCGCTGGCAAGCCAGCTCCCACAAGGGGCTCCAGTCGTACACAAAATCCATGTACGCCCAGAACCTGTGGGAGCGGGCTTGTCCGCATTGCGGCATTCCGAGGGCCTCTTCGCTGGCAAGCCAGCTCCCACAGGGGGCTCCAGTCGTACACAAAATCCATGTACGCCCAGAACCTGTGGGAGCGGGCTTGCCCGCATTGCGGCATTCCGAGGGCCTCTTCGCTGGCAAGCCAGCTCTCACAAGGGGCTCCAGTCGTACACAAAATCCATGTACGCCCAGAACCTGTGGGAGCGGGCTTGCCCGCGAAGCTTTTTGAACGCTAAGCGGTCTCGGCCGCCGGCGCGCGACGCACGTCCGGTTGCTTCCACGAATCCGCCGCGCCTTCCTCGATGGCTTGCTGGATGGCTTTCTTGCGGCGCTCTTCGGCCTGGCGGCTGAAGTACCAGACCAGGAAGGTCACCAGCGACACCGCCAGCAGGATCAGGCTCGCCACCGCGTTGATTTCCGGCTTCACGCCCAGGCGCACCGCCGAGAAAACCTCCATCGGCAAGGTGGTGGAACCCGGACCCGAAACGAAGCTGGCCAGCACTAGGTCATCCAGGGACAAGGCGAACGACATCATGCCGCCCGCCGCCAGCGACGGCGCGATCATCGGGATGGTGATCAGGAAGAACACCTTCCACGGCCGCGCACCGAGGTCCATGGCCGCCTCTTCGATGGACAGGTCCAGCTCGCGCAGGCGTGCCGAGACCACCACCGCCACATAGGCCGCACAGAACGTCGTGTGGGCGATCCAGATCGTGACGATGCCACGCTCCTGGGGCCAGCCGATCATCTGCGCCATGGCCACGAACAGCAGCAACAGCGACAGGCCGGTGATCACTTCCGGCATCACCAGTGGCGCCGTGACCAGGCCACCGAACAGGGTACGCCCCTTGAAGCGGGTGATACGGGTCAGCACGAACGCCGCCAGGGTGCCCAGCGCCACCGCCGCGACGGCGGTGTAGCAGGCGATTTCCAGCGAGCGGGCAACCGAGCCCATCAGTTGGGTGTTGTCCAGCAGGCCGACGTACCACTTCACCGACCAGCCGCCCCAGACCGTCACCAGCTTGGAGGCGTTGAACGAGTAGATCACCAGGATCAGCATCGGCAGGTAGATGAACAACAGGCCCAGCACCAGCATCAGGTTTGAAAAACTGAAGCGCTTCATTCCTTGCCCTCCATTTCTTTAGCCTGACTGCGGTTGAACAGAATGATCGGCACGATCAGGATCGCCAGCATCACCACGGCGAGCGCGGACGCCACCGGCCAGTCACGGTTGTTGAAGAACTCTTGCCACAGCACTTTACCGATCATCAGGGTTTCCGGACCGCCGAGCAGCTCGGGGATCACGAACTCGCCCACCACCGGGATGAACACCAGCATGCAGCCGGCGATGATGCCGTTCTTCGACAGCGGCACGGTGATCTTCCAGAAGCTGTTGAAGCGGCTCGAACCCAAGTCGGACGCGGCCTCCAGCAGGCTGTTGTCGTGCTTCACGAGGTTGGCGTAGAGCGGCAGGATCATGAACGGCAGATAGGAATACACAACGCCGATATACACCGCCAGGTTGGTATTGAGGATCTGCAGCGGTTCGCTGATCAGCCCGGTCCACATCAGGAACGCGTTGAGCAGCCCGTTGTTGCTGAGGATGCCCATCCAGGCATAGACGCGGATCAGGATCGCGGTCCAGGTCGGCATCATGATCAGCAGCACCAGCACGGTCTGCAATTCCTTGCGCGCGCTGGCGATGGCATAGGCCATCGGGTAGCCGATCAGCAGGCACAGCAGCGTGCTGAAGAAGGCCATCTTCAGCGAGCCGAGGTAGGCCGCCAGGTACAGGTCATCGTCGCCCAGCATCGAATAGTTGCCGAGGTTGAGGACCAGTTGCAGCTTCTGTTCGACGAAGGTGTAGATCTCGGTATACGGCGGAATCGCCACATCCGCTTCAGCAAAGCTGATCTTCAGGACGATGAAGAACGGCAGCATGAAGAACAGGAACAGCCAGAGGAAAGGGATCCCGATGACCGCATGGCGGCCGGAGGGGGTTATTCGCTGCAGTTGGCGCTTGAGCTTTCGCATGTTCATGAGCGCAGTACCACGCCGCTGTCGTCTTCCCACCAGACGTACACTTCGTCACCCCAGGTCGGCCGCGCGCCCTGGCGCTCGGCGTTGGCGACGAAGGACTGCACCAGCTTGCCGCTCGGCAGCTCGACGTAGAACACCGAGTGACCGCCGAGGTAGGCGATATCGTGCACCTTGCCGCGCGACCAGTTGTACTCGCACTGCGGCTGGGTCGTGGTGACCAGCAGCTTCTCCGGACGGATCGCGTAGGTCACGCTCTTGTCCTGGACCGACGTGGTCACGCCGTGGCCGACGTAGATGCTGCGTTCCAGCTCGGGGCTGGTGATCCGCGCATAACCTTCGGCATCCTCGACCACCGAACCTTCGAAGATATTGACGTTGCCGATGAACTCACAGACCAGGCGGCTGGTCGGGGTTTCGTAGATGTCGATCGGGCTGCCGATCTGGGCGATCCAGCCCAGGTGCATGATCGCGATCCGCTCGGCCATGGTCATGGCCTCTTCCTGGTCGTGGGTCACCATGACGCAGGTCACGCCGACGCGCTCGATGATCTCGACAAGCTCAAGCTGCATCTGCGAACGCAGCTTCTTGTCCAGAGCACCCATGGGCTCGTCGAGCAGCAACAGCTTCGGCCGCTTGGCCAGGGAACGGGCCAGGGCCACGCGCTGGCGCTGACCACCGGAGAGCTGGTGCGGCTTGCGCTTGGCGTACTGGCTCATCTGCACCAGCTTGAGCATTTCGGCCACGCGGGCATCGATCTCGGCTTTCGGGATCTTGTCCTGCTGCAGGCCGAAGGCGATGTTCTGGGCCACGGTCATGTGCGGGAACAACGCATAGGACTGGAACATCATGTTGATCGGCCGCTCGTAGGGCGGCATCTCGGTGATGTCCACGCCATCGAGGTAGATCCGGCCTTCGGTCGGCCGTTCAAAACCCGCGAGCATGCGCAGCAAGGTGGATTTACCCGAACCCGAGCCGCCGAGCAGGGCGAAGATCTCGCCCTTCTTGATTTCCAGGGACACATCGTCCACGGCAATCGTCTCGTCGAACTTCTTCGTGACCCGGTCGATCTTGACCAACACCTGCTTGGGTGATTGGTCGCCCTCGAGGGCTTTCTTATAGGCGCCGGAGGCAACAGCCATTTGCAAAACTCCCAACAAAATTTAACCGCGGGGCCAAGACGGCCCGGCGTTGGATAGTTTGACCCGAGGGTCCCTTCGGGCTACTTGCCCGACTTCACCTTGGTCCAGCTGCGGGTCATCAAACGTTGGATTTTCGGGGGTAGTTCAGAGTTGACATAAAGCTTGTCCACTACAGCTTGCGGTGGGTAAACCGCTTCGTCGGTGCGCACAGACTGATCCATCAGTTCGCCAGCCTTTGGGTTCGGGTTGGCATAGCCGACATAATCGCTGACCTGGGCGATCGCTTCAGGTTGCAGCAGATAATTGATGAAGGCGTGGGCCTCCTTGACGTTGCCGGCGTCCTTGGGAATCGCCAGCATGTCGAACCAGAGGTTGCCGCCTTCCTTGGGAATCACGTAGGCGATGTCCACGCCTTTCTTCGCTTCTTCGGCGCGCTTGCGGGCCTGGAAGATGTCGCCGGAGAACCCGGCGGCCACGCAGATCTCGCCGTTGGCCAGATCCGAGATGTACTTGGACGAGTTGAAGTAGGTGATGTACGGACGCACCTTCAGCAACTTCTCTTCAGCCAGCTTGTAATCCTTTTCATTGGTGCTGTTGGGGCTCAGGCCCATGTAGTTCAGCACCGCCGGCAGCATTTCATCGGCCGAATCGAGGAACGCCACGCCACAGCTGGAAAGCTTCTTGATGTTCTCCGGCTCGAACAGCACCGCCCAGGAGTCGATCTTGTCGACGCCCAGCACCGCCTTGACCTTCTCGACGTTGTAGCCGATGCCATTGGTGCCCCACAGGTACGGCACGGCGTACTGGTTGCCCGGATCGTTCTTCTCCAGGCGCTTCATCAGCAGCGGGTCGAGGTTGGCGAAGTTGGGCAACTGCGACTTGTCGAGCTTCTGGAAGGCGCCGGCCTTGATCTGCTTGCCGAGGAAGTGGTTGGACGGCACGACCACGTCATAGCCGGTGTGCCCGGCCAGTAACTTGCCTTCCAGGGTTTCATTGGAATCGAAGACGTCATAGACCGGCTTGATACCGGTGGCCTTCTCGAAGTCGGCCAGGGTGCTCTCGCCGATATAATCGGACCAGTTATAAATATGCACGGTGGGGGCGGCCTGGATACTGACGGTCAACGTCAGGCCGGCACCGACCAGCATGGCTTTGCGAAACAAAGAAATAGACACTCGGAGGTCCTCTCAATAGTTGGGCCTGAGTTGCCCGGGTCACATGGCGTCAAACCGCCCGGTGACAAAACCGGCGCGCAACTTACCCTCGATAAACCGATCCAGCAAAGTTTTCTGTCGATGGGCGTGGAGCTTGTCGGGGTCGGGCTGCCCGCGAAGAACAGTGACGCGCTGTGCCTGAGGCACCACAGCGCTCTTGCGATTCGCGGGCAAGCCCGGCTCCTACGGTTGGAGCGGTGTTACATCAAGCGGATTATTTACCCGACTTGATCTTGGTCCAGCTGCGGGTCAGCTCACGCTGGGTCGCGGCCGGCAGGTCGGCGATAGCGTAGAGCTTGGCCTGTACGTCCGCAGGCGGATAGATGCCCGGGTCGCTGGTGATGCTCTTGTCGACCAGGGCGGTGGCCTTGGCGTTACCGTTCGGGAAACGCACGCTGTCGGTGATCGCGGCCATGACTTCCGGCTTGAGCAGGTAGTTCATGAACTTGTAGGCACCGTCGATGTTTTCCGCGTCCTTGGGAATCGCGACCATGTCGTAGAAGCTGCCTGCGCCTTCCTTCGGAATGTCGTAGGCGACCTTGACCTTGTCGCCGGCTTCGGCGGCACGGGACTTGGCCTGCTGGATATCACCCGAGTAACCCACGGCGACGCAGATGTTGCCGTTGGCCAGGTCGGAAATGTACTTGGACGAGTGGAAGTAGGTGATCGAAGGACGAATCTTCAGGAACAGATCCTCGGCCTTCTTGATGTCTTCCTTCTTCTGGCTGTCGGTCGGCAGGCCCAGGTAGTGCAGGGCTACCGGCAACATCTCGGTCGGCGAATCGAGGAAGCTCACGCCACAGCTCTTGAGCTTGGCAATGTTTTCCGGCTTGAGCAGGACATCCCACGAATCGATCTTGTCCACGCCCAGCGCTGCCTTGACCTTCTCCGGGTTGTAGCCGATGCCGATCGAGCCCCACATGTACGGGAATGCGTGCTTGTTGCCCGGGTCGCTGACCGAAACCGCCTTCAGCAGATCCTTGTTGAGGTTGTCGTAGTTGGACAGCTTGGACCGGTCCAGCTCCTGATAGACGCCTGCCTTGATCTGCTTGGCCAGGAAGTTGTTGGACGGCACCACGATGTCGTAACCGGACTTGCCGGCCAGCAACTTGGCTTCCAGGGTTTCGTTGCTGTCGAATACGTCGTAGACCACCTTGATCCCGGACTCTTTTTCAAAGTTCGCGATGGTGTCCGGGGCGATGTAGTCGGACCAGTTATAGACGTGCAGCACCTTGTCATCGGCCTGGGCGGCACCCATCGCGCCCAGCAAAGACAGGGCAAGGAGAGTCTTGCCAGCGTTCTTCAAACCTAATGCCTTCATGCGTCATGCTCCAATTTTTCTTTTTAACCAGCTGTTCGGCGGCCGATTCCCGGGCAACTCGGAACAGTGGGGTAGTCTGGCAAGATCCCAGGTGGGCTTTCAAGGAAAGACCCGCCTTTCTGATCGCTCCGAGCGCAAGTGCCCACAACGCACTTGCGCTCAAAGCCTAGCACTTAGCCCTGCAACGCACTCAGGGTCAGATCCAGGCACTGACGCGCCTTGGCCACCAGCTCGTCGATCTCGGCCTTGCTGATCACCAGTGGCGGGGCAATGATCATGGTGTCGCCGACGGCACGCATGATCAGGCCATTGTTGAAGCAGAACTGCCGGCAGATCATGCCGACGCCCTTCCCTTCGTACCGCGCACGGGTGGCCTTGTCCTTGACCAGTTCGATGGCCCCCAGCAGACCCACACCGCGAACTTCACCCACCAGCGGGTGATCGTTCAGTTCCCGCAGACGTTTCTGCAAATAGGGTGCCGTTTCGGCATGGACGTTCTCGATAATTTTTTCATCGCGCATGATGCGGATGTTTTCCAGCGCCACCGCCGCCGCCACCGGGTGACCGGAGTAGGTGAAACCGTGGTTGAAGTCGCCGCCTTCGTTGAGGACCGCGACCACGTCGTCACGCACGATCAGGCCACCCATGGGGATATAGCCGGAGGTCAGGCCCTTGGCGATGGTCATCATGTGCGGCTTGAGGCCGTAGAAATCGGTACCGAACCACTCACCGGTGCGCCCGAAGCCACAAATCACCTCGTCGGCGACAAACAGGATGTCGTACTTGGCAAGGATTTCCTTGACCCGTGGCCAGTAGCTGTCCGGCGGCACGATCACGCCGCCGGCACCCTGGATCGGCTCGGCGATAAAGGCCCCGACGGTGTCCACGCCGAGTTCGAGAATCTTTTCTTCAAGCTGGTTGGCCGCCCAGATGCCGAACTCTTCCGGGCTCATGTCGCCGCCCTCACCGAACCAGTAGGGCTGCGGGATATGGACGATGCCCGGAATCGGCAGATCGCCCTGTTCGTGCATGTAGGTCATGCCACCCAGGCTCGCGCCGGCCACGGTGGAACCGTGATAACCGTTCTTGCGGCTGATGATGGTTTTCTTTTTCGGCTGGCCCTTGATCGCCCAGTAGTGGCGGACCATGCGCAGCATGGTGTCGTTGCCTTCCGAGCCGGAACCGGTGAAGAACACGTGGTTCATGCCTTCGGGGGCGATATCGGCGATGGCCTTGGCCAGTTCCAGTACCGGCGGGTGGGCGGTCTGGAAGAACAGGTTGTAATAAGGCAGCTCGCGCATCTGCTTGCTGGCGGCGTCGGCCAGCTCGTCGCGCCCGTAACCGATGGCCACGCACCAGAGGCCGGCCATGCCGTCGAGGATCTTGTTGCCTTCGCTGTCCCAGAGGTAAACGCCCTTGGCGTTGGTGATGATGCGCGGGCCTTTCTCTTTCAACTGCTTGAAGTCGCTGAAGGGGGCCAGGTGGTGATCGCTGCTGAGGGCTTGCCACTCGCGGGTTTGCGGGTTGTTGCTGGTCATACGGTTCTCCTGGATAACAGTGAGGGCGCGGCTATGAACCGCCGCGCCCGGCGCATCAGACGGCAAAGAGCAGGAATTCCCGCTCCCACGAACTGATGACGCGCTTGAAGTTTTCATGCTCGGCCCGCTTGACCGCGACGTAGCCCGTGATGAATTTCTTGCCCAGATATTTCTCGATGGTCTTGCTGTTTTCCATCCGCTCCAGGGCGTCTTCGATGGTCAGCGGCAGGCGCAGGTTGCGACGCTCGTAGCCGCGACCGACCACCGGCGCGCTCGGTGTCATGCCTTCGACCATGCCGATGTAGCCACACAGCAGGCTGGCGGCGATGGCCAGGTACGGGTTGGCGTCGGCCCCCGGCAGGCGGTTTTCCACCCGACGGTTCTGCGGGCCGGCATCCGGGACCCGCAGGCCCACGGTACGGTTCTCTTCGCCCCACTCCACGTTCACCGGTGCCGAGGTATCCGGCAGGAAGCGGCGGAACGAGTTGACGTTCGGCGCGAACAGCGGCAACAGCTCGGGGATCAGCTTCTGCAGGCCGCCGATATGATTGAGGAACAGGTCGCTCTTGGTCCCGTCTTCATTGGAGAAGATGTTCTTGCCGGTCTCGATGTCGATGATGCTCTGGTGCAGGTGCATGGCACTGCCCGGCTCACCGGTCATCGGCTTGGCCATGAAGGTCGCGGCCACGTCGTGCTTGAGCGCCGCCTCGCGCATGGTCCGTTTGAACACCAGGATCTGGTCGGCCAGGGACAGGGCATCGCCGTGACGGAAGTTGATTTCCATCTGCGCCGTGCCGTCTTCATGGATCAGTGTGTCGAGATCCAGTTCCTGCAGTTCGCACCAGTCGTAGACGTCTTCGAACAGCGGGTCGAATTCGTTGGCCGCCTCGATGGAGAAGGACTGGCGACCGGTTTCCGGGCGACCGGAACGGCCGATCGGCGGCTGCAGCGGGAAGTCCGGGTCTTCGCAGCGCTTGGTCAGGTAGAACTCCATTTCCGGCGCCACGATCGGCTGCCAGCCCTTGTCGGCATAGAGTTTCAGGACCTTCTTGAGCACGTTGCGCGGCGACAGCTCGATGGGGTTGCCCTGCTTGTCGTAGGTGTCGTGGATCACCTGGGCGGTGGGTTCGATGGCCCAGGGCACCAGGTACACCGCGTTGCTGTCGGGGCGGCAGATCATGTCGATGTCCGCCGGGTCGAGCAGCTCGTAATAGATGTCGTCTTCGACATAGTCGCCGGTCACGGTCTGCAACAGAACGCTCTCGGGCAGGCGCATGCCTTTTTCGGCAATGAACTTGTTGGTCGGCGAGATCTTGCCCCGGGTGATCCCGGTCAGATCGCCAATCATGCATTCGACTTCTGTGATCTTGTGGTCTTTCAACCAATCGGTGAGCTGGTCGAGGTTGTTACTCATAAATGCCTCTGGGCTGGGTTTCCTGACCTGCATAATAGAGGTCAGGCGTTCGTTGACGCATCCGCGTCGCGTTGTATTGCCCGCTTTCGACAGGCATCGCCAAATGCCTGGAAAATCGCCAGGTAGACCGGGTTGGACAGGACCTGCCATTCCGGGTGCCATTGCACACCTAAAGCAAAAGCCTTGCCTCCTGTCACCGAGACCGCCTCGATCAGGCCGTCCGGGGCCCGTGCCTCGACCCGCAGGCCCGGCGCCAGGCGGTCGACGCCCTGGCTGTGGATCGAATTGACCTGGAACTCCGGCGGCAGCCCCAGGCCCGCCAGGACACCACCGGGCTCGACCTGCATCGAATGCGCGGGACCGTACTGGACCTCCAGCGGCTGACTCTCGTCCTCACGATGATCCATGAAGGTTCCCACTTCATGAACCTTCTGATGCAGGCTGCCACCGAACGCCACATTCATTTCCTGGAAACCGCGGCAGATGCCGAGCACCGGGATGCCCGCCGCCACGGCGGCGCGAATCAGCGGGAGGGTGACGCGGTCCCGTGCAGAATCATGAGCAGTGCCCGGCGCGCTGGCCGGACCACCATACAAATGGGGTTCCACGTTGGAAGGAGAGCCGGTAAAAAGAAGGCCGTCGATACCGTCCAGAATATCGGACGGTTCGAACAGATCCGCCAATGACGGAAGGATCAGCGGCAAGCCCCTGGCAGCGACAGCGACTGCGCGGACGTACTTATCGCCACTGATGTGATAAGCATGCAAACCGACCTGTTTGGAGCAGGCGGTGACGCCGATTAACGGCAGGCGAGACATGAAGCACCCCGGTATTATTGCTGTTATGGGTTTTAATCGAGCTTAGCCTTGTTCATTTTTTTACACAACACCCCCGTAAAAAATACAACACGGCCCGCTCAAGCCTGCGGTGCCCAAGGGGACAGAGGGGCAAAAAACGCCCCAAAATGCCCCAAAAAAGGCCTTCGAGCGCTTTTTCAGGGCAAAAAATGCCTCGCTTGACTTCGGCATGCCGTTCGGGTTGACTGAAACCAGAAAAGATCAATGATTGATATTTTTAACAACAAAGGTGTTGCATCATGTCGGTACCCCCGCGTGCCGTTCAGCTTAACGAAGCGAACGCGTTCCTTAAGGATCATCCTGAGGTTCTGTACGTAGACCTTCTAATTGCGGATATGAATGGTGTGGTGCGCGGCAAGCGCATCGAACGCACCAGCCTCCACAAGGTTTACGAGAAAGGCATCAACCTGCCGGCCTCATTATTTGCCTTGGATATCAATGGCTCTACGGTGGAAAGCACCGGCCTGGGCCTGGACATCGGTGATGCTGACCGAATCTGTTATCCGATCCCTGACACCCTGTGCAATGAGCCCTGGCAAAAGCGCCCTACCGCGCAACTGCTGATGACCATGCACGAACTCGAAGGTGAACCCTTCTTCGCCGACCCTCGCGAAGTGCTCCGCCAAGTTGTAAGCAAATTTGACGACCTCGGTCTGACCATCTGCGCCGCCTTCGAACTCGAGTTCTACCTGATCGACCAGGAGAACGTGAACGGCCGCCCACAACCACCCCGCTCGCCGATCTCCGGCAAACGCCCGCATTCGACACAGGTCTACCTGATCGACGACCTCGACGAATACGTCGACTGCCTCCAGGACATCCTGGAAGGTGCGAAAGAGCAAGGCATCCCGGCCGACGCCATCGTCAAGGAAAGTGCCCCGGCGCAGTTCGAAGTGAACCTGCACCACGTGGCCGACCCGATCAAGGCCTGCGACTACGCGGTCCTGCTCAAGCGCCTGATCAAGAACATCGCCTACGACCATGAGATGGACACCACCTTCATGGCCAAGCCTTACCCGGGCCAGGCGGGCAACGGGCTGCACGTCCATATCTCGGTACTCGACAAGGAAGGCAAGAACATCTTCGCCAGTGAGGATCCCGAGCAGAACGCCGCGCTGCGTCACGCGATCGGCGGTGTGCTCGAGACCCTACCGGCGCAGATGGCCTTCCTCTGCCCGAACGTCAACTCCTACCGCCGTTTCGGCGCACAGTTCTACGTGCCGAACTCGCCGTGCTGGGGCCTGGACAACCGTACCGTGGCGATTCGCGTGCCGACCGGTTCGGCCGATGCCGTGCGTATCGAACACCGCGTCGCCGGTGCCGATGCCAACCCGTACCTGCTGATGGCTTCGGTCCTGGCGGGTGTGCACCACGGCCTGACCAACAAGGTCGAGCCAGGTGCCCCGGTCGAAGGCAACAGCTACGAGCAGAACGAGCAGAGCCTGCCGAACAACCTGCGTGATGCCCTGCGCGAGCTGGACGACAGCGAGATCATGGCCAAGTACATCGATCCGAAATACATCGATATCTTCGTGGCCTGTAAAGAGAGCGAGCTGGAGGAGTTCGAACACTCCATCTCCGACCTCGAGTACAACTGGTACCTGCATACCGTGTAAGCGGTTGCGGTAATAAAGAAGAACGCCGCCGGCCTTTGGGCCTGCGGCGTTTTTTTTGCGCGCCGTCGGCGGATCGCCAGCAAACCGGCTCCCACAAGGTCCCAGGCCAGACGAGGGGCCGTGGCGAGGCAGCGCGCGGATCAGCAGCAAGCCGGCGCCTACACAGCGGTGCACGCCACATTCGGCACGACACAAACCCTGTGGGAGCCGGCTTGCTGGCGATGGCGTCCTCACAGACACCGCAGAACCTCGCGTACAATGCGCGCTGCCCCTGCCGGAGAACTCCATGACCCGCCCCGCCACCGCTCGCAAACCCCGTGCTCGCAGCCAGGCGCGGATCGATTCGATCCTCGACGCCGCCCGCACCCTGCTTGCCGCCGAAGGCGTGGCCAGTCTGTCGATCTATAGCGTGGCCGAGCGCGCGGAGATTCCACCGTCTTCGGTCTATCACTTCTTCGCCAGCGTCCCGGCGCTGCTCGAAGCCCTCACCGCCGATGTCCACGCGGCGTTCCGCGCCTGCCTGGAAGCACCGATCGACCACGCCGGCCTGGGCGGCTGGCGCGATCTGTCACGGCTGGTGGAGCAACGGATGTTGAGCATCTACAGCGAGGACGCCGCGGCGCGCCAGTTGATCCTCGCCCAGCACGGCCTGACCGAAGTCACCCAGGCCGATCGCCAGCACGATATCGAGCTGGGGGACCTGATGCACAAGCTGTTTATCCGTCACTTCGAGCTGCCGACCTTGCCGGGCGATGTCGATGTGTTTGCGCTGGCGATGGAGTTGGGCGATCGGGTGTATGCACGGTCGGTGCAGTTGCACGACCAGATCACCCCGCGCATGGCCGAGGAAGGCATGCGGGTGTTCGATGCGTATCTGGGACTTTACCTGCCGCCGTACCTGCCCAAGCGCGAAATCCCGCTCTGACGGACATTGATCGTTCCCACGCTCCTGCGTGGGAATGCCTCACTGGACGCTCCGCGTCCGCTCTTGTGACGCGGAGCGTCACCGGCTGCATGCCCACGCGGAGCGTGGGAACGATCGGGATCCGGCCCTGCGAATCCTCCCCTTGTGGGAGCCGGCTTGCCGGCGATTCAGGCGACGCGGTGTTTCAGGCACACCGCATCATCGTTCATCGCCAGCAAGCCGGCTCCTACAGGGCTCGGGTCAAGGCACTCAGAACGGCGCGTCACCGAGAATCGTCGCCCGGTGCATCACCCGCCGGTTGGGCCGGTAATCGTCAACGGCATAATGCTGGGTCACCCGGTTATCCCAGAATGCCACGTCATTTTCCTGCCAGCGCCAACGGATAGTGAATTCCGGGCGAGTGGCGTGGGCGAACAGCAGCTTGAGAATCGCCGCGCTTTCCGCTTCTTCCAGCTCGTTGATCCGGGTGGTGAATCCTTCGTTGACGAACAGCGCCTTGCGCCCGCTCACCGGGTGCGTACGAATCACCGGATGGGACAGCGGCGGGTTCTTCCTGCGGGTTTCCTCCCAGCGCGCCAGGTCTTCGGCGGTGCTGCCGAAGCGCTCCAGAGGGAACGACTTGGTGAAATCGTGGGTCGCCGTCAATCCGTCCAACAGCTTCTGCAAAGGCGCCGACAAGGCCTCGAAGGCGGCAATCCCGCTGGCCCACAACGTATCGCCACCATAGGCCGGCAACTGCTTGGCACTGAGTACCGCGCCCAGCGCCGGGGTCGGCAGGAAAGTCACGTCGGTATGCCAGATCGCGTTGTCGCGCACATCGGTCAACGCGGTATCGAGGACCATCACCTCGGGCTGCTCCGGCACATTCGGGTAGATCGGATGCACATGCAGGTCACCGAAGTTCGCCGCGAACGCCGCCTGCAATTGTGGGTTCAACGGCTGGTTGCGAAAGAACAGCACCTGGTACTTGAGCAACGCCTGTTCGATGGCGTCGCGCTGCTCGATGCTCAACGGCCGGTTCAGTTCGACACCGTCGATCTGCGCACCGAGGGCGGCACTCAGGGGAGTAATGGTCAGGCTCATGGTCGATCTCTTCAAATACGTGCCGGGCAGTCGGCGTGTTTCAGTACGCAGCTCGGGAAGCCGCTCAATACGTCGCGGTCTGTCAGTGCGCCTGGCCGTGCCACGGCACCAGCTTGCGCTGCAGGGCGCGCAGGCCCATCTCCATGGCGAAGGCGATAAAGGCGATCACCAGGATCCCCAGCACCACCACATCGGTCACCAGGAACTGTGCCGCCGACTGGACCATGAAACCCAGGCCGCTGGTGGCGGCGATCAGCTCGGCGGCGACCAGCGTCGACCAGCCGACACCCAGGCCGATGCGCACACCGGTGAGAATGTCCGGCAAGGCGCTGGGCAGGATCACATGGCGGATCAGCTGGGCCCTGGTCGCCCCCAGGGACAGCGCTGCACGGAGCTTGGCCGGATCCACGGTGCGCACACCGGTGGCCGTCGCGATGGCGATCGGGGCAAAGATCGCCAGGTAGATCAGCAGCACTTTCGACAGCTCGCCGATGCCGCACCAGATCACGATCAACGGCAGGTAGGCCAGTGGCGGGATCGGTCGGTAGAACTCGATCAGCGGATCGAGAATGCCCCGGGCAATCCGGTTGTGGCCGATGGCGATACCCACCGGGATCGCCGTCAGCACGGCAACCCCCAGGGCCACGCCGATCCGTCCGAGGCTGGCACCGAGGTGCTGCCACAGGGTCGAATCCATATAGCCCCTGGTCGCCAGCAACCAGCCTTTTTCCAGCACCGCCGAAGGCGGCGGCAGGAACAGCGGCTCGATCACACCGGCCGCCGTCACGGCCCACCACAGCACAACCAGGGTCACCAGGGTCAGCACGCTGATCCAGCGGGTGCTCAGGCTGCGCCGCACCACGGGTGCGTTCGGCTTGGCGGTCACGGCCACCGGCAATTCATAGCTGCTCATACGAACTCCTGCCGCGACGCGGCGCTGCGTTGGGAGAACACACGGGCCAGCACATGCTCGCGGGTTTCGATAAAACGCGGATCGGACTTGATCGCCCGGGCGGACTCGCCGGCGCTGTAGCGCCGGCCGAAATCCAGGCTCAGGCGTTCGACGATCTGTCCCGGATTGGGCGCCAGCAGAATCAGGTCGGTGGCGAGAAAAACCGCTTCTTCAATATCGTGGGTAATCAGGAACACCGGCTTGGCGGTGCGCTGCCAGACTTGCAGCAACAGCTCCTGCATCTGTTCGCGGGTAAAGGCATCGAGGGCGCCGAACGGCTCGTCCATCAGCAGCACCCGAGGGTCCGCCGCCAGCGCGCGGGCAAGGCCGACGCGCTGTTTCTGGCCGCCGGAAAGCTGCCAGATCCGCCGGCTGTCGAAGCCTGCCAGATCAACCAGGGCGAGCATTTCCCGGGCCCGGACTTCCCGCTGCGCCCGCGGTACACCCGCCAGTTCCAGGCCAAAACCGACGTTGGCCAGCACGTCCTGCCAGGGCAGCAACGCATCGTCCTGGAACACCACGCCGCGCTCGGCGCTCGGGCCCTTGACGGCAACACCGTCGAGGGTGATGCGGCCCGCGCTGGGTTCGACGAACCCGGCGATCAGGTTCAGCAGAGACGTCTTGCCGCTACCCGACGGACCGAGGGCCACCAGCAGTTGCTGCGGTCCCAGGCTGAGGGAAATATCCGACAGCACCGGCTCGGCCGCACCGGGATACTGTGCGCTGATGCGCTCCAGCTGTAACAAGGCCATGGCGATGGGCTCCTCGGTCGTGGGCTGCTTCAGAATCAGGTCAATCAGTTGGTAATGAACTTGGCGCTGACATACGGGGCGTAGTCCGGCAGCACGGCCTCGACCTTGCCCTGCTCTTTCAGGAAGGCCGCCGTATCGGTAATCGCCTGGGCGGTCGGCTTGCCCAGCACGGTGACCTGGTCGGCCGCCAGCGGGTAGACGTTGCCTTGCAACAGCAGCGGAATATCCGAAGCCTTGGCGCCCGAGAGTTTCACCAGCTTGTCGACGTTGCCCTTGTCAGCCAGCCAGGCCTGCGGGTCCTTGCGGTATTGCGCATAGGCATCCAGCGTCACCTTGGCGAACGCTTTGACGATTTCCGGGTGCTTCTCGGCGAAATCCTTGCGCACGATCCAGGCGTCGAAGGTCGGCGCGCCGAACTTGGCCAGCTCGCCGGAAGTGATCAGCACCTTGCCGTTTTCCTTGGCGACACCCAGGGCCGGGTCCCAGACGTAGGTGGCGTCGATATCACCGCGCTTCCAGGCCGCGATGATGGCCGGCGGCGCGAGGTTGAGAATCTGTACTTTCGACGGATCGATATTCCAGTGCTTCAGCGCGGCCAGCAGGCTGTAGTGTCCGGTGGAGACAAAAGGCACGGCGACTTTCTTGCCGATCAGGTCCTGGGGCGAATTGATCCCGGAACCGTCACGGGCCACCAGGGCCTCGGCGGCGCCGATCTGGGTGGCGATCAGGAAGGTCTCGACCGGCACCTTGCGGGTGATGGCCGCCGTCAGCGGGCTGGAACCGAGGTAGCCGATCTGCACGTCGCCCGAGGCGATGGCGGCAATGATGTCGGCACCATTATCGAATTTTCGCCAGTCGATCTTGGCGTGGGTGGCTTTTTCATAAGAGCCGTCGGCCTGGGCGACTTTCGCCGGGTCAACGGTGGTCTGGTAGGCCACGGTGACGTCGGCAGCCTGCGCAAACAAGCTCGCCCCGGCCAGGGACAACGCCGCCAGCAGGCGGAGTGGGGAATGCAGTTTCATGGGAGAAGCTCCTCAACGAGTGGCCGGGAGTCGGCGTGTCGAGAAGACTAAATGATCTAAGAATCTTAAAATAAATAACTTATTTGCATTAGCTTATGAGGGGAAATACAGGGGCAAATCCACGCGAAACGAGGGCCCGCGCCTGATCCCCGACACAATCGAATCGGCGATGGTGCATTTCATGGTCTAGGGTTATCGGTTCGTCTTATCGGTCATGAGTTGAACCGAACGTCGGAATATGACAGCCGCATGGCAATCTTCATCTGACAAACACTGTAATAAATTGACGGGAGTGGCAGCGTTTAGCCATGATTGCGTCGCCTTTTTGATCGCCAGTGACGTACGGAGGCCTTTCCTCACGTCAAGGGTTCTAAAAAAGAGGCAGAAAATACTTTTCAGGAATGAGCCCAGCGGTCGATAAGAACCCCAGGCAACAGTGTTCGATGAAACACGATATTCCTGAATCGTCTGAAAAAGGACGAAACAATTCTTTTTGGGTTTATGGCAAAGCCATTACCCTGCAAGGACCAAACAACAGCGGTTAGACCAAAGTCGTAGACATGGCTTGTTACGATTGACTTGCCAGTCACGATCTGGCGCTAATCGCGCAATCTGTGGCGCAAAAGGGGCGTAGATCCCGAGCCTAGACCTACAAAAATTAGAAATGAGAGGAGCAAGACCAATGAAGAAGTCCACTTTGGCCCTGGCTGTGGCCGTAGGGGTTCTGGCGCAGCAGGCAAGCGCCGCAGGTTTTATCGAAGACAGCAAGGCCACTCTGGGTCTGCGTAACTACTACATCAACACTGACAACCGTGACTCCGACGCTGGCACCGCCAAGGTCAAGGCCACCGGCGTTCAGAGCAAGAACGAAGAGTGGGGCCAAGGCTTCGACCTGCGCTTCATCTCCGGCTACACCCAAGGTACCGTCGGCTTCGGTATCGATGCCATCGGCCTGTTGGGCGTACGCCTGGACTCCGGTCGCGGCACCAACGGCGCGACCTCGACTTCCTACGGCGGCACCGTGTTCCCGAGCGAGTCGAACGGCAAAGCCGTCAACGACTTCTCCAGCCTGGGCCTGACCGGCAAGGTCAAGGTTTCGCAGACCGAACTGAAGATCGGTACCCTGCAACCCAACAACCCGGTCATCAAGTACAACGATGGTCGTCTGCTGCCACAAACCTTCCAGGGCGGCCAGATCACCTCGAACGAAATCAAGGACCTGACCCTGACTGCCGGTCAGATCGAGCACGCCAAGGGTCGTAACTCCAGCAACACCGAAGGCCTGTCCATTGCCGGTGCGAACAGCCCGACTGCAACTGGTCGCCGCAGCAACAAGTTCTACTACGGCGGTGCCGACTACAAGATCACCAAGGATCTGGTCGCTTCGTACTACTACGGTGAGCTGAAAGATTTCTACTCGCAGAACTTCCTGGGCCTGGTACACAACTGGTCCATCGGTCCTGGCGTGCTGAAAAGCGACCTGCGCTACTACCGCAGCCGCGACAACGGCGCGAACGGCGACACCTCGGCGTACTTCACCAGCGGCTACTACGACGACAAGAGCTTTGCCACTAACACCAAGGGCAAAGTCGACAACGATCTGTACAGCTACCTGGCCCTGTACTCGGTTGAAGGCCACACCTTCGGTGCCGGTTACCAGTACAGCAAGGGCGACAGCGATTTCCCTTGGCTGAACCAGGGTGACGGTTCGTCGAACAGCACCATCACCGACATGCAGATCCAGAAGTTCGCCCGTGCCGGCGAGCGTACCTGGCAAGCTCGCTACGCTTATGACTTCGCCAAGGTCGGTGTACCTGGCCTGACCGCCGGTATCATCTACCTGCGCGGCAACAACATCGACACCGCTGGTAACGTCGGCGCCGCTCAAACCCGTACCCTGGGCACCGGTGGCACCGAGTGGGAACGCGACCTGACCCTGGCTTACGTGGTACCGCAAGGCACCTTCAAGAACCTGGGTTTCGCCTGGAAAAACGCCATGTGGCGTAACGACATTCCAGGTCAGCGCGACCAGGACGAAAACCGCCTGATCGTCAGCTACTCGATCCCGCTGCTGTAAGCGCGTGATCGTCTAGATCCAAGATCCACACTCAGCCCGGCGCAATGCCGGGCTGAGTGCTTCACGTCTTGCATACAACTACCTTTCAGCTTCGGCCTTCACGCCATCCAGCAACATCCCGGCGTTCGGCACTCCACTGATTTACATCCCCTTAGCCCTCTCACAAGCTGTGGACAAGAGTGCTCCTGCGCGTGCCCGGCGTCCAATGAAGATCTTTTTAATATTTCCTAATCTTCTAAACAAATCGATATTTATTCTTTTTAAATAAATTCGCCAGCAGGCACAGTAAGGCCATCAGACCTTCACCCAAGGAGCAGCACATGAGCCTCAGACTCGGCGACATCGCCCCCGACTTCGAACAGGATTCCAGCGCCGGCAGGATTCGTTTCCACGAGTGGCTCGGCGACAGCTGGGGCGTGCTGTTTTCCCACCCGGCGGACTTCACTCCGGTGTGCACCACCGAGCTGGGCTTCACCGCCAAGCTCAAGGACGAATTCGCCCAGCGTGGGGTCAAGGCCATCGCCCTGTCCGTGGACCCGGTGGACTCGCACCACAAGTGGATCGAAGACATCAACGAGACCCAGAACACTGTCGTCAATTTCCCGATCCTGGCCGATGCCGACCGCAAGGTTTCGGACCTGTATGACCTGATCCACCCGAATGCCAACGACACCCTCACCGTCCGCTCGCTGTTCGTGATCGATCCGAACAAGAAGATCCGGTTGACCATCACCTACCCGGCGAGCACCGGGCGCAATTTCCACGAGATCCTGCGGGTGATCGACTCGTTGCAGCTGACCGACAACTACAAGGTCGCCACGCCCGCCAACTGGCAGGACGGCGACGAAGTGGTGATCGTGCCGTCCCTCAAGGACGAAGACGAAATCAAGAAACGCTTCCCGAAAGGCTATCGCGCGGTAAAACCCTACCTGCGCCTGACGCCGCAGCCCAACCGCTGAAAGGCCCGCCGAGGGGCTTGATCGTTCCCACGCTCCGCGTGGGAATGCCTCCCTGGACGCTCCGCGTCCCGCTCTGGCAGCTCTTACCGAATCACAAAGCAGGGGTTTTAAGGCCGTTTCGACGGCCTATTTTTTTGCCCGGAATAATCTTGACCTCATATGCATTTAAAGAATAAACAAATGAATAAATAAGATTTATGGATATATAAATTGACTGGTAAGGTCTGTCCAACTTCAGCGAGATCGCACGCCGCGAATCGCCGCCATACGTTTGAGGAAAGACCTTCATGCTGGTCGTGACACTCGGAGGAAGCCCCAGCCAGCGATCGCGCTCCGGGGTATTGCTGGACTACGCCAAACGCTGGCTCAACCAGCAGGGCATCGAAGTTGTGAGTTACCAGATCCGCGACTTCAACGCCGAAGACCTGCTCCATGCACGCTTTGGCAGCCCGCAGATCGTCGACCTGCTGCAACAGATTGAAAACGCCGATGGCCTGGTGATCGCCACGCCGGTGTACAAGGCCTCGTTCTCCGGCGCCTTGAAGACCCTGCTCGACCTGCTGCCCGAGCGCGCCCTGAGCCACAAGGTGGTGCTGCCCATGGCCACCGGCGGCAGCATCGCCCACATGCTCGCCGTGGACTATGCGCTCAAGCCGGTCCTGGCGGCGTTGAAGGCGCAGGAAATGCTCCACGGTATTTTTGCCGAGGACAGCCAGATCGCCTATGGCGAAGGCAGCGCCCAAGCGCAACTGGTGCCGGTCCTGGAACAACGCCTGAGCGAGGCCCTGGAGCAGTTCCACAGCGCCCTGGCGCGCCGTCCCAAGCCCCTGGACCCGACACTGCTGAATGATCGCCTGCTGAGTGCTCGCTGGAGCATCTAGGCCGTTTCACCAAAATTGATTTACTGGCCTTACTCGCCCGCCAACGGGCAAGCAGGTGCAGCCAAAACCCTCACTGCAAAAAGGAGAGCGCCATGCGCACTGTCATTTTGCGTCGCGGTCTGGTCGCTCTGTTTGCTGCGGCTATCACCTTCGGCGCCATTACTCAAGCTCAGGCCGAGTCGATCCGGATCGGTTATCAGAAATACGGCACCCTGGTGCTGCTCAAGGCCAAGGGCACCCTGGAAAAACGCCTCGCCGCCCAGGGCGTCCAGGTGCAATGGACCGAGTTCCCCGGGGGCCCGCAACTGCTCGAAGGGCTGAACGTCGGTTCCATCGACTTCGGCGTCACCGGCGAAACCCCGCCGGTCTTCGCCCAGGCCGCCGGTGCCGACCTGCTCTATGTCGCCTCGGAGCCGCCGGCGCCGACCAGCGAAGCGATCCTGGTACCCAAGGACTCGTCGATCAAATCGGTGCAGGAGCTCAAGGGCAAGAAAGTCGCCCTCAACAAAGGCTCCAACGTCCACTACCTGCTGGTCCGCGCCCTGGAAGACGCCGGCCTCAAGTACAGCGATATCGAGACCGTCTACCTGCCGCCGGCCGATGCCCGCGCCGCTTTCGAGCGTGGCAGCGTCGACGCCTGGGTGATCTGGGACCCGTACCAGGCCGCCGCCGAACAACAGCTCAAGGCTCGCACCCTGCGTAACGGCACCGGCCTGGTGGACAACAACCAGTTCTACCTGGCGACCAAGCCCTACGCCGAAAAACACCCGCAAGTGATCAAGACCCTGGTGGAGGAAGTCCGCGCCGTCGGCGACTGGTCCAAGGCCAATCCCGAGGAAGTCACCGCCCAGGTGGCGCCGCTGCTCGGCCTGCCCGCCGACATCACCCTGATCTCGGTGAAACGCCAGGGCTACGGCGCGCAGTTCCTCACGCCCGAAGTGATCGCCGCCCAACAGAAAATCGCCGACAGCTTCTACCAGCTCAAGCTGATTCCCAAGCCGCTGAGCATCAAGGACGTGATCTGGACACCACCGGCTGCCGTTGCCACCGCACCTTGAACCGTATTCCTTAGGAGACAACTCCATGAGCCTCAACATTTTCTGGTTCCTGCCTACCCACGGCGACGGCCATTACCTTGGCACCGCCGAAGGCGCTCGCGCCGTCGACCACGGTTATCTGCAGCAAGTGGCCCAGGCGGCCGACCGCCTCGGTTTCGGCGGCGTGCTGATCCCCACCGGACGTTCCTGCGAGGACTCCTGGCTGGTGGCCGCTTCGCTGATCCCGGTGACCCAGCGCCTGAAATTCCTCGTTGCCCTGCGCCCCGGGATCATTTCCCCGACGGTGGCGGCACGCCAGGCCGCGACCCTGGATCGACTGTCCGGCGGCCGCGCACTGTTCAACCTGGTGACCGGCGGCGACCCGGACGAACTGGCCGGTGACGGTCTGTTCCTCAGTCACGAGGAGCGTTATCAGGCCTCGGTGGAGTTCACCCGTATCTGGCGTCGTGTGCTGGAAGGCGAGACCGTCGACTACGATGGCCAGCACATCAGCGTCAAAGGCGCCAAGCTGCTCTATCCGCCGATCCAGCAACCGCGCCCGCCGCTGTACTTCGGCGGCTCCTCGGAAGCCGCCCAGGACCTCGCCGCCGAACAGGTGGAAATGGTCCTGACCTGGGGCGAACCGCCGGCCGCCGTCGCCGAGAAGATCGAACAGGTCCGGGCCAAGGCCGCCAAGCTCGGGCGCACCGTGCGCTTCGGCATCCGCCTGCATGTGATCGTTCGCGAAACCAATGCCGAAGCCTGGCAGGCCGCCGACAAACTCATTTCGCACCTGGACGACGAAACCATCGCCCGTGCGCAGAAATCCCTGGCGCGCTTCGACTCCGTCGGCCAGCAACGCATGGCCGCGCTGCACGGTGGCAGCCGCGACAACCTGGAAGTCAGCCCGAACCTCTGGGCCGGTGTCGGCCTGGTGCGTGGCGGTGCCGGTACCGCGCTGGTCGGCGACGGTCCGACCGTGGCGGCACGGGTCAGGGAATACGCGGACCTGGGCATCGACACCTTCATCTTCTCCGGTTATCCCCACCTGGAAGAGTCGTACCGGGTTGCCGAGCTGCTGTTCCCGCACCTGGATATCGAACGCCCGGAACTGCCGAAAAGCGCCGGCTACGTCAGCCCTTTCGGTGAGATGGTCGCCAACGACATCCTGCCCAAAGCAGCGTCCCAGAGCTGAGGCCGCGCCATGACGACCCTGACCAAAATCACCCACAGACTTGCGCCCTGGGCCCTGCCGGTACTGTTGCTGGCAGTGTGGCAACTGTCGGTCTCGGCCGGCTGGCTGTCGACCCGGATCCTGCCCGCGCCAAGCGCCGTGATCGAAGCCGGCGTTGCCCTGGTGCAGAGCGGCGATATCTGGAAACACCTGGCCATCAGTGGCTGGCGCGCCGGCATCGGCTTTGCCATCGGCGGCGGCATCGGCCTGGCCCTGGGCTTTATCACCGGCCTGTCGAAATGGGGTGAGCACCTGCTCGACAGCTCGGTACAGATGATCCGCAACGTGCCGCATCTGGCGTTGATCCCGCTGGTGATCCTGTGGTTCGGCATCGACGAGTCGGCGAAGATTTTCCTGGTGGCCCTGGGCACCCTGTTCCCGATCTACCTCAACACCTACCACGGCATCCGCAACGTCGATCCGGCCCTGGTGGAAATGGCCCGCAGCTACGGCCTGTCCGGCTTCGGCCTGTTCCGCCAGGTGATCCTGCCGGGCGCGCTGCCGTCGATCCTGGTGGGCGTGCGCTTCGCCCTGGGCTTCATGTGGCTGACGCTGATCGTCGCCGAAACCATCTCGGCCAGCTCCGGTATCGGCTACCTGGCGATGAACGCCCGGGAGTTCCTGCAAACCGACGTGGTGGTCCTGGCCATCGTGCTCTACGCCGTGCTCGGCAAGCTGGCCGACCTGGCGGCGCGCGGCCTGGAACGCGTCTGGTTGCGCTGGCACCCGGCGTACCAGGTGGCCAAGGGAGGTGCGGCATGACTGCTCAACAACCGCCACGCCTGCTGCGCGGTATTCCGCTGGCGGTGCGCAAGCTGCAAAAGACCTTCGGTGAGCGCCAGGTACTGCGCGAGATCGACCTGCATATTCCGGCCGGGCAGTTTGTCGCCGTGGTCGGTCGCAGCGGCTGCGGCAAGAGCACCCTGCTGCGCTTGCTGGCCGGTCTCGACCAACCCACCGGCGGCGAGTTGCTCGCCGGTTCCGCGGCGCTGAGCGAAGCCCGCGAGGACACCCGGCTGATGTTCCAGGAGGCGCGCCTGCTGCCCTGGAAAAAAGTCATCGACAACGTCGGCCTCGGCCTCAAGGGCGACTGGCGGCCACAGGCCCTGCAAGCCCTGGAAGCGGTCGGCCTGGCGGACCGCGCCCATGAATGGCCGGCGGCCTTGTCCGGTGGTCAGAAGCAGCGCGTGGCCCTGGCCCGCGCCCTGATTCACCAACCTCGCCTGCTGCTGCTCGACGAACCGCTGGGGGCGCTGGATGCCCTGACCCGGATCGAAATGCAGCAACTGATCGAGCGTCTCTGGCAGCAGCATGGTTTCACCGTGTTGCTGGTGACCCACGACGTCAGCGAAGCCGTGGCCATCGCCGATCGGGTGATCCTGATCGAAGACGGCGAGATCGGCCTCGACCTCCACGTCGAACTGCCGCGCCCTCGGGTGCGGGGCTCCCATCGCCTGGCGGCGCTGGAGACCGAAGTGTTGAACCGGGTGCTGTCGCTGCCTGGCGTACCGCCCGAGCCGGAACCTGTTTCACCCTTGCCCACGCAGTTGCGTTGGGCGCTGTAATCCATGCCTTGCCTACTCAATCAATGACAGGAATCAACGCCATGACCATCAAAGCCATCAACGTTCGCAACCAGTTCAAGGGCACCATCAAGGAAATCGTCACCGGCGACGTGCTGTCGGAAATCGACGTCCAGACCGCTTCGGGGATCGTCACCTCGGTGATCACCACCCGTTCGGTAAAGGAACTGGAACTGCAGATCGGCAGCGAAGTGATCGCCTTCGTGAAATCCACCGAGGTGTCCATCGCCAAGCTGTAAGGCGATGGCGACACACGACCCCGGAGGGCCTGGCCCTTCGGGGTTTTCTTATCTGCGCAGGGCGAAAACCCCTGTAGGAACTGGCTTGCCAGCGATGGGGCCAGTGAGTCTTGCATCGACCTGTCGGACGCCATCGCCGGCAAGCCGGCTCCTACAAGGGAAGGTGTCGGACACAGGATCTGCGTATGGCGCAAACCCCTGTAGGAGCTGGCTTGCCAGCGATGGGGCCAGTGAGTCTTGCATCGATCTGCCGGACGCCATCGCCGGCAAGCCGGCTCCCACAAGGGAAGGTGTCGGACACAACATCTGCGCACGACGCCCCCCCCTGTAGGAGCTGGCTTGCCAGCGATGGGGCCAGTGAGTCTTGCATCGACCTGTCGGACGCCATCGCCGGCAAGCCGGCTCCTACAA
>NZ_JBMOUG010000027.1:0-46420 GCF_049319725.1 Pseudomonas sp. Mn2068 | reverse complement strand
TTGAATCTCAAGGAGTTTTCCGTTTCGACTGCGCCGGAAGTGGGGCGAATTATAGGCCCATGGAATCTGCCGTCAAGCATTGATTCAAGCTTTCTATCGAAAGCCCCTCAATAGAAGAGAAACCACCGAGCTTGAGCAATATATTGCTCAATTGACCATTGTTAAGCATCATAGACCGGCTATCCCACTTCTATTACCCGCTCCGGATGACACCACCCCATGACCCAGCAGTCCCGCAGCCTGGCCGCGACACTCTTTCCCGTCGGCCTGCTGCTTATCGCAATGGCTTCCATTCAGTCCGGAGCCTCCCTGGCCAAGAGCATGTTCCCCGTTGTCGGCGCCCAGGGCACCACCACCCTGCGCCTGATCTTCGCCGGCATCATCATGCTGCTGATACTGCGCCCATGGCGGGCGACGTTCACCGCCAGATCCCTGCGCACCGTCATCATCTATGGCATCGCCCTGGGCGGCATGAACCTGCTCTTCTATATGTCCCTGCGCAGCGTCCCCCTGGGCATCGCGGTCGCCCTGGAGTTCACCGGGCCACTGGCCGTCGCGATCCTCGCCTCGCGCCGGGCCATCGACTATCTATGGATCGGTCTGGCGATCGGCGGCCTGCTGTTATTGATTCCCACGGGAAGCACCAGCGCCAGCATTGACCTGGTGGGCACACTCTATGCGCTGGGCGCGGGTGTCTGCTGGGCGCTGTACATCCTGTTCGGCCAGAAGGCCGGTGCGGACAACGGCATCCAGACCGCAGCCCTGGGCGTGATGATCGCCGCCCTCTTCGTTGCCCCGTTCGGTATCGCCCACGCCGGCGCGGCATTGCTGACACCGGCGCTGATCCCGGTCGCCCTCGGCGTCGCCGTCCTCTCCACCGCCCTGCCCTACAGCCTCGAGATGGTCGCAATGACGCGGATCCCCGCACGCACCTTCGGCACCCTGATGAGCATCGAGCCGGCCTTCGGCGCCCTCTCGGGACTGGTGTTCCTAAGCGAATACCTGTCCCTGGCGCAATGGCTGGCGATCGCCTGCATTATCTGCGCTTCCGTCGGTGCCACCCTGACCATGCGCAGCGAACCCAAGCCCGCCATGGCAGCTGATTGATACAACCTGTGACGTTGCTCTGGTATTTCTCCGGCAAATAAGACATGTTTACAGCTAACTCAATGCCAGCCTTAATAATTTTGGACGGGGCACTCATGGAAGACGCAAGCGGGCACGAAAAAAGCCAAACCCGGACGAGTTGATCCGGGGGCTGGAGATTAAGGACAGGAATGAAGCGCTTTTTGATCGTCTTGGCAGTACTCGCCGTCGCTGGCTGCAGCGCCACTTCCAAGCCAATAAAATATGGCAAGCGAGGCGTACACATCAACTGCTCGGGACTGACGTCTTCCTGGGAAAAGTGCTACACCAAGGCCGCCGAATCCTGTGGCGAAAACGGCTACAAGATCATCGCCAAGTCCGGTGATGCCGTCGAAGACCCCGGCGACTACCCTTTCGGCCTGAACCCCGCGGGCTACACCAGTCGCAGCATGATCATCATGTGCAAGCGCTAGGCGCCGCCGGTCACTCCCCGAACGACCCTGCGATCTGACGACTGATTTCGTCATGACTGGACTTCAACACCTGGCGCTGAATATCCGGCGTCAGCAGCATCCGCGCCACCACCAACGCCCCCACACACTGGGACAGGATCGACCAGGCCTGGCTTTCACTGCCCAGCACCTGTGCCCAACGCTGCTGCAGCCGACACATCCAGTCCTCGGCCTGCTGACGCACCGCCAGATCCCCCCGCGCTATTTCTGCCCCCAGCGCCGGCAAGGCACAACCGGTTTCCGCCTGCTCGACATGGGCCATGCTCAGATAGAGCTTCAGGCAACGCTTGAGGCGTGCCGGATCAGGCTCTCCCTCCCCTCCCAGTCGGGCCAGGCTCAGGCTCAGTTCGCGCTCGACAATTGAACTGAACAGTTCGTCCTTGGACGAGAAGTGGCCATAGAACGCCCCGCCGCTGAGGCCGATGGCTTTCATCAGAGCGTCCACCCCGATGGTTGCAAATCCCGACTTCTTGGCGGACGACGCGCTGCTGTCGAGCAGACGCTCGCGGGTTTGCTGCTTGTGGTCGAGCGAATAACGCATGGTGCTGTTCCTGTTCAGTGCCTTGACGCCTTCCGGATCGTAGCATAACGTTCGTTTAGTTAACGACCGTTTACTAAAGAGCGATCCCTCATGACTACCCTTCTCAACAACAAGAAAGTCGTATTGGTCGTCGGTGCCGGCGATGCCACTGGCGGTGCCATCGCCAAACGTTTCGCCGCGCAAGGTTTTATTGCCTGCGTCACCCGGCGTAGTGCCGACAAGCTGCAACCACTGGTCGATGCCATCCAGCAGTCTGGTGGTGAAGCCCATGGCTTTGCCTGCGATGCGCGCAAGGAAGACGATGTGATTGCGCTGATCGAGCAGATCGAAAGCCAGATCGGCCCGATCGAAGCCTTCGTTTTCAATATCGGCGCCAACGTGCCCTGCAGCATCCTGGAAGAGACCGCCCGCAAGTACTTCAAGATCTGGGAGATGGCCTGCTTCTCCGGGTTCCTCAATGCCCGGGAAGTCGCCAAGCGCATGGTCACCCGGCAACGCGGCACCATCCTGTTCACCGGGGCCACCGCCGGCCTGCGGGGCGCCGCCGGGTTCGCCGCGTTTGCCGGCGCCAAGCACGGCATCCGGGCCCTGGCCCAGAGCATGGCCCGCGAACTGGGACCGCTGAATATCCATGTCGCCCATGTGGTGGTCGATGGTGCCATCGACACCGACTTTATCCGCACCAGCTTCCCGGAGAAATATGCCCTCAAGGATCAGGACGGCATCCTCGATCCGGCCCATATCGCCGAGAACTACTGGTACCTGCACAGCCAGCCCCGCGACGCCTGGACCTTCGAACTCGACCTGCGCCCCTGGAATGAACGCTGGTAAGCTCGAGCCACACGACAACAACAAGGATGCTTCATCCATGAAAAAAACCGTCGAGTTCTATTTCGACCTGGGCAGCCCGGCCTCTTACCTGGCCTATACCCAGTTGCCGCACCTGTGTGCACAGGCCGGCGCCGAACTGATCTACCAGCCGATGCTGCTGGGTGGCGTGTTCAAGGCCACGGGCAACGCGTCCCCCGCCGAAATACCGGCCAAGGGACGCTACATGATCGAAGACCTGACCCGTTACGCCCGTCGATACGACGTACCCTTTCGTTTCAACCCGCACTTTCCGATCAACACCCTGCTGCTGATGCGCGCGACCACCGGTGTGCAACTGCGCCAGCCGGAACGTTTTGTCGATTTCGTCGACATCCTCTATCGCGCCCTCTGGGTCGAGGGACGCAACCTCAACGATCCGGCCATCGTCGCCCAGCTACTGGTGGAGAACGCGTTCGACCCACAGCGGATACTCGCCCTGAGCGCCGACGAGGAGGTCAAGGCCGCCCTCAAGACCAAGACCGAAGAAGCCCTGCGACGCGGTGTCTTCGGCGCCCCCAGTCTGTTCGTCGGCGACCGGCTGTTCTTCGGCCAGGACCGCCTCGACTTCGTGCGCGAAGCATTGCTCTGAAATCCGCACCGCCTAGATCTCGACCACCAGGCGACCTTGTGCCGTGCCATTGCCCAGCACGGTATAGGCCTCCACGGCGGTTTGCAGGGTGAACCGCCGGGGATCGAGCAGGGGCTTCAGTTGACCGGCCTCGATCAGCCGCGCAGCCTCGGCCAGGATATGCCCGTGATGACCGCGCCCCTGGCCGGTCAGCAACGGCAGCAGGGTAAATACCCCGGAGTAGGTGGCACCCCGGAACGACAACGGCGCCAGGCTGTGTTGCCCCCAACCCAGACAACTCAGGACATGTCCGTGATAGGTCCGCGCCGCCTTGAACGACTCGTCCAGGGTTTCGCCACCGACCGTGTCATAGACGATATCGAACCCCTCGCCAGCAGTGTGCTGCTGCACATAGTCCTCCACGGCATGGTGCCGGTAATCGATAAAGGTCGCGCCAAATCCCTCGATCACCGCCTGATGCCTGGCCGAGCCGGTGGCGAAGACCCGGGCGCCAAACGCCTTGGCGATCTGCACCGCGACATGTCCGACGCCACCCGCCCCGCCATGGATCAATACCGCGTGACCGGCGCCCACCCTGGCCCGATCGACCAGACCTTCCCAGGCGGTGATCAGCACCAGCGGCAACGCCGCCGCCTCGCGCATGCTCAAGTTGCCCGGCTTGCGGGCCAGCAGGCGGGCATCGACCGCCGCGAACTCGGCCAGCGAACCCTGGGTCCCGCCGATGCCGGTCGCCAGCCCATAGACTTCGTCACCCACCGACCAGCCGCTGCCCCCCTCGCCCAACGCTTCGATAACCCCGGCCAGATCCATGCCCAGCACCGCAGGCAGCGGCTGACGGGCATGACCGGCCTGCCCGGCACGGATCTTCGCGTCCAGCGGATTGATCCCCGCGGCCTTGATACGGACCAGTACCTGACCCGCTCCCGGTACGGGACGGTCGAGGGCAACCAGACGCAGCGGGGCATGGGCGGCATCGACCAGCAAGGCATTCATTTCAAGCGAGTGAGACATGTCGGCAACCCCGATCAGTGAAAGTGAGTCGATCTTGCGCCACCTCACTCATGCCGATAAGACGCAGTATTGTTATAGTGACCATGCCCATTTGGCATGAATCGGAAGCCATCATGGATAAACTCAATGCCATGGCCATCTTTGTCCGGGTGGTCGAGCGCGGCAGCTTTTCCGCCGTCGCCCGGGAACTGCAAACCAGCCAGCCGACCATCAGCAAGATCCTCAAGGCCCTGGAGGCCGAACTGGGTGGCAAGCTGATCGCCCGCAGCACCCGCCAGTTGTCGCTGACCGACGAAGGCCAGCGCTACTACACGCAGTGCCGGCAGATCCTCGCGGCGGTGGACAGCGCCGAACACAGCTTCCAGTCAGGTCGGGAACAGGTGGCGGGCAACCTGCGCATCGGTTCCTCGGTGAGTTTCGGCCGTTTGCAGATCGCCAGCCGGCTGCCCGATTTCCTGGCGCGCTATCCGCAGCTGGAAATCGATCTGCAGCTCAGCGACCAGAACCAGGACCTGGTCAACGAGGGCCTGGATGTCAGCCTGCGCATCGGCGAACTGAACGACAGCGGCCTCATCGCCCGCCGCCTCGGCGATACCCGGCGGATCACCGTCGCCAGCGCCGGATACCTGGCAAGCCGGGGCGAACCGCACACGCCGCAAGACCTCACCGGGCACAACTGCCTGCTGTTCAACCTGCTGAACAGCCAGAACCTCTGGCACTACGAAAAAGACGGGCAGCGCCACAGCGTGCGCATCAAGGGCAATGCCCAGAGCAACAACTCGGAAGCGATTCGGGAAATGGTCCTGGGCGGGCTCGGCATTGCGCTGTCGCCGGTGTGGCTGTTTGCCGAAGACCTGAAAGCCGGGCGGGTCACGACGATCCTGCGCGACTACCAGGCGCAATCGCTACCGATCCATGCGGTGTTTCCGGCCAATCGCCGGCAATCCGCCAGGGTGAAGGCGTTTGTCGACTATATGAGCGAGGTCCTGGGGAAAACCTGAAAACACCGCACTCCCTTGTGGGAGCCGGCTTGCCGGCGATGAGGCCAACCAGTCATGCATCGACTTTGCGACCGCCATCGCTGGCAAGCCAGCGCCTACAAGATCGCGCTGGCAGTCAGATCGCGGCGGTACGGGTGTTCAGCCAGTCCAGCGCAGCCCCGCTCAACAGCGGGCTCAAGCGCTCACGCACCTCGGCATGGTAGCCGTTGAACCACTCGCGCTCTTCCCCGGTCAGCAATGACGGCTCCAGGCAGCGTGTGTCGATGGGGCACAGGGTCAGGGTTTCGAAGCGCAGGAATTCGCCGAACTCGCTCTTGCCGGCTTCGCGGTTCATCGCCAGGTTCTCGATCCGCACGCCCCAACGGCCCGGACGGTAGGTGCCCGGCTCGATCGAGGTGATCATGCCTGGCTGCATCGCCGTCTGCGGAGCCGCGACCGCCTGGTAGGCGATCACTTGCGGACCTTCGTGGACATTGAGGAAGTAACCCACGCCGTGACCGGTGCCATGGCCGTAGTCCACGCTTTCCGCCCAGATCGGCGCACGGGCGATGGCGTCGAGCAGCGGCGACAGGATACCGCGGGGGAATTGCGCCCGGGACAGGGCAATCACGCCCTTGAGCACCCGCGTGCAGTCACGCTTCTGTTCGGCGGTCGGCGTGCCCACCGGAACCATCCGCGTAATATCGGTGGTGCCGCCCAGGTACTGGCCGCCAGAGTCGATCAACAACAGGCCGTCGCCTTCGATCACCGCGTGCTCTTCTTCGGTGGCGTGGTAATGCGGCATGGCGCCATTGGCATTGAACGCGGCAATGGTGTTGAAGCTCAGGGACACGTAGCCAGGACGCCGGGCCCGGGCAGCCGTGAGTTTCTCGTCGATGGTCAGCTCGGTGACCCGCTCGCGTCCCAGCGCCGTTTCCAGCCAGGCGAAGAACTCGCAGAGGGCTGCGCCGTCCTGCTCCATGGCCTGGCGGATATGTGCCGCATCGTCCAGGCTCTTGCGCGACTTGGCCAGGGTGGTCGGGTTGAGGCCTTCCACCAGCTTGACGTCGGCCCCCAGGTTATCCAGCAGGCCGCGGGTGACACGGGCGGGATCCACCAGCAGACTCGAACCGGCCGGCACGCTGGCCAGGGCCGCGGCGATCTCGCTGTAGTCACGCAGGGTCACGCCATCCTGCCTGAGGATCTGCACCAGCTCGGCGCTGACCTTGTCGAGGGCGACAAACAGGGTGGCCTGGTCCTGGCTGACCAGGGCAAAGGAAACGAACACCGGGTTGAACGACACATCGGCGCCACGCAGGTTGAACAGCCAGGCGATATCGTCCAGGGTCGCGATGAAATGCCAGTCGGCGCCGCGATTGGTCAATTCTTCGCGCAACTGGACCAGCTTCTCGCCACGACTGACGGTCGCCTGGGGCGGCAGGTGCTGGTAGATCGGCTGGTTCGGCAATACCGGACGGTCTTCCCAAACCTGCTGCAACAGATCGATATCGGTACGCAGGCGCGCGCCACGGGCTTGCAGCTTGTCCCCCAGGGTGCGCGCCGAGGCCAGCGCCATCACTGCGCCATCGACCGTCACCACACCGCCTTCCGGGGTTTGCTCGGCCAGCCAGTCCAGCGGCCCGGGTTGTCCCGGTTGCAGCTTGACCAGTTCGATGCCGCTGCCACTCAGTTCCTTGGTCGCCTGCTCCCAATAGCGGCTGTCAGCCCAGACGCCGGCAAACTCCGCCGTGACGATCAGGGTGCCGACCGAACCCTGGAACCCCGAGAGCCACTGCCGCCCCTGCCAGTAGGCGGGCAGGTATTCCGACAGGTGCGGGTCGGCTGACGGCACCAGCAAGGCGTGGACGCCCTCGCGGCTCATCAGCTCGCGGGTACGCGCCAGGCGCTGGGGTACGGTTCCCTGACTCAAGGTCTGCGTGCTCATCATGTCTCCTGCTAATCACGTATTTAATTGTTTTGCGGTGTCGATGATGGATCAGCCATCACGACGGGGCAACCGCCCAGAACGGTGCCGGCGCACTGACACTGGCCTTGATCGCCGCCGCGGCGCGGTCGATATCCTGCTCGCGGGTGAAGCGGCCCAGGCTCAGGCGGATGGTACGACCGGCGGAACGGCCGTCATGTCCCAGCGCCAGCAGCACATGGGACGGTGCATTGCTCGCCGAATTGCACGCCGAGGTCGCCGAGTAGGCCAGCGACTGGCTGAGCAGCGCACCATTGAACTCGCCCTCGGCGAAAGTCAGGCTCAAGGTGTGCGGGATGCGTTCGCTCGGACTGCCGTTCAGGCGCAGCCCCGGGATATCCGCCAGTTGTTCCAGCAGACGCTGACGCAGTGCCCGGATCACCGTCGCCTCTTCGTCGAAGGATTCGGTCGCCAAGGCAAAGGCACTGCCCATGCCGGCAATCTGATGGGTCGCCAGGGTCCCGGAGCGCAGGCCGCCTTCATGACCGCCGCCGTGGATCTGCGCGTGCAGGTGTTCCCGGGCACGCGGTCCGACATACAGGGCACCGATGCCCTTGGGCCCGTACAACTTGTGGGCCGAGAACGACATCAGGTCCACCGGCAATTGCGCCAGGTCGATGGCGACCTTGCCGGCTCCCTGGGCGGCGTCCACATGGAACAGCGCACCGTGTTCGCGAACACGCTGGCCAATGGCCTGGATATCGTTGAGCGTACCCAGCTCGTTGTTCACCAGCATCAACGACACCAGGAAGGTGTCCTCGCGCAGGGCCTCGCTGACCCGCTGCGCGGTGATCAGGCCGTCGGCATCCGGTACCAGGTAGGTGACCGCGACCCCGGCTTCCTGAAGTTGCCGGGCCGTGTCGAGGACCGCCTTGTGTTCGATCTGGCTGGTGATCACATGGCCGCCGCTGACACCACGGGCCTGGGCCACGCCCTTGAGGGCCAGGTTGTTCGATTCGGTGGCACCGGAAGTCCAGACGATCTGCTCGGGGCTCGCGCCCACCAGGGTCGCCACTTGCTGCCGGGCCTGCTCGACCGTCTGCCGGGCCCGCTGGCCGAAGGCATGGGAGCTGGACGCGGGATTGCCGAAGTTGCCGGAAAATCCCAGACACTCGACCATCACCTGAATGACCCGCTCATCCACCGGCGTGGTGGCGGCGTAGTCGAAATACAAAGGAAGTTGATTCATGGCAAAAGACTCATAAAGCGTGTCCCGCGGAACGAACTCTCGCGGGTAGCCAACCGAGGGCTGAACGGACAGCTATACCCGATGGGAGAGAATTAAAGAAAGATGGCTTTCAGTAAAAGTGCGTAGGAACGCTCCTGAAATCCAGCTTACAGGCCCCGGGAGGGTGTTGCGAGCGTCAATCGTGCCGGAACAGACGACCTGCTCCAGCGGCGGGAGGGGGAACACGAGGTGTCGGGGCTTTCAGCTCTGATGGCTGCGTCTGTTACTGCCACGGTCGGCGCTGATTTCACCCTGGTCATCGAAGCCGTAGACCTTGCGCGGCTGCCCGAGCAATTCGGCTTTCTTCTGCTGATACTCGTCGAAGGACAAGCCGCGGCGATTCAGCGCCTCCAGTGCCAGCTCCTTGCTCTCTTCAGCGCTGTAGGGACGCAGCTCGGGAGAGGGATGGCTGGCACAACCGGCCAGGACCGAAAGCAGCAGAAGCAGTAGAACCGCAGGTGAATGTTTCATGGCGAGACTCCCGAAAACCTGGTGCGAGGCAATGGATACAGGCTACCCGCCGCTCCTGCGGAGCAGAAATCACCCTTCTCGATAGTCGCTATCGATTGCTTCTACCGTACCCGGCACCGACGCCTTATATTCCTTAAAGAACTATAAATATGGAAATACGTTCGTTTACGGAATATCAGAAAACCCTTACAACTGCCTGCACACCTTGTCCGCTGTTGCCCGGGCAACTGTTCGCCAGCCAACAGTCGATCAACAAAACAGCTCGTCAGCCAGCACACGGCCCCTTGTCCAGCATGCCGCGGGCCCGCAGATACGGGGCCCGGACGATTGGTACAGCTCTTGCTCAAGCCCTGTCACCGACCCTGCTCGCTGAGCAACTGTTTGAAAAGGAACTGATCATGTCTCGTGCACTGAAAGTCGTTGCCCTTTCCGGCGGAACCTACCGCCCCTCTCGCACCCTGGTACTGACCCAGGCACTGCTGGCCGAACTGGCGCAGCAGTTGCCCATCGAAAGCCGGGTGATCGAACTGGGCGATATCGCCCGCCCCCTGGGCGCCGCGCTGTCCCGGGCCGAATTGAGCGCCGAGGTCGAGGCCGAGCTGCAGGCCATCGAGAACGCCGACCTGCTGATCGTCGGCTCGCCGGTATATCGCGGCTCCTACCCGGGCCTGCTCAAGCACCTGTTCGACCTGGTGGACCTCAATGCCCTGATCGACACCCCGGTCCTGCTGGCCGCCACCGGTGGCAGCGAGCGTCACGCGCTGATCCTCGACCACCAGTTGCGTCCGCTGTTCAGCTTCTTCCAGGCGCTGACCCTGCCCATCGGCGTCTACGCCAGCGAAACCGATTTCACCAATTATCAAATAACCAGCGAGCCCCTGAAGGCCCGCATCCGCCTTGCCGCAGAACGCGCCGCGCCCTTGTTCGGCGTTCATCCCAAGCATCTGCTGAAAATCGCCTAAGGACTTGTCATGGATGTCTTCTGGTTTCTCCCGACCCACGGTGACGGTCACTACCTGGGCACCACCCAGGGTGCCCGCCCGGTCACGCTCAACTATCTGAAACAGGTGGCCCAGGCCGCCGACAGCCTCGGCTACCACGGTGTACTGATTCCCACCGGCCGCTCCTGCGAAGACTCCTGGGTCATCGCCTCGGCCCTGGTCCCCCTGACCGAACGCCTGCGCTACCTGGTGGCGATCCGTCCCGGGATCATCTCGCCGACCGTCTCGGCACGCATGGCCGCCACCCTCGACCGGCTGTCCAACGGGCGCCTGCTGATCAACGTGGTGACCGGCGGCGACCCCGACGAAAACCGTGGCGACGGCAGTTTCCTCGACCACAGCGAACGCTACGAAGTCACCGACGAATTCCTCAGGATCTGGCGCCGGGTGTTGCAGGGCGAAGCCGTCGACTTCGAAGGCAAGCACCTGCGCGTGCAGAACGCCAAGGCCCTCTATCCACCGGTGCAGAAGCCTTATCCGCCACTGTATTTCGGTGGTTCGTCGGATGCCGCCCATGACCTCGCCGCCGACCAGGTCGACGTCTACCTGACCTGGGGCGAACCACCGGCCGCCGTGGCCGCTAAGCTGGCGGACGTGCGTGAGCGCGCCGCGCGCAAGGGCCGTACCGTGCGTTTCGGCATCCGCCTGCACGTGATCGTCCGGGAAACCGCGGAAGACGCCTGGAAAGCCGCCGACAAACTGATCGAACACATCAGCGACGAGACCATTGCCGCCGCGCAGAAATCCTTCTCGCGCTTCGACTCCGAAGGACAGCGGCGCATGGCCGCCCTGCATGACGGACGCCGCGACAACCTGGAAATCGCACCGAACCTCTGGGCCGGTGTCGGCCTGGTCCGCGGCGGCGCCGGTACGGCACTGGTCGGCAATCCGCAGCAGGTGGCCGAGCGCATCAAGGAATACGCGGACCTGGGGATCGAAAGCTTCATCTTCTCCGGCTACCCGCACCTGGAGGAAGCCTATCGCTTCGCCGAACTGGTCTTCCCGCTGTTGCCCGAGCCTTACGCCAGCCTGGCCGGTCGCGGCATCACCAACCTGACCGGGCCGTTCGGCGAAATGATCGCCAACGACGTGCTGCCGGCCAAGACCGGGGCCTGAGAAACACACAGCCGATCGCTCCCACGCTCCGCGTCCGCTCTGGCGGTGACGCGGAGCGTCATGGGATGCATTCCCACGCGGAGCGTGGGAACGATCAACGTCATCTATTCGAGGGACACCGCGTGACGGCCCAACCCCATAACGCCCTGCTCAACCCCTTGCAAACCGCCCGCCTGCTGGCCGCCGAGTTTGCCGAAACCGCCGTCGAGCGCGACGAGCGTGGCGGCACGCCGAAAGCCCAGCGTGACGCCCTGCGCCACAGCGGCCTGCTGGCCTTGAGTATTCCCACCCAGTACGGTGGCCTCGGCGCCAGCTGGAGCGAGACCCTGAACGTGGTCCGCGAATTCGCCAAGGTCGACAGTTCCATCGCCCATGTCTTCGGCTTCCATCACCTGATGCTCGCCACCGTGCGCCTGTTCTCGCGCCCGGAACAATGGCAGCCGTGGTTCGAACAGACCGCCCGCAAGAACTGGTTCTGGGGCAATGCCCTCAATCCGCTGGACACCCGTACCGTGGTGCGCAAGCTCGGCGGCTGGCGCGAATTTTCCGGCAAGAAAAGCTTCTGCTCCGGCGCCAGCGACTCGGAGATGCTGATCGCCTCGGCGGTCGATGAAAGCGCCGGCGGCAAGTTGCTGATCGCCGCGATTCCCAGCGGCCGCTCCGGCATCACCCTGCACAATGACTGGCACAACATGGGCCAGCGCCAGACCGACAGCGGCAGCGCCAGCTTCGAACGAGTGCGGGTCGAAGAGTCGGAACTGCTGCTCGATCCCGGTCCGCTGAGCACGCCCTTCGCCTGCCTGCGCCCGCTGATCGCGCAACTGACCTTCACCCACATGTTCCTCGGCATCGCCGAAGGCGCCTTCGAGGAAGCCCGGCAATACACCCTTGCCGAGACCCGCCCGTGGTTCAAGTCCGGCACCGACGACATCCGCCGGGACCCGTACATCCTCAGTCACTACGGGGACTTCTGGGTCGCCCTGGAAGGCGTGCGCCTGCTGGTCGAGCGCGCCGCCGAAGGACTTGACCGGGCCTGGGCCAAGGGCCAGAACCTCAGCGCCGAGGAACGCGGACACCTGGCAACCGCCATCGCCACCGCCAAGGTCGCCGCCAGCCGCAACGGCCTGGAACTGTGCAGCAAGCTGTTCGAAGTCACCGGCGCGCGCTCGACCCATGCGTCGCTGCGCCTGGACCGCCACTGGCGCAACCTGCGCACCCAGACCCTGCATGACCCGCTGGACTACAAGCTCCAAGAACTAGGCGACTGGGCCCTGAACCAGACGCTGCCGATTCCCACCTTCTATTCCTAGAGAAGCCTATGCAGCTGCTAACGTTACCGCCCTCGCCGGCCCTGGCAACCTCGATCCGCGCCACCGCCCAGGTCTTCGAGGACCCCAAGTCCCAGGCCCTGCTCGCCCACCTGCAACAAGTCGCGCCCAGCGAAGCCAGCGTGCTGATCATCGGCGAAACCGGCACCGGCAAGGAACTGGTGGCCCGGCATATCCACAACCTCAGCGCGCGGCGCAACCGACCGTTTGTCGCGGTCAACTGCGGGGCCTTCTCCGAATCCCTGGTGGAAGCCGAACTGTTCGGCCATGAGAAAGGCGCGTTTACCGGAGCCCTCAGCGCCAAGGCCGGCTGGTTCGAGGAAGCCGATGGCGGCACGCTGTTCCTCGACGAGATCGGCGACCTGCCGATGCCGATCCAGGTCAAGCTGCTGCGGGTCCTGCAGGAGCGTGAAGTGGTGCGCCTGGGCTCGCGCAAAAGCATTCCGATCAATGTGCGGGTCCTGGCGGCGACCAATGTCCAGCTGGAAAAGGCGATCAACGCCGGGCACTTCCGTGAGGATCTGTACTACCGCCTCGACGTGGTCAACCTCGAGTTGAGCCCGTTGCGCGAACGACCCGGCGATATCCTGCCGCTGACCCGGCACTTTATCGATGCCTATTGCCAGCGCCTGGGCTACGGCGATGTCCGCATCAGTCCGGCGGCCGAGCAGAAACTCAAGAGTTACAGTTGGCCGGGCAATATCCGCGAACTGGAAAACGTCATCCACCACACCCTGCTGATCTGCCACAACGGCGTGATCGAACGCGACGACCTGCGCCTGTCGAACATGCGCATCGAACGCCAGGACGACAATGGCACGGCATCCGACGATTCCGCCGAGGCCCTGCTCAACCGCGCATTCCAGAAACTCTTCGAGGAACAGGCCGGGGCCCTCCACGAAAAGGTCGAGGATGCCCTGCTGCGCGCCGCCTACCGGTTCAGTCACTACAACCAGGTGCACACCGCCAACCTGCTGGGCCTGAGCCGCAACGTGACCCGTACCCGCCTGATCAAGATCGGCGAACTGGCGGTGAACAAGCGCCGCCCCGGCGAAAACGTCCAGGGTGACCGGATGCTGCAACTGTCGATCTAGCGGGCATCAGAGCACCAGGGCGCACTGCAGGGCATTGTCATGGCTGCGCTCGATGCTGCGCAGCATCTGGAACGAGCCGAAGCTCACCGCCTTGGCCTGGTGGGAGCGAAGCAGCGCCCAGAAATCCTCTTCGCCGCTTTCAAAACGGGCGAACGCCGCCTCGCCGGCCTGTTGCGATTGCCATTGCAGGACATTCAGCACGCGCCGGCCGTCGTCGCTGGCCTGCACATTGCCACTGATGAAGCCACTGAAGTCCTGGGCCAGGCGCTCGGTCTGCCGGGCCAGGGCGCTGACCAGGGCCTCCTGCTGATGAGGCTCGATCTCGAACTGGATCAGTTGGGTGAAGCTGCGGTTTTTCTCTGTCGACGCCATGAAGAATCTCCCCGGGAAGTCATGCGGGATCTTGTGATCCGAGGTCATGCAGGGTAAAACCTCAAGTTAAGTCAAGGTCAAGAGTTTTCTCCCATGGCACTGCAAAAACCCCTGCCCACCGACAAGGCGCTCACGGTCGGCCAACTGGCGGCGCGCAGCGGCGTGTCGGTGAGCGCCCTGCACTTCTATGAATCCAGGGGCCTGATCAAGAGCAATCGCAATGCCGGCAACCAGCGCCGTTATCCGCGCGAGGTATTGCGCCGGGTGTCACTGATCAAGGTCGCCCAGCGCCTGGGCATTCCCCTGGCGGAGATTCACCTGGCCCTGCAGGCGCTGCCCGAAGGCCGGGCACCGACCGCGGCGGACTGGAAGAACCTGTCGGAGCAATGGAAGGACGAGCTGGACGAACGGATCGCCCGGTTGACCCGGCTGCGGGATAAGCTCAACGGCTGCATCGGCTGTGGTTGCCTGTCCATGGAAAGCTGTCCGTTGCGCAACCAGGGCGATGTGCTGGGAGAACAGGGCGCGGGGCCGCAGTTGCTGGAGCCGGACTCACCGCGCACCTGACCGTTCCCACGCTCCACGTGGGAACGGTCATTGTCGAGACTCAGAAACCCGGTGCGATCTGCCCCTTGTAGCGGGTCAGGATAAACTGGCGCACGGCGTCGGAGTTCAACGCCTTGGCCAATTTCTGAATGCCCGGGTCATTGATATTGTCCGGCCGCGCCACCAGGAACTCGACGTACAGGTCCTTGCCTTTCTCGACGATCAGCGCGCTATTGGTGTCGATCCCGGCCTCTAGCGCGTAGTTGGCAAACACGAACGCCAGGTCCACCTGGCTGACCGAGCGCGCCAGCATCGCCCCTTCCAGTTCACGGATCTTCAGGTGCTTGGGATTCTCGACGATATCGTGCGGGGTGGCCTGGGTATTGCTCGGGTCCTTGAGCTTGATCAAGCCCGCTTCGTGCAGCAACACCAGGGCCCGCCCGGTGTTCACCGGGTCGTTGGGAATCGACACCGAGGCACCGTCCTTCAGTTCGGACAGGCTCTTGATCTTGGTCGAGTAGGCGCCGAACGGCTCGATATGCACGCCGACCACCGGCACCAGGTTGGTGTGGCGGGTCTTGTTGTAATCATCGAGGAACGGTCGGTACTGGTAATAGTTGGCGTCGAGGTTCTTCAGGGCCAGTTGCTGGTTGGGCTGGATGAAGTCGTTGAACACCTTGATCTCCAGGTCGACGCCTTCCTTGGCCAACTCCGGTTTGACGAACTCGAGGATCTCCGCGTGGGGCACCGGGGTGGCACCGACAATCAGTTTTTCATTGGCGTGAACCGCCAGGGACATCAGGGCGGCCAGTACGGCCAGGGTCTTTTTCATGCAAGGCTCCAGAGAGGCAGAAAGGGCCGGCGTGTGGTGGACGTTGGGCCAGGTTGTTGTGTGTCGAAATCAGTGGGTCAACGTCGGCTGTAGCGAGCCACCAGGCGGTCACCGGTCATTTGCAGGCCCTGCACCAGCACCAGCAGCAGGATCACCGTGACCACCATCACATCGGTCTGGAAGCGCTGGTAGCCGTAGCGGATCGCCAGGTCACCCAGTCCGCCACCGCCAATCACCCCGGCCATGGCGGTGTAGTCCACCAGCACGATGGCGGTCACCGTCACCGCTGCCAGCAAGCCGCCACGGGCCTCCGGCAACAGGGTGTGGCGGATCACCTGCCAGGTGCTGGCCCCCATGGCCTGGGTCGCCTCCACCACGCCGCGGTCGACTTCGCGCAAGGCGGTTTCCACCAGCCGGGCGAAAAACGGCGTGCAGCCCACCACCAGTGGCGGGATGGTCCCCGGTACGCCGAGGGAGGTGCCCACCAGCAAAGTGGTCAGGGGAATCAGCACGATCAGCAGAATGATGAAAGGCAGCGAGCGCAGGATATTCACCAGCACCGACAATGAGCGGTACACCAACGGGGTTTCATGCAACTGGCGCTTGCCGGTGAGAAACAGCAGCACGCCCAGCGGCAACCCCAGCAGGACCGTGAAGCCCAGGGCCGCCGCGAGCATGCTCAGGGTGTCGAGGCAGGCCTGGGCGATATCGCCCCAGTAGATGTTTTTCAGCAGGTCGCCCATGGACTCAGGACCAGTCGTGACGTGGCGGCTTGATCCCGTTGAGCAGCCAGTTGCCGACCACGTGGTACTTCCAGCGCACCGGGTCGTGCAAGGTATGCACCCGGGCATTGCGCCAGTGACGGTCGAAATTGTGCTTCTTCAAGGTCGAACGCGTGCCTCCCAGCTCGAACAGCTTGTTGCTCGCCTCGATGGCGATCTCGGTGGTCAGCACCTTGGCCTTGGCCACCGCCAGCGAGGCCCGCGCCACGCTGTCTTCGTCGGGCGCCGGACGCGCGGCATCCAGCGCCTTGCCGGCCCGTTCGAGCAAGGCCTCGGCGGCTTCGAGACGGATCTCCAGGCCACCGACCTGGATGATGGTCAGCGGATCTTCGCTGGCCTTCTCCACGCCGGCATCGATCCACGGACGCGCCTGCTCGCGGACAAACGCAACCGTGTCGCGCAGAGCCGCGCGGGCGATACCGGCGTCGATGGCGGCGGTGGTCAACTGGGCGAAAGGTCCGGCCAGGGTCGGGCTTTCGTAGGAGCGATAGGTGGGAAACAGGTTGAACGCCGGCACCTTCAGGTCCTGGGCCAGCACCGTGCCGCTGGACGTGGTGCGCTGGCCGATGCTGTCCCAGTCATCGACAATCACCAGTCCCGGCGTACCCCGCTCGACAAAGGCCAACTGGCCCTTCTGCTCTTCATCCAGGGCCAGCACCGCCAGCCAGTGGGCGTACAGGGAACCGGTGCAGTAGCCTTTGCGACCGTTGATCACGTAGCCGTCGCCCTGCCGGCGAATCGTCGCCTGGATGTCCTGGACATTCTTGCCACCGGTCTCCGACAGCGCATTGGCAAAACGATGACCTTGCAGCGCCAGGGCAAAGAAGTGCGCCTGCTGTTCGGGCGTGCCCTGCAGGCGGATGTCTTCCAGCAGGCAGTAATGATTCTGCGGGATCTGGCCGAGGGACGGATCGGCCGCCGAAATGATCGCGATCACTTCGGCCAGCACCGCATAGGACACCTGCGCACCGCCGAACTCGCGAGGCACGCTGATGCCCCACAGGCCACTGTTGGAATACAGGTCGACCACTTCGGCAGGCACCTGGCGGGTGCGATCACGCTCCGCATCCTGTTCCAGCAGATGGGCGGCGACACGGTGCGCGACCGCCACCGCTTCAGCCTCGTCGCGGATCAGGTGGGCGTTGGGGGAATGGATCGGGTAAACGGCAGATTCAGGCAGGGACGACATGGAACGCTCTCGGGCGAATGATGTTGGCTGAGCCATTGCAGCTTCTGTGCCTGAATTATTATTTGTTTATTTTCATAGAGTTATACCGATTATCCGGCTATTGCCGGCGTTCTTTCACCAGCAGATTGCAGCTTCGCTGTTGCTGGGGAAACACTTGAATATCCGTACACTTCCCTCGTGGCAGCTTGCCGGCGATGGCGCCCTTGAATTCAACGCATGACTCACGGGCCTCATCGCCGGCAAGCCGGCTCCTACGGAAGGTATTGCTATCAGGCCAGCACCTCCTCTGCTCGCCCGGCCTTTTTCGCTTCCAACTCGCGCACCAGCGGCAGCACCCGCTTGCCGAAGTACTCCACCTCTTCCTGGAAATGCAGGAAGCCGGCCAGTACCAGGTCCACACCGACGGCCTTGAGGGCCACGATGCGCTCGGCGATCTGCCGTGGCGTACCGATCAGGTTGGTCTTGAAGCCGTCGTTGTATTGCACCAGGTCCTCGAAGCTCGACCTGGCCCAGTTACCCTCGCCTTCCGGTGACGATCTGCCCGCCTGTTTCGCCGCATCGCCGAATGCAGCGACGGCCTCGGGGTCGGCCTTGTCGATGATTTGCGCCAGCACCGCCCGTGCTTCTTCCTCGGTGTCGCGGGCGATGACAAAGGCATTGACCCCGACCTTCACCGAATGGCCGTTGGCGGCTGCCTTGGCGCGGATATCGTCGACCTGGGCCTTGATCCCCTCGGGGCTGTTGCCATTGGTGAAATACCAGTCCGAGACCCGCGCCGCCATATCCCGCGCCGCGCGGGAACTGCCACCCTGGAAGATCTCCGGATGCGGCTGGCTCAGGGGCTTGGGCTTGAGGCTGTAGTCGTTGAACCGGTAGAAGTCGCCCTTGAAGGTGAACGCGTCCTCGGTCCAGATTCCCTTCAGCGCGCGAATGAACTCCTCGGAGCGGCGATAACGCTCGTCGTGCTCCAGCCAGTGCTCGCCAATGGCGTGGAACTCGCCGCGGAACCAGCCGCTGACGATATTCACCGCGATGCGCCCGCCCGTGAGCTGGTCGATGGTCGCCAGCTGCTTGGCCGCCAGCGCCGGTTGCCAGGGACCGGGCAGGATCGCGGCAATCACTTTCAGCCGGGTGGTGGCCGCCAGCAAAGCGTGGCTGAAGGCAACCGACTCATGCTGGTATTCGGCGCCGTAGCCGGCGGTGAAGCGGATCTGCGTCAGGCCGTACTCGAAACCGGCCTCTTCCGCCAGTTGCGCCAGCTTGCGGTTGTAGTCGATGTCCCAGCTGGTGCGCTGTTCGATCTTGCTGACCACCAGCCCACCACTGACATTGGGCACCCAGTAGGCGAATTTCACGGCTTGCTGACTCATGGTGTTGCACCTCGGACCAGGGAATGTCCAGGGGATGGAGCAGCAAGCGTGCCAGTGCCCGAGGCGCCCTTGCCCACGCTGATCGCAGCCTCGCCGCAATCCCCCCTGGAAGCTGGCTTGCCAGCGATGAGGCCGGTGAGGTCGGCATCGCCCGCGCGGTCGCCATCGCCAGCCAGGGGACGGCGCCAGTCGGACGATCTGTGGCCAGGCAGGACGATTTGCTGAAGCACTGTTCGCCGGCCAACAGTTGTCCATCGCCCGATCACGCAAATCGCCCGCGCCAGCGGGTTCCGCGGCCCCGGCATGGACCCTGCAACAGCCCAGGCCATCGCGGTTTCCGCCGCCTGCCCTCAAGGAGCTGTCCCATGACCGAACACCAGGTGATCAACCCGCTGTCCCTTGGCGTCGACTACGAAACCCTCGCCGAACGTTTTCGGCCGGTCTTTGCCCGCATCGCCGCCGGCGCGGTGGAGCGGGAACTGTCGCGCAGCCTGCCCCACGAGCCGATCCAGTGGCTCAAGCAGGCCGGCTTCGGTGCCGTGCGGGTACCGCTGGAATATGGCGGTGGCGGTGCATCTCTGCCGCAATTGTTCCAGTTGCTGATCGAACTGGCCGAGGCCGATTCCAATGTGCCCCAGGCCCTGCGCGGTCACTTCGCCTTTGCCGAGGACCGCCTGAACGCCGCCCCCGGCCCCGCGCGCGACCAGTGGTTCAAGCGCTTCGTCGACGGCGATATCGTCGGCTGCGCCTGGACCGAAATCGGCAATGTGACCATCGGCGATGTCGTCACCCAGGTCACCCCGGACGGCGAACAGTGGCGCCTCAATGGCGAGAAGTTCTACAGCACGGGGAGCATCTTCTCCGACTGGATCGATGTCTATGCCCGCCGCAGCGATACCGGCGGCGATGTGATTGCCGCCGTGCGCGCCCGCCAGCCGGGAATCGAGCACAGCGATGACTGGGACGGTTTCGGCCAGCGCACCACCGGCAGCGGCACTTCACGGTTTGTCGAGGCCCGGGTGGAAGCCGGGCATGTGATCGACTTCGCCGACCGTTTCAAGTACCAGACGGCGTTCTACCAACTGGTGCTGCTGGCGACCCTCGCGGGTATCGGCCGGTCGGCCCTCGAGGATGTCGCGCGACAGGTCCGCGAACGTCAGCGCATCTACAGCCATGGCAATGCCCAGCGGGCCAGCGCGGACGCCCAGGTGCAACAGGTGGTCGGCGAGGTCGCCGCCCTGGTCTATGCCGCCGAAGCCAGCGCGGTACGCGCCGCGCATCCGGCCCAGCGGGCCTATCTCGCCCGGTTTGGCGGCGATGCCGAAGTCGAACGGCAGGCCAACGTGGACGCGGAAATCGAGTCCGCCACGGCGCAGGTAGTGGTATCCGAACTGATCCAGCGGGCCACCAGTGAACTGTTCAACGCCCTCGGTGCTTCCGATGTGCGCCAGGGCAAGGCGCTGGACCGTCATTGGCGCAACGCGCGGACGGTGTCGTCGCACAATCCGGTGATCTACAAGGCGCGCATCATCGGCGACTGGGCGATCAACGGCACCGAGCCGCCGTTCGTCTGGCAGATCGGCAATGGACCACAGCCCAAGTCATAGGCAATGACGCGAGTCCCTGGATAAGGTCGCGGCGACATTCGCGAATGGGTAAGATGGCGCCTTTGCGCGCCACCTTGCCGCGCCGCCTGCCGACCTAAGCCGAACCCATGCCTTTCGATCTCAGCGTAGACCTGACCACCCTCGCCATTCTTGCCGTCGTTGCCTTTATCGCCGGATTCATCGACGCCATCGCCGGCGGTGGCGGCCTGTTGACCACCCCGGCACTGCTCACCGCCGGCCTGCCACCGCACCTGGTGCTGGGCACCAACAAACTCAGTTCGACCTTCGGCTCGGCCACCGCCAGCTTCACCTTCTACCGGCGCAAGCTGTTCCATCCGCGCCAGTGGAAGCTGGCGATCTTCGGCACCCTCGCCGGAGCGCTGATCGGCGCGGTGACCGCGCATTTCCTCCCGGCCGAATGGCTGAACAAGATGCTCCCGGTGATTGTCTTCGGCTGCGGCCTGTACCTGCTGTTCGGCGGCACGCCCAAGGCGCCGCTGGACAGCGACGCGCCGATCAAAAAGAAGTGGCAATTGCCCCAGGGCTTCAGCCTGGGCTTCTACGACGGCGTGGCCGGGCCCGGCACCGGCGCCTTCTGGACCGTCAGCAGCATGCTGCTCTACCCCATCGACCTGGTGAAGGCCAGCGGCGTGGCCCGCAGCATGAACTTCGTCAGCAATATCGCGGCGCTGTCGGTGTTCGTCTTTTCCGGCCAGGTGGACTGGATCATCGGCCTGAGCATGGGCCTGTCGGTGATGGCCGGCGCCTTCTTCGGCGCCCGCACCGCCATCAGCGGCGGGGCGAAGTTCATCCGCCCGGTGTTCATCACCGTGGTCCTCGGACTGACCGTGCGCCTAGCCTGGCAGCACTGGTTCAGCGTGGCCTAGACGGCGCGCCACATACAGGTCGATCAGGTAGCGGGCGATCGAACGCGACGCCGGCAACGGCGGCAGGTTGTGCACGTTGAACCACTGGGCATCCTCGATCTCGTCGGCCTGGGGCACTATATCGCCTCCGGCGTATTCGGCATGGAACCCCAGCATCATCGAATGCGGGAAGGGCCAGCACTGGCTGCCGACATACTGGATATTGCTGACCTCGACCTGCACTTCCTCGCGCACTTCACGGACCAGGCACTCCTCCGCCGACTCGCCGGGTTCGGCGAAACCGGCCAGGGTGCTGTAGACCCCGGGGACGAAACGCGGCGAACGGGCCAGCAGCACTTCATCGCCGCGGGTGACCAGCACGATCATGCTCGGCGAGATCCGCGGATAGGCCCGCAGGTCGCAGGGCTGGCAGTACATCGCCCGCTCCCCCGGCACCTGCCGCGCCGGCTGGCCGCAACTGCCGCAGAAACGGTGCTCGCGGGCCCAGGTACCGATCTGCGCGGCATAACCGAGCATGCGGTACGTGGTGAAATCACCTTCGAGCATGAACCGGCGCAGGCCCTGCCAGCGGCAGCCCGGCACCTCGGCGGTGGACTTGAGTTCCAGCAGGTACACCGGCTCGCCGTCGCGATGACCGATGCCATGCTCGCAAAGCACCGGCAGGTCCTGGCGCTTGAGCCATTCGCGGGGAAACAGCACACCGTTGTCATCCAGCAGGAAACCCTCGGGACCTCGGGCCACGGCCCAGCCACCGGGTTGTTCGATATCCAGTACTGCGGTTGTCCAGCCTTGAGTCATTGCGGTTCCTTAGGGACTGGGAAACGGCCCTCAGTCCTGAAATTCGGGTTTCTGCTTGCTCATGTGGGCCGCGATGGCCACACGCAGGTCCGTCGATTGCAACATGGCGGCGTTCCAGGTGGCAACGTATTCCAGACCGTCGTCGATCCGGTGATCACGCATGTAGCCGAGCATTTCCTTGGTGCCGCTCACGGCAATCGGCGATTTGCCGGCAATCTCCCGCGCAATCCCCATCACACCGTCGAACAAGGCGCCATGATCGGGGTAGACACGATTGACCAGGCCGATGCGCTGCGCTTCGTCGGCACCGAACTGGCGACCGGTATAGGCCAGCTCACGCAACATGCCATCGCCGATGATACGCGGCAAACGTTGCAAAGTGCCGACATCGGCGGCCATGCCGATATCCACTTCCTTGATCGAGAACTGCACGTCCTCGGCGCAGTAACGCATGTCGCAGGCGGCGATCAGGTCGATGGCACCGCCCAGGCAATACCCCTGGATCGCCGCCAGCACCGGCTTGCGGCAGTTGTCGACGGCATTGAAGGAAGCCTGCATCTGCAGGATCTTGCGCCGCAGCAGGCGGGCGTTGCGGCCGACATCCTTGCCCAGTTCGTTGCCGACCGCGGCCAGCAGCATCAGGTCGATACCCGAGGAAAAGTGCTTGCCCGCACCGCTCAGGACCACTACCCGCACGGCATCGGTGTCATCGATCCACTGGAAGATCTCGACGATTTCGCTCCAGAACGCCGCGTTCATGGCATTGATCTTTTCCGGGCGGTTGATCTGCACGTGGGCGATATTGTCGGCCAGGTCGACACGAAAGGCTTGGTATTCGGACATGACGGGCATCCTTGGCAGGGCAATGAGAAGGCTGGAACTATAGCAAGGGGTCGCACAAGGCTGTAGGAAGCGGATATGCCAAAAGCCGGACCCGCGCCTTGATCTTCATGAATTCTTACGTCACCTTGCGCGCACTCTTACAAACAAGGACCCGCCGATGTCATCGCTGACTTCAGCTTTCGCCCACAACTTTCTCGGGCACTCCCCTCGCTGGTACAAGGCCAGCATCCTTGCCTTCCTGATCCTCAATGCCCTGGTGTTGTGGAGCGTCGGCCCGGTCGCCGCCGGTTGGCTGCTGGTGCTGGAGTTCATCTTCACCCTGGCCATGGCCCTCAAGTGCTACCCGCTGATGCCCGGCGGCCTGCTGCTGGTCGAAGCCCTGCTGCTGCGCATGACCAGCCCCGAAGCGGTGTATGACGAACTGCTGCACAACTTCCCGGTGATCCTGCTGCTGATGTTCATGGTGGCCGGCATCTACTTCATGAAGGACCTGCTGCTGTTCCTGTTTTCCCGCCTGTTGCTGCGCGTGCATTCCAAGGCGCTGCTGGGGCTGCTGTTCTGCTTTCTCTCGGCGTTCCTCTCGGCCTTTCTCGATGCCCTGACCGTCACCGCGGTGATCATCAGCGCCGCCGTCGGTTTCTATTCGGTCTACCACCGCGTGGCCTCGGGCAACGACCCGCGCCAGGACAGCGACTTCAGCAGCGACCATCGGTTGCCGAGCCTGCACCACGCCGACCTCGAACAGTTCCGCGCGTTCCTGCGCAGCCTGCTGATGCATGGCGCGGTGGGTACCGCCCTGGGCGGTGTCTGCACCCTGGTGGGCGAGCCGCAGAACCTGCTGATCGGCCATGAAATGGGTTGGCATTTCAGCGAGTTCTTCCTGAAAGTCGCGCCGGTTTCGCTGCCGGTCCTGGCGGCGGGCCTGGTGACCTGCGTGCTGCTGGAGAAACTGCGCTGGTTCGGCTACGGCACCCTGCTGCCGGACAATGTCCGTGCCGTCCTGGCCGCCTATGCCCGCGAAGACGATGCCGAGCGCACCCCGCGCCAGCGCGCCGCCCTGATCGTGCAGGGGCTGGCGGCACTGATCCTGATCGCCGGGCTGGCCCTGCATGTGGCCGAAGTGGGCCTGATCGGCCTGCTGGTGATCGTGCTGATCACCGCCTTTACCGGGATCACCGACGAACACCGGCTGGGCAGTGCGTTCAAGGACGCCATGCCGTTCACCGCCTTGCTGGTGGTGTTTTTCGCGGTGGTGGCGGTGATCCACGATCAACAACTGTTCGCGCCGCTGATCCACTGGGTGCTGAGCCTGCCCGCCGACCAGCAGCCGGGCATGCTGTTCATCGCCAACGGCCTGTTGTCGGCCATCAGCGACAACGTGTTCGTCGCGACGATCTACATCACCGAAGTGAAACAGGCTTTCGCCAGCGGCCAGATGAGCCGCGAGCACTTCGAGACCCTGGCCATCGCGATCAACACCGGCACCAACCTGCCGAGCGTGGCGACACCGAACGGCCAGGCGGCGTTCCTGTTCCTGCTGACGTCGGCGATTGCACCGCTGATTCGCCTGTCGTACGGGCGGATGGTATGGATGGCCTTGCCGTATACGGTGGTGATGGGGGTATTGGGCTGGTACGCGGTGAGTCACTGGCTGTGAGCTGAATGGCCGCCTCTGGCGGTTCGCGGGCAAGCCCGCTCCCACAGTTTATCGCGCATGGACAACCCCATACCCGTGGGAGTGGCAGGCCTGCTGCCACGGTTTCGAGTCGGGCCCGGGACGCCTGCACGACTCCGTCACTGTGGGAGCGGGCTTGCCCGCGAACCGCCGCAAGGCGGCCATTCACAAGACGCCTATCGCCGGGCCAGGATCAACTCTTCAATCGCCCGCGCCGCGCCATCCTCGGTATTGCTGCCGGTCACCACATCCGCCTGGCGCTTGACCACTTCCTCGGCCTGGCCCATGGCAATCGCCAGCCCGGCGCGATGAAACATCGCCGGGTCGTTGCCACCATCACCGATGGCCGCCGTCTGCTCCAGCGGCACGCCGAGGAACTTCGCCAGCGTCATCAACGCCTCGCCCTTGTTCGCCTGCATCGCGGTGATATCCAGATAGGCCCGCTGCGAACGGCTGGCCAGCGCCTGGTCGGCCACCAGCGGTTGCAACACCGCCTCCAGGTCGATCAGCAACTGCGCATTGGCGCTGGCGCCGACGATCTTGTCGATACGGTCCAGGTAAGGGCCGAAGTCTTCCACCACGGTCGGTGGATAACCCAACGCGTGCTGCTCCCGGGGCACCATGGTGCCGTGGGGATTGCGCAGCAGCCAGTGGTTGTCGGCAAACACCCAGACCTCGACCTCGTCATGCCGCGACAGCAGTTCCAGCGTGCAGATCGCCGCGGCCCGTGGCACATGGTGGGCCACCAGGTAGCTGCCATCGGGATGCATCAGCGTGCCTCCATTGAAGGCCGCCACCGGCAGATCGACACCGAGGGCGTCGATCTGTTCGCGCATCGCCCGTGGCGGACGCCCGGTGGCAAGGCTGAAAAACACCCCCGCCGTCCGCAACGCCCGGACCGCCTCGACGGTGCGCGGGCTGAGGCTGTGATCGGGACGCAGCAAGGTCCCGTCCATATCGCTGAGCACCAGCCGGATCGGATACCGCGCCGTGCCGCTCATCCGATGCTGTGCCAGACACGGCCGTCGCGGGCCAGCAACTCGTCGGCGGCTGGCGGACCGTTCTCGCCGGCCTTGTAGCCCTGCACCCGGTTGTCTTCGCGCCAGGCATCGAGGAACGGTTGCACGGCCCGCCAGCCGTTCTCGATATTGTCGGCACGCTGGAACAGCGTCTGGTCGCCGGTCAGGCAATCGTAGATCAGCGTCTCGTAGCCGGTGGACGGCTGCACCTCGAAGAAGTCCTTGTAGGCGAAGCCCAACTCGACATTGGCCATCGCCAGCGCCGGTCCCGGACGCTTGGCCAGCAGGTCGAACCACATGCCTTCGTTGGGCTGGATCTGGATCTTCAGGTAGGTCGGCTGCAGGCGCTCGACCTCGGTGTCGCGGAACTGCGCATACGGCGCCGGCTTGAAGCAGATGGCGATTTCCGTGTCGCGCACGCTCATGCGCTTGCCGGTGCGCAGGTAGAACGGCACGCCGACCCAGCGCCAGTTGTCGATCATCACCTTGAGGGCGACATAGGTCTCGGTGTTGCTGTCCGGCGCCACATTGTTTTCTTCACGGTAGCCGGGCAAGGATTTACCGCCCAGCTCGCCCGCCTGGTACTGGCCGCGCACCGAGTTGGCCCGTGCCTCCTCGACGCTCCAGGGTCGGATCGCGCCGACCACCTTGGCCTTTTCACCGCGCACCGCATCGGCGCCGAACGCCGCCGGCGGCTCCATCGCGACCATCGCCAGCAACTGGAACAGGTGATTGGGCACCATGTCCCGCAGCGCACCGGTGTGCTCGTAGAAACTGCCACGGGTTTCCACGCCGACGGTTTCGGCGGCGGTGATCTGCACGTGGTCGATGTAGTGGTTGTTCCAGAACGCTTCGAACAGCACGTTGGAGAAACGGCTGACCAGGATGTTCTGGACGGTTTCCTTGCCCAGGTAATGGTCGATGCGATAGATCTGTTTCTCGCTCATCACCTTGAGCAGGCAGGCGTTGAGGGCCTCGGCGGTGGCCAGGTCGGAACCGAAGGGTTTCTCGATCACCACCCGGCGAAACGCCTCGTCGGTTTCCTCGAGCAAACCGGCCGCGCCCAGGCGCCGCGCCACTTCACTGAAGAAGCGCGGTGCGGTGGCGAGGTAGAACACCGCATTGCCGGTGCCGCTGGCGGCAATCTTGTCGGCCAGCGCGGTGTAGGTCGAATCGTCGAGAAAGTCGCCCTGGACGTAGCTGATGTTCTTCGCCAGCTTGCTCCAGAGCGCGGTGTCCAGTGCCTTCTGCGCACCCTCGCCGGTCTTGGCCGCTATTTCGGCACGGCTGAAGTCTTCCAGCTTGCTGGCGAAATCGGCATCGCTGATGGCGTTGTGATCGACGCCGACGATATGCAGGCCCTCGCCCACCAGGCCATCGCGGGTCAGGTTGTACAGCGCCGGCATCAGCAGGCGCTTGACCAGGTCGCCATGGGCGCCGAACAGGAACAACGTGGTTGGCGGCGCCGGCTCGGCCTTGCGCTTGCTGCGGGTGGCATTCATTTTTTCGGTGTCTCCACATGACCGCCAAAGCCGAAGCGCATCGCCGACAGCAGCTTGTCACCGTAGGTGCTTTGTTGGCGGGAGCGGAAACGGGCAAACAGCGAGTTGGACAATACCGGCACCGGCACCGCCTGTTCCATGGCCGCCTCGATGGTCCAGCGCCCTTCGCCGCTGTCGGCCACCGCGCCGCTGTAGCCGTCGAGTTTCGGATCGCTGGCCAGGGCATCGGCGGTCAGGTCCAGCAACCACGAGGAAACCACGCTGCCGCGCCGCCAGACCTCGGCGATATCCGCCAGGTTCAGGTCGAAACGTTGGTCTTCGGGCAGGCTCGGCGAATTCTTGGTCTTGAGGATATCGAAGCCTTCGGCGAAGGCCTGCATCATGCCGTACTCGATGCCGTTGTGGATCATCTTGACGAAGTGCCCGGAACCCGGCGGGCCGGCATGGATATAGCCGCGCTCGGCACGGTCGTCGGCGCTGACCCGGTCGCGGGTACGGGGAATGGTGCCGATCCCGGGCGCCAGGGTGGCGAACAGCGGATCGAGGCGCTCGACCACCTTGGCGTCACCGCCGATCATCATGCAGTAGCCGCGCTCCAGGCCCCAGACGCCGCCGGAAGTACCGACGTCGATATAGTCGATGCCCTTTTGCGCCAGCTCCTGGCCGCGACGGATATCGTCCTTGTAGAAGGTGTTGCCGCCGTCGATGATCACATCGCCGGCATCCAGCAGTTTGCTCAGCTCGGCAATGGTGTCCTCGGTCGGCGCACCGGCCGGCAACATCACCCAGACCGCCCGGGGCTGGTCCAGGCCGGCGACCAGCGCAGCCAGGTCGGCGACACCACGGGCACCCTCTTTCGCCAGGCCGCTGACGAAGTCGGTATTGCGGTCATACACCACTGTCTGATGGCCATCAAGCATCAGGCGCCGCGCGATATTGCCGCCCATGCGGCCCAGTCCGATGATTCCCAGTTGCATGCAGCGTACTCCCGATATCGATGAAAAACTCTGACACACCTTAGCCCAGCGACACGCGGATGTCTGTCTCGATATCGCTCGGGACGATGGACGCAGAGACCTGCCGGCGCGTTTTCAGCCACTTGTATCCACTTCGCCAGTATTGAAAAACAGCGCCTGGGCCACGCCCTTGTCGAGAATCCGGCCGCGGTGGATATCCAGCGTCAACTGCGCCCGACCGCCCTGTCCGGCCTGTATCCTGGCGGCGGCGCGCTGCCGGGCCGTGGCCTGGGCCCTGCTGCCCAGGCGCCGTTGCGCCAGGGTCTTCAGATGTGCGCTGGCAAAGTCCGTATCCGCCGTCGTGGCCGTCGGGTAATGGAAATGCGCGTACCACAGCGGGCGGCCATCCTTGTCGCTGATCACATACTCCTGCAGGAAGCCACCCTGCTCCTGCGCCTGGCGCCCACCGGCGCGATGAATCTCCACCTGGTCCTGCTCCTTCAGGTATTGCAGACGCGCCAACTGTGGCGCGTTGCGCTTGATCGCGGCGATCCGCGCCTGGCGTCCTTCGGCAGCCAGGCGGGAGGCGTCGTGGCGCAGGGAGTCCTTGAGCGCCTGGGCGGTCTTCACCGATGCCGACGTCCCGCTACCCTCATCGAGGGCCTGCTGGATATCGTCCGCCAGGGCATTGAGCTTCTGCCCTTTCAGTTCCAGGATACCTTGCAGGTCGCGGGGGTCCTTGGATGTGCCGGTCAGCGCCATCACCTGGCGTATCAGGGCCTCGACGCCAGCGCACTCGGCCTGTCCCTGGGTCACCAGCCGGGCCAGCCCGATCTTGCGCTGGGCCGGCGGGGCTGGCGCCGGTTCGGCCTTGAACTCTTCCCAGAAAGTATTGCCGGCATCCGCCTTGTTCTCTTTGAAGGCCGACACCAGCGCGCCATTGGGATCGGTGATCTCGACGATTTCGTCCGCCTGCCCGGAGGTACGCTCGCGGACCCGGCCGACGAACACCTCGCGGTTGCGGGTGCGGATGAACTTCTTGCGCGGACTGCCCGCCGATGGGCCGGGCCTGGGCGCAGGCTCGGGGTCGGCTGGCGCGTTGTCGTCCCACAGGCCGGCGAGACTGTTCAACGCCCCCTCGCGCAACCGGGCCAGCAATCCCGACAGGCGGCCGGCATATTCGAGCAGGCGCTGGCCCGGCATCAGGGTCTTCAGGTAGTCGAGCAGGTCGCGGGGCTCGTCGTAGCGAGCGATCGCCGTCAGCAAGGCGTCGATCCGGTCCTGGCGCGGATCTTCGGCACTCAGGCGATTGATGGTGTTGGTCACGTATCGGGTCTGTTCGGCACTGTGCTTGATCGCCGCGAATATCTGCTCGTCCATTTGCAGGGTGATCTGCAACGGCAGCTCGTCCAGGGTCAAGGCCAGCAGGGTCGGCAACTGCACCGCCTGCCAATCCAGTGGGGTGAACGGCTGCGCCACCGCCTACACCAGGGCGGCGGCTTGCGCCGGCCCCGGTTCGGGCAGCGCCCGCAACTCGTCGAGCGCGGCGTATTCCCTGGTGCTCCAGAGGATCTGCTTGTCGGTGATCTCGACATTGTGCTTCAGGTTGGCGACGACCTGGGCATAACGGGTAGCGGCGTTACCGGCGATCATCTCGCCAATCTCCCCGGCACTCAGGCTGCCTTCGCGCCCCACCGTCAGGGACAGGTCCAACAAGGCCCGGCAATTGCGCACGCTGTCGGCCAGGGTCGCCACCAGCACCAACGTCTGCGGCACCACCTGGCGGTTGTCATTGAGTGTCTTGACCAGGCCGATCTTGTCTTCGAGGGCGGCCTGCAAGTCCTCCAGCTTGCCCAGGTATTCGCGGCGCTTGTCGCGACGTTGGCGGTCGCTGAAGTTCTTCGCGGTCTTGCCTTCGCTCAGGGTGGCCAGACGCTTGCGCAGCGTTTCAGCCTCGCCGAACAGAACGCCGATACGCGCCGACGCCTGGGTCACTTGCCCCTGCAGCGCGGTGGCGCGGTCGCGCAGCTTGCGCTGCAGGCGTGCCTGCACGGTGTCACGGCCGCTGCCCCCGCGCAGGCGCAAGCGCAGGTCGAGGCCCCAGCGACCTTGCCCGTCACGCCGCAGAAACGGCCCTGGCGCGCCCGCGCCATCGACCACACGGGGACCGTCATCGCTCCAGGCGACCCGATACAGGGCATTGCCGATCAGGACATGCCAGCCCTTGTCCCGGGCACCTTCGAGATGCACCAGGCCCTGGTTCGGGCCGCTTGCAGAGACCGTACCGAGACCATCGAGTCTCGGTGGCGTATCGAACACCTTGACGCTGAACGTCTCCAACACCTGGCTCGCCGCCGCCGACAGGGCGCCACGGGGATTCGACCAAGAGCGGTCGAAAGGCAGTTGGGGCGATTCATCGCCGGCCAGCAGTGGCGTGATCCGCTCCAGCGCCACCTCGCCGTCGATCGCCCGCGGCTCGCGCTGAGCCAGCGACTCCGGCAAGGCTTCGCGCTCGTCCGCCATCACCTCATGCAACAGCACCGCCGCCAGGTTGCTCAGCATATCGGCCCAGGCCTGGGCCCGGGCTTCCTCGTCGTCGCCCTGCAGCCCCGGCAGATCCTGACGGACCCCGCGATAGAGAAGGACCAGCCAGCCGGCGTGGGTCAACGGGCCGCTGGCAAACATCAGCCAGGCACTGAACAACTGCCAGCCGCTGTCCTTCAACCGCTCCCAGCGTTTTTCCGCGTTGGACAACACTTGCCTGTCGGCCTGGTGGATAACCGCGTTGACGCAGGCACGGAACAGATGCTGGACATAGTCCTCGGTGATTTCCTCGCTGCCCAGGGTGGCCGGTGCCGGAGGGGTCGGCAGCGGTGCGCTGTCATCCCCCGGCAATAGCGAAACCAGATGGGGCTGCTGGAAACCGCCATGGGCATACACCGCGGTCCTGTTTGTGGGGAGCCAGGCCAGCACACTGTCCTGCAAGGCACCGGCTTGCCCGATGGCCGCCAGCAACGCCTGGCGGCTGGCATATTCGCTCAGGGGCGGGTCGAACAGCGGTCGGTAAAGCACATGCGGTCCACGGCGGGTGTCCCGGGGTTCGATCAGAAACATGGCCGCCACCGTGTCCGGGTTCGCTTCGGCGCTCGCCCGCAAGGCCAGGGGCCGGAGCACGATCGGCACACCGTCGACCTGCCGCTCGTGGGCGTCGAGCGCCAGCATCGCCGTGACCCAGCGACAGCCCTGCCCGGTGATCCCCTGTTCGCCGCGCAGCTTGAGCTCCAGTGCCGCCAGGGGCAACTGGGCCTGGACCTGGCGGGAAAAGCGCTGCTGGCGGATCACCGCATAACGGCTGTCGCCCAATAGTCGCTGACGCAGGTAGGCCGGGTAGCCGGCACCGATATCCACGGCGCTGACCAGTTCCACCAGATAGTCAGCCGTCATCCAGTCCGGTGGCGGGCTCTGGTCAGCGAGGTGGATATGCATCCTGGTTGCGCCGAAACGAAAGTCGTCGAGGTTGGCCAGCGCCAGTTCAGGCAGGCTCAACTGGACTTCCTCGAACTCCCCCAGCACGTCCGGCGGCAGCGGCTTGCGTCGGTACTTCTCAAGCCTGAGCCGGATATCCTGCATCTGGATGTCCGGCATCCGTGGGTGGCGGCGCACCATCGCCGCCCTCAGCGCCTGGCCGCTGAAGGCCGACAACGACGCGACATCGTCGAAAAGACCGTGGGACGATGACTGGCCCAGTGCCGTAACCAGCGTCGATAAATGTCCGGCATACTCGCGGCGGTCCGCGGCCGTGGCCTCCAGCAACCACAGCGGCGCCACCTCGCGCACCCGCCGTTGCAACGGCGTGAGCGGCGCGGGCGCGGGCATGGCGAACCAGTCTCCCGGATCGGTGACGCGCGCGACCCGCGCCGGCCAGGACTCGCCCACGCCGTCACCGCCATTTCGCGGCAGACGCTCCAGGGCCTGCAACTGGTTTTCCAGCAAGGCCCCGGCCAGGTTGTCGAAGACATTCAATCGCGAGGGGATCAGTTCGAGCCTGCCGGGATCCGGCAGTTGCCCGCGCAACAGCGTCCAGAGTTCATCGATGTGTTGCAAGCGCTGCACGTCGTGGCCTGGCCGGAGCAGGAAATAGGCAAAGGCCTGCGCCGGCAACTGGCGGGCGAAGACCACCGCGACCGGAGTAGTACCGAGTCGTTCGCGCCGGCCCCTGGCATACAGCAGGTAGGCGACCAGGGCATTCTTGCCCAGCAGGCTGTCACGGGTTGGCTGGTCTTCGCTGACCAGCGCCTTGGGCAGCATCTGGCTGGCCTGCAACGCCAGGCTGCTGGCCTGGTTCCCGGCACCGTACATCGACACGAACAGCAGGTTCGACAGGGCCGCGCAACGGCTCGGGACCTGCGGCGAGTGCCGGTCCCAACCCGGCACCCAGGCGTCCGACCCCGGCACCTTGCCCGCCCAGTCGGGCACCGGCTCATTCCAGAACTCGACCAGTCGTACCTTGAACATTTCGCGCCGGGCAGCATCGTCACTGTCGAGCGTCGTCCCCATCGGGCGCCTGGCGAACAGCGCGCGGGCAGTGCTGCGGTAATGCTGCAGGGAAGTCTGCAGCGAAGTCGACGGGGAGATCGGCAGGGAGGTCATGAGGCCGCAATCCTTGAAGAGGGAAAGCGGCCAGTGGACCAGCCCCTGGCCGTCCCCGGGCGGTAGCCGGATACCGCTTCGATCAGCCGGGGAAGAAGTGCCGTTGCGCCGCCGCCAGGTCGATCCGGCTGCGATGGATCTGCAACGCCAGGCTGGCGTTGCCACCCTGCCCCGTCTGGATCTTCTTGAAGGCCTTCTCCTGCTCCAGCGACTGGTACTTGCCGCCGAGCTTGCGCTGCCCGGCGGTTTTCAGGTGGGCGGCCTCGAAGGCGGCGTCCGGCGCCTTCACGCTCGCGTAGTGAAAGTGCGCATACCACAACGGCTTGCCATCCGTGTCGAGCAGTGCATATTCCTGCAGCAAGTCATCCTTGCCGAGCCTGATGCGCTCGCCTTCCTTGCGAATGCTCACCTCCCCCAGCGTCAGGAGGTAATCGATACGCGGCATCTCCGGCGGGTTGGCCTTGATCGCGGCGACCCGTGCCCGCTGCCCGGCGGCCAGCAGTCGCGGTGCCGCCTCGCGCAGCTGGCGTGCCACTGCCTGGGCATTCCTGACCCGATCCGGATTGCGCGGCGGCGTCTGTTGCACCTCCAGGAGCTTGTCGATCTCCGTGGCCAGTTGCTCCATCGCCCCGGCTTGCAGGCGCAGGATATCCTCCTGCGCCCTGGGCGCGTTGGAACGCGCGGCCTGCTTCATCACCCGCTCGGTCGCCGAGGCTTCGTCGTTGAGCAACCGGCGGGCATCGGACACGCGTTTTTCCAGGCCGACCTGGGGTCTGATCACTTCGGGCTGACCCGGCACCTGCGGGGTGACCACCGCCTCCCACAGGCCATCGGTGGTGTTTTGCCGGTAGGTCTCGATCGTCTGTCCAAAGCCAGTGCTGACCTGCACGGTCTCCTCGCCACCCGCCGAGGCCGGTGCCCGCACCTCGCCGGACAACAGTTGCCGGTGACGCGTGCGGATGACCTTTCTGCGGACCTTTTCCGTCGAAGGTCCCGCAACGGCGATGGGCGGCAGCTCCCAGTCATCACGGCCCAGCAAGCGGCGCAGATCTTCCTCGGTGTCCTGCGCAATGCCCTTGAGCGATGCCAGCACCCGCTCCGGTTTTTCCGTGGGCAGGCGACGCTCGACCAGTGCCGCCAGATGAAATTCGAGCCGTTGCTGAAATTCACCGGATTGCTCGACAACCGACTCCAGTAACTCGATGCGCTCGCCGACTGCCAGCTTGCCGTCCACCAGGGCATCGAGCGAAGAGTAATAGGACACGTACAAGCGTTGGAACTGGTCCCAGATCGCCGCGAACATCTCCTCGCCAAGATACTCGGGGGTTATCTCGCCCAGGACAAAACGGTTCTTCAACTGGGCGATCTTGCAGGCACGCACTTCCACTTCAATGGAGCCCCAGCCGATGTTGGCGATCACCTTCTGATAATTTTCCCGGCCGTCACGTATCTGCCTCAGTTGATCGAGCCAGTCCTGCTGCTGCACGGCCCACTCCACCGTTTTGTCCGTGGCCGCGGCATCACGCTCCCACTCGACCTGCACCTGATCCGTGTCCATCTGCTCTTCAAGCCGCCAGGAAATATTCGAATGGGGTTGCTCGACTCTTTCCAGCAACCAGGTCTGGTGGGAGTGGAGCAAGGTCTGCAGTTCAGACACGCCATTTTCCAGGGCATTGATCAGAAAGGGCCGCACCACCTTGGTCAACCTGGGATCGGTCATCAGCCGCCTGCTCAACTCCAGCTGTCGGCGGTACTTGCGCACATTGTCTTCCAGCAGGCGGGTCAATTCGCCAAGCAGTTCGGTACGGCGCTCGAAGGTCACGCGCCGGGCCGTCTCGCCTTCAGTCGCCAGCTTCCAGCGCTTGGCGCTGTTGCTGACTTGCGGTTCGCCGTCCTTGATCTGCTGGTTGAGGGCCACCAGCTCCGCACGCTCCTCGATGACGGTTTGCGAACCACCGGCCGGCACCCGCCTGGGCGGGCTGCCACCGCGCAGACGCATATCCAGGGACCAGCGCCCCTGCCCGTCATTGCGCACCCAGGGCCCGGCATTGCCGTGCTCGTCGACGATGCGCACGCCCTCGTCATCGGCTTCCCAGGCCACCTCGTAAAGATCGTCCTGGATCAATGCACACCATTTGCCCTTGCCGGCCTTCTCGATATGGACCAGGCCCCGGGCCGGCCCCGAGGTTGCCACACGCCCCAGTCCGGCCAGGGCCGATGCCGGCTGGTCGAACGGACGCAGGCGATAGGGGCGGACCCGCTTCATCAGCGCCTCCGGGACAGGCCAGCCAGACCTCGACCACGCACTCAGCTGGACACGGGGCAGGTCGGCCACGCGGGCGATGGTCGGCGCGGGCACCACCGCCACGGGCGGCGACGGCTCCAGCGACGGCAACCGCGGCGGCAGGGTGTCGCCTGCGCCGGAAGCGGCGCGATAGTGCAACAGCAGGGCCGCGAGATTGAACAACAGGTCCGCCGCTCCCGCCGACTGTTCCAACTGATTGTCGCTGTCCAGCGCCCGCAGGTCGTCATGACCGATCTCCAGAGTCACCAGCCAGCCGAGCACTTCCACCAGGCGTCCGACATAGGGCAGGAGCCCGGCAAACGGCAGTTGGGTGATGCTCAGCAGTACCCGCCAGGCGCCCTCCTTCCAGTCCGCCCAGCGCTGTTCGGCATTCGACACCGACTGCCGGTCGGCCTGTTCGACCTGGGCCCTGACCATGGCGGCGAAGATCGCCGGCAGGTAGTCGGCCTCGACAACACCCTCGGCCAGCGTCGCGGGGAGCGGCTTTTGCGGTGCCGGCGCGAACTCGTCACCGCCCAGGAACTGCTGGATATGCGGTGCGTCGAAGCCGCCATGGTCATAACGCCGACGCGCCGTTTCGCTCATCCAGGTCAGGACACTGCGTTGCAGATCACCGGGCTGGCGGATCGCCGCGAACAACGCCTGGCCGGTGTCGAACTGGCGCAGCGGTTGTTGCAGGAACAACGGGCGATACAGGATCACCGGACCACGGTGGATATCCCGTGGACCGATGACAAACATCGCCTGCACCTCATCAGCCTGCCAGTCGGCCCTGGCCTTGAACGCCAGGGGCCGCAGGACGATTTCCATGCCATCGACCAACCGACCGGAACCCGACGGCAGGACCATCGCCTGCACCTGGCGAAAGCCCTCGTCACTGAACCCCGCCTCCTCCCTGATTTTCAGTTCCAGGGCCTGGAGTGGCAGGCGCACCCGCCACTGCGCGACGAACAATGCCTCGCGCCGCCGCGCCTCGTCGGCGTCGCTGATCAGCCGGGCCTTGAGCAGGTCCGGATAGGCCTGGCCGATATCGGCACGGGTCACCAGGCCGCGCAGATAATCCGGGGTTATCCAGTCCGGTACGGGCTGGGCCAGGCCGCGCGCTTCGAGGCGGATGCGCATGCCGGTATGACGCATGCCGCCCAGGTTGGCCAACGCCAGTTCCACCAGCGTCATGTCGACCGCTACCGTGACCTGCGCCTGTTGCGGATCGAGGGTCTGGGTGGCGCCGTAGTCGAGCTTGTCGATAGTCAGCTTGAGCGCATTCGGGTCGATGGCGGCCGCATCGGGATGATCCTCGTGCATCAGCGCCTGCAAGCGCCGTGCGGCAAACTCGTTGAGGGTGCCGATATCCTCGAGGAAATGCCGGCCGGCGGACAGGCATTGCTCGCGCGCCAGGTCGGCGAGCAACTGGCTGTAGCTGGCGCGATCGGCCATGGAGGCAGCCAGCAGCCAGTCCGGCAGCGATGCGCTGGTCACGCCGAGGGCCGCCGGGCCGCAGCGCTCCTGCCTGAGCACCTGGAAACGCCCGGTATCCTGGCTCCTCGCGGGCACGGCGAACCACCGGGCCGGATCGGTGATGTCGTCCACCCAACGCTGGAGATGGGCCCTGCCATGCAGGTCGCCCGACGGCAATGCGCTCAGCGCCTGCAGTTGATATTCCAGCAAGCCCTTGGCCACGCTGTCGCCGATCACTGCGGCGGGTTCATCCCAGCGCCAGACCAGCGATTCCCTGATTTCCAGGTTGCGCCCGGCCGTCCGGCTGCCGATCAGCATCGCCACCAGCTCGGCGCTATCCGGCTTGCCGACACGCAGGCCGCCTTCAGCCGGATGAAAATACAGCGGATAGGGCAATGGCTGCAGTTGCTCGTCATAGCGCCGGAAGTCGATCACCGGGAACAACTCGGGGTAGCGACGGCCCTGGGCATCCACACTGAAGACCCGGGTCTCGAAGGCCCGGATATCCGGGGCCGGGCTCGCGCCGCCGGCGTCGTCAGGCGAGCAGCCCATGTAGAACGGCAGGCGACTCAGGTCGGGAAGCCCAGGCCGGCCAGGTGTCGGCCCGATCACCAGTTGGCGCCCGATAGCGGTCGCGAGCCGCGCCCACCGGCTCGGTCCGTGCCCTTCTGGCGATTGGTTCCAACGCGCGATCAGTTGCTGCCTGAGGTTCTCCAGCAGTGACCGCGCAGCCGCCTGGTCCAGGCGCTTGAGCAGGCCGTCGAGATCGATCGCCAGGGGTTTTGCCGCCGTCGTCGACGAGTCGCGCCAGAGCAGGTTGTGGGTCTCCCAGCGCAGACTCCGGGAAGCGCCCCAGACCGGAGCGCGCAGGGCGAAACGTTCGAGCATGACCTCGGCGAGGCTGTAGTGGCGATGCCCGGCCGGGGCGCCATCGATGCCCTCGACCAGGACCCAATAGGGCACCGCGAGGCGGACCCGCTCGGCCGACAGGTCGAATTCGCCATAGTGCCCGTCCAACACCTCCTGGACCAGCGGGGTGGCGACCGCAAGCAAGGTGGGAGGATCGGCGAAAAGTGCCTTGGCGACCGAAACCGGGTCCGTTGATTGACTCTCCGCAACCGGCGACTGCGTTGACATGGTTGACGTCCTCGTTCGAATGATGGGAACGAGTCGTTACCGGGCGCATCGGTTCGCCGGCCACGACTCCCGAAGGATTCAATCCTTGCGACAGGCGTCGTGTGCGGTAGCGGGATAGGCCCTCTCGCGGCAGAGGGCACTATACGGGGGGAACTAGAGGTACTTGTTCCAGAACAGCATCTGGCCGTGCTGCGGATCGAGTTGCGCGCCACTGAAACCGAACTTGCGGTAGGAACCCTGGGCCACCGCATTGCCTTCGAGCACTTCCAGGGTGATCTTGCAGCAACCGCGCTGGCGGGCGATATCCTCGACCTTCTGCAGCATCTTCTGGCTCAGCCCCAGGCCGCGAAACTTGCTCACCACCGAGACGTCATGGACGTTCACCAGCGGGCGGCAGGCAAAGGTGGAGAACCCCTCGAAGCAGTTCACCAGCCCGGCCGGCTCACCGCCGACAAACGCGAGCACGCTGAAGGCGTGAGGCCGTTTGGCCAGTTCGCCGGGCAGTTGCTGCAGCACGTCCGGCGCCAGGGTCTCGCCCCCACCCATCGGGTCTTCGGCGTAGTGATTGAGTACCAGTCCAATGGCTTCGGCATGCACCGGGTTGGTGTAGCTCGCTTGCAATACCAGTATGTCGGCAACGTCCATGTCAGTCCTCGGCGAAACCATTTAAGGGCAACTCTCTGTGGGTCGGAAAGCCGATTGTAACCTTGCCCGTGGCGGGTGACGGAAGAAAAATAAACGTTTCACCGGCCGAAGCGCTGCAACTGCATCTCGTGCAGACGACTGAGCGTACGGCGAAACGGGAAGGCCAGATAGCCTTCGGTGTAGAGCTCATCCAGTGCCACCCGGGCGCAGATATAGAGCGGCACCTTGCGGTCGTAACACTCGTCCACCAGGGCGATGAAGCGCCGTACGCTATCGTCGTGCATCGACAGTGGCGGCAGTTCGCGATCCCCGGCAACGACGCGCTGCGCCCCGTCCTCGGTGCCCCGGGCGATGCGTCCGGGGCGCTGGCGGGCACTGAGGCCGGGCACCTCGATCAGGAAAATCGCCGTGTAGCGATCACACAGCGCCATGAAATCCATGGCCGCCAGGGGCTGCTCGCACAGTTCGGCATAACGGCAGCAGAGCACGCTGGGCGAAGCCTGCACCACCGCCAGGGTTCGATGGCCCATGGCGACCGCCGCGTCGGAGAGCGGCTGCCCGGCCGTCAGGCCCTGGAAGGCTTCGAGCAGTGCGGCCGACTGTCCCGTGGGCTCGACCCAGTAACGCTGCAGCACGGTGCCCGGATGCAGGCGATGATCTTCGTCGCCATCGACATCCACCACCTCCATATGCTGCCTGATCGCGGCAATGGCCGGGACAAACCGATCGCGGTTGAAGCCGTCGGCATACAGTTGGTCCGGGGGCTGGTTGGAGGTGGCGACGATCACCACGCCTTCGTCGAACATCACCTGGAACAGCCGCCCGAGGATGATCGCATCGCCGATATCGTTGACGAACAGCTCATCGAAACACAGCACCCGGACTTCCCCGGCCAGCTCACGGGCGAGGGTCCGCAGCGGGTCGGCGATACCACTGAGCTGGAACGAGCGCTGATGGACCCAGCCCATGAAGTGGTGGAAGTGCTGGCGCCGCGACGGCACCCGCAAGGTCTGGTGGAACTGATCCATCAGCCAGGTCTTGCCGCGCCCGACCGGGCCCCAGAGATAGACACCCCGGGGCACCTGGCCCGCATGCAGCGCCACATGGCAGCGCTGCAAGGCCTGCACCGCCTGCCATTGCGCCTGGTCATGGACAAAACCGCGCTGCTCGACGGCAGCGCGGTAGGCAGTCAGGGGGGAATCGGCAGTCATGGCGTCGTGCAGGCTCGCTGGCGGGAGCCGTGGAGTATGCCAGCTTGTCCTAGAGGGAAATATCCAGCCGGGCAATCTTGCCCTGCTCGTTGAGTCGGAACACGTAGCGCAACTCCACCGGACTGCCGGGAAAGCTGCCGGAAACCAGCTGCTTGACCAGCACCTTGCCGGTGCGTTGAGCGACATCGAGGACCTCGACCCGGGGCTGGTATTTGCGCGCGGTCTCATCCATCCACTGGGCGATGGCGAGGGTGCCGACGCGATGCTGGCCCTCATCGAAGACATTCGCGTCCGCGGCGAAGAAACTCTCCACCGCCGAGGTGTCACGGGCGTTGGCGGCGGCGATGTAGGCTTCGATGGCCGGGGCCAGGGTGGTCGTTGCGGATAAGGTGTTCATGCTGCTGACAGCTCCTTGCTGGTTGGAGTGGAACCATCCTAAGACAGCCCCGCGTCAGTTCCTGTCAGGAGTGAAACGCCCGCTCTTGTCGGCCGGTTCATGGGTTTTCAGCCAGGCCCGCAACAGATCGCTGCGGCGTCCCGGATAACGTTCGCCCTGCTCGCGCGCCGCCGCGATGCGGTCGGTGCGAAAGGTCCGGTAGTCGTTGCGCAGTTCGCACCAGGCGACAATCACTCGCGCCTCGTTCATGAACCCCAGGGCCAGGGGCCAGATCAGGCGCTGGCTGGCGATCTTGTTCACGTCGGCGTAGTCGATGTGCAGCTTCAACTGCTGGCCGATGGCCTGGCGCAGGACGCTCAGCGGCACGATGTTTTCCGGAAACCCGACACACGCCGGCCCTGCCAGCACCGTCGGATTGCGCAGGGCTTCCTGGGCCGCCGGCGCCAGCACCGCGGCAATCTTGGCTAGCGCATCGGATGCCGCCTTGCTCAAGACTTCGTCACCCCGCTGATCGACGTACTGCAAACCCAGCACGATGGCTTCGGTTTCGTCGGCATTGAGCATCAGCGGTGGCAGGAACAGCCCGCTACGCAACACATAGCCGATCCCCGCCTCGCCCTGGATCGGCGCGCCGAGGGCGGTGAGCTCGGCAATATCGCGGTAGACCGTACGCTCGGAAATCTCCAGCTCGCGGGCCAGGGCCGCCGCGGTGGCCGGGCGGCTCTTGGCCCGCAGCACCTGGAGCAGGGTCAACAGACGGGAAGTACGGGACACGGTGTTCAACCTGAAAGACACGGATCCGCGCAGCCTAGCAGAGAGTCCTGTCAGGAATTGTCAGGAGGCGGCAAACCCGGAACATCCGCTTGACCAAATAGATTACACGTATAATATTAAATAAATGTCGTCCGAAATCTAATCTACCGCCAGGAGTCACCCCATGCACTACAAAGTCCTTGGCCGCCGTAGCGGCCTGCGTGTTTCGGAACTGGCGCTGGGCGCCGGCAACTTCGGTACCGGCTGGGGTCATGGCGCCGAGCGCGAAGAGGCAAAGCGGATCTTCGACGGTTACCTGGAGGCCGGCGGCAACTTCATCGACACCGCCAACGGCTATCAGGCCGGACAATCCGAGGTGATGGTCGGCGAGTTCATCGCCGCCGAACGCGATCGCCTGGTGGTGGCGACCAAATACACCATGGGCACCACCCCGAACGCGGGGATTTCCCATACCGGCAACAACCGCAAGAACATGGTCCGCGCGGTCGAGGAAAGCCTGAAGCGCCTGAACACCGAACAGATCGACCTGTTCTGGGCACATATCAGCGACGGCCTGACCCCCATGGAAGAAATCCTCCGTGGCTTCGACGACCTGGTGCGTTCGGGCAAGATCCTCTACGCCGGCCTGTCCAACTTCCCGGCCTGGCGCATCGCCCGTGCCGACCTGCTGGCCGAAGTTCGTGGCTATGCGCCGATTGTCGCGATCCAGGCCGAGTACAGCCTGGCCGAACGCAGTGCCGAGCGGGACTTGCTGCCGATGGCCGAAGCCCTGGGCCTGGGCGCAACCTTGTGGTCGCCGCTGGGTGGCGGCCTGCTGACCGGCAAATACCGGGAAAGCAGCGAAAACACCCGGGCGAGCAAGCTCGGACGCTTGATCCATGTGGAAAAGACCGCCCGTGACAGCGCCCTGATCGACACCTTGCTGGCGGTCGCCAGCGAGTCGGGCGCAACCGCCACCCACGTCGCCATTGCCTGGTTGCGCGAACAGGCGAAACGCTCGACCACCAGCCTGATCCCGATCCTCGGGCCACGCACACGGGAACAGCTCGACGGCACTCTCGGCGCCTTGCAGGTACGCCTCAGCCCCGAGCACCTGGCACGGCTGGATGAAGTCAGCAGCGTGGCGCTGGGCGTGCCCCATGCAATCATTGCCGAAGCGGTGGGCCGCTATCGTGGCAGCGAACCGTTCGACCTGCCGGTGGTTCCGGTGATCTGAGGCTCCTGATGATCGTTCCCACGTTCCAGCGTGGGAATGTCTCCCTGGACGCTCTGCGTCCGCTCTTGTGACGCGGAGCGTCACGGCCTGCGTACCCACGCAGAGCGTGGGTACGATCGGCGCGGGACGAACTCTCGCAAGTCCCCGGCGTCTATGCTTGACCGTAGTGCCTGACTTTCGAGAGACCTCCGCCATGCGCAAACTCCTGGGCCTCGGCCTGCTGTTCCTGACCCTCGGTGCCTGCGCCCTGTTCCCGGATCGCGATCCACTGAATATCAATGTGGTCGGCATCGAACCGCTGCCCAGCCAGGACATGGAGGTGCGTTTCGCCGTGACCCTGCGCCTGCAGAACCCCAATGAAAACGCCATCGACTACAACGGCGTGGCCCTCGACCTGGAGGTCAACGGCCGCCCGCTGGCCTCCGGCGTGAGCAACCAGCAGGGCTCGATCCAGCGTTTCTCCGAAGCGACCCTGACGGTGCCGATCAGCGTCTCGGCATTTTCCGTGCTGCGCCAGACCCTCGGCCTGAGCCAGGCGCAGAGGCTCGACAACCTGCCCTACGTCCTGCGCGGCAAGCTGGCCGGCGGTCTGTTCGGCACGATGCGTTTCGTCGAGCGGGGCCAGTTGAACCTGTCGGGCCCCAACGCCGGCACGTGGTGAGCGATCCCCTGTCCAACGGCCGGCAACGCCTGCTATAAAGCCGTCTTGTCATCGCGTCCAGGACGGCACGCCCCATGGAAAGATACCCCACGCTACGGACCGAACGCCTGGTCCTGCAGCCCCTGTCACTGACCGACGCAGCGGCTATCCAGCAACTCTTCGCGCACTGGGAAGTGGTGCGCTATCTCAATGCCCTGGTGCCCTGGCCCTACCCGGCCGACGGCGCCTTGAGTTATCTGCGCGACAATGCCCTGCCCGCCATCGAGCGCGGCGAGGAATGGCACTGGTCGATCCGTTTGCAGTCGGCGCCCGAACAGTTGATCGGCTCCATCAGCCTGATGACCGAAATCGACAACAACCGTGGGTTCTGGCTGGCGCCACAATGGCAGGGCCGGGGACTGATGGCCGAAGCCAGCGTCGCCGTCACCGACTACTGGTTCGAAACCCTCGGGCAGAGCGTGTTGCGCGTGCCCAAGGCCGCGCTCAACCAGGCCTCGCGACGGCTCTCCGAACGCCAGGGCATGCGCCTGGTCCGCAGCGAGGAACGCTCATTCGTCAGCGGGCGACTGCCCTGCGATATCTGGGAAATCACCCGCGAAGAATGGCGGCGCGGTCGCTGAACGCTCCAGTCGCTCAATCCTGGAGAAAACGCACGCCCGGCCTGGCCCGCTCGTCCACCTGCAATTCGAACACGTCCGGACGGGCATAGTGGCCGGTGACGTCGAAATCATAACGGGCGCGGACCAACTGTGCGGTATCGATCTCGGCCACGAGCAGGCCGGCTTCACCGACCAGCGGCCCGGCCAGCACATCGCCCATGGGACCGACGATCAGGCTACCACCGTTGATCAACGGACGCTCGGCGGGCCAGTTGGCGATGTCGCGGCCCAGGTCGGCGGGTGACGGCTGGACCTGGCAGGCACTGACCACGAAACAGCGCCCCTCGCAGGCGATATGCCGCATGGATACCTGCCACATCTCCCGCTCGTCCACCGTGGGTGCACACCAGATATCCACGCCCTTGGCATACATCGCGGTGCGCAGCAGCGGCATGTAGTTTTCCCAGCAGACCGCCGAGCCGATACGCCCGGCCTTGCCCTCCAGCACCGGCAGGGTCGAACCGTCGCCCTTGCCCCAGATCAGCCGTTCGGTGCCGGTGGGCATGAGCTTGCGGTGCCTGGCTGCCAGGCCCTGCTGCGGATCGAAAAACAGCACGGTGCAATACAGGGTGTGGCCGCTGCGCTCGATTACCCCGAGGACCAGGTTGGCCCCGGTGCGCGCCGACAAGCCGCACAAGGCCTCGGTTTCCGGTCCCGGCACATCGATCGCATTGGCGTGATAACGGGCGAACGCCTCGCGTCCTTCCGGCAGGCGATAACCGAGCTGGGTGCCGAAAGTCTCGCCTTTCGGGTAGCCACCGAGCAGGGCTTCCGGCATCACCACCAGGCTGGCACCAGCGGCAGTGATCGCGGCTTCATAGCCCAGGATCTGCTCCAGGGTTTCGCCCTTGCCTCCCGGCAGGGAACCGATTTGTAGCGCGGCGACGATGGACTTGGACATGGCTGTTCTCCGGGAATGAATGCGTGTTGCAGATTGTCGTGGCGAACCGGATCATGAATAAAGCCCACTTCATCACTGAATGATATGAACAAGACGAATATCAAGACCCTCGACCTCAACCTGCTCAAGGTCTTCGAGGCCCTGCACGACGAGTCCAGCGCCAGCCGCGCCGCCGTGCGCCTGGGTGTCACGCAATCGGCCATCAGTGCCGCCCTGCGGCGCTTGCGCGAGGTCTACGGCGATCCGCTGTTCGTCCGTACCGGACGCGGACTGGCCCCGACCCTGTGCGCCAACCAGCTCAAGCCGGTGATCAGCGAAGCCCTGAACAAATGCCGGCAAAGCCTGGCCCTGGTGGATCCGCACGCCCAGCACTACGAGGGCCGCTCGGTGATCATCGGGCTGTCGGACGACTTCGAAATCGCCTACGGCCGACGCCTGATGGAACTGATCGCCGTGCAGGCACCGCGGCTGCGCCTGATCTTTCGCCAGACCCACAGCCAGATCGTCGGCGAAGGGCTGATGCAACGCCATTTCGACCTGGCCATCACCGCCGGCGGTTTCGCCGAACGCCTGCTCAGCCGGCGAGTGCTGGGGGAAGGCGATTATGGCTGCCTGGTCGACCCGCAAAGCCTGGCAGCCGGGCAGACCCGCCTGAGTCTTGAGCAGTTCGTGGCCCGCGACCACATCCTGGTGTCGTCCGGCGGTTTTATCGGCATCACCGACGAAGCGCTGGCCGGACTCGGCCTGAGCCGTCATGTCAGCGCCTCGACCAGCCATTTCGCCGCATTGCCCCATCTGCTCCGGGGCAGCCAGGCAGTGGCAACCATTCCCGGCCACGCGGCACGGGCCATCGCCGAACTGAGCGGACTGAGCCTGCTGCCCTGCCCCATGGCGCTGCCGCACTACCCGATCGAACTGGGCTGGCGTACCAGTGCGTCGCTCGATCCGGCCGTGACCCAGGTGCAAGCAGCGATTTTGCAATGTTTTCACATCACATGAACCATCATGAAAATCCGCGAGAGGGGCTGTTTTACCGGGCCGTTTGGTGAAAAACTCGAGCCGAACTGATATGCATTTGCCATCTACTGTTCTCGGCAAGTGCCAGGGAAGGTTAGAATGTAGGAAATAGGGAAGAGTCAATGACAGAGCCGATCCTCTCCGAAGCCGAGTACGATGCGATCACTGATGCCGCCGCGCATTGGTGCATGCGGCTGCATGAGCAGGATTGCACGGCGGCCGAGCGCGCGCAGTTCGACGCCTGGCTCAAGGCTGACCCGCTGCATGCCTTCGAATACGAGGCGATGCTGGAGATCTGGGAAGTCGCCGATCACCTGCCCCGCCCGGTCGAAGCCGAGGTGATCCCGTTGCCGGTCAGGCACCGCCGTTGGCCACGTTATGGGGTCGCTGCCGCCGTCAGCCTGCTGGCGATTCCGCTGGCCGGCTATATCGGCTGGAACCTTGGCTGGGTGCCCAGCTCCTACCAGAGCTTCGAGGCCAGGGGCCAGGTCGAGCGCGTCACCCTCGCCGACGGCAGCCAGGTGGAATTGAACCTCGGCACCCAGCTGACCTACAGCAACTACAAGAATCAACGACGGGTCACGCTGAAAAAGGGCGAGGCCTTTTTCGACGTCAGCCATGACACCGAACACCCCTTCGTGGTGAAGGCCGCCAAGGGCCAGATCCGGGTCACCGGGACCCGCTTCAATGTCTGGATGTACGAAGACCAGGTCCGCGTGACCCTGCTCCAGGGCTCGGTCCTGGTCAGCAGCGACACCAGCCAACCTGGCGGCTATCGCCTCGATCCGGGCATGCAGGCGCGCTACAAGGCCGGCGACTACGAGCCGCAGATCAGCCAGACCTACGCCAACGACGCCTCCCTGGCCTGGCGCAACGGTAAGCTGATCCTCGACAACCTGAGCCTGAGCGACGCCCTGCCGCTGATCAACCGCTACCTGAGCAGCCCGGTATTGCTGGCGGACCCGGCTACCGGGGCGATCCGCATCGGTGGAATCTACAGCACCGGGGAGGTGAAAAAGCTGGTCACATCGCTGCCCAAGGTACTGCCGGTCTACCTGACCCAGAACAAGGACGGCAATCCGGTGCTCAATTCGATTCCCCGGGACAAGCCGCGGACCTGACACAGCCTTCGACCTGTGCAACCTTTAACCTTTGGGAGCGGGCTTGCCCGCGAAGCTTTTGGCGCTCTCACTGGCCTCT
>NZ_JBMOUG010000026.1:0-58463 GCF_049319725.1 Pseudomonas sp. Mn2068 | reverse complement strand
GGAGGGCGGCGGGGGGTGGGGGGGGGGTGTGTGGGGGGGGGGGGGGGGGGGGGTCGCGGTGATGGTGTGGGTGTTTGTAGGTTCTTTGTAGAACCCCCCCCCGCTCCCACACAAGCCTGCTCCCACATAAGCGGGCTCTCACACAAGCCCGCTCCCAAAACAAGCCTGTTCCTGCGCAAGACTGCGCCCAGAAAGCACAGCTCCCAGGCCCTTACCGCTAGGGTGCGTCGGCCTTGATTTCCTGGTAGCGCTTTTCCAGTTCCTGGCGAATCTGCCGGCGCTGCTGCGCCTGGATGAAGCGCCGCTTGTCCTCGCTGGTCTGCGGCTGCAATGGCGGGACCGGCGCCGGCTTGCGCTGGTCATCCACCGCGACCATGGTGAAGAAGCAGCTGTTGGTATGGCGCACCGAACGCTCGCGGATGTTCTCGGTCACCACCTTGATGCCCACCTCCATCGAGGTGTTGCCGGTGTAGTTGACCGAGGCGAGAAAGGTCACCAGCTCGCCGACATGGATCGGCTCGCGGAAAATCACCTGGTCCACCGACAGGGTCACCACGTAGCGGCCGGCATAACGGCTGGCGCAGGCGTAAGCCACTTCATCGAGGTACTTGAGCAGGGTGCCGCCGTGGACATTGCCGGAGAAGTTGGCCATATCCGGGGTCATCAAAACGGTCATCGACAGCTGGGCATTTCCGGGTTCCATAGCACGCTCACGGTAGGGTAGGCAGGGACGGGTTCAGGCACCTCTGCGGGCGCTTGCTTCATTTTCTCAGACGCTCGATAACGGGACGCCGCCGATCGGGCCATCGTCACGCACCCGGGGATCTGTTTCTACATATTGCACCGGCTTTTTGTCGGAAGTCCCGGTGTTAACCTTCAAAAAGCCATGCCATAGAAAATTCTTACACCTGGAACGGTGATCGCTCACAACTGATGGAGTTGTGAGCGGTTGTCCGGTTGTTCGCGAAAACACAAGGAGCGTCACGCCATGCATGCCATCAGTTTTATTCAGGACCTGGCCGTGATCATGCTGGTGGCGGGTGTAGTCACCATTCTGTTCCACCGCTTCAAGCAGCCGGTGGTCCTCGGCTATATCGTCGCCGGTTTCATCATCGGCCCGCACACGCCGCCTTTCGGCCTGATCCATGACGAAGAGACCATCAAGACCCTGGCCGAACTCGGGGTGATCTTCCTGATGTTCTGCCTGGGGCTGGAGTTCAGCCTGGGCAAGTTGTTCAAGGTCGGGGCGACGGCGTTTATCGCGGCGTTCCTGGAAATCGTCCTGATGATCTGGATCGGCTACGAGATCGGCCGCTGGTTCGACTGGAACACCATGGATTCGCTGTTCCTCGGGGCGATCCTGGCGATTTCCTCGACCACCATCATCGTCAAGGCGCTCAATGACCTGAAGATGAAGAACCAGCGCTTTGCGCAGCTGATCTTCGGCGTGCTGATCGTCGAGGATATCCTCGGCATCGGCATCATCGCGCTGCTGTCGAGCATCGCCGTCAGCGGCACGGTGAGTTCCGGCGAAGTCTTCTCCACCGTCGGCAAGCTGTCGTTGTTCATGATTGTCGCCCTGGTGATCGGGATCCTGCTGGTGCCGCGGCTGCTGGCTTATGTGGCTCGCTTCGAAAGCAACGAGATGCTGCTGATCACCGTGCTGGGGCTGTGTTTCGGTTTCTGCCTGCTGGTGGTGAGGCTCGAATACAGCATGGTGCTGGGGGCGTTCCTGATCGGCGCGATCATGGCCGAATCGCGCCAGTTGCTGAAGATCGAACGCCTGATCGAGCCGGTTCGCGACCTGTTCAGCGCCATCTTTTTCGTCGCCATCGGCCTGATGCTCGATCCGGCGGTGCTGCTCGACTACGCCTGGCCGATTGCCGTGATCACCGTGGCGGTGGTGCTGGGCAAGATGCTCTCCTGCGGCCTGGGGGCCTTTATCGCCGGCAATGACGGCCGTACTTCACTACGGGTCGGCATGGGGCTTTCGCAGATCGGCGAGTTTTCTTTCATCATTGCCGCGCTGGGCATGACCCTGCAGGTGACCAGCCACTTCCTCTATCCGGTGGCCGTGGCGGTATCGGTGATCACCACCTTGCTCACGCCCTACCTGATCCGGGCGGCGGACCCGCTGTCGCTGAAGCTGGCCGCGGTGGTGCCGCGTCGTATCGGGCGGGTGTTCAGCCTCTACGGCGAGTGGTTGCGCAGCATCCAGCCCCAGGGCGAAGGCGCGTTGCTGGCTTCGATGATCCGGCGAATCCTCCTGCAGGTCGGGGTCAACCTGGCGCTGGTGGTGGCGATCTTCTTTGCCGGCGGCTTTTTTGCGCTGCCGATCGCCGCTTACCTGGAAGGCTGGGTCAGCGAGCCGAGCTGGCACAAGGCATTGATCTGGGGCGGAGCGCTGCTGCTGTCGCTGCCGTTCCTGATCGCCGCCTATCGCAAGCTCAAGGCTCTGTCGATGTTGCTGGCGGAGATGGGGGTGAAGCCGGAGATGGCCGGGCGGCATACCCAGCGCGTACGCCGGGTGATCGCCGAAGTGATCCCGATCCTTTCGCTGCTGGTGATTTTCCTGCTGCTGTCGGCACTGTCGGCGAGCATCCTGCCGACCAACGAATTGCTCATGCTGATCGCCGTGGTCGCGGCGGCGGTGGCGGCGGTGCTGTGGCGCTGGTTCATCCGCGTGCATACGCGGATGCAGGTCGCCCTGCTGGAGACCCTGGAGAACAACAAGGATGCGGCAGGGCACTGAGGTCCAGGCACCGATTTCCACCTGTGGGAGCAAGCTTGCTCGCGATCCGCCACAGGCGGCCATGCGGCGATGGATCTCTGGCACCCGCAAGATTGCGATCGCCGGCAAGCCGGCTCCCACGGGTCAGCGATGTCGCGTTGATCAGCTTTCCAGCCAGACGTCCCGCGCCCAGTGCCAGACCGATTCCCAGGACTCCTCGGTGATCAGCTCTTCTTCGCCGGACCACAGCACCACGGTGCCGTCTTCCTCGACGCAGTAGTAGTTGTCGCCGTCCTGGCAGATCGGGATCAGGTCCCGCGGTACACCGCTGTCCCAGGCGTTCGCGGCCACGTCGGGCAGGTAGGTATGGGACTGCGGGTCGGTGACGGTCACCGGCTCCAGGCTGCCATAGACCACGTCGCTGACGGTCAGGAGGAATTCCTTGAAGACGAAGGGAATGTTGATGAACAACTCCTCTTCCACTTCGACCAACTGGTCCTCGTCGGGCAACTCCAGGGGCACCGGTACCGGTTCGTTGGCTTCACGCAATTGTTCGATGACTTCTTCCACGGCCTCAATCCTCTTGCTTCATGGCGCGGTGTGTATGACGCGTTTTATACAGTAGCTTGCTACAAGTGCAATCGTGAAATGCAAAACCCCGGACAAGTCCGGGGTTTTTTATTGCTGTAGGCAAAGCGCCTGGATCAGCCGTTCTGGCGGATACCTGCGACCAGCCAAGGCTGGTTGTCGCCTTGCGGGCGTTCCATGTTCCAGCTTTCGCTGAAGGCCTCGCCCTGGTCGAAGCGCGAGGTCTTCGACACGCCGCTGAAGGTCAGGGTGGCGATGGTCTTGTCGGCGCGATCGTCCAGGCCGTCCAGTTGCACGTGGAGGTTGTCGATGTAGGTGGACTGGAAGCCGTCGCCCAGGTCTGCGCGTTCCTGCTTGAGGAATTGCAGCATCTGCGGGGTCACGAACTCGGCGATCTTGTCCATTTCATTGGCGTCCCAGTGCTGCTGCAGCGACTGGAAGTGGCTGCGGGCGGCTTCCAGGAAGCGCTCCTCGTTGAACCAGGCCGGGGCGTTGATCACGCGACGAGGCGCTGCCGGGGCAGCCGAACCGCCGAAGATCGAGTTCTGTGCCGGGGCCGGTTGTTCGAACACTTCACGCTGGTACGGCGCGCCGGCCGGAGCCAGGTGCTCCTGCTGCTTGCGGCGACGGGCGGCGATAAAGCGGAAGATCACGAAAGCGATGACCGCCATGATCAGGATGTCGAAGAACTGCATGCCCTGGAAGCCGCCGCCCATGAACATGGAGGCGAGCAGGCCACCGGCGGCGATGCCGGCCAATGGGCCCAGCCAGCGCGAGGCGCCGCCGGCCTTGGCCGCCGCGCCCGCGGCACCGGCCGCACCTACAGCCGCCGCACCGCCGGCTGCGCCAGCGGCAGGAGCCATCTGGCTGGTCTGGTGGCTCGGAGCCGAGCCCATGCTTTTGCCGCCGCCAAAGCGCTTGGCGTTGGCGTCGAGGCTCATCGTCAGGCCGATGCAGAGCGCCAGGGCGATGCTAAGAAAACGTTGCATAAGGGAATTCCCGTTTGTGGAGTGCACGCGCGCCATACTGCACAGGTGAAATGTTACTGGCTAGCGAGAGAGTGTTTCCGGCTTTTGCCTGATCCTCTCATTCCAAAGCTGAACATTTCATGAAAGGCAACAGGACCAATACTCATCGGTCTGTCATGCATGTCATCAAGCTTTGTATGAAATCTTCTGGATTAGCGTCGGAAAGCTAGCAATACCACGCCGGCCGTAATCATCCCGATGCCGCCCCACTGCCGCAGGTCGAGCTTCTCTCCCAGCAGCAGGACACCGATGATCGCCACCAGCACCACGCTGAGCTTGTCCACCGGTGCCACCAGCGAGGCCGGGCCGACTTTCAAGGCGCGAAAGTAGCAGAGCCAGGAGGCACCGGTAGCCAGGCCCGACAGCAGCAGGAACAGATAGCTCCTGGCGGATATCGAGCTCAATGACTGATATTGGCCCGTTGCGTACAAAATCAAGGCCAGGCTGATCAGGACCACCACGGTGCGCAGCAGGGTGGCGAAGTCCGAGTTGACGTTATCGATGCCGATCTTCGCGAAAATCGCGGTCAGGGCGGCGAAAGTCGCCGACAGCAGGGCCCAGAATGTCCACGAGGAAAAAAAGCCTGAACCCATGATATTGCGCTCTCCGTCGACGGATCGTTCCACCGGCCTCAGATGGCTTCCAGCTTGGCGTAGCCGAGCATCAGCCACTTGCTGCCTTCACTGAAGTTGACCTGCACCCGGGCCTGGGCGCCGGCGCCCTCGAAGTTGAGGATCACCCCGTCGCCGAACACGCTGTGACGCACCGCCTGGCCCAGGCTGAAACCGGTATCGGGGATATCGCTGCCGCCAAACAGGCTGCTGCTCTGCTGCTGGCCGCCGCCGAACGGGCGGCTGACACTGTTGGACAGCCGCACTTCCTGGATCAGTCCCTTCGGCACTTCGCGGACGAAGCGCGACACCTTGTTATAGGTCTCGCTGCCATACAGGCGCCGGGTTTCCGCGTAGGTCATGACCAGGTTCTGCATGGCCCGGGTAATCCCGACATAGGCCAGGCGCCGTTCTTCCTCCAGACGCCCCGGCTCTTCCAGGCTCATCTTGTGGGGGAACAGGCCTTCTTCCATGCCCACCAGGAACACGTAGGGGAATTCCAGGCCCTTGGCGCTGTGCAGCGTCATCAGCTGGATGCTGTCTTCGTGCTCGTCGGCCTGGGTATCGCCGGCTTCCAGCGAAGCGTGGCCGAGGAAGGCGGCCAGCGGCGACAGGTCTTCCTCTTCTTCGGAGGCCTCGAAGTTGCGCGCGGCGCTGACCAGTTCCTCGAGGTTTTCCACCCGGGCCTGGCCTTTCTCGCCTTTTTCCGCTTCGTGATAGGCGATCAGCCCGGATTGCTCGATGACGATCTGGGTCATCAGGTGCAGCGGCGTGTCCCTGGTTTTCGCGGCCAGGTTCTCGATCAGCTCGATAAAGGCAGCCAGCGCGCTGGCGGCGCGACCGGTCAGGCCTTTATTGGCGATCAGCTGGCCCATGGCTTCCCACATCGACACATCGCTGTGGCGGGCGTGCTCGCGGATGGACTCGACGGTCTTCTCGCCGATGCCGCGGGCCGGGACGTTGATCACCCGTTCCAGCGCCGCATCGTTGCCCCGGCCTTCCAGCAGGCGCAGGTAGGCCATGGCGTTCTTGATCTCGGCGCGTTCGAAGAAGCGCTGGCCGCCGTAGATCCGGTAAGGGATGCGCTCGCGCAGCAAGGCTTCTTCCAGCACCCGCGACTGGGCGTTGGAACGGTACAGAATGGCGATGTCGCTGCGGGCCAGGCCGGTCTTCAGCGCGCTTTCGATGGTTTCCACCACATAGCGCGCCTCGTCGTGCTCGTTGAAGGCGGCGTAGAGGTTGATCGCCTCGCCTTCGCCGCCGTCGGTCCACAGCTCCTTGCCCAGGCGCCCGGTGTTGTTGGCGATCAGGGCGTTGGCCGCCTTGAGGATACCGGCGGTGGAGCGGTAGTTCTGCTCCAGGCGGATGGTCTCGGCGTCCGGGAAGTCTTCGGAATACTGGTAGATGTTCTCGATTTTCGCCCCGCGCCAGCCATAGATCGACTGGTCGTCGTCGCCGACCACCATCAGGCTGTCGCCGCCCTTGGCCAGCAGGCGCAACCAGGCGTACTGCACAGCGTTGGTGTCCTGGAACTCGTCGACCAGGATGTGCCGGAAGCGCTTCTGGTAGTGCTTGAGCAGACCTTCGTTGTTGCGCCACAGATCGAGGGCGCGCAGCAGCAGTTCCGAGAAGTCGATCACGTTGGCGCGGGCGCAGGCGGCCTCGTAGGCCTCATAGATGCCGCGCATGGTCGCCAGGAACAGGTCGCCGCTGGCCTGGATATTCTGCGGGCGCAGGCCTTCGTCTTTCTGGCCGTTGATGAACCATTGCGCCTGGCGCGCCGGCCAGCGCTGTTCGTCCAGGCCCAGTTCGCGGATCACCCGCTTGACCAGCCGCTGCTGATCGTCGCTGTCGAGGATCTGGAAGGTCTGGCTCAGGCCGGCCTCCTGCCAGTGCGCCCGCAGCAGGCGATGCGCCAGGCCGTGGAAGGTGCCGACCCACATGCCGCCGGGGCTGATGCCCATCAACTGCTCGATACGATGACGCATCTCGGCAGCGGCCTTGTTGGTGAAGGTCACCGACAGGATCGAGTAGGGCGAGGCGTTTTCGACCTGGATCAACCAGGCGATACGGTGCACCAGCACCCGGGTTTTACCGGAGCCGGCACCGGCCAGGACCAACTGACGGCCAACGGGGGCCGCTACGGCCTGGCGTTGGGCATCGTTGAGGGAATTCAGCAGAAGGGAGAGATCATCGCGCATCGGCGCATTCTAGGGTGCTGGCTGCGGGCGGGCAAACCCTAATGCCGGGTGGTCGATATCGGACGGTCGCAGGGGGGCGATCGGGTCCAGAGGCCCGGCCGGAGAAAAAACAGCGCCGATGACGACCGGTCGGTCACTGCCCGCAGGCGGCGCCGGCTCTGACTTCGCCCTGTATCGAAGGTTTTTGCCGTGGGTAAATCCGTTGCATTTTATGACCTGGAGCAGTTTGGTCCGACCGGATGCTTGTGTATGCTCCTGCGACGTTTATGGCTCAATCATTATAAGAACAATGCCCATGACTCACAGCTTCGATGCGCTGAGCCCCTCCGTGGAGGCTGGGCGGGTTATCCGCAAGCAGTTCGCCACCGAGTTGGCGGTCGAGCGTACGCGCCTGTTGTATCAGGGCTCGCTGCTGCCCACTCTGTTCATGCTGATCAATGGCCTGGTCTGCGCCTGGTTGCTCTGGAGCCCGCAGCGCTACCTGCTGGTCAGCACCTGGCTGGTATGGCTGATGGCGCTGGTGGCCCTGCGGGTGATCCAGGTCGCGGCCTTCGATTCGGCGATTCCCAGCCGCCAGGCCCAGCCGATCTGGCGCCGCATGTTCCTGTTGGGCTCCGCCGTCAGCGGCCTGACCCTGGCCTGCGCCGGTATCGCCCTGGTGCCCACCGACAGTTTTCTCGAGCAGGCCTGGGTCTTCGGCCTGATCGGCGCGGCGACCCTGTCCGCCAGCGTCGCCTACGCCGTGAGCATCACGGCTTTCCTGAGTTTCACCTTGCCCTGCCTGGTGCCGGCCATCACCTATCTGTTCTGGGGCGGCAGCGGCGCGCAACAGGGCTGGGGCTGGCTCGGCCTGATCCTGCTGGTATCCCTGAGCGTGGTGGCCCTGCAGATCAACCGGCTGATCCAGCGCGGCCTGCTGCGGCGTTTCCAGAACCAGGCGCTGATCGAGAACCTGCAACAGGCCCAGTCCCGCAGCGAGCAGCTCAACCAGGAGCTGGCCCGGGAGGTCGAACAGCGGCGCCGCGCCGAGCTGGAGTTGCGCGAAGCCCAGGTCGGCCTGGAAAGCCGGGTCGCCCAGCGCAGCCTGGAGCTGGACCTGGCGAACCGCGCCCTGAGCAAAAGCGAGACGCGCCTGGCCCTGGCCCTGCAGGCCAGCGAGCTCGGCCTGTGGGACTGGAACCTGCAGACCGACGAGGTACATCACACCCAGATCAAGGAACTGTTCGGCCTGGATCCCGAATACGTGACGGCGATGCTCAGTCACCTCAAGCCGCGCCTGCACCCCGAAGACCTGCCGGCGCTCAAGCGCGCCCTGGTGGAGCACCTGAAGGGCCGCACCGAGGACTACCTGATCGAATACCGGGTCCGCCATGGCGACGGCCACTGGGTGTGGATCGAAGACCGTGGACGGGCGGTGGAGCGTAGTGCCAGTGGTCGCGTACTACGGATGGTCGGCACCCGCCGCGATATCAGTTCCCACAAGGAGCTGGAAGGGCAGCGACAACTGGCGGCAACGGTGTTCGAGGCCGCCAGCGAAGGCATTGTGATCTTCGACCCGAACTACGCCCTGCTGGCGGTCAACCAGGCCTTCAGCCGGGTGACCGGCTACCAGATCGAGGACATGCTCGGGCGCAATGTCGTCGAACTGCCCTGCAGTCGCGATGCCCGGCGGCACTACTCGATGATCCACCAGTCCCTCGAGCAGCACGGCAGCTGGCAGGGCGAACTGGTGGAAGCGCGCAAGAACGGCGAACTGTATCCGCAATGGCTGCAACTGAATGTCGTGCGCGATGCTCGGGGAAAAGTCAGCCATATTGTGGGCTTCTTCGCCGATCTTTCGGCCCGGCGCGAATCTGAAGAGCGCATGCGCTACCTGACCCACTACGACGAGCTGACCGGGCTGGCCAATCGCTCGCTGTTCAAGGAACGCCTGCGCGAAGCCAACCAGCGCGCCCGGCAGGGCGGGCGCAGCCTGGCGTTGCTGCATATCAACCTGGACCGCTTCAAGCTGCTCAATGACAGCCTCGGCCATGAAGTCGCCGACCAGCTGTTGCAGAAAATGGCCCGGCGCCTGGTGAATGCACTGCCGGAGGCGGACACCATCGCCCGGCTGTCCGGCGATGAGTTCGCCGTGCTGTTCGATGCCTACGGCAATCTCTCCAGCCTGGCCCGGGTGGCGACCCGCCTGCTCGGCAAGCTGCGGCTGCCGCTGACGGTGGAGGGGCATGAGCTGGTGGTGAGCGCGTCCATGGGTATCAGCCTGTTGCCGGACAGTGCGCGGGAAATCCCGGCGCTGGTCAGCCAGTCGAACATCGCCATGCAGCATGCCAAGCACCTGGGCGGCAACAACTTCCAGTTCTACACCGACAGCCTGCAGGCCAGCACCCTCGAACGCCTGCAACTGGAAAACCAGCTGCGCAAGGCCATCGACGAGCAGCAACTGAAAGTCTTCTACCAGCCCAAGCTCTGCCTCGCGACGGGCCGGCTGAACGCCGCCGAAGCCCTGGTCCGCTGGGATCATCCGTCCATGGGCCGGGTGCCGCCCGGGGACTTTATCGGGCTGGCCGAGGAGACCGGGCTGATCGGCCCCATCGGCGAGTTCGTGCTGCGCCAGGCGTGCTGGCAGGCCTGCGAGTGGCAGCGCCAGGGCCTGGCGCCGGTACGGGTTTCGGTGAACCTGTCGGTGCACCAGTTGCGCCAGGGCAAGCTGGTCAGCCTGGTGCGCCAGGTGCTCGAGGAAACCGGCCTGGCCCCGCACCTGCTGGAGCTGGAGCTGACGGAGAGCCAGTTGCTCGACAGCGTCGAGCACATCATCGCGACCTTCCAGCAGTTGCGCGACCTGGGGGTGAAGCTCGCCATCGACGACTTCGGCACCGGCTATTCGTCCCTGAGTTACCTCAAGCGCTTCCCGGTGGACTACGTGAAGATCGACCAGACCTTTATCCGCGGCCTGGACGAGGGCTCGGAAGACGCCGCGATCACCCGCGCGATCATCGCCATGGCCCACAGTCTGGGGTTGAAGGTGGTGGCCGAGGGCGTGGAGAACCCGCAGCAGCTGGAGTTCCTCAAGCTGCATGGCTGCGACGAGGTGCAGGGCTACCTGATCAGTCGGCCGGTTGAGGCGACGGAGCTGGTGCAGTTGCTGCGCGCCGACAGCGATACCCGGTCGTGATGAAACGAGGGATGGAAAATCGTCCCGAAAGAAATTTTTATTCCGTTGGGCCTCGGCGAGAGTGGCTTGCCACAGCGGCTACATGGCCTATGCGGCGCGGCAACAGGGAGCCTGGTTACGCAATGGAACGGGCAATCGGCGATTTCATGTAGTATAACTACAAGACTGCTACATCCCAGGCGTTCGCCCATAACAATCGAGTCCAGTCCTTTGAATCTGTTGCAACACATCGCCCAGTCCCGCAACCTGCTTCGCAAATCGGAGCTCAAGGTTGCCGATCACGTGCTGCTCGACCCGGCGGCGGTGATGCACAGTTCCATGGCCGATCTGGCCCACAGCGTGGGTATCAGCGAGCCGACCATCGTGCGTTTCTGCCGGGCCATCGGCTGCTCGGGTTTCCAGGATCTCAAGCTCAAGCTGGCGCAGAGCCTGGCGGCCGGCGCCAGCTTCGGGCAATTCGCGATCCACGAAGACGATTCGGTCGCCGACTACAGCCTGAAGATCTTCGACACCACGCTGCATACCCTGATGGAAGTGCGCGAGAAGCTCGACCCGGCCGCGCTGCAGCGGGCGGTGACGGCCATGTCGGCGGCCCAGCGCGTGGAGTTCTACGGCTTCGGCGCATCCGGCGCGGTGGCGGCGGATGCCCAGCACAAATTCTTCCGCCTGCTGCTGACCGCCGCGGCCTATTCCGATCCGCACATGCAGGCGATGTCGGCGGTCACGCTCAAGCCCACCGACGTGGCGATCTGCATTTCCCAGTCCGGGCGTTCCAAGGACCTGCTGATCACCGCCAACCTGGTGCGTGAAAGCGGCGCGACCCTGATCACCCTGTGTCCGAGCCAGACGCCACTGGCCGAGCTGTCGACGGTCAACCTGGCGATCGATGTGCATGAAGACACCGAGATCTATACGCCGCTGACCTCGCGGATCGCCCACCTGGTGGTGATCGATGTACTGGCGATGGGCGTGGCCATGGCCCGTGGCCCGAGCCTGGTGAACCACCTCAAGAGCGTCAAGCGCAGCTTGCGCAGCCTGCGCTTGTCGCCCAAGTCGGTGAAGGCGCTGGACGACTGATAGCCGTTGGGTGCGCGGTGCCCGCGAAGACGACCGCACAGGCGCTTCATTATCCAAGGCAATATTCATCTGCCTGTCACCCGCCTGCCGCCAAATCGTAACGCCCGGCGTCCATCTTGAAAGTCTCTTACCTACCCTGGGAGACTCGAAATGGCCCGGCACCACGAAGAGCAAAGCAGCGTCAAGACCCGTCGGCAGCAGGAAGATCAGCGCCGCATGGAATTCCGTCGCGCGATCGAAGACCGCACCGAACTGCGCCAACTGCAACAGGAAATCGCCGCACTCAATTACTGGCAGGCGGACTCGGCATCCGACCGTCGAAGCGCTCAACCAGCCCGCTGATCTGCAAGCGTTCACTACGGATAAACCCCAGGAACGCATGGGCGACCGGTGACAGGCGTTTATCCCTGGCCTGAACCACGCACCAACTGCGATAGAGCGGCAGTTCTTCCACCGGCAGTTCCCGGAGCACGCCGGTCGCCAGTTCCAGGCTCAGGGCATGGCGCGTCAACAGCGCCAGGCCCAGCCCCGCCACCACGCACTCGCGCTGGGCCTCGCCCGAGGTCACTTCCAGTGTCTGCGAGAAGTGCACGCGCTTTTCCTTGAAGTACTCCTCGCAGGCCATCCGCGTGCCCGATCCCGGTTCGCGCATCAGCAGTGTGTAGGGCTCCAGGTCCTGCAGGCGCAGCGGGCCCATGTGGCACAACGGATGGTCGGGGCGCGCCACCGCCACGATCGGGTTGTTCAGGAACGGTAGGAACTCCAGGCCCATGTCCTGGGGCACCATGGACATGATCAGCAGGTCATCGCGGTTGTCCGACAGGCGGCGCAGCGCCTGCGCGCGGTTGACCACCGTCAGGTGCAGGTTGACCTCGGGGTGCTGGCGCTTGAACGCGGCGAACAGGTGCGGCACGAAGTACTTGGCACTGGATTCCACCGCCAGTTTCAGTTGCCCCTGCAGCGAACCCTGCATGTCCGAGAGCTGCATATCGAGGTTTTCCAGGCGACCGAAAATGTCCCGGCTCGCGCGCTGTAACGCTTCAGCCGCCTCGGTCATGTAGAGCTTCTTGCCGACATAATCAAACAAGGGCTGGCCGATCAGCTCCTCCAACTGACGAATTTGTAGGCTCACGGCAGGTTGTGTGAGAGACATTTCGTCGGCTGCGCGGCTATAGGAACGCAGGTCGCAGACTTCATTGAAAATCTGCAGTTGACGCAATGTCATACGCATCAATGACTTACGCATTTTCGGCGAACACTCTCGGGCCTCGGGTTGGCCAACTATAAGTCATTGCTTATGAGCGACCCAATAATTATTGATTTTGGTTTATCGCTGGGTAGGACTAGTGTGATGACGCGACTGGCTTGAAACATCTGGTCACGCGCCGACCCGTTTTTCCGGCTGTAAACCGGGTCGTTTGTTCCAGCGGCTTAGGAATTTCCAAGTGATAAAAAAGATCCTGATCGCCAACCGTGGTGAAATTGCCGTACGAATCGTGCGTGCCTGCGCCGAGATGGGCATTCGCTCGGTCGCGATCTATTCCGACGCCGATCGCCATGCCCTGCATGTGAAGCGCGCGGATGAGGCCCACAGCATCGGCGCCGAGCCGCTGGCCGGTTACCTGAACCCGCGCAAGCTGGTGAACCTGGCCGTGGAAACCGGTTGCGACGCGCTGCACCCCGGCTATGGTTTCCTCTCGGAAAACGCCGAGCTGGCGGACATCTGCGCCGAACGTGGAATCAAGTTCATCGGTCCGTCGGCGGAAGTGATCCGTCGCATGGGCGACAAGACCGAAGCCCGCCGCAGCATGATCAAGGCCGGCGTGCCGGTCACTCCGGGCACCGAAGGCAACGTCTCGGGTATCGAGGAAGCCCTCACCGAAGGCGACCGTATCGGTTACCCGGTGATGCTCAAGGCCACCTCCGGTGGTGGCGGTCGCGGTATCCGTCGCTGCAACAGCCGCGAAGAACTGGAACAGGCGTTTCCCCGGGTGATTTCCGAAGCGACCAAGGCCTTTGGCTCGGCGGAAGTGTTCCTGGAAAAATGCATCGTCAATCCCAAGCACATCGAGGCGCAGATCCTCGGCGACAGCTTCGGCAACGTGGTGCATCTGTTCGAGCGCGACTGCTCGATCCAGCGCCGCAACCAGAAGCTGATCGAAATCGCCCCCAGCCCCCAGCTGACCCCGGAACAGCGTGCCTATATCGGCGACCTGTCCGTGCGCGCGGCCAAGGCGGTGGGCTACGAGAACGCCGGTACCGTGGAGTTCCTGCTCGCCGAGGGCGAGGTGTACTTCATGGAGATGAACACCCGGGTGCAGGTGGAACACACCATCACCGAAGAAATCACCGGCATCGACATTGTCCGTGAGCAGATCCGCATCGCCTCCGGCCTGCCGTTGTCGGTCAAGCAGGAAGACATCATCCATCGCGGTTTTGCCCTGCAGTTCCGGATCAACGCCGAAGACCCGAAGAACAACTTCCTGCCCAGCTTCGGCAAGATCACCCGCTACTACGCGCCCGGCGGTCCCGGCGTGCGCACCGATACGGCGATCTACACCGGCTACACCATTCCACCGTTCTACGACTCCATGTGCCTGAAGCTGGTGGTCTGGGCGTTGACCTGGGAAGAAGCGATGGACCGTGGCCTGCGGGCCCTGGACGACATGCGCCTGCAAGGCGTGAAGACCACCGCCGCCTACTACCAGGAAATCCTGCGCAATCCGGAATTCCGCAGCGGCCAGTTCAATACCAGCTTCGTTGAAAGCCATCCTGAACTGACCAACTACTCGATCAAGCGCAAACCCGAAGAGCTGGCCCTGGCCATCGCCGCCGCCATTGCCGCCCACGCAGGCCTGTGAGGAATATGACAATGTCCAAGAAGATCCATGTAACTGACACCATCCTGCGCGACGCCCACCAATCGCTGCTCGCCACCCGCATGCGCACCGAAGACATGCTGCCGATCTGCGACAAGCTCGACAAGGTCGGCTACTGGTCCCTGGAAGTCTGGGGCGGCGCGACTTTCGACGCCTGCGTGCGCTTCCTCAAGGAAGACCCGTGGGAGCGCCTGCGCCAACTGCGCGCGGCCCTGCCCAACACCCGCCTGCAGATGCTCCTGCGCGGCCAGAACCTGCTGGGCTATCGCCACTACAGCGATGACGTGGTCAGGGCCTTCGTCGCCAAGGCGGCGGTCAACGGTATCGACGTGTTCCGTATCTTCGACGCGATGAACGACGTGCGTAACCTGCGCGTGGCCATCGAAGCGGTGAAGGCGGCGGGCAAGCATGCCCAGGGCACCATCGCCTACACCACCAGCCCGGTGCACACCATCGAGGCATTCGTGGCCCAGGCCAAGCAGATGGAAGCCATGGGTTGCGACTCGGTGGCGATCAAGGACATGGCCGGCCTGCTGACCCCTTACGCCACGGGCGAACTGGTCAAGGCGCTGAAGGCCGAGCAGTCGCTGCCGGTATTCATCCACTCCCACGACACTGCCGGCCTGGCCGCGATGTGCCAGCTCAAGGCGGTGGAAAACGGTGCCGATCACATCGACACCGCGATCTCCAGCTTCGCCTGGGGCACCAGCCATCCGGGCACCGAGTCGATGGTCGCGGCCCTCAAGGGCAGTGAGTTCGACACCGGCCTGGACCTGGAACTGCTGCAGGAAATCGGCCTGTACTTCTACGCCGTGCGCAAGAAGTACCACCAGTTCGAAAGCGAGTTCACCGCCGTCGACACCCGCGTGCAAGTCAACCAGGTGCCGGGCGGGATGATCTCCAACCTGGCCAACCAGCTGAAAGAGCAGGGCGCCCTGAATCGCATGGGCGAAGTGCTGGCGGAGATTCCGCGGGTGCGTGAAGACCTCGGCTTCCCGCCGCTGGTAACCCCGACCTCGCAGATCGTCGGCACCCAGGCGTTCTTCAACGTGCTGGCCGGCGAGCGCTACAAGACCATCACCAACGAGGTGAAGCTGTACCTGCAAGGCGGCTACGGCAAGGCGCCGGGTACCGTCAACGAGAAGCTGCGGCGCCAGGCCATCGGCAGCGAGGACGTTATCGACGTGCGTCCGGCCGACCTGCTCAAGCCGGAAATGGTCAAGCTGCGGGGCGAGATCGGTGCCCTGGCCAAGTCGGAAGAGGACGTGCTGACCTACGCCATGTTCCCGGATATCGGGCGCAAGTTCCTCGAAGAGCGCGAGGCCGGCACCCTGGTGCCCGAAGCGCTGCTGCCGATTCCTGAAGCCGGCGGCGTGCGTGCGGCAGGCGGCGAGGGCGTACCGACCGAGTTCGTCATCGACGTGCACGGCGAAACCTACCGCGTCGACATTACCGGTGTCGGCGTGAAGGCCGAAGGCAAGCGGCACTTCTACCTGTCCATCGATGGCATGCCGGAAGAGGTGGTGTTCGAGCCGCTCAACGAATTCGTCGGTGGCGGCAGCAGCAAGCGCAAGCAGGCCAGCGCGCCGGGCCATGTCAGCACCACCATGCCGGGCAATATCGTCGACGTGCTGGTCAAGGAAGGCGACACCGTGAAAGCCGGCCAGGCCGTCCTGATCACCGAAGCGATGAAGATGGAGACCGAAGTGCAGGCAGCGGTTGCCGGCAAGGTCACGGCCATCCACGTGGCCAAGGGCGACCGGGTCAACCCTGGCGAAATCCTTATCGAGATCGAAGGCTGAACGGCAGCCTTCGACTCACAACGATTTATACCTCGGGGGGCATGTGCCCCCTTTTTTTTTTGCCTCCTGCCCGGAGCAACGACATCGCGGCGGCCCAGCGGATTCAGGCTGGCACTATCGTGATACGCCCCGACAGCTGGATCTCCTCCGGCACGGCGCTGACGGTTGCATAGTAGCTTGTAACAGTGACCTCGCCGACTTTGTTGGGAACGATGAACGAGATGGTTTGCCAATCGATGATGTCGAAACTGACGAGATTGGGGGCATCGTCGCCGCCCTTCGAGAAGTGGAACTGATAGAGCCCGCTGAATGCGTTTACGATTGGGCCCCTGAGCGTGAGGACCTCCCCTACGGTCGCTTTATCCGGCAGCTCGACTCTGGGTTTTGCCTGCAGTGTTTTGGTAATCATTTTGCGCCTCCTGCGAAATGACAGTCCCGATCAACGGTCGGGCCTGGATGACGGCATCGAACATTCATTGATGATCAGGTTCTGGCGGGCTCACGCCGGCTTGATGTCGAGCGTTCCGAAGATGTGTGCCTCCAATGGCACGGAGGTGCCATTGGAATATTGCCCTTCGACAACGTGCTCGCCGAGCTTGTCGGGCACGATGAACGAGATGCTGTCCCAGTACGAGCGGTGGATGGGGACGAAGAAGGGGGTTTCGGGGCCGCGAAATTCGAGCTTATAGATTCCGCTGAATGCGTTGACGGGCCGCCCCGTGATCATGACTCTTTTCCCCACGACCGCCTCTTCCGGCATATCGGCTTTGGGGCTGTCTTGTAGTGTCTTATCAAACATTTCGCACCTCATTGCTGAAGTTCATCCATGCCCGTTGCCGGGTGGGCGAGCGGGCGACGTCTTCAGGCTACGAGGGTTTGGAGAGGCTCATCTACTGTCAGAAATGACAGTCCTGATCAGCGGTCAGTCGAGGTCGTACAGGGGCCGTGCAGGAGCCGGATCGCCGGCGATGAGGCTCGCGCGTCTTGCTGCGTTCTGGCGGGCGCCATCGCCAGCAAGCCGGCTCCTACGGGTCATGGGGTGTTTTCAATCGCCCGTTTTTTCAACCGAGCGGGCGGCGGGTTCTGCTTAAAAAGCCATCTTCCACTGGCCCATGACCCCGTTGCTGCGGCTGCTGCTGCCCATTTCGCCGTTGTAGGCCACGCCGATGGAATGCCTGGCCGACAGGTTGAGGTCAAGGCCGGCTTCGACCACCAGGCTGTCGCGGTCCTGGCCGATGGCCTTGGTGTTGAAGGTTCTGCCGGTCACCTGGTTGAGCTGGGTACTGGTGTCGTCGAGCGCCCCGTACAGATGTTTCCAGCCCGCGCTCAGGCGTGGGGCCAGGCTCATGCCGCTGTCCATGTTCCTGATGCTGGCGGTGCGCAGGCCGAAGGTGGTGCTGAAGTTGTCCAGGGTCTGGGCACTGGCCTTCAGTGCGGCTTCGCCGCCTTTTTCCGTATAGCCCTTGCGCGAGTAACGCTCGTAGCCGAGGTTGGCGAAAGGTTCGGCGATCAGGCTGCCGCTGCCCAGGTTGTAGCCGAGTTCGGCGAAGGCCTGCTGGCTGGTGGCGTCGTAGTTGCCGGCGAGACGGTCCTTGTAGCTGCCGAACTCCACGTTGCGCTTGGTCTTGCCGGAGTGGTCGCTATGGATCGCGCCGAGGCGCAAGGCCACCGGCCCGCTCTGGTGCAGGGCGTAGGTGCCGACATGCCAGCTGTCGAGATCGCCTTCGAAGCGGCTGGCTTTATGCTCCGATTGCGACTTGCCACCCAGCAGGCCCACCCGCCATTCATTGTCCAGGGCCCAGTCGACGCCCATCACCAGGCCCTTGGTGTTCTGTTCGAAAGCCTTCGTTTCCGTGGGCTGGTCGAAGGTGCTGGCGTTGTTCAGGGCCTGTACCCACAGGCGGGTGTCATTGGGCTTGATCTGCGAATGACCCGACAGCGAGACCTGGCCGGGCGCGCCGTTTGCTCCAGCGAGCAGGCGCTCCGAGGGGGCGTTGCCGAGCTGGCGCATGGCCGAGAGGGCACTGTTGCCCACTTGGCTGGCGCCCTTGAGGGTCGCCCGGCCAAGGTTGGCGTTGGCCGCGCCGGACAGCTGTGTCCAGGCATCTCTTTTGGCCTGGGCGTTCAGGCCGGCCAGGGCATTTTGCAGGGGGGATTCGACCGGTTTGGGGATGGGCTTGCCGACATTGCCGCCTTGTCCTCCTTTTTTTGGATCATCCTGCTGAGGCTTGTTTATGGTTTCGGCGGCAGTGAGCCGTTTTTCCAGTTGGGCATTACTCTTCCTGATTTCTTCGCGGAAGGCTTTATCCTCGGCATCCATTCTTTCGATAGTGTTTGTGTTATCGGTGATCCTTTTGTCATGGCCCGCGATATTGCTGGTGTTGGTTTGATGGGCGCTGGTGTTATCGGTGATCCTTTTGTCATGGTCCGCGATGCTACTGGCGTTGGTTTGATGGGCGGTGGTGTTGTCGGTGATCCTGTTGTCATGGCCTGCGATGTTGCTGGCGTTGGTTTGATGGGCGCTGGTGTTATCGGTGATCCTGTTGTCATGGTCCGCGATGCTACTGGCGTTGGTTTGATGGGCGGTGGTGTTGTCGGTGATCCTGTTGTCATGGCCCGCGATGTTGCTGGCGTTGGTTTGATGGGCGGTGGTGTTGTCGGTGATCCTGTTGTCATGGCCCGCGATGCTACTGGCGTTGGTTTGATGGGCGGTGGTGTTGTCGGTGATCCTTTTGTCATGGTCCGCGATGTTGCTGGCGTTGGTTTGATGGGCGGTGGTGTTGTCAGTGATCCTTTTGTCATGGCCTGCGATGCTGTGGGCGCTGGCTTGGATAGCAGCCGTATTGGCCGCGATATTGCTCAGATTGGTTTCGACAATACCGATGTTCGTGGCGATAGGCTGGGGCGCCGGCGTCCCTTGAGAGAGCGGTGGCTGCGAAGTGGGGGCAATCGGAGCTTCCCACCACGTACCGCCCTCTGCGGTCGTTCCGAGGTACCTGGCATTCGGGTTGACAGGCCGGCTGAATATTGGCGTTGGCTGGCTGACTTGTAATGGAGGGACGGCGACATTTGGAGGCATGCATGACAGGCAGGGTGGCGGGAGCGCAGGTGTGTATACCGGAACAGCAGAACCGTCGGGCTGGATGTATGCCTCATAGGCTCCCCCTGGGCCCGCGTGAGGCTTGACCAGAAAAACGCCGGCAGAGGTGGGCGCTGTGCTGACTTTCGCGTAGGCGCCTGGTTCTAGAATTTGTCGGTGTCGTAAGTCCTGAGCCAGCACGTGTTGAGCCGTTAGTCCGTTCAGCGCCAATGTCAGTGCAGCAGCAAGGTGGGTCTTCTTGGGGGACATTCCATTTCATCCTCGGAATAAATCGAGGCGGAAATGTATCTATCCATGTAATCGATAAATGTCGGGCTTTTTACCCGTCTTTTGCGCGAGATGTCGCCGCTTGCGCGGCGATTTGGTGGCGTCTGCGGAGGCGTGTGGGCCAGCGGTGGCCGAGGTGTCAGTCACCGCGTTTTCGGGGTGGCGGGCGCTGTGCTTGGGGGCTGTGCGGGTTAACCGCGGCACTCGGCCAGGGTCTTGATCTGGCCGACCGCGCCGAGGTTCTCTTCCGACAACCAGCGCTCGAATCCGGCATTCACCGCCGGCCATTCCGAATCGATGATGCTGTACCAGGCCGTGTCGCGGTTCTTGCCCTTGACCACCATGTGCTGGCGGAACACGCCTTCGAACTGGAAGCCCAGCCGCTCGGCCGCCGCCCGGGAGCGGGCGTTGTCGTTGTTGCACTTCCACTCCAGGCGCCGGTAACCCAGGGCGAAGGCTTCTCGGGCCAGCAGGTAGACCGCCTCGGTACTTTTGGGCGAACGCTGCATCGGTGCGCCGAAGGTGACGTGGCCGATCTCGATACGGCCCTGGGCCGGGACGATCGACATCAGGCTGAGGAGGCCCTGGACCTCGCCATTGGCCTTGTCGATGACGGCGAAGAAATACGGGTCGGCGCTCGCCGCATGGCCGTCGAGCCAGTCATTGAACGCGCTGCGTTGCGGGAACGGCCCGTAGGGCAGGTAGTTCCACAACTTCGGGTCGGCGCCGGGGCCTTCCAGGGCGCGAAACAGGTCATCGCCATGGCGCGCGGGGTCGAGCTTTTCCAGGGTGATGAAGCGCCCCTCGAGGTGGCGGGTGGATGGCGCCGGCGCGCCTTGCCAGTTGGCTACGTGTGTGGACATGACGCTTTCCTCGGGGGCTTACAACGCGTGGCGAAATTGAATGAAGCCGGGGCGCTCGGCAATCCGCTCGTACAACTGGATGGCCGTGGCATTGGTTTCGTGGGTCAGCCAGTGCACTTTACTGCAATCGGCCTGGGCCGCCGTGGCATAGACGTGCTCGATAAGCAATCGGCCAAGGCCCGTCCCGCGTTGACCGGGCGCGACGAACAGATCCTGAAGATAGCAGGAATTCTGCACGCTCCAGTTCGAGCGGTGGTAGATGAAATGCACCAGGCCCACCGCCTTGCCGTCCTGCCAGGCGAGGGCGGCATGGGTGGTTTCGGCCGGGTCGAGAAAGCGCTGCCAGGTCGACTGGTAGACCGTGTCCGGCAGCTCGGTTTCGTAGAACTTCAGGTAGGCCTGCCACAAGGGACGCCAGGCGGCCTGGTCGGCGGCGCTGACCGGACGGATTTCGAGGGTGCTCATGCAGACTCCTTAACGCATCAAATGGGCGAGGGCTTGGTCCTGGCTGTCGGCGCTGGCCGCCAGCCCTTGTTGTACACCGGCGATGTCGGCGGCGCTGCGGTTCTGGCTGAGCTTGCGCTTGCCTTCCAGGCGCTGGATCGGCAGGGCAAAGCCGACGATGGCCCTGAGCATGCTGTCGATGTACGGCGCGGGGGCATCGTCGACTTTCCAGGGCTGGTCCCGACCCGCTTCATGCCGGTCGGTCAGGGCACTGACCAGGTTGCGCAGGCGCTCGGCATCGTCGAACACCTCGGCCTCGCCGTAGGCGTGCACGGCCACGTAGTTCCAGGTCGGCACGACTTTGCCGTGCTCGGCCTTGGCAGGATAGAAGGAAGGGCTGACATAGGCGTCGGCTCCCGCAAAGATCACCAGGATTTCGCCGCCCTCGGCCAGTTCCCGCCACTGCGGATTGGCCCGGGCCAGATGGCCGTAGAGCGTGCCGTTGGGACCTTGCCCGGGGGCCAGCAGCAGCGGCACGTGGCTGGCTTGCAGGCCAAGCTTGCCATGGGTGACCAGCGTCGCCAGGCGGGTGTCCTGAATATGCCGTTGCAAGGTGAGCAGATCCTGCTCGGAAAAAGCGCTCGGTGTGTACATGGAGATTTTCCTTGGCGAATGCCTGCATCCTAGGCAGGCTATTGGTTGCTTGTAAGAGCCATTAGTGATGATTTTCGTAGGTCCATTTCATCGATCCATTTCACAGGTGCAACGCCATGCCCAGTCCTTCATTGCCGCTGCCGTTCGATCCCGCCGGGATTTACCTGGACCCGGCCAAGGGACTGAGTCACCAGCTCTACCAGGCCCTGCGCCTGCGGGTGCTGGACGGACGCCTGGCCAGCGGCAGCCGCTTGCCGGCCAGTCGCGACCTGGCGGCAGCCCTGGCGATTTCCCGCAACAGCGTCGTGCGCGCCTATGACCAGCTGTACGCCGAAGGCTTTATCGAGGGCCGCATCGGCGATGGCACCTACGTTGCCCAACTGCCGGAAAAGTCTCTGCCGATCAAAAAGTTGTCCACAAAAGTATCCACAGGGTTTTCAACAGGCTTACCCACAGGGTTATCCACAAAATCGACTGAAACCGCTGGGATTACATCCAGTAAAGTTATCCACAATCGTGCCTTGCAGCGGATCGAGAACAACCCTTTGCACGCACCGCCATCGGGTCCACCGCGGGCTTTCCGGGTCGGCGTACCGGCGTTCGATCTGTTCCCTTTTGGCGTCTGGGCCAAGCTGCAGGCGGCTTTCTGGCGTAAACCGGACTTGCAGCTGCTGTGCTACGGCCAGTCGGCGGGGGAGGAGCGCCTGCGCGGCCTGATCGCGGCTTATCTGCGCGGTTCCCGAGGCTTGTCCTGCACGCCTGAACAAATTGTGATCACCAGCGGCGCACAACAGGGCATCAGCCTTTGTGCACAGTTGCTGGTGGACCCCGGCGATGGCGTCGCTGTGGAAAATCCCGGCTACCGCGCGGCGCGGCTGGCCTTCGCGGTGGCGGGGGCCACACTGCATGGCGTGGCGGTGGATCACGAGGGCCTGGACTGCGCCGCACTCGCGCAATTGCCGGACTGTCGGCTGGCCTATGTGACGCCGTCCCATCAATACCCTACCGGGGTGATCATGAGCCTGGCCCGGCGCCTGGAACTGCTGGCCTGGGCCGAGCGCAGCGGCGGCTGGATCGTCGAGGACGACTACGACGGTGAGTACCGCTACAGCGGCGCGCCGCTGGCCCCCCTGGCCGCACTCGATCGACAGGGGCGGGTGTTGTATGTCGGCACCTTCGGCAAGATTGCCTTTCCGGCGTTGCGCCTCGGCTACCTGGTGCTGCCGCCGACGCTGGTCGAGGCCTTTTCCCAGCGGCGGGCACTGGATATGCGGCACTCGGAGGTCAGTACCCAGGCGGTGATGGCCGAGTTCATGGCCGCCGGGCACTTCCAGCGGCATATCCGCCGCATGCGCCGGGCCGCCCTGAGCCGGCGCAACACCCTGCTGGCCCATTGGCCGCAGGCTATCGCGGGGTGCGGTCCATTGGCGGAGGTCGCGGCGGGCCTGCACGTGACGGTCCCGGTGGAGAGCCTGGAGCGGGAACAGGAGCTGATCGCGCTGGCGGAGAGCGTCGGGGTGGAAATCAGCCCCCTGAGCAGCTACTGGATGACCCAGCCGCTGCCGCCCGAAGACCGGCGCGCCGGCCTGGTGCTGGGGTTTGCCGCGGTGCCCGAGGCCGATATCGAGTCGGCGCTGGCACGCCTGGGTAAGGTCTGGAAGCGCTAGCCGCGTCGGGTATTAACCGGCTATCGCAGGCAAGTGGGCAGTCGATGTTTATCTGGTCCGGGAACCCGAAACCAGGATAAATGAACATGACGTCCCCACTTCCCGGCACGACCTTGAGCGACAGCGAACAGGCGGCGCTGGTCTACACCCTCAGTGACTGTTTCGCCCGCCGACCGACCCTGGAAAGCGCGACCCCCGGCCTTGTCCGCGACATGCTGGAGGCCGAGTATCCGTTGCTCGGCGAACGGCTTGCCCATGCCGCGCTTATCGAGCCGCAGCCTTGCGGGGACGAGGTGGAATACCGCGTCCTGACCCTGGCGCACCTGCTGATCGAACGCTTCCTCGGCGAAGAGCAACTGGCTCATCCGGACGGCAGCTACCTGACGCTCTATCCCGGCGCGGAGCATCCGGAGCAACTGTCCCTGAGTGTCGCGGCGGTCGACGCGCTCCTGAAGGAGTGGGCGCCGTTGCTGCTGGAGGCTTACAAACAGGACCTGGTCGACTTCTGGGGTTCGCCGTCGGCGGATGAGGTTGCACCCTGGCAGCGGCTTTCCGAGTTCTTCGCGGAGCAATTGCGCCAGGCGAGCACGGCGCTGTCGGGCGACGAACTGAGTACCGTGCAGGCGGTGCTCGACTACCCCGACCTGAAGGAGCGCCAGGCCAGGTTCGGAGCCGATTGCGCACAGGCCTATATCCCCATCATCGATAGCCGCGCGCAGGACGCCGATCCCTTGCCGGTGCAGGCGCTCGCCATGAGCCGTTGGGTTGGCAAGCGCCAGATCGTCTTGCTTTACACGCTGTTCGGCGGGATCGAAGTGTTCGATTCCACGCAAGCGCTGGAAAGCTCCCTGGAGGTGACCCTGAACGGGCAGGATTCGGAATTCAGAAATTATTCGCCCGATCATCACGTCTTCGATGCCCTGACCGTGACCCTGCTGGCACGACAGCTGGAGGCTATCGACGCCATCAGGCCGGCTGACTATCGCGACCCGCAAGCCCTTGAGCAGCATCTGCTGGAGCTGACCGGCCTGCAGGCATTGTTCGGGGCCTTCCGTTCCGGTCATGAGGCGAAACTGGGGCGCCTGCGTGACTTGCTCCCGGAGGGTTTGCGCAATGCTTCGGCGTCGGATCGCACCCTCTATGGTCATTATGTGGTGGCGCTCGCGGCGGTCTATCGGCGTCATGCCGGCAAGACGTTTCTCGATGGCATTCCCGATATCGCGACCTTCGCTGGCGAGTCGTTGCAGGCGAGTTTGCTGGCGAAATATCCGCAGGCCGCGACCGTGTCGGTCAGCGACATCAGCGTGACCTTGACGCGTATCGCCAACCGCCCGCTCGAAATGGTCGAGAGCGCTTCCGACGTCCGCTACGAGTCACAGACCCGGGATTATGTCGCCATGGCGCTGGAGAACCTCGAGGCATTTCCTCTAGGGGCAGCGGCGCGGGTTCTTTACCAGGGCCAGGCGGCGCCTCCCTGGATGACCTATGACGCGCTGCGCACGGCGGTGAGCGATGCCGATGTCGGTCGGACCTACCCTGAGCTGCTTGCGCAGAGATTGCAGCACGACCCGGTCGAGCGAGCGCGGCAAGAGAGGCTTTTCAGCGACTACCTGCATGTCCTGCTGCCGATGCTGGCGCTGGAGTTGCGGTTCAAACGGCAACTGACGGAGAGCGCCCGGCTTTATGTCGAGGCGGTGGTGACCCACGATAATGGCGTGCAGGAGGTCGGGGGCCAGCCCATTGTGGTCAGGCCCCTGGCTTTCGTCGCACAACCGCAGGCCACCCCGGACCGGGTGCGCAACATGTTTGTGATCGGCCCGCGGTCCACGGACCAGGGACCACAGGTGCTGTTTCGTCCGGGTAGCGCCAGGCTCATGCTCGAGTTTGCCTCCCTTGACGAACTGTTGGCGGCCGTTCAGGCGCCAGGGGTGTTGCGGCAGTCGGTCCTCGGCGGCCTCGACAGCAACAGGCGCGCAATCTATGACCAGGGCGGATTCAAGGAGCCGCACGTGGTCCGGGTCACGCGCCTGGATGAGGACTTGCCGGCCGTTCCCAAGCCGGCTTTGCTCGATACCAGCGAGTTGCCCGGGGCGTTCGGCGCTGCGCTGTTCGCCGCCACCGTCGAGGCACTGATCGCCCATGCCGAGGCGATTTCCGTCTCCGACGCCGAAGACCGCTGGAACCGTTTCGCGGACCTGGGATGGACGCTGTTCAACCTGCTGGTGCCTTTTGCGCCCGCGCCCCTGGCAGAGGTCGGGTTGCTCGTGCAACTGATGTCCGATCTCAAGACCTTCGTCGATCCGAACGCGTCCGAACCCTGGTCGGCGTTCGCCGATGTCTTGCTGAGCCTGGCTGTGGTGCTGGTCTATCACCGTCGGTCGTTCGCTGCGCAGGGGCGGTCCCCTGTGCCGGTCGCCGTCCCCCTCGGTAACGCGGTGGTCAAGGACCCCGCCATCAAGGTTTCCAGCCAGCTGGTGTTTGCCTGGACCCGCCCGGATCGACCTTTCACGGCCTCCGAACTGGTCAGGCTGGAGTCCTTCAAGCTGTCGCTGGACGATTCCCCCGGCAGCTTGCTGGAGTCGGGCGAATGGAAGGGTCTGTATCAGCATGACAAACTTTTCTATGCCCGTGTCGAGGGGGCGTGGTTTCGGGTGTCGCGCAGGCTCGATGGGGTGGTGATCATCAATGACCGGCATCCGGCGCGCCAGGGCCCCTGGTTGCGTCGCGACAGCTCGGGGCTCTGGCGGTTGGATCGTGGCCTGCGCCTGCTGGGAGGCGTGGGAGAGTTGAGCGTGCGTGCGGCGAAGAAGCTCAAGTCCCTGGAGAAGAAGGGTCGTGACCTGTTGGCGACTTTGCCGGCACTGCTGGCGGACGCCGAGCGCACCGCGAAAGTGGTGCATTCGCCTCTCGATATCCAGCACATCCTCGAGACCAAGGCGCAGCCTTTCGAGGAGGTCATCCAGGAGCTGCGAGGATTGACCCGCGGACTGACGCAGTCGCCCCGCACGCTGATTGCCGAGCTGGAGGAGGCGGCCAGTATCCTGGCCAACGAGGGGCTGAGCCAGCGGATCAGCTTGACCCGCAAAGCCTTGCCGACCGTCACCGCGATCAGGTTTCTGCGGGAGCAGGAACAGATCACGATCCGCAAGCTGGGGGGGCGCCGGGCTATCCCCGGAGGCAAGAAACCCGACTTTCTCGAGGAGTACGAGATCCGCGACCGGCAGGGCAGGCCGTTATGGTACGCGCACTTCCATTACGACACCGCGAGCAAACCACTGGCCGAGTACGGCAAGGCGCACCTCAAGACCCTCCAGCAACGCCATCTGGGCATCAGTTTTCAGAGTGCCCAGGAGGCCGCGGGTGTGAACGTCACGCCCATCTGGCGTGGACCGATCGACGCCGAGACCGCCGCCACGCTGTTCCTGCCGCTGAGTGGCTGAAGATTGCCCACGCTCCCCGTGTAGGAGCTGGCTTGCCAGCGATGAGGCCGGTGAGTCTCGCATTGACTGTCCGGACGCCATCGCCAGCAAGCCGGCTCCCACGCAGTGGTGTTTCAGCGCGAAACGCCGGTAGAACGCAGCTCGATACTCAGGTCCCCGACTTGATCTTGGTCCAGGCCCGCGTCCGTGCCCGTTCGGCCTTCTGGTCCAGCGGCTGCAGGGTGTAGAGCGTCTTCATCGCCGCTTCGGTCGGGTACAGGTTGGCATTGGTACGGATCGCCGGGTCAACCATTTCGGTGGCGTCCTTGTTCGGGTTGGGATAACCGACAAAGTCGCTGATCGGTGCGATCACCTGGGGTTGCAGCAGGTAGTTGATAAAGGTGTAGGCATCTTCCGGGTCCTTCGCACCCTTGGGGATCGCCAGCATGTCGAACCAGATCGGCGCGCCTTCCTTGGGCAGGCGCATGTCCACCACCACGCCGTTCTTGGCTTCCTTGGCCCGGTTGGCGGCCTGGGAGAAGCTGCCGGAGTAGCCGACGGCCACGCAGATGTCGCCGTTGGCGATATCCGCCATGTATTTGGACGAGTGGAAATAGGTGATGTACGGACGGATCTTCAGCAGCAGCGCCTCGGCTTTTTCATAATCCTTGGGATTGTTGCTGTTGGGGTTCAGGCCCAGGTGCTGCAAGGCCAGCGGCAGGATTTCCGAAGGCGAGTCGAGCAGGGCGACGCCACACTGCTTGAGCTTGCTGATGTTCTCTTCCTTGAAGATCAGGTCCCAGCTGTCCACCGGCGCGTTGTCGCCCAGCGCCGCCTTGACCTTGGCCGGGTTGAAGCCGATCAGGATGGTGCCGTACATGTAGGGCACGGCGAACTTGTTGCCCGGGTCGTTGGCTTCGATCAGCTTCATCAGCTTGGGATCGAGGTGGTTCCAGTTCGGCAACTTGCTGCGATCCAGCGGCTGGAACACTCCGGCTTCGATCTGCTTGGCGAGAAACACGTTGGACGGCACCACCACGTCATAGCCGGAGTTGCCGGTGAGCAGCTTGGCCTCCAGCGCCTCGTTGGTGTCGAAGATGTCGTAGACCAGCTTGACCTGGCTGTTCTGGGCCTTGAAGTCTTCCAGGGCCTTGGGCGTGATGTAGTCAAACCAGTTGTAGACCCGCAGGGTGCGGTCCTCGGCCTGGACTGCGCCGCTGAGCACGGCGGCGCACAGGGCCGGGGCGATAAAACGCTTGAGTCTGTTCATTCTTCTAGTTCCTCATTGGGCGTTCTGGAAACCTTCGAGTACGTTCACGGCATTGATGCCGATTTCTTCCACCGCATAGCCGCCTTCCATCACGAACAGCGTCGGCTTGCCCAGGCGGGCGATGCGTTCGCCCATGCGCAGGTAGTCGGGGCTGTCGAGCTTGAACTGCGAAATCGGATCGTCCTTGAAGGTGTCCACGCCGAGGGAGACCACCAGGATATCGGCGGCGTAGCGCTCGATTTCCCCGCAGGCCTGTTCCAGGGCCGCGCTCCAGCGCTCCCAGCCGCTGCCGGCGGCCAGCGGGTAGTTGAAGTTGAAGCCTTCGCCGGCGCCTTCGCCCAGCTCGTCGGCATAGCCGAGGAAGAACGGGAACTCCGCTTCCGGGTGGCCGTGGATCGAAGTGAAGAGCACGTCGCTGCGCTCGTAGAAAATCGATTGGGTGCCGTTGCCGTGGTGGTAGTCGACATCGAGGATCGCGACTCTCCCGTGGCCCTGGTCGAGAAAGGCCTGGGCGGCGATGGCCGCGTTGTTCAGGTAGCAGTAGCCGCCCATCAGGTCGCTGGCGGCATGGTGTCCGGGTGGACGGCAGAGGGCGAAGGCACTGCGGGCACCGCGCTGGATTTCCGCCTGGGCGGTCAGGGCCACCTGGGCCGCGCTGTAGGCCGCCTGCCAGGTGCCGGCGGTGATCGGGGCGCCGCCGTCGAAGCTGTAGTAGCCGAGTTCGCCGTGCAGGTTTCTCGGGATCACCTTGCGCAGGGTCCGTGCCGGCCAGGTGAAGGGCAGCAGGTCGCCGTCATGACCGAGTTCGGCCCAGCGCTCCCAGGCGCCCTTGAAGAACGTCAGGTAGGCGTCGTCGTGGACGCGGCGGATCGGTTCCAGGCCGAAATCCTCGGGCTCACGGACCGGGCCCAGGGCCTGGTGCCGCACGCGGGCCAGCACGTGGTCGGCCCGCGAAGGCATCTCGAAGCAGGGCATCAGTTGCCCGTCGATCAGCTCGCAGCGGCCATGGTGCAGGTGGTGATCGTCTGAGTAGACCGTCAGCATTTATTGTTCTCCGATAGCGTGGACGTGGGCTCATTCTTGATGCCCGACGCGGTTCGGAGAACGGCAGGAGCGGCCAAAAGGGGATCGATATGGCCAAAAGGTATGTCCGAATTTCGCCCCTCAATGAGGCAGCGCCGCTCCTTTGCGGGGCGGTGCCGGTCAGGGGCGGAACTGGCTGGGGCTGACGCCGCTCCAGCGGACGAAGGCGTGACGGAAGCTGGCGGTTTCGCTGAAGCCCAGCTCGTCGGCGATCCGATGGATCGGAAGCTGGTCGTCCGCCAGCAGCTGCTTGGCCCGCTCGAAGCGTAGCTCGTCGAGCAGTTCCTGGTAGCTGCAGCCCAGGTCATGCAGGTGACGGCGCAGGGTCCGTGCCGAACAATTCATCTGTTCGGCCAGGCCTTCCAGGCCCGGGGCGGTGTGCAACTGGGCGGCGAGCAACTGGCGGATACGTCCCAGCCAGGCCTGGCGGCCGGTGAACTCCAGGTTCTGCTTGCGGCAGCGTTCGGCCATGGCCTGGTGGGTGATGGCATCGGCCAGGGGCAGCGACTGGTCGAGCCAGCGCCTGTCGAAGGCGAAGGCGTTGCGGGTGGCCGAGAACTGCAGCGGGCAGTCGAAGCTGTCGGCGTAGTTGGCGCGGTAGTCCGGCGCCTCATGTTCGAAGCGCGCGGCCAGCAGCGGCAGCGGGCGTCCGAGCAGGTCGTCGCAGATGACTTTCAGCGACACCAGGCAGAACTCGACATTGAAGACGGCCAGCACCGGATTCTCCCGGTAATCGCTGGCGGTGAACCAGATCCGCTCGCCGTCTTCGTCCAGGCTCAGTTCGAAGAGTGTTCCCAATAGCGCCGGATAGCGCAGGGCCAGGCGCAAAGCGTCACCGAAGGTGGCACTGGTGAGCAGGGCGTAGCCGAGCATGCCGTAGGATGAAACGTGCATCCGCCGGCCCAGTTCCAGGCCGATTTCCCGGCGCAGGGCCACGGCATTGGCGCATACCTGCATCTCCTGGTTGGTGGTGATGCGGGTATCGGCGCGGCTCAGGTCGGCGGCGCTGATGCCGCTGCCGGCCAGGAGCACATCGCTGGACAGGCCTTCGTCACGAAAGGCATTGAGCACCAGGGACACGGCGTTGAGGGTGGTGAGGTGGGAGTGGAGCATGCTCGATTCCGGCCTTGGGAGGTGTGGGAATCGAGCAAGTTTAGTGCCGGTCGGCAGATTCACCGCATGGCATGGGCGCAGAGGAGCCGGTTATTTCTCCGGCATGGCCGAGGAGTGGTGGGTGGAGATTTTCCAGTCCTGGCCATTCCAGGCGTAGGTGAAGGTGTAGCGGGCGGACACGGTCGACTGGTCCTTGAAGGCGAAGGTATAGGTGCCGGTGTCGATGGCCTCGTTGCAGCCGATGCGGATGGTCCGGCTGTCGATCTTGCCCACCGGCTTGTTGGCCAGGAAATGCTCGAAGTAGTCGATCCGCTCGGCGTCGGTCAAGCGGACCTTGTTCGAGACCGTGGGCAACAGCACCGCGTCCGGCAGATACCTGTCGGCAACTTTCCGGGCATCGCCCGTCTGTAACGCATTGTTCCAATCGTCGAACAGACTTTCAATTCCTGAAGTTTCCACCGGACTGCAGGCCTGCGGTTTGGCCGCAAAGGCCGATACGGAAAAAAGACTGCACAGTGCGGTTATTGCGATATGTTTTCTCATGGTTTCTCTCTGGTTTTCCCATGGCTGTCCTGACAGCGTCTGAATAAGAAAGAGCCAAGGCTTCCATGACCGCACACTCGATCCGTTCGAAACGGGAGGCCCGCATTATCCAGGTGATGCCCGGGGGCCGGGCCGCTGCGCTTTGGTGCGCTGGCGACGGATGAACAAGACACATACAGAAGTCGACACTTATGGACAGGCGTGACACTGCGTCGGCGAGTTATCCGAAGTTTCCGCGTTAAAGTAACAAGCCGTTCAATACGGGTATTGATGGAGCTTCTGCTTTTTTAGTTGCAAGCTGCGTATTTAAAATACGAAGTTCAAACAAGGTTGTTTGTGATTTGCAACTTTGACCAGCCTACCCGAGGCGATTGGGCAGGAGTAGCGTAGGAATGGTGTATGAGAATAATCCTACGTATATATCGGACTGATCAGATTGGCTGGGTAGGAAGGAAGAATTGACCTCCAGTGCGCGGGGCTCACTGGAGGTCGGGTGTCGCAGGGATCGGCAGGCGATTGTCAGCGCAGTTCGCCGCACAGATCGAGTTCGACCAGACGTCGCACTTCGGCCGACTCCAGGCCGGCCCCGAGCAGGGCATGCAGTTTGCCGAACGCCGCTTCCCGGGTCATGCCGCCGCCGGACAGCACGCCGACGCCGCGCAGACGGCTGCCGGCCTCATAGACGTCCAGCTCGACACCGCCTTCATGGCACTGGGTGATCGCCACCACCACTATGCCCCGCTTCTGCGCCCTCTGGAGACTGGCGAGGAACGCCGGGTTGTCGCTCGGTCCGGTGCCGCTGCCGAAACACTCCAGCACCAGGGCCTGGATACCGCTGTCGATCATCGCGTCCAGCTGCGCGGCGCCGATGCCCGGCACCAGTGGCAGGACGCCGACCGTCGTCAGCTGGCGGGCCTGGTGGTAGTCCAGTTGCGCCGGCAAGTCAGTGGCCCTGGCCGCACCACCGGTACGAGCGAGGGCCGCGAACGGATGACGGCCAAAGCTGCGAATCTTCGCGCAGCGGGTCGGCGAGAGCATTTCGCCATGGAAATGCAGATGCACCCCCGGCGCCAGGCCCTGGCCGAGGGCGACCAGCGCACCGCTGACGTTTTCCCAGGCATCGCTGTCCGGCACGCCCGCCGGCAGCATGGAGCCGGTAAACACCACCGGTGCCCGTAGCCCCAGCAACTGGAAGCTCATGGCCGCCGCGCTGTAGGCCAGGGTATCGGTGCCGTGCAGGACCAGCACGCTGTCGCACTGTTGCTGCTCGACCGCATCGACCACCGCGTCCCGCAGGCGCAGCCAGTACTCGGGGGTCATGTTGGCGCTGTCGATCAGCGGCGCCATCTCACGAAAGCGCCATTGCGCAACGACCAGTGCCGGCTGGCTGAGCAGGTACTCGCGCATCCGCGCTTCGAAACCGGAAGCCGGGGCCAGGCCGCCGGCACTGGCCTGCATGCCGATGGTGCCGCCGGTGTAGAGCACCATGACGTGCCGCGCGGCGGGATAAGTGACGGGGTTCATTGATGGTTCTCCTGGACGAATACACCTTGCGCCGCAGCATGCCTGCGGACGCAAGGTGTGTCACGTCGGGCGGCTGGGACGCCACCCGGTGGATCTTTCGCATCGGACGGCAGGGCGCCGCCCGAGGGGCTGCGATCAGCGTTGCGTGGCGGGCACGCCCTGGGCTGCTTCCTGCTCGCGGGACACTGGCTGGTCCGGATTGGCCGGCCAGGCTTTCAGGTCCAGATCCAGGTCGGCGAACTTGCTGGAATCGAACACCGGCTGGCCAACGCCGGCGCGGCGCTGTCCGTCGTAGTCGCGCATCACGCGCAGGCCGACCTTGAACAGCATGGCCAGGGCGATCAGGTTGACGAAGGCCAGGCAGGTCATGGTGATGTCGGCGAAAGCGAACACGGTTCCCAGGTTCTGCACCGAACCCCAGACCACCAGGGCCAGGATCAGGGCGCGGTAGACCATCAGCACGACACGGTTGCGGGTCAGGAACTGCAGGCTGTTCTCGCCCAGGTAGTAGTTGTAGAGGATGCAGGTGAACACGAACAGCGACAGGGCGACGCTGACGAACACGCGGCCCCAGTCACCGACCACCGCGGCCAGGGAGTTCTGGGTCAGGACGATGCCGTCACCTTCGAAGCCCGGCGTGTAGAAGCCCGACAGCAGGATCAGCAGGGCGGTGCAGGTGCAGATCACGAAGGTGTCGAGAAACACGCTGAACGCCTGGACCACGCCCTGGGCGCCCGGGTGTTTCACGGCGGCCACGGCGGCGACGTTCGGGGCGCTGCCCAGGCCTGCTTCGTTGGCGAACACGCCACGCTTCACACCCATGACGATGGCGCTGCCGAGCAGGCCGCCGAACGCAGGGTCAAGGCCGAAGGCGCTCTTGAAGATGGTTTCCAGCATGGCCGGAACGTGCTCGATCTGGCTGCCGATCACGTACAGGGTGACGCCGATGTAGGCCAGGGTCTTGATCGGAACCAGCAGGTCGGAGACCGCGGCGATGCGCTTGATGCCGCCGAGGAAGACGATTGCCAGCAGCACGGCCAGGGCGATACCGGTGTGGGCCGGGTCGAAGCCGAAGGCGTTCTGCAGGGAGTGGGTGACGGTGTACGACTGCAGGCCGTTGAAGGCGAAGCCGTAGGTGACCAGCAGCAGGATGGAGAATATCACCGCCATGCCCTTGAGCTTCAGGCCATGCTGGATGTAGTAGGCCGGACCACCACGGTACAGGCCGTCGCCATCGGCGCGCTTGTAGACCTGGGCCAGCGTACATTCGAAGAAGCTGCTGGACATGCCCACCAGTGCGGTGACCCACATCCAGAACACGGCGCCCGGGCCGCCGAGGGTCACGGCGATGCCGACACCGGCGATGTTACCGGCGCCGACGCGGCCGGCCAGGCTCAGCATCAGGGCCTGGAAGGAGCTGAGTTGGCCCGCCTGGCCGCGCAGGGATTCCTTGAAAACCGTGAACATATGGGCGAAATGGCGAAACTGGACGAACCGTGAGCGGATCGTGAAGTAGCTACCGAGCCCGACAATGAGCACGATCAGTACTTTCCCTGAGAGGAAGTCGTTAATGACTTCGAGCATGGATGGTTCCTCGCTGTTTTTGATGCAAAGGCGGCTCGTTTGAAATATCGCGTTACACCCGGTGTTGCAGGGCAGTGTGGGCTGGCGATAAATCGTCCCGAGCTTTCGCGGGTTGTTTTTAGTGTTGTTTCGCGTGTTTCGGTTCCACTGTGCCGCGGATCGCTTACGCGAAGAGGGGCGGCACTATACCGATCAGGACCGCCAACGTCTGCACGGCCTGTCATTTTTCATCTTTGCACCCTGGAACCGCTGTCCTAGAAGCCTCGCCAGTCGGTTGGCGAGTAATGCGCGTCTGCTGAACGGTTGTCGGGAACGGTGTTGCCATGAAAAATCAGTTAAAAAAAAGGGCCTGAAGAGTGACCTTCAGGCCCTCAAAAGGTGAGAGGTGTCTAGTCCCTCGACCTGGTGAGCGGTTTGCGATCTGTCACTGAGGGTCAGGCCTTCAGTGGAACCAGACGCGGGGCAATCATGTTTTCCGGGCGCAGGATGTCGGCGAGCATCGTATCGTCGAGCAGGCCTTCCTCGCGCACCAGTTCCAGTACGCCGCGGCCGCTTTCGAGGGCGATGCGGGCGATACGGGTGGCGTTTTCATAGCCGATGTACGGGTTCAGCGCGGTGACCAGGCCGATGGAGTGTTCCACCAGTTCGCGGCAGCGTGCTTCGTTGGCGGTGATGCCGACGATGCAGTGTTCGCGCAGCATGTCCATGGCGCGTTGCAGCAGGCGGATCGAGTCGAAGATCTTGAAGGCGATCAGCGGCTCCATTACGTTCAGTTGCAACTGGCCGCCTTCGGCCGCAATGGTCAGGGCCAGGTCGTTGCCGATGATCTGGAAGGCCACCTGGTTGACCGCTTCCGGGATCACCGGGTTGACCTTGCCGGGCATGATCGAGCTGCCCGGCTGGCGCGCCGGCAAGTTGATTTCGTTGATGCCGGTACGTGGGCCGCTGGACAGCAGGCGCAGGTCGTTGCAGATCTTCGACAGCTTGACCGCGGTGCGCTTGAGCATGCCGGAGAACAGCACGAAGGCGCCCATGTCGGAGGTGGCTTCGATCAGGTCGGCGGCCGGAACCAGCGGCTGGCCGCTGATGATCGCCAGGCGGTCGACGGCCAGTTGCTGGTAGCGCGGGTCGGCGTTGATGCCGGTGCCGATGGCGGTGCCGCCCAGGTTGACTTCGGTCAGCACTTCCGGTGCTAGGGTCTTCAGGCGGGCCAGGTCTTCGCTCAGGGTGGTGGCGAAGGCGCGGAACTCCTGGCCGAGGGTCATCGGCACGGCGTCCTGCAACTGGGTGCGGCCCATTTTCAGGACGTGGCTGAACTCTTCACCCTTGGCGGCGAAGGCCTGGATCAGGCTGTCGAGGCTGGCGAGCAGGGCGTCGTGGCCCAGCAGCAGACCCAGGCGGATGGCCGTCGGGTAGGCGTCGTTGGTCGACTGCGCCATGTTCACGTCGTTGTTCGGGTGCAGGTACTGGTATTCGCCCTTGCCGTGGCCCATGGCCTCCAGCGCGATGTTGGCGATGACTTCGTTGGCATTCATGTTGGTTGAAGTGCCAGCGCCGCCTTGAATCATGTCCACCACGAACTGCTCGTGGAAATCACCGCGGATCAGGCGGGCACAGGCCTCGCTGATGGCGGCGTGCTTGGCTTCGCTCAGGTGCCCCAGTTCGCGGTTGGCGTCGGCGGCGGCTTGCTTGACCATGGCCAGGGCCACGACCAGTTTCGGGTAGTGCGAAATCGGAACGCCGGAGAGGCGGAAGTTGTTCACCGCTCGCAGGGTCTGGATGCCGTAGTACGCGTCGGCAGGTACGTCGAGTACGCCAAGCAGGTCTTTTTCTGAGCGGAAAGATGCAGCGGAGGACATGATAGAAATCATCTCGAAATGGACCCGGTCAATGCCGGAACGTTGGCAATGCTAGGCTTGAGGGAATTTTTGGGCCAATGCTGTTCGGCGCTGCCCTATGCACAAACGGCATAATGCCGATGTGACGCATTGTGTGTGGCGAGCGTGTGAACCAAAATGGTGCGCTTGGAGGAGGGAAGGGCCAATGAATCTCGAAAGCAAATGGTTGGAAGATTTCAGTGCCCTGGCGGCGACGCGTAGCTTTTCCCAGGCTGCCGAGCGTCGCTTCGTCACGCAGCCGGCGTTCAGCCGACGGATTCGCAGCCTGGAAGCGGCGCTGGGCCTGACCCTGGTCAATCGCTCGCGCACGCCGATCGAGCTGACGGCGGCCGGCCAGCTGTTCCTGGTGACGGCGCGAACGGTGGTCGAGCAACTGGGCGAGGTGGTGCGCCATCTGCATCATCTGGAAGGCGGGCAGGGCGAAGTCATGCAGGTGGCGGCGGCGCACTCCCTGGCGCTGGGCTTCTTCCCGCGGTGGATCGCGCAGTTGCGCAACGAAGGGCTGAACATCGCCACGCGGCTGGTGGCGACCAACGTTGGCGACGCGGTGCATGCGCTGCGCGAGGGCGGTTGCGACCTGATGCTGGCGTTCTATGACCCGGATGCGGCGTTGCAGATGGACGCGGAGATCTTTCCGTCGTTGCACCTGGGGCATACCGAAATGCTCCCGGTGTGCGCGGCGGGGCCGGACGGCAAGCCGCTGTTCGACCTGGAAGGCGAGGCCAGCGTGCCGTTGCTGGCCTACAGCGCCGGGGCATTTCTCGGGCGTTCGGTGAACCTGCTGCTGCGCCAGCGCAACCTGCGTTTCACCACGGTGTACGAGACGGCCATGGCCGACAGCCTCAAGAGCATGGCGCTGGAGGGCCTGGGCATCGCCTGGGTGCCGCAGTTGAGCGTGCGGGCCGAGCTGGCGCGGGGCGAACTGGTGGTTTGTGGCGGCGCGCAATGGCATGTGCCGCTGGAGATCCGCCTGTATCGCTGCGCGCTGGTGCGCAAGGCGAATGTGCGCCTGTTGTGGCGCAAGCTGGAAGGCGCTGCGGCGCAGACGCCGGCCCCGACCTGAATATCGCCCAGCTCCCACAGGATCGGAGGGGCACCACGGACTGTCGTCCAGCCTGGGACCCTGTAGGAGCCGGCTTGCCGGCGATGAGGCCCTTGAGCCTTGCATTGCTCTTGCGGCCGCAATCGCTGGCAAGCCAGCTCCCACAGGGTTGAGGGGGGCACCACGGACTATCGTCCAGCCCGGGACCTTGTAGGAGCCGGCTTGCCGGCGATGGGGCCCTTGAGCCTTGCATTGCTCTTGCGACCGCAATCGCTGGCAAGCCAGCTCCCACAGAATCGGGGTTCACCACGGACTGTCGTCCAGCCTGGGACCTTGTAGGAGCCGGCTTGCCGGCGATGGGGCCCTTGAGCCTTGCATTGCTCTTGCGACCGCAATCGCTGGCAAGCCCGCTCCCACAGGATCGGGGCTCACCACGGACTATCGTCCAGCCTGGGACCTTGTAGGAGCCGGCTTGCCGGCGATGAGGCCCTTGAGCCTTGCATTGCTCTTGCGGCCGCAATCGCTGGAAAGCCAGCTCCCACAATGTCCTGGATTGACCTGAAAGTCAGGTAAACCGGCCTTCAGCGGCTAAAATCCAGCGAACGACAGACGGTCGCAGAAAGTGCGTACGACGCGGATTTTTCGGTATACTGCGCGGCCTTCGGCCGGTTCGCCCGGCCATAATTCGCATAACAAGCCACGCCGGTCTTCCCGCGTGGCTTGTTGTTTTTTGACGCGCCTGCGGGCGCCCAAGAGAAGAGGCACGACGATGAGCGCACTGGTTGGCGTGATCATGGGCTCCAAGTCCGATTGGTCCACCCTTAGCCACACCGCCGATATGCTGGAAAAGCTCGGCATCCCTTACGAGGTGAAAGTGGTTTCGGCCCATCGCACCCCGGACCTGCTGTTCCAGTACGCCGAAGAGGCCGAGTCCCGTGGCATCGAGGTGATCATCGCCGGTGCCGGTGGCGCGGCCCACCTGCCGGGCATGTGTGCGGCCAAGACCCACCTGCCGGTGCTGGGCGTGCCAGTGCAGTCGTCGATGCTCTCGGGCGTGGACTCGCTGCTGTCGATCGTGCAGATGCCCGCGGGCATCCCGGTCGCCACCCTGGCCATCGGCAAGGCCGGCGCGATCAACGCCGCGCTGCTGTCGGCGAGCATCCTGGGCGCCAAGCATCCGCACTTTCATACCGTGCTGAAAAAATTCCGTGCTGAACAGACAGACAGCGTGCTGGATAATCCAGACCCGCGCGTCGCCTGAGGTTTTTGACGATGAAGATCGGTGTAATCGGTGGCGGCCAGCTCGGCCGCATGTTGGCCCTGGCGGGTACGCCGCTGGGGATGAACTTCGCTTTCCTCGACCCGGCGCCGGATGCCTGCGCAGCCGCCCTGGGCGAACATCTGCGAGCCGACTACGGCGATCAGGATCACCTGCGCCAGTTGGCCGATGAAGTCGACCTGGTGACCTTCGAGTTCGAAAGCGTCCCCGCGGAAACCGTGGCTTTCCTGTCGCAGTTCGTGCCGGTCTACCCGAGCGCCGAAGCCCTGCGCATCGCCCGCGATCGCTGGTTCGAAAAAAGCATGTTCAAGGAGCTGGGGATCCCGACCCCGGCCTTCGCCGATATCCAGTCCCAGGCGGACCTGGATGCGGCGGTCGCCAGCATCGGCCTGCCGGCCGTGTTGAAGACCCGTACCCTGGGTTACGACGGCAAGGGCCAGAAAGTCCTGCGCACCGCGGCCGATGTGGTCGGCACCTTTGCCGAACTGGGCAGCGTCGCCTGCCTGCTGGAAGGTTTCGTGCCGTTCACCGGCGAAGTCTCGCTGATCGCCGTGCGTGCCCGCGATGGCGAAACCCGCTTCTACCCGCTGGTGCACAACACCCACGAGAGCGGCATCCTCAAGCTGTCGATCGCCAGCACCGACCACCCATTGCAGGCCCTGGCCGAAGACTATTCCAGCCGGGTGCTCAAGCAACTGGACTATGTCGGCGTGATGGCTTTCGAGTTCTTCGAAGTCGACGGCGGCCTCAAGGCCAACGAGATTGCCCCGCGTGTGCACAACTCCGGGCACTGGACCACCGAAGGCGCCGAGTGCAGCCAGTTCGAGAACCACCTGCGGGCGGTAGCCGGCCTGCCGCTGGGCTCGACCGCCAAGGTCGGCGAGAGCGCGATGCTGAACTTTATCGGCAGCGTGCCGCCGGTGGAGAAGGTCATCGCCATCGCCGACTGCCACCTGCACCACTACGGCAAGGCCTTCAAGGCCGGGCGCAAGGTCGGCCACGCCAACCTGCGTTGCGCCGACAAGGCCACGCTGCAACAGCAGATCCTGCGGGTCGAAGCGCTGATCGCCGAGTAAAGATATCCCTGCGCGGCGGGAACCATCGGATCCCGCCAGCCTCTGATGGCAGGATGCCAAAGTGCTGACTAGGCTTTGGCGTGTGGCTCACTCACTCAGAGGCAACGTCATGGGTATCATCGGAACCATTTTCATCGGTCTTATCGTCGGCCTCGTGGCGCGCTTTCTCAAGCCGGGCGACGACAGCATGGGCTGGATCATGACCATCCTGCTGGGGATCGGCGGTTCGCTGGCGGCGACCTACGGTGGCCAGGCGCTGGGCATCTACCAGGCCGGGCAAGGCGCGGGCTTTATCGGCGCGGTCGTCGGTGCGATTGTCCTGCTGGTGATCTACGGTCTGATCAAAAAGAACTGATCGAACTGACCAGGTCCTCTCCGCGCGGCGCGTGGAGAGGACTAGAATGCTCGCCCTGACTTCCTGTTGCCGAGCCCCTCATGCGCCGTCTTCTGTTGACACTCCTTTTGCTGGGCAGCGGCCTGGCCCACGCCGGCGAGCTGCCGGAAACCGACTGGCTGGAACTGATGCCCAAGTCGGACCAGAAAGCCCTCGAAGAAATGCCGGAAATCAGCCATGACTCGCCTGAAGCCAACGGCACCTTTACCGCCAAGGGCGGCTTGAAGCAGAGCAAGGGCCTGCCGGCGGTGATGTATTCGACCAAGACCGTCGCCGCCATGAACGGCAAGGACATTCGTATCGGTGGCTATCCGGTGCCGCTGGAAACCGACGCCAAGGGCCGCAGTACCCTGTTTTTCCTGGTTCCCTATCCGGGTGCCTGCATCCACGTGCCGCCACCGCCGCCGAACCAGCTGGTGCTGGTGCGTTATCCCAAGGGCCTGAAGCTGGACGATATCTACACGCCGCTGTGGGTGACCGGGACCCTGAAGATCGAGAAGGTCAGCAACGACCTGGCCGATGCGGCGTATGCGCTGGATGCGGGTAAGGTGCGGGTGGTGAAGGAGTCGGATCTTTGAGGGTGGCGAGCGGGCAAGCCCGCTCGCCTCATGTCAGGCCAGCGGGCTGCTGCCGATAGTCACGCCCAGCGTATGGCTGGCACCCGGTGCCAGCGTCACCACGTCATCCATCACGTTCGCGGTTTCGATGCAGAGCATCTTCTGCCAGCCGTCGTCGGCCATGTCGGTGAACTGGCTGGCGCGGCCGATCCACGGGTTCCAGATCACCGCCGAGCGCGAGCCGCTGGTGTCCAGCTCGATCCGCCGTTCCCAGGTCGGGTCGACAATGCTCAACTGCGCCGGCGCATCCTGGTAGATGCGGTCGGTTTCACCGACGAAACGCAACTCGCCCTGTTGCCGGGCCGGCTTCCAGTCATCCGCCGTGTCGATATAGGCCAGGCCGTCCACGCCTTCGACATGCACGTTGCGCACATCGCTGACGGCGAAATAGGTGTGCAGTGCCTGGCTGAGGGTGACCGGATGATCGTCGAGGTTTTCGCTGGAGAGGCTGATCCGCAACCGTTCGCCCAGGTGAATCGCCAGCTTGAGGCCGACCTTGTGCGGCCAGCCGGCAAAGCCACCTTCGGGAGCCGGCACGGCGAATTCCGCCAGCACGCCGTCGTCGTCGGCCTGGATACCGAGCAATGTCCACTCCAGCGTCCTGACGAAGCCATGGGCGGTTGGCGGCTCGCTGCTCTGGCGCATCGCCTGGACGCTGTCCGGGTTGCGCGCGAAGACCCCGAACCACGGCCAGCACACCGGCACACCGGCGCGAATGCTCTTGCCGTGCTTGAACTCGGCCTGGTCGTTGAGCCAGATCAGCGGCGGTTGCCCGGCCAACTGATAACTGAGGATATGCGCGCCTTGCTGGGCTACCAGCAATTCGGCCTGACCGTGGCGGATCCGCCAGCAGTTCAGTTCATCCAGCTTGACCGTTTCAACGTAGGGCGTACTCATGGTGTTCTCGCTCGGCAACAGGAACTGCAATGGACCGCAAAAAACCGCCCGGGTTTAGCGCCGTGGCGGTACGGAGCGGGTGCGACCGCTGCCGTCGATGGCGACGAACACGAACACCGCCTCGGTGACCTTGCGCCATTCGCTGGACAGCGGGTCGTCGCTCCACACCTCGACCATCATCTTGATCGAGCTGCGGCCGATTTCCAGGGCCTGGGTATAAAAGGACAACTGCGCGCCGACCGCGACCGGCACGAGGAACGCCATGCGGTCGATGGCGACCGTGGCCACGCGCCCGCCGGCCACCTTGCTGGCCATCGCCGTGCCGGCGAGGTCCATCTGGTTGACCAGCCAGCCGCCATAGATGTCGCCGAAACCATTGGTTTCACGCGGGAGCGCGGTGATTTGCAGGGCGAGGTCGCCTTGCGGGATTGGGTCTTCTTGTTCGAGTTCGATCATACGGGGGGTGCCTCTGACCCGTGACGCTACGTTGGTACTGCCGGTGAATAGCCGTCTTCAGGAAAAACGATTCAGCTCGAACATACTACGTTCGTCACGTTTCTCTAAGGCGTACTAAAGGGAAACTCTGCGAAACCGGCTGGAATGGGTTTCCAACGACGTTTTTGCACAGCATCCATCAGGGCGACACTGACCAGTATATCGATCGACCCGCTCGACTACGACCATCAGAAAGCCCTTTCGATCGCTCTATATCGGGCCATCATTTACTTTCTGAAACATTTTGTTGTTTTTTCCTGCCCTGTGCACCTCTCCTTGGCGACACTGCCCCCGCCCGCGAGACCTTTTTGCGCTTTACCGTTTTCCTCCTCCCCGGCTTGTGCGATCTTTGCGGGCCTGCCTATCAATACAAGAGAAGCCTTGCAATGAGCACTGTGTCTCCCAGCCTTGCGCAACCTTCGCGCCCGCTGACCCGTAATGACTACAAGACGTTGTCGCTGTCTGCCCTGGGAGGTGCGCTGGAGTTCTACGACTTCATCATTTTCGTGTTCTTCGCGGCTGTGGTGGGCAAGTTGTTCTTCCCGGCGGACATGCCCGAGTGGTTGCGCCTGATGCAGACGTTCGGCATCTTCGCCGCCGGCTACCTGGCGCGGCCGCTGGGCGGAATCGTCATGGCGCACTTCGGCGACCTGCTGGGGCGCAAGAAAATGTTCACCCTGAGCATTTTCCTGATGGCCGTGCCGACCCTGATCATGGGCCTGCTGCCGACCTACGCGCAGATCGGCATCTGGGCGCCGATCCTGCTGCTGTTGATGCGGGTGATCCAGGGCGCCGCAATCGGCGGTGAAGTGCCGGGCGCCTGGGTCTTCGTCGCCGAGCACGTTCCGGAACGGCAGATCGGCTTTGCCTGCGGCACCCTGACGTCGGGCCTGACCGCCGGCATCCTGCTGGGCTCGCTGGTGGCGACGCTGATCAACAGTGTCTACACCCCGGTCGAAGTGAGCGATTACGCCTGGCGGATCCCGTTCCTGCTGGGCGGTGTGTTCGGCCTGTTCTCGGTATACCTGCGGCGCTGGCTGCATGAAACCCCGGTGTTCGCCGAGCTGCAGCAGCGCAAGGCCTTGTCCGAAGGCATTCCCCTGGGCGCGGTATTGCGTGATCACCGCGGGGCGATCGTGATCTCGATGCTGCTGACCTGGCTGTTGTCGGCCGGCGTGGTGGTGGTGATCCTGATGACCCCGACCGTGCTGCAGACCGCCTACCACTTCGCCCCGACCGTCTCGCTGGAGGCCAACAGCCTGGCGACGGTCTGCCTGACGTTGGGCTGCATCATCTCCGGCGCACTGGCCGACCGTTTCGGCGCGGGCCGCGTGTTCGTGGTCGGCAGCCTGGCGCTGATGACAACGTTCTGGACCTTCTACAGCAGCCTGCCGACCCACCCCGAGTGGCTGTTCCCGCTGTATGCCCTGAGCGGCCTGTTCGTCGGCACCATCGGCGCCGTGCCTTATGTCATGGTCAAGGCTTTCCCGGCGGTGGTGCGCTTCAGCGGCCTGTCGTTCTCCTACAACCTGGCGTACGCGATCTTTGGCGGCCTGACACCGATGGTCGTCACCCTGCTGCTCAAGGAAAGCCCGATGGGCCCTGCGTATTATGTTGCAATAATTTGCAGCGTCGGCGTGCTGGTCGGCGGCTACCTGTGGGCGAAGGGCCGCTAGCTTATAGAAGCTGACACCCTCGCCAGCGGCTGATCCGGGCACGGCATTCCTGCTCGGGTAGCCGTGCCCCCTGAGCTGTCATGCTTTCCAGTGAGTCGGCTGCCCGGGCGGGGGGGACGACAGTGTGCTCCACCATCAGATCCAGCAGCCAGAGCGCTCCACGTACCTGTAGCCCGTCACGTAACGCCTGGCGCCTGAGTCTGCCATCCCCGGTCAGAAGCGGGCGCCCGGTTTCCTGGGCCAGTAAATAGCATGAGACGTCGGCCAGGGAGCTGTTGTTGTGTTCTATCTTGAGCGTGAACAGCCTCATGACCCCATCACCGTCAAAAGATTCGACCCGTAATCCATGGGCAAGTAGCTCTTCGCGGGGGAAATCTTTCAATTCTGCCAATACGAAGTCAGTGCAACACAAGGCGAACGGTAGCCTGAACAACTGCTCCAGCAATCCGGCATTTCTGAAGTCGATCCAGATATTCGTATCGCTGACGTAGATCAGACTCATGCACTCTCCAGTGATCCCAGAAAGTTCGGGTCAAGGGCGGTCACGGGCTTGCGTAGAAATTCGGCGGCACGAGACTGGGTGATCAAGCCTTCCGCATATCCCCAGAACACCAGTGATTCGAAGCGATGGGGAGCCCTGCATGGCATGGGCTCGGGTTCTGATTTGCGCCAGCCGTTGGCGCTGAATCGAATGATGAGGGATTTATAGCCATTCTCGCTGAGCAGATTCAGGTCCTTGAGCCTGCGTAACGCCGCGTGCATCGAGAGTCCATATTGGCGCTTGGCAATCAGCAGTTCGCGTGGATGTACTTTCGATCTGGGGTGATGACCGAAATCGCCGATCACGCATTTGGCCGGATAAAGGAAAGCCCCAGCGAAGCGATGGCAGCAGTTTTCCTTGTCCCGCTCAGGCATCGCCTCGGGGAGTCGCATGACCCAGTGCCCCAGCTCATGGGCAGCGGTGAACCTGATGCGTTCACCGGGACGTTCGCCATTGAGCGCAATCAGCACATGGTGTCCGTCACGGGTGGCGGCACAGGCACCGTCGAAGTCATCCGGCCCCTTGAGCATGACCACCTTGATCCCATGTTCTTCCAGTTGCTCGCTCAAGTGGGAAACCGGGTCGCCACCAATGCCCCAGAATTCTCGCAAGGTCTGTGCGGCCTGCTCTGCCTCGTCGGCACAGGTCACGGGAATCATCTGGGCGGGAGTGGTGGAAGTGAGGATATCCAGGGGGTCGAAACACGCTTCCAGAGCTATATAACGCTCAAGGTATTCGCGCATCTGCTCTTCAACCTGAACCTGGCGGTACCGGGGCATCCTGGCCAGTTTGCGAAACTCCAGGGGAGCCAGCACCACCGAGTGCGCGCGGAAGAAGTACTCAGGGCTCATATCCAGAGCCCTGGACAATTGCAGCAGGCGTGTAGAGCTCGGAGTCACCAACCCTTTCTCATACTTGCTGAGGGCCTGCTTGGTGATATCCCCCATCTGAAGTGCCAGGGCCTCGAGAGTCATGCCTCGTAGCAGCCGGGCCTGGCGGATTCGGTCGTTGATCATGAAACCTCCTCAAGGTTGACAAATTTGTATTTTAGCTATGTTTTGTCAACTGTAGAGAAGTTTCAAGATGTAGCCGATCGCTGCCGATTGCCTGGGCTCAGACCTGGATGGTGGCGGCAATGGTTTACAGAGTGTTTCTAAATGATGCGGAGCTTGTGCTGGGAATCTGGCTGAACGCGTGAAAATCCAAGGTTTTCAGGGGCTTTTCACAAAGATTGGGATCGTTCTGTTTGATGCTGGCCTTTCATCTAATTGTCACATACCAGTCATAGAGTGTTCATGCGGCCTGCCGATACTTGGCCCCGATCCAACTTAACCCTCTCTGCTAGGAGCAAGGCATGAAACTGAAACGTTTGTTGGCGGCAATGACTTTTGTCGCTGCTGGCGTCGCGACTGCCCACGCGGTGGCCGCTGGTGTAGACCCGTCCATTCCGGCCTATACAAAAGTACAAGGCGTGTCGGGCAACTTGTCCAGCGTCGGTTCCGATACCCTGGCAAACCTCATGACCCTGTGGGCCGAGGGCTACAAGAAAGAATACCCGAACGTGAACATCCAGATTCAGGCCGCCGGTTCCGCCACCGCGCCACCTGCCCTGACTGAAGGCACTTCGAACCTGGGCCCGATGAGCCGCAAGATGAAGGACACCGAACTGGCTGCCTTCGAGCAGAAGTACGGCTACAAGCCGACCGCCATCCCGGTCGCTGTGGACGCCCTGGCGGTATTCGTGCACAAGGACAACCCGATCCAGCACCTGACCATGGAACAGGTCGACGCGATCTTCTCCTCGACTCGTCTGTGCGGCGCCAAGGCCGACGTCAAGACCTGGGGCGACCTGGGCGTGACCGGCGACCTGGCCAACAAGCCGGTCCAGCTGTTCGGTCGTAACTCGGTATCCGGCACCTACGGCTACTTCAAAGAAGAAGCCCTGTGCAAAGGCGACTACAAGCCTAACGTGAACGAACAACCTGGTTCGGCTTCCGTCGTGCAGTCCATCAGCTCCTCGCTGAACGGTATCGGCTACTCGGGTATCGGCTACAAGACCGCCAGCGTGAAAACCGTTGCCCTGTCGAAGAAAGGCAGCACCGAGTTCATCGAAGACAGCGAAGAAAACGCACTGAACGGCAAATACCCGCTGTCGCGTTTCCTCTACGTCTACGTCAACAAGGCACCGAACAAGCCTCTGGCCCCGCTGGAAGCCGAGTTCGTGAAGCTGGTTCTGTCCAAGCAGGGCCAGGAAGTTGTCGTGAAGGACGGCTACATCCCACTGCCAGCCAAGGTTGCCGCCAAGGCACTGGCTGACCTGGGCTTGAGCGAAGGCGGCAACGTCGCCAAGAAGTAAGCCTTGAGCCGGAGCCCCAGGCTCCGGCATGTGGGAGCGGGTTTGCCCGCGGAGCTTGTGGTGTCCCCGGGGCACCTTCGCGGATAACCGCGCTCCCACACACTAATTTCCGAATCCGCTGCCAGCCACGCTGGGCGGCGGCTTCCGTGCGTCACTGCACTGTCATCTTTCTGTCATACAGGATCGCTAGGGTGTGCGCATGAACGATCTGGCCAATTCCACCATGACTACAACTTCTCCCCCGAAGCGCATTGACTTCAATACGCCTGAACTCAAGCGCAAGCGTCGCATTCGCGCGCTCAAGGACCGCCTGACCCGCTGGTATGTGTTTGTCGGCGGCCTGGCCGTCCTGGCGGCGATCACGCTGATCTTCTTCTTTCTCGCCTATGTGGTCCTGCCCCTGTTCCAGGGCGCTTCGCTGACCGCGGAAAAAGCCATTACCCCGGCCTGGATGCGCGATGCCGGCAACCCCCTGATGATCTCCCTGGAAGAACAGAACCAGGTGGGCATGCGGGTTTCCGACCAGGGGCAGGTGCTGTTCTTCTCCGTTGCCGATGCCACTGAACTGTCGCGGGTCAACCTGCCGCTTCCGGCGGGCACCAAGGTGACCTCCATCAGCAAGGACCAGCCGGGCATCCCGCTGGTTATCGTCGGTCTGTCCAATGGCCAGGCCCTGGTGTTCCGTCACACCTATAAAGTGACGTACCCGGACGGCAAGAAGACCATTTCCCCGGCGGTCGAATACCCCTACGGCGAAACCCCGATCACCCTCGATGGCCAGGGCCACGCGCTTGAGCACGTGAACCTCAACGCCAGCGAAACGACACTGGTCGCCGTGGGCTCCAACGGTGCGCAACTGCACGTGTTGGCGCTGACCAAGGAAGAGAACATGATGACCGGCGAGGTCACCAGCGAGCAGAAGAGCATCGATCTGCCGCAGATGACCGAGCCGGTGAAAGCCATCTACATCGATCCGCGCCAGCAATGGCTGTACGTGATCAACGGGCGCGCCCAGGCTGACGTGTTCAGCCTGCGCGACAAGAGCCTGAACGGTCGCTACAAGCTGCTGGACGATGCCAACACCGAAGTGACCGCCAGTACGCAACTGGTGGGCGGTATCTCGCTGATCATCGGTGACTCCAAGGGTGGTCTCGGCCAGTGGTTCATGGCCCGCGACCCGGATGGCGAGCTGCGCCTGAAACCGATCCGCAGCTTCCAGATGGGCACCACGCCAATCGTCGAGATCACTGCCGAAGAACGTCGCAAGGGCTTTGTCGCCCTGGATGCCTCCGGCAAGCTCGGTGTGTTCCACAGTACCGCGCACCGCACACTGCTGGTGGACCAGGTGGTCGACGGCCCGGGTATCTTCGGCCTGTCGCCGCGGGCCAACCGGGTGATCGTCGAGCAGGGTGGCAAGATCCAGCCGCTGGAACTCGACAACCCGCACCCGGAAGTTTCCTGGAGCGCGCTGTGGAGCAAGGTCTGGTACGAGAACTACGACGCACCCAAGTACGTCTGGCAATCGACCGCCGCCAACACCGACTTCGAGCCCAAGCTGAGCCTGTCGCCGCTGACCTTCGGGACCCTGAAGGCCGCGTTCTACGCCATGCTGCTGGCCGCACCGCTGGCCGTCGCCGCCGCGATCTACACCGCCTACTTCATGGCCCCGGGCATGCGCCGCAAGGTCAAGCCGGTGATCGAGCTGATGGAAGCGATGCCGACGGTGATCCTCGGCTTCTTCGCCGGCCTGTTCCTGGCGCCGTATGTCGAAGGGCACCTGCCGGGGATCTTCAGCCTGCTGATGTTGCTGCCGATCGGCATCCTGGTCGCCGGTTTCGCCTGGAGCCGCCTGCCCGAGTCGCTGCGCCTGCGGGTGCCGGATGGCTGGGAAAGCGCGATCCTGATCCCGGTGATCCTGTTCGTCGGCTGGCTCTCGCTGTTCATGAGCCCGCACCTGGAGACCTGGTTCTTCGGCGGTGACATGCGCATGTGGATTTCCCACGACCTGGGCATCACCTACGACCAGCGCAACGCCCTGGTGGTCGGCCTGGCCATGGGTTTCGCGGTGATCCCGAACATCTACTCGATCGCCGAAGACGCCGTGTTCAGCGTGCCGCGCGGCCTGACCCTGGGCTCGTTGGCCCTGGGCGCCACGCCATGGCAGACCATGACGCGGGTGGTGATCCTCACCGCCAGCCCGGGCATCTTCTCGGCGCTGATGATCGGCATGGGCCGTGCCGTCGGCGAGACCATGATCGTGCTGATGGCCACCGGCAACACCCCGGTGATGGAGATGAACCTGTTCGAAGGCCTGCGCACCCTGGCGGCCAACGTGGCGGTGGAGATGCCGGAGTCGGAAGTGGGTGGTAGTCACTACCGCGTGCTGTTCCTCTCGGCACTGGTGCTGCTGCTGTTCACGTTCATCATGAACACCCTCGCGGAACTGATTCGTCAGCGTCTGCGCAAGAAATACTCGTCGCTTTAATAAAGGTAGAAGTCTGTGAAACAGAACTCCCTGAACAGTTGGTTCAAGAGCGGCGCCCCTGGCGTCTGGATCAGCGGTGGTGCGGTGTCCATCGCGGTCATCATGACCATCGGCCTGCTGGCGGTGATTGCGGTTCGTGGCCTGGGCCACTTCTGGCCGGCGGACGTGGTCCACGCCCAGTACAGCGTGCCGGGCCAGACCGCCCAGGTCGTGGTCGGCGAAGTGGTGCAGAAGGAAGAAGTGCCGCGTGCGCGTCTCAAGTCGGCCGGCCTGCCGGTGCCGGATCAGGGTCCCGAGTTCATGACCCGGGAACTGATCAAGGTCGGTAACCGCGACCTGAACGGCAACGACTTCACCTGGGTCGTCGGCGAGTGGCTGACCGACCAGAGCACGCCGGCGGATCTGATGACCGTCGAGCGTCGTGAGTGGGGCAACTTCTACGGCACCCTGGTCAACGTCAAGGAAAACGGCAAGATCGTCGCCGAAGGGCAGGCCGCCTGGCCTGAGCTGCAGGCGCGTATCGACCGTGTGAACGACCTGGCCAAGCAGCTCAAGAGCCTGGAAAAAACCGATATCGGCGCGATCAACGCTGGCCTCGAGCGGATTCGCCTGCATGGCCGCAAGCTCGAGCTTGAAGGCAAGCTCGACGCCACTGCCCAGGCCGACATGGATGCCGAGAAGGCCGAGCTCAATGCCCGTTACCAGGCCATCGAGGCCCGCCTCGGCGACCTGCACAGCCAGTTCAACCGCGACAGCCTGACGGCCCGCGATGGTAACGGCAGGGAACTGGAGATCGGCATCGGCAAGGTGGTCCATGCCTACCAGCCGAACGCCATGGGCACCATGACCAAGGTGGGTTTCTACTTCAGCAAGGTCTGGGAATTCCTCAGCGACGACCCGCGTGAAGCCAATACCGAAGGCGGGATCTTCCCGGCGATCTTCGGTACCGTGATGATGACCCTCATCATGGCGATGATCGTGACACCGTTCGGCGTACTGGCGGCGGTCTACCTGCGTGAATACGCCAAGCAGAACACCCTGACCCGGGTGATCCGCATTGCCGTGAACAACCTGGCGGGCGTTCCGGCGATCGTCTACGGCGTGTTCGGCCTGGGCTTCTTCGTCTACGTGCTGGGCGGTTCGCTCGACCGGCTGTTCTTCCCCGAAGCCCTGCCGGCGCCGACCTTCGGTACCCCGGGCCTGCTCTGGGCCTCGCTGACCCTGGCGCTGCTGGCGGTGCCGGTGGTGATCGTGGCGACGGAGGAAGGCCTGGCGCGGATTCCCCGCACCGTGCGTGAAGGTTCGCTGGCCCTGGGCGCGACCAAGGCCGAGACGCTGTGGAAGATCGTCCTGCCGATGGCCAGCCCGGCGATGATGACCGGCATGATCCTCGCCGTGGCCCGCGCCGCCGGTGAGGTGGCACCGCTGATGCTGGTGGGTGTGGTGAAACTGGCGCCGTCGCTGCCGGTGGATGGCAACTATCCGTACCTGCACCTGGACCAGAAGATCATGCACCTGGGCTTCCACATCTACGACGTCGGCTTCCAGAGCCCGAACGTCGAGGCGGCGCGTCCGCTGGTGTATGCCACGGCGTTGCTGCTGGTGCTGGTGATCGCCACGCTGAACCTGTCGGCCGTGTGGATCCGCAACCACCTGCGCGAGAAGTACAAGGCGCTGGATAGTTAACAGGTTGGCATGCAGCTTGTGGGAGCGGGCTTGCCCGCGAAGGGGCCGTCACGGTCGCCAGAAACTTCGCGGGCAAGCCCGCTCCCACAGTAGTCCGCGTCCAGCCAGATATTGACCGGGAGCCCGCGAAGCGGCGTTCCGAAATGAATTTGTCAGCGCAGGGAGTTTACCCATGCAGCATGAAACCCATACCCACGGCATCAACATGTCCGCCCTGGGCCGCAGCAAACAGAGCCTGGACCTGGCAAGCGAAACCGTGGCCATCGAAGTCCCCGGCCTGAGCCTGTTCTACGGCGAGAAGCAGGCGTTGTTCGACGTCAGCATGAACATCCCCAAGCAGCGCGTGACCGCCTTCATCGGCCCGTCCGGCTGCGGCAAGTCGACCCTGCTGCGCACCTTCAACCGGATGAACGATCTGGTCGACGGCTGCCGCGTACAGGGCGAGATCAACCTCTACGGCAACAACATCTACCGCAAGGGCGAGGACGTCGCCGAGCTGCGCCGCAAGGTCGGCATGGTGTTCCAGAAGCCGAACCCGTTCCCCAAGACCATCTATGAAAACGTGGTCTATGGCCTGCGCATCCAGGGCATCAACAAGAAGCGCATCCTCGACGAGGCCGTGGAATGGGCCCTCAAGGGCGCGGCCCTGTGGGATGAAGTGAAGGACCGCCTGCACGATTCGGCACTCGGTCTGTCCGGTGGCCAGCAGCAGCGCCTGGTCATCGCCCGGACCATCGCCGTGGAGCCGGAAGTCCTGCTGCTCGACGAACCGTGTTCGGCGCTCGATCCGATCTCGACACTCAAGGTCGAAGAACTGATCTACGAATTGAAATCCAAGTTCACCATTGTCATCGTGACCCACAACATGCAGCAGGCGGCTCGGGTTTCCGACTACACCGCGTTCATGTACATGGGCAAGCTGGTTGAATTTGGCGACACCGATACCCTGTTCACCAATCCGGCGAAGAAGCAGACCGAAGACTACATCACCGGTCGTTATGGCTAGGAGCAGTGGCGAGCCGCGGGCCAAGAAGCGGCGCAATGGAAGCCGAGCGAGTTCAGATCAACCCATAACTGCTTGAAACGTGCAGCCTGAAAGCTGCCTGTTTCGCGGAGCGAATCCCGATGATTGATAAAGACGGTCTTACCCACCATATCTCCGCGCAGTTCAATGCGGAGCTGGAAGAAGTACGCAGCCACCTGCTGGCCATGGGCGGGCTGGTGGAAAAGCAGGTCAACGACGCGGTCACCGCGCTGATCGAGGCCGATTCGGGCCTGGCCCAGCAAGTGCGCGAGATCGATGACCAGATCAACCAGATGGAACGCAATATCGACGAGGAATGCCTGCGCATCCTCGCGCGTCGCCAGCCGGCGGCGTCCGATCTGCGGCTGATCATCAGCATCTCCAAGTCGGTGATCGACCTCGAGCGCATCGGCGACGAAGCGACCAAGATCGCCCGGCGCGCCATCCAGCTGTGCGAGGAAGGCGAGGCGCCGCGTGGTTATGTCGAGGTCCGGCATATCGGCGACCAGGTGCGCAACATGGTGCGCGACGCACTGGACGCCTTCGCCCGCTTCGACGCCGAGCTGGCGTTGTCCGTGGCGCAGTATGACAAGATCATCGACCGTGAATACAAGACCGCCCTGCGTGAGCTGGCAACCTACATGATGGAAGACCCGCGCTCTATCTCGCGGGTCCTGAGCATTATCTGGGTGCTGCGCTCGCTGGAACGGATCGGCGACCACGCGCGCAATATTTCCGAACTGGTGATCTACCTGGTTCGCGGCACCGACGTGCGGCACATGGGCCTCAAGCGCATGCGCCAGGAAGTTGAGGGTACCTTGTCCGAAACCGCTAATGTTCCCGGCGAAGCTGACGATAAGTAAGATTGCCCGAGAGAAACGCCCGGCCTTAGGTCGGGCGTTTTTGTTTGTGGCGCATGAATTTTACGCGCACCCGCGAACGATAAAGTCCCGGCGTGACTCATCAGTTTTGGGCAAATAGCCATTAGCCAGTATGCTGGCCGGGATTTTTAGAGGAATGGTCAATGAGTAAAGTCAGTGTGTTGGTGGTGGATGACGCATCGTTCATCCGCGATCTGGTGAAAAAGTGCCTGCGCAACTACTTCCCGGGCATCCGGATCGAAGACGCCGTCAACGGTCGCAAGGCCCAGGCGCTGCTGGCGCGCGAAGCGTTCGACCTGGTGCTGTGTGATTGGGAAATGCCCGAGATGTCCGGTCTGGAACTGCTGACCTGGTGCCGTGCCCAGGACAACCTCAAGACCATGCCGTTCGTGATGGTCACCAGCCGTGGCGATAAAGAGAACGTGGTGCAGGCGATCCAGGCCGGTGTGTCCGGCTACGTCAGCAAGCCCTTTACCAACGAACAGCTGCTGACCAAGGTCAAGCAGGCGCTGCACAAGGTCGGCAAGCTCGATGCCCTGATGAACAGTGCCCCGACCAAGGCCAACTCGGCCTTTGCCAACGACTCCCTCAGTGCGCTGACCGGCGGCAAGGCCGCTGTGGTGGCGCCTGTGGCCGCTGCCGCGCCTGCCCCGGCCCCGAGCAAGGGCTTGCTCAACAGCCCGCCGGTACGCCCCGCTGCGGCGCCGGCAGCCAGTGCGGCCACCGGTGGTCGCGGCCAGGGCCAGTTGCGCCTGTCCAGCGGCACCCAGCAATGCGTGATCAAGGCGCTGAGCATCAAGGAAGCCTTGCTGGTGGTGCGCCGTGGCGAGGTTCTGCCGCAAGTGCTCGAAAGCGCCGTGCTCGACCTGGAGCAGGGCGACAACGCCGAGATCGCCCGCCTGAACGGCTACCTGCACGCGATCGTTGCCCACGAACCGAAGCCGGACAGCGACTGGCTGCAACTGACCTTCCGGTTTATCGACCAGGATGCACAGAAGCTCGACTACATCTCCCGCCTGATCGCCCGCGGCACCGCCCAGAAGCACTTCGTACCCGGGGCCTGATGCCTTGCCTGATAACGCGGTGCGCCTGATGCGCCGCGTTGTCCGTCCCCCTGGTCGCTGCTTTCCGACAGTCGCCGATGCCTGCGTGATTAACACAAGCTCCATCTCCACCTGCTAGGCTGGCGCTCACGTTCGATTCGGCGATTTCCGCTTATGCTGCTGCGCTTGCTGTTTTCCTGCGGCCTGTTGATGGTCGCCACCTCGGCTGCGGCCATGACGATCTACAAGTACGTGGACGCCAATGGCGTGGTCTCGTACAGCGATCGTCCGGCGCCTGGCGCGCAGGTGTTTGTGTTCCGCGATCGGATGGTCGAGCACCTGGAACGCCAGGTGCACCTGGATATCCGCAAGCAGAAAGGGGGCGACAGCGTCTATGTGCGCAACGACCTGTATGCGCCGGTGGAGATCGAGCTGGGTTTCGGCGCGCTGAAGAACGTCAGCGGCGCGCCTCTGCAGCCGATCCGCAAGGTGCTGCCGGCCCGCAGCAGCCAGCGCCTGGCGCTGCTCACCGCGACCCGGCCCGGACAGCCGTTCCTGTATACCCCCAAGTTCCGCTATTCCCTCGGCGATCCCTCGGGGCAGGCCCAGGGCTATCGTTACCCGTTGCCGTGGCGTGGCGGGCCGTTTCGCCTGACCCAGGGTCCGAACGGTCCCTACAGCCACTTCGGCGCCAAGAGCCGCTATGCGATGGACATCGCCATGCCGGTGGGCACGCCGATCATCGCGGCGCGCGGCGGGGTGGTGGTCAAGACCGAGAATGCCCAGTCCGGGCGTGGCTCGGACCCTTCCGGCAACTTCGTCCGGGTGCTGCACGACGACGGCACCATGGGCGTCTATCTGCACCTCAAGCAAGGTTCGGTCAGCGTACGCGAAGGCCAGCACGTGGCGGTGGGCAGCCCGCTGGGGCTGTCGGGCAATACCGGCAACAGCACCGGGCCGCACCTGCATTTCGTGGTGCAGCGCAATACCGGGCTGGGGCTGGTATCGATTCCGTACCAGTTCAACCAGCCGGTGGAGGCCTTGCCGAACTTCGCGGTAGGCGGGCAGTGACAGCGCCGACTTGAATACACACCCGCTGCAGGAGCCGGCTTGCCGGCGATTGCGGTGTGTCAGTCGATAGGCACGTCGGCTGCTGGATCGCTATCGCCAGCAAGCCGGCTCCTACAAGGACCGCGGCTATCGCGGTCCGGGTATCAGTCGAGCTTGAGCACCTTGGCCAGGATGATCTTCGGACCCTTCATCTTCTTGATGATGATGCGCAGGCCCTCGACTTCCATCACTTCTTCCTCTTCCGGCACCCGTTTCAGGGTTTCGTAGATCAGCCCGGCGAGGGTTTCGGCTTCGATATGGTCCAGGTCGATGCCCAGCAGGCGTTCGACCTTGAACAGCGGCGTGTCACCCCGCACCAGCAGCTTGCCCGGCTGATAGGCGAGGATGCCGCGCTCGGCCTTGCGGTGTTCGTCCTGGATATCGCCCACCAGGACTTCCAGCACGTCTTCCATGGTCAGGTAGCCGATCACCTTGCTGTCGGCTTCCTCCACCAGGGCGAAGTGCGAGCCGCCCTGGCGGAACTGTTCCAGCAGGCGCGACAGCGGCATGTGCTTGGACACGCGCTCCAGCGGGCGGGTCAGCTCGGCCAGGTTGAACGATTCGGGAATATGGTCCAGGGCCGCCAGTTCCAGCAGCAGGTCCTTGATGTGCAACAGGCCGACGAACACGTTGCGTTCGGCGTCGTACACCGGATAACGGCTGAACTTGTGGCGACGGAACAGGGCGAGGATTTCCTTGAGCGGCGCGTTGCAGTCCAGGGTCACCAGGTCTTCCCGGGAGTTGGCCCAGTCGACCACTTCCAGCTCGCCCATTTCCACGGCCGAGGCCAGCACGCGCATGCCCTGGTCGCTCGGGTCCTGGCCACGGCTGGAGTGCAGGATCAGCTTCAGTTCTTCGCGGCTGTAGTGGTGTTCGTGATGGGGGCCGGGCTCACCCTGGCCGGCGATCCGCAGGATGGCGTTGGCGCTGGCGTTGAGCAGGTAGATGGCCGGGTACATCGCCCAGTAGAACAGGTACAGCGGCACCGCGGTCCACAGCGAGAGCAGTTCCGGCTTGCGGATTGCCCAGGATTTCGGGGCCAGCTCGCCGACCACGATGTGCAGGTAGGAAATGATGAAGAACGCGGTGAAGAACGACACGCCCTTGATCACTTCGGGAGAGTTCACGCCGACGGCGCCGAGCACCGGCTCCAGCAGGTGGGCGAAGGCCGGCTCACCGACCCAGCCGAGGCCCAGGGAGGCGAGGGTGATACCCAACTGGCAGGCGGACAGGTAGGCGTCCAGCTGGCTGTGCACGGTGCGCAGGATCTGTCCGCGCCAGCCGTTCTTGTGGGCGATGGCCTCGACCCGGGTCGAGCGCAGCTTGACCATGGCGAATTCGGCCGCAACGAAGAAGCCGTTGAGCAGAACCAGGATCAGAGCAAAGAGAATCATGCCGAAATCGGCGAATATCGTGGCGAGGGTCAAGCTACTAGGGGAAGGGTCCATGATGGAGTTTTACGGGTTCCGTATTTCAATTTGAGGTGTGTTTCGGTACCTGAAGGGCAGGCACAAGTCATCCAATGTAGCGGCACATGGGCCCGTTGCCTAGTGGCCTGGCACCATCGGTGCTCAGGCGGACAGGTTGTTTTTGTGCGCGCGGGTCACTTGCGCGGGGACGAAATGGCAGGTGAAGGTGCTGCCGTGGCCCAGTACGCTGCTGATTTCCAGGCGGGCGCGATGGCGCAGCAGCACGTGCTTGACGATGGCCAGGCCCAGGCCCGTGCCGCCGGTGTTGGAGTTGCGGCTGGAGTCGACGCGGTAGAAGCGCTCGGTCAGGCGCGGCAGGTGTTTGTTGTCGATGCCGATGCCCGAATCCTGCACGCTGAGGTGGGCACCGTGTTCGTCGCCCCACCAGCGGATGCGGATATTGCCTTCGGCCGGGGTGTATTTGACGGCGTTGAACACCAGGTTGGAGAACGCGCTGCGCAATTCCGCCTCGCTGCCCTTGAGCCGGACGCTGTCGTCGGCCTCCAGGGTGATGGTCTGGTTGCGCTGCCCGGAGAGGGCCTGGGCATCGTTGCGGATCGACTGCAGCAAGGTGTCGATGCGCACCGGCTGGTTGTCCGACGGGTAGTCGGTGGCTTCCAGCTTGGCCAGCAACAGCAGGTCATTGAGCAGGGTCTGCATGCGCCCGCCCTGCTGCTGCATCTGCTGCAGCGCGCGGACCCAGCGCGGGTTCACTTCCTCGACGTTATCCAGCAGGGTTTCCAGGTAACCGCAGATCACCGTCAGCGGGGTGCGCAGTTCGTGGGAAACGTTGGCGATGAAGTCCTTGCGCATCTGTTCCAGCTGGTGGATGCGCGTGACATCGCGCACCAGCATCAGGTGTTCGTTATTGCCGTAGCGGGTGATGTACAGCTGGATGCGCATGCGGTCGTTGGTCGGCGACGGGATTTCCAGCGGCTCGGCGTAGCTGTCCTGCTCGAAATATTCCTTGAAGCGCGGGTGGCGGACCAGGTTGGTCACCGGCTGGCCGCTGTCCTGCGGGGTCTTGAGGCCGAGCAGGGTTTCCGCGGCGCGGTTCCACCATTCCAGGTTGCCGTCGCTGTCGAGCATGATCACCGCGTCCTTGAGGGCGGCGGTGGACTCCTGGACCCGGTCGATCACCGCTTGCAGGCGCCCGCGCACGCGCTGGTCGCGGCGTTGCAGGTGATAGATGCTGTCGAATACATCGCCCCACAGGCCATAGCCGTCCGGCGGTGCTTCGTCGGGTTTGTGCTGGCGCAGCCATTCGTGCAGGCGCAGCAACTGCTTGAGGGTCCAGCCCAGGTAAATCCCCAGGCCGGCAGCCAGCGCCCAGCCGTAATAGCCGCTGATCAGGCCGACCAGCAGGCAGGCGGTCACCAGCAACAACAGATGGCGGATCAGGGTGCCATGCCAGTTTTGATTCACTTCAACATGCGTCCTTGTCAGCAATCATTGCGCGAAAAGCGGCTCAGCCCTTGGTGGAAAACCGATAGCCGGTGCCGCGCACCGTTTGTACCAGATTCTCGTAGGCATCGCCGAGGGCTTTGCGCAGACGGCGGATATGCACATCAACGGTACGCTCTTCGACATAGACGTTGCCGCCCCAGACCTGGTCCAGCAACTGCCCGCGGGTGTAGGCGCGTTCCTGGTGGGTCATGAAGAACTGCAACAGACGGTATTCGGTGGGGCCCATTTCCGCGGGCTTGCCGTCGATGGTCACGCGATGGCTGATGGGATCGAGCAGCAGGCCACCGACTTCGATTGGCGCTTCACCGTCGGTCGGACCGGCGCGGCGCAGCACGGCCTTCAGGCGGGCGACCAGCTCGCGGGGGGAAAAGGGCTTGGTGATGTAGTCATCGGCGCCGACTTCAAGACCCTGGATCTTGTTGTCTTCCTCACCCTTGGCGGTGAGCATGATGATCGGGATATCGCCGGTCAGTTCGTCGCGCTTGAGGCGCCGGGCCAGTTCGATACCCGAGGTGCCGGGCAGCATCCAGTCGAGCAGGATCAGGTCAGGTTTGCGGTCGACGATGATCGCATGGGCCTGCTGGGAGTTTTCGGCTTCCAGGCAGTCATAGCCGGCCATTTCCAGGGCGACAGCGATCATCTCCCGAATCGGGGCTTCGTCGTCGACGATCAGAATGCTCCTGCCAACCATATCCCTTAATCCTCTTGTCATTTAACTGTCTTGCGCCGCATTAGATAACGAAATTATTGCAGTCATGTGACAGCTTTTCCGCGAGGCCGACGATTGTCATTTCCATGGGCTACGCTGGGAGTTCGAATCTACAACCACAAAAGGAAGGTTCTGATGACTCATTCTTCGTTTTCACTGAAAGCCCTGATGGTAACGGCGGCATTGACGCTGCCGACCCTGGGGTTCGCCGCCGAGCCGGCCATGATGAAAGACGGCAAGATGGTCGATGGCAAGGGCATGACCCTGTACACCTTTGACAAGGACGCCGGCGGCAAATCCATGTGCAATGACAAGTGTGCCGAGAACTGGCCACCGATGATCGCTGCGGAGGGCGCCAAGCCCGAAGGCAAGTGGACACTGATCAAGCGCGCCGACAACAAGATGCAGTGGGCGCATGATGGCAAGCCGATGTACACCTACAAGGACGACACCAAGCCTGGCGACATCAATGGCGACGGTAAAGGCGGCATGTGGCACGTAGCCAAGCACTGATCCGACCCGGTCTCCTGTAGGAGCCGGGCTTGACGATGTTCGGCGGTGACACACCGCCCTGTAGGAGCCGGCTTGCTGGCGATAGCGGTGGCGTAGCTTGCATCGTCATCGCTGGCAAGCCAGCTCCCACAAGGTCCCGGGCTTGACGATGTTCGGCGGTGACACACCGTCCTGTAGGAGCCGGC
>NZ_JBMOUG010000025.1:0-78236 GCF_049319725.1 Pseudomonas sp. Mn2068 | reverse complement strand
GCTTCACCCTGGAGAACATCCTGGGTCAGGCTGAGGAACTGCTGGAAGACTGAGTTCGAGAGTGACTGCGCTTGCTCTGGCCTCTTCGCGGGCAAGCCCGCTCCCACGGTTCTGATGTCGTGCCATGGATTCCTGGTCGGACACGGATATTGTAGGAGTGAGCAAGCCTGCTCCCACGGGTTCGATGTCGTGCCACGGATTCCTGGCCAGGCACGGATATTGTAGGAGGGGGCAAGCCCGCTCCCACGGGTTCGGTGTCGTGCCACGGATTCCTGGCCAGGCACGGATACTGTGGGAGCGGGCTTGCCCGCGAAGGCGTCCGGTCGGGCGGCACAGTCATTTCAGCTTTACCCGCGAGCCCGTTTCCACAAAACCCATGCCTCGGCAGGGTTGCCTGATACCCAAGCTTCGGCGAGATCCCCATGCCCCAACCGCGTCCCTACAGAGTTGCACTCAACGGCTACGGCCGGATCGGTCGTTGTGTCCTGCGTGCATTGTTCGAGCGGGGCGCGCAGGCCGGATTTGAGATCGTTGCATTGAACGACCTGGCCGACCTGGCCAGCCTCGAGTACCTGACACGTTTCGACTCCACCCACGGCCGGTTCCCCGGCGAAGTGCGGGTCGAGGACGATTGTCTGCATATCAATGGCCATTGCGTGAAAGTCCTGCGCAGTGCCACTCCCGAAGAGATCGACTGGGCCGCGCTGGACGTCGACCTGGTGCTGGAGTGTTCCGGCGCCTACCACACCCGCGAGGATGGCGAGCGCTTCCTCGCCGCCGGCGCGCCTCGGGTGCTGTTTTCCCAGCCGATGGCCAGCGAGACCGATGTCGACGCCACCATCGTCTATGGTGTCAACCAGGATTGCCTGACCGGCGACGAGTTGCTGGTGTCCAACGCCTCCTGCACCACCAACTGCGGTGTACCGCTGCTGCGCCTGCTGGACCAGGCCATCGGCCTGGAGTACGTGTCCATCACCACCATTCATTCGGCGATGAACGACCAGCCGGTGATCGATGCCTACCACGCCGAAGACCTGCGCCGCACGCGCTCGGCGTTCCAGTCGGTGATCCCGGTGTCCACCGGTCTCGCGCGGGGTATCGAACGCCTGCTGCCGGAACTTGCCGGACGAATCCAGGCCAAAGCGGTACGGGTGCCGACGGTGAACGTGTCTTGCCTGGATATCACCCTGCAGACTGTCAGCGACACCGATGCGACTGAGGTCAACCGGATCCTGCGCGAGGCTGCCACCAGCGGTCCGCTCAAGGGCCTGCTGGCCTACACCGAGTTGCCCCACGCCAGCTGTGATTTCAACCATGACCCCCATTCGGCGATTGTCGATGCGAGTCAGACCCGCGTTTCCGGCCCGAGGCTGGTGAACGTGCTGGCCTGGTTCGACAACGAATGGGGCTTTGCCAACCGAATGATCGACGTTGCAGGGCATTACCTGAACGTGGTTCACCAAAAACCGTAAACCAGAGATTGCGACCCATGACCGTGTTGAAGATGACCGACCTCGATCTGCAAGGTAAGCGCGTACTGATCCGCGAAGACCTCAACGTCCCCGTCAAGGACGGTGTTGTCACCAGCGATGCGCGTATCCTGGCCTCGCTGCCGACCATCAAGCTGGCCCTGGAAAAAGGCGCGGCAGTCATGATCTGCTCGCACCTGGGCCGTCCGACCGAAGGCGAGTTCTCGGCCGAGAACAGCCTCAAGCCGGTCGCCGACTACCTGAGCAAGGCCCTGGGCCGTGACGTGCCGCTGGTGGCCGATTACCTGGACGGTGTCGAGGTCAAGGCCGGCGACATCGTGCTGTTCGAGAACGTGCGCTTCAACAAGGGCGAGAAAAAGAACGCCGACGAGCTGGCGCAGAAATATGCGGCGCTCTGCGACGTGTTCGTGATGGACGCCTTCGGTACCGCGCACCGTGCCGAGGGTTCGACCCACGGCGTGGCCCGGTTTGCCAAGGTCGCCGCGGCCGGCCCGCTGCTGGCCGCCGAACTTGATGCGCTGGGCAAGGCCCTGGGCGCGCCGGCCAAGCCGATGGCCGCCATCGTCGCCGGCTCCAAGGTTTCGACCAAACTCGATGTGCTGAACAGCCTGAGCCAGATCTGCGACCTGCTGATCGTGGGCGGCGGCATCGCCAACACCTTCCTGGCCGCTGCCGGTCATCCGGTGGGCAAGTCGCTCTACGAGCCTGACCTGCTGGATACCGCCCGCGCCATCGCCGCCAAGGTCAACGTGCCGCTGCCGGTCGACGTGGTCGTTGCCAAGGAATTCGCCGAAAGCGCAGCCGCCACCGTCAAGCTGATCGCCGATGTGGCGGCCGACGACATGATCCTGGATATCGGTCCGCAGACCGCGGCGAATTTCGCCGAACTGCTGAAGTCGTCCCAGACCATCCTGTGGAACGGTCCGGTGGGCGTTTTCGAATTCGATCAGTTCGGCAACGGCACCAAGGTGCTGGCCCAGGCCATTGCCGAAAGCGCGGCATTCTCCATTGCCGGTGGTGGCGACACCCTGGCGGCCATCGACAAATATGGTGTTGCTTCGGATATCTCCTACATTTCTACCGGTGGCGGTGCGTTCCTCGAATTCGTCGAGGGCAAGGTCCTGCCTGCCGTGGAAGTGCTGGAAACCCGCGCCAAGGCCTGAGGTGGCATTGGCCTTTGAAAGGGAGTTTTCATATGGTCAGGCCATTGATGTTGCTGATCCTGGCGGGCGTGCTGGGCGGTTGTGCCGGCAAGCCCGGGGCCGGGGCGACGAGCGAGGCCGCTCCGGCGGCCGGCAAGGGTTGCGATCAGGCCGACTGGCAGGCGGAAACCGCACCGGTGCTGAACAAGCGCCTGGGGCCGGACGGACTGGAAAAATACGACACATCGTCCGGGACCCGGGAACAGGGTTGTCCTTGACGGGTCAGATTCACTACAGGCAGTACTGGCGGCCAGGGCCGTCAGTCGAGGAACCGGCATGAAAGGCTTTATCGCCCTTGCTTCACTGGCTCTGCTCGGCGGTTGCGCCGGCTTCAACCTGTCCTCGTCGACGTCGTCGGCGGACAACTGGACCCGTTGGGTCTGTGACAGCCAGGCCGAGGTGCTCTGGCGTTATGCCGACAGCGCGCAGAAGTCGGTCGACGTGCGCCTTGGCGGCGCGGACCAGGTGTATCGCCTGAAACCCGAAGTCGGCGCCGTCGACAGCGGTGTGCTGTATAGCGACAACATGTTGGCGTTTCACAAAAAAGGTGATGAAGGCCTGGTTTACTGGGTCGCCACCAACGATTTGATCGGTCGGGCCTGCAAGGCGCCCTGATCGGTAATAACTTGAATAGCAGCCGCCGCTCCGGCAGGCTTGCACGATTAACGACCCTCGTCCGGGAGAGACACACACAATGGCACTTATCAGCATGCGCCAGATGCTGGACCACGCAGCCGAATACGGCTACGGCGTTCCAGCTTTCAACGTCAACAACCTTGAGCAGATGCGCGCCATCATGGAAGCCGCTGACAAGACTGACTCCCCGGTGATCGTCCAGGCTTCGGCCGGTGCCCGCAAATACGCTGGCGCACCGTTCCTGCGGCACCTGATCCTGGCCGCGATCGAAGAGTTCCCGCATATCCCGGTGTGCATGCACCAGGACCACGGCACCAGCCCGGACGTCTGCCAGCGCTCCATCCAGCTGGGTTTCAGCTCGGTGATGATGGACGGCTCCCTCGGCGAAGACGGCAAGACCCCGACCGACTACGAGTACAACGTCCGCGTTACCCAACAGACCGTGGCCATGGCCCACGCCTGTGGCGTTTCGGTTGAAGGCGAGCTGGGTTGCCTGGGGTCGCTGGAAACCGGCATGGCCGGTGAAGAAGACGGCATCGGCGCCGAAGGCGTGCTCGACCACAGCCAGATGCTGACCGATCCTGAAGAGGCCGCGGACTTCGTCAAGAAGACCCAGGTCGACGCCCTGGCCATCGCCATCGGCACCAGCCACGGCGCCTACAAGTTCACCAAGCCGCCTACCGGTGACGTGCTGGCGATCGACCGTATCAAGGAAATCCACAAGCGCATCCCCAACACCCACCTGGTGATGCACGGTTCGTCTTCGGTGCCGCAGGAGTGGCTGGCGATCATCAACCAGTACGGCGGCGACATCAAGGAAACCTATGGCGTGCCGGTCGAGGAAATCGTCGAGGGCATCAAGCACGGCGTGCGCAAGGTCAACATCGACACCGACCTGCGCCTGGCGTCCACCGGTGCCATGCGTCGCCTGATGGCCACCAACCCGAGCGAGTTCGACCCGCGCAAGTTCTTCGGTGCCACCGTGACCGCCATGCGTGACGTGTGCATCGCCCGTTACGAGGCTTTCGGCACCGCCGGCAACGCTTCGAAGATCAAGCCGATCTCCCTGGAAGCGATGTTCCAGCGTTACCTGAAAGGTGAGTTGAACGCCAAGGTCAACTGAGACCGTCCGTGTTGAAAAAAAACCGCCGAAAGGCGGTTTTTTCATGGGCGTTCAACCGCTTCTCAGGGGAGATCGATACTGCCATCCCTGCTCTGTCGGTAAAGGGTATAGGGCAGCGCCAGGGTATCCAGAATGCCGGAAGGTATGAGGTCCACGAACTGGAACGGCGTAAGGGCCGGTGCGTCGGGAGCCTGCTCCACCACCTGGGATGGACCATGCAGCACGCACAGGTTGTAAAACACTCCGCTGTAAACACGGGGAACGGCAGCACAATGGGTGTTCCATTCCTTGAGATTGCGGCGGGTGACATCATCACCGCGAAAGACGGTATTGATCGTTCCGCAACCCGAGAGCGACAGTCCCAGGGTGGCTGCGAGCAATGCGTGGCGGGTGCTTGTCATCCATGGCTCCATTAGCAGGGGCCGGTAGTCTAATGGAGGGTTTTATGCGCCTGGTAAGCAATATTTATGTACAGGTGTTGCCGATCCTGTGCGGGTTGCGGTTGTCCTGGCTCATCACACCGCCCATGCAGTCTACGGTAACTTTGAAGTTTTATAACTTTACCAATATGAATTTTTGATTCATCCTTCCGGAATAAGAACATTCGATAATATTGGTATTATCCTCAGTGCTGTGATCTTGCACGCATGCTAGATTTCTAGTGTACTTATTTTCCAGGTAAAAAAGATCAATTCCACCTTCATTGCCTGCGTATTTGAAACGCCATAAGTGGCCTGGTCTTGAGCTGCTGGCTGGAATCGTTGAAGCAAAGATTTCACCGTTTTTGGCCTCGAGTGCCCGGAAGTATCCTTGGTTTAAAAGCACGTACGAAAGTTCTTCTGATGTATTAGAGACTTTCCACTTCGATTCGGGGTAATCCTGGTCTCGAGATAGATGGACGTTTTGCGATCCCTCGTTGTCTTCGACTGAAGAGACTTGAAATAATTTCGGGGATGATGAAGGCAGAGCCGTGTAGATTTTATAGATGCCTGGTTCGATTCTTACCACCGGACCTGGGGTGCTCCGGGGTTTTTTTTCAGAGGAATCGCTCTGATGAGGCGTCGATTTATCTTTCATGAGTATTGTCCTTGGCCGTTGCGCAGTGGAGTTAGGATGCCTGCTGGGTAAAGAGGCTTTCCCATAAGGTAGCTTGCAGGCCTGAACTCCAGAAAATAATTTATCTCATGGTTCGCTATCGAATATATTGCTCAGGTTATGCAGGCCGGCCTTTTGTTACAAATTGCAGGTTTGCAGGTGGTCTTTTATGGTTCTGTTTTAATTGGCTCGTAGAGTGAATTGGTTGTAGTGGTGTAATTGTCTTTGTATATAGGTTGAAGATAGATGGTAAAATTTTCCGTGTTTATGAAAACTTTGGATTTTTCATAATTTGACCAGTATGAATTTTTGGCTTGTCGCTCCGAAATAAGGACTTTCAATAATATTGGTTCTGTCTTCCGTGCTGTGATCTTTCACGGTTGCAAAATTCCTGGTGAGTTTGTTTTCCAGGTAGAAAAGATCAATGCCGGTTTCTTTGCCAGCGTCCCTGAAATACCAGGCTATGCTTGATTTTCCATCGATGTCTGGCCGCGGGACAGTGAGGACATTGCCGTCGTGGGCTCGCAGTATTGCGTGGATGCCCTGGTTAGATATATGGTATTCCCGCTCGTGGTGCTGGGTTGAAAAAATTTCCCACTTTGAATCGCCTTCGTAAGTGTCATGAAATAAATATACGTTGTGAGATCGGTCACTGTTTTCGATTGGAGAGACGGAAACCAGTTTCTGAGGCAATGAAAGCAGAGCTGTATAGATTTTATAGACGCCAGGTTCGATTCTTCGCGCCGGGCCTGGGGCGCTTTGGGCGTTTTGTTTAGAGGGTTCGCCCTGCTGAGCTGTGGATTTCTCTTTCATGATTATTTCCTTGAACGTTTCAATGGGCATGTGATACCCACTGAATGGAACGTGTTCCGAAGGGCACCGTGCAGGCCCGAACTTCAGGAAAAATCCTCTCATGGTCCGCTATCGAGGATGTTGGTCAGATTGCGCAAGTCGGTCTACTGTCAGAAATGACAGGTTTGTAGATCGTTTTATAATAGGGAATAGAGCTTTAATGCATAAAATAATTTTTTATGAATCTGTAGAATTATGTAAGCTGGCAGGTAGTGATAAATAATATAAAGAACTGTCAATTATGACAGTGGTATAACGATGGCGAAATGTTCCACGATGAAACCTCATTCATAGTGGAGCCCTGTGCCATGAGCGAAGAGGACGAAAGCGATCCGAATTATTTGAGATACTTCAAGTTTCGCCAGAAGATCAACGTGACAAGGCGTGTCGCCGGCGATCAGCCCGCTTGTGAACGAGGCGAGCTGTGCAGTATCGATTGGAGCACACGGATGCTTGTCTACTGCGCCGAAAGCGGGTTGTACCGAACGTTGAAGTTTGATGAGATCGAGCAGATCGACCCTATTGCAAAATACCGAAAATCCTCGTTGTTCTATCCATGAACGGATAACGGTTATTTCAAAATTCTCCGATAGTTTGATAAAGACTAATGGACGGTCATTTCTGATAGTAGTCAGTGGGCGTTTATCCCGGCACTTTGCCGTTTCCCGCCCCGATTTGAAGTTCGGGGCCGTTGGCGGCGGGGCCGGAGAACAGGCCCTCAACCTTTCTCGTGATCGATATCCAGCTTGTAGAACGTCACCATCCCGCCTTCACTGGTGTACCCGGTGTTGTCCTGCACATAGACCCCGGCCTTGAAATACAGCGGCTTGTCGCGCCAGGTGGTGCTGATCTGGGTGTTCCAGGCGGCGTCGGCGGCGCGCACGCTCAGGTAGCCGCCGCGGCTCAGGTGGATCACGTAGGTGAAGCTCTTGTCCAGCGGGACGTCGTCGGCAATCTGGATGACCCGGCTCTCTTCGTCGTCCGGATGGTTGCGGATCTTCACCACGATGATTCCGGTCTTGCGCCAGTCCTTGTACTGGTATTCGACCTTGAGCATGGGTTGGGTGCTGTTGTACGCGTGGATCTGGCCGATGACGATCTTGCCCGACGACGGTACCTGGTTCACCGCCAGGGTCGCGCGCAGGTAATTGTTGGCTTCACTGTAGAGCCAGTTGCGCAGGCGTCCGTCGGGGTAGGTCTCGCGCAGCTCGCTGCGGGGGTAGATGGCATTCTCGGTCTTGGAGCCGGTCACGGGCGACCAGAAGAACAAGGTGCCGGTGTCTGAATGAAAGTACTGGTCCTTGAAACCCTCTACCAGTTTGGGGGTGTCGATGGTCGCCGGAGGGGTGCCGACAGGCACGCTGAGGTTCCAGGTCGTCAGGTCGATCATGGGGGAGTCTCCCGTGTAAAACGTACGACGCACGGGCATAGGCATGTCGTCTGGCAAAAATCAGACAAACTGCTTTAGCCTGGGGCTTTGGGCGCTCTTTATACGGGTTGAACGATAGTTTGTTAACGTCAAACCGGCGAACGGTTGACGTCAAAGTGCCGACGAAATGCACAAGGCCCCGCCAGGCTTCGGCTTGCGCCGATAGCCGTTGGTCGGGTTGGCAAGGTGCTATTACCGCTGGGCGGCGGGAATCAGGCCGGCGTGTGCTTGATCGCCAGCTCGTAGAAGGTCGCACGACCGCCTTCATTGGCGCCGCCATGGTTGTCCTGCACATAGACCCCGGCCTTGAAGTACAGCTGCTTGTTGGCCCAGGCCGGATTGAGAGGGGTTTCCCAGTGTCCGTCGGCGGCGCTGAGGCTCAGCGTGCCGTTGGGCGTGAGGTGGATGTTGTAGGAAAAGTGCTGGTCGAGTTGGACATTGCGGGCGATGACCACCAGGGCTCCGTTCTTCGCCTGCGGATCGTCCGCGCGGACCTGGGCGACGATCGAACCGGTATGGCTGGCGGCCTTGTAGCGGTATTCGAGCTTGAGCAGCGGTTTGCTGTCGTGGTCGACGTGGATCTGGCCGATCACGATACTGCCGCTGGAAGGCACCTGGTTCACCGCCAGGTTGGCGTGCAGGCTGTTGTCGGCGTCGCGGTAGGCCCAGTTGCGCAGGCGTCCGTCGGCGCTGGTCTCGCGGAGTTCGGTGCGCGGGTAGTGGGTGTTGGGCGTCAATGTACCGGTGACCGGAGCCCAGAAAAACAGGCTGCCGCTGTCGGCGTGGAAATACTCATCGCTGAAGCCCCGGGCCAGGGCCTGGGTACCGATACGGGTGGCGGGCGTGCCCTCGGGGATGGTCAGTTCCCAGGTCGACAGGTCGATCATGCTCACAGTCTTGGCTCGTGTGGTTTTGAGAGCCTCTGTTATAAGCCTTGGCGACGCCGGGCAACTGTCGGCCGGCTGAATGCCGCGATCAGTTTCATCGACCGTTAGTCGGGATATCGGCGCTCGCCAAGGATGATGGCGTAATGGTCACTACTCTTTGCGCAAACCCGGACTAGAGTTGTCCTTGTCCATAGTCCGGTTTTCCGTATGACCACCGGTGGAGTTCCCCGAACATAGAGAAGCAGCATGGATTGCGCGCAACTTAAGGCTGGTGAAAGCAGTTCTGTCCTTTTGGTGGTCGATGACTATCCTGAAAACCTGATCAGCATGCGAGCATTACTGGAACGGCAGGACTGGCAGGTGGTTACTGCGGCGTCCGGTATCGAAGCGCTGACGCTGCTGCTGGAACACGAGATCGACCTGGTATTGCTGGATGTGCAGATGCCTGGCATGGACGGCTTCGAAGTCGCCCGTCTGATGCGTGGTAGCCAGCGTACGCGCCTGACCCCGATCATTTTCCTCACCGCCAACGAGCAGTCCCAGGATGCCGTCATCAAGGGTTATGCCAGCGGCGCGGTGGATTATCTGTTCAAGCCCTTCAACCCGGATATCCTCAAGCCCAAGGTCCAGGCGTTGCTGGAGCAACAGCGCAACCGCCGGTCCCTGCAGCAACTGACCCGCGACCTGGAAGCGGCCCGGGCCTTCAATGCCTCGGTGCTGGAGAATGCCGCGGAAGGCATTCTGGTGGTCAATGACGATGGCAGCATCCGTTTTGCCAACCCGGCGATTTCCCGTCTGCTCAACGCTCCGCTGGAACTGTTGATCGGCATGCCTTTCCTGAACTTCCTGCAGTACCCACACTTTCCCGATTGGCCGGGCTGCCCGTTGCACGAGGGTTATCGCAAGGGGGAGATCTATCGCCTGCATGACGCCCAACTGCGCACCACTGCCGGCGAATCATTGCCGGTGGCCATGTCCTGCGCGCCTTTGCCGTCTGACCAGCGGGCGATGGTGGTCACCGTGCTCGACATGTCGGTGGTGCACCATCTGCATCAGCAACTGGAGTTCCAGGCGGTGACCGACCCGCTGACCGGCCTGCTCAACCGCCGGGGCTTTTACCAGACCGCGGAAAACACCCTGTTGCGCAGCGATCACAGCCACAAGTCGCTGGTGTTGATGTATCTCGACCTCGACGGCTTCAAGCGGGTCAACGACTCCCTTGGGCACGAGGCCGGCGACCGGGTGCTGCGCTGGGTCTCGGAGCAGTTGAAGGCCTGTCTCAAGCCCTTCGATATCCTGGCGCGCATGGGCGGCGACGAATTCACCACCTTGCTCGATCTGGAGCGCCCGGAGCAGGCGGCGAAACTCGCGGAAAGACTGATCGAGCGGGTGTCGATCCGCCAGCAGATCGATGGCCTGGACATGACCCTGGGGGTCAGCATCGGAATCGCCACCTACCCCGATTGCGGTGCCAACCTCGATGGCCTGTTGCGGGCCGCGGACATTGCGATGTACGAGGCCAAGCGCGCCGGGCGCCAGCAATATCGCTACTACGACCATGAAATGAACGGGCGGGCCCGCTCGCGGCTGATGCTCGAGGAAAGCGTCCGTTCGGCCATCGAGAGCAAGGAATTCAAGATGGTCTATCAGCCCCAGGTGTCCCTCGCGGACGGTCGTCTGCGCGGCTTCGAGGCCTTGTTGCGCTGGCACCATCCCAGTGTCGGTGACGTGCCGCCGGGGCTGTTCCTGCCGCTGCTGGAAGAAGTCCGCCTGATCAGCCGCCTGGGCAGCTGGATCTATCGCCAGGCGGCGACCCAGCGCCATGCCTGGAATGGTGTGTTCGCCGATGAACTGGTGCTCAGTGTCAGCCTGAGTTCCACCCAGTTCTGCATGCCGAACCTGGTCGACGAGTTGCAGGAGGTGATCGAACGTCACGACCTGCGCCCCAGCCAGTTGGAGGTCGAGGTCACCGAGGCGGCGCTGATGCACGATTTCGAGGCCTCGTGCAAACAGCTGCGGCGCGTTCGCGCACTGGGCATGCGGGTCGCCCTGGATGACTTCGGCTCCGGTCATTGTTCGCTGAACCACCTGCGCGACCTTGAGTTGGACACCCTCAAGCTCGACCGTCACCTGATCGCCAAGATTCTCGATTCGCCGCGGGACGCGGCGCTGGCGCGCAGCGTGATCGAGCTCTGCCAGCAGTTCGGCCTGCTGGTGATCGCCGAAGGGGTGGAGACCCTGGAGCAGTCGCAGTGGCTCAAGGCCAATGGCTGTCCCTTTATCCAGGGCTTCCTGGTGGCCCGTCCGCTGACCGCCAGGGATGCCACCGGCTTCGGCCCGACATTCGACTGGAGCGCACTGACGGGTTGAATTCGCTACACTGGTGACCTTCTTCGATGTACGTAACGGCCTTCCATGACTGCGCTGAAATACCTTCAGGCCTATCCCACGTCCTTGCAGGACCAGGTGCGCCAGATGATTGCCGGGGACCAGCTGGGCACCTACCTGAACCAGCGCTATCCCGGGCGACATGGCGTGCAGAGCGACAAGGCGCTGTACGGCTATGCCCTGGCCCTGAAGCAGGAGCACCTGCGCAATGCCCCGGCCATCGACAAGGTACTGTTCGATAATCGCCTGGACCTGACCCATCGCGCCCTTGGCCTGCATACCGCGATCTCGCGGGTGCAGGGCGGCAAGCTCAAGGCCAAGAAGGAGATTCGCATCGCCTCGCTGTTCAAGGAGGCGGCACCGGAGTTTCTCCGGATGATCGTGGTGCACGAACTGGCACACCTCAAGGAAAGCGATCACAACAAGGCGTTCTACCAGCTGTGCGAATACATGCAGCCGGGGTATCACCAGTTGGAATTCGACCTGCGGGTCTATCTGACCTGGCGGGACATGCAGGGCAAGGCCGCCGTGGCCGATTAAGCGAGCGACAAGGAATTTCGGATGGACGTCAGCAAGACCAAGAGCAGTTTCTATCGCCGCCTGTATGTGGCCTGGCTGATCGACAGCGGGGTGGCCAGCAGCGTCCCGGCGCTGACCGAGGCGACCGGCATGCCGCGACGCACCGCCCAGGACACCATCGTGGCCCTGGCCGACCTGGATATCCTCTGCGAGTTCGAGCAGGAGGAAGGCGCCCGCAACCATGCCGGGCACTACCGGATCCATGGCTGGGGGGCGATCGACAAGACCTGGATCGAGCGCAACCTGGCATCGATCAGGCAGGTGCTGGGCTATCCCTGATCGGTTTCAGGCCTTGCGCATGCCGATGTGCGGGATGTCATCCTCCAGATACGCCTCGCCCACGGCCTCGAAGCCGTAGCGTCCGTAGTAGCCCTGCAGATGCGCCTGGGCCGAGAGGTAGATCGGCTGTTCCGGCCACAGCTTTTCGGCGTGCCTGAGTGCCTGCGCCATCAACTCGTGGCCCAGCCCGAGGCCGCGCGCCTCCGGTGCAATCACTACCCGCCCGATCACCACGTCACCGCCCTGCGATACCGGGTCGAGCAGGCGCAGGTAGGCGGCCAGCCGGTCGTCGCGCCAACCCATCAGATGACAGGTGTCGCCTTCCAGGTCGCGGCCGTCGACTTCCTGGTAGGGGCATTTCTGCTCGACCACGAAGACCTCGGTACGCAGTTGCAGGATGGTGTAGAGCTGCTCCTTGCCCAGGTCGCTGTGATGTTTGCAGATCCAGTCGATTGTCATGTGCCTCATCCTGATTCAGATATCCGCTACCGATACTAAGCGGGTTGCCTCGCCGAGCCAACCGCGACTCCCGGCTTTGCGTGGATCGCCAGTCGGGTAATTTTTTGTGAACGAAGGCTAGTTGCCATCATTCATTTTGCTCGGCCTCGTCATCTTTGTGTAATCTGCTTTGCAGGGCGTTTGCCACGGCGCCAATGAGCTAATGTTAGGAGCTGGGAGATGGCCACTTGCTTTCGCCCGGCCCCTGGGCTTCGGTTCACTCTGCAGGGCAGACCCGCCCGCTAAGGATCTTTGGCATGTCGCGATTGCATCGAGCTTTTGCTTTGCTTGGATTGCTGCTGCTGGCACAGAGCGCTACCGCAGAAAAATTGCGCTTGGTAGCCGACGCCTGGCCGCCGTTCACCGATGCGACCCTGGTCAATGGCGGCCTGGCGACCGATATCGTCAGCACGGCCCTGGCCCGTGCCGGTTATGCCAGCGACTTCGAGCAGGTGCCCTGGGCGCGCGCCCTGAAAGGGGTCGGCGAAGGGCGCTATGACGTGCTGATCAATGCCTGGTACACCAAGGACAGGACCTTGCTGGGGCAGTTCTCCGACGAGTACCTGCTCAACCGCGTGCGTTTTCTCAAGCGCAAGGATTCACCGATCACCTACGACACCTTGCCGCAGCTGCATGACTTTCCGATTGCCGTGGTGCGCGACTACGCCTATTCCGCCGACTTCGAGGCGGACGCCCAGTTGCAGAAGGTCCCGGTGCACAACTTCGCCATGGCCGTGCGCATGCTGGCGGCGGACCGGGTGAAGCTGACCCTGGAAGACGAGTATGTGGCGCGTTACTACCTGAAAAGCGAAACGCCGCGGGTGCGCAATGCGGTGGAGTTCCTGCCCAAGCCGTTGAGCGAGAACAGCCTGCATATCCTGGTCAGCCTGAAGAACCCGGAGCATGAACGGATCGTCGCCGGTTTCGACCGCGAGATCGCCGCGATGAAGGCGGACGGCAGTTACGAGCGCCTGCTCAAGCTGCATGGGATGTAACCACCTTCGCGAAACCTTGCAGGAGCCGGCTTGCCAGCGAAGCTTTTGGCGGTCTTGAGGGCCTCATCGCTGCGATGCGGCGTCCCGACAAGCCAGCTCCTGCAGGGGAGCGGGGCGTTTTCAAGATTCGGTGTTTTCTTCCGGGCCCTTGATCAGGTGCGCCGCCAGCGTGCGCAACGGCCCCAACTGGCGACAGATCAATGCCAGTTGCGTCTGCACCAGGCGCTGTATCTCGTCGGTCTCGTCCGGCATCTGCTCCAGTTCGTTCGCCAGGGCTTCCTCGGTATCGCTCTGGATCTCGATGGGCGTCTTGTTCGCCAGCCCGATGGCAATCTGCTCGATGCTGGCGGCGAGGGTCGCCCCGGCACCGTTGATCAGATGCTCGCGGACTTCAGTCGGCAGCTGGTTTTCCCGATGCGCCCCCAGCCCCGAGAGGTAGCTGAGCAAGGTGTGCGAGAGCACCAGGAAACGGAAACCCACGTCGGCTTCCTTACGGAAATGCCCCGGCTCCATCAACATGTTCGCCAGGGTGGTCGACAGCGCTGCGTCGGCGTTGTGTGCGTTGCGCCGGGCCAGGCGGTAGGCCAGGTCGTCGCTCTTGCCGTGGGCGTACTGCTGCATGATCTGGCGCAGGTACAGGCTGTTGCAGCTCAGGGTGTTGGCCAGCACCTTGTTCAGGCGCCGCCCCTGCCAGTCCGGCAGGAACAGGAAGACCGCCAGGCCGGCGATCAGGGCGCCGAGCAGGGTATCCATCAGGCGTGGCAGGAACAGGCCGTAGCCGTCACCCACCTGGTTGAAGCAGAACAGCACCGTCAGGGTCATGGCGGCGGTCGCCAGGGTGTAGCGGGTGGTGCGGTTGATAAAGAAGGTCACCCCCGCGACGATGGTGAACATGGCCTGGATCAACGGGCTCGGGAACAGGTCGAACAGCGCCCAGGCGGCGGTCAGGCCGATGGCCGTGCCGATGATCCGCTGGCCCAGCTTGCGCCGTGTGGCGCCGTAGTTCGGCTGGCAGACGAACAGCGTGGTGAGGATGATCCAGTAGCCCTGGGACGGATGCACCAGGTGCACCATGCCATAGCCGACGCTCAAGGCCAGCGGCAGGCGCAGGGCGTGGCGGAACAGCAGCGAGGTCGGGGTCAGCTGGGTACGCAGACGTGTCAGCACATCCTTGAAGTTGCGCGGCGAGCGGTCCAGCAGGCTGCTGTCGGTGGCGTCGGCCAGGCTGTCGGGGTTGCTGGCGTCGCTGAGCAGACGGTCCAGGGTGCTGAGGTTGGCGGCCAGGGCCCGCAGCGAACGCAACAGGCCGCGCCAGGCCGGATTGCTCTGGATGCGCAGGTGTTCCATCGAGGCGTGCAGGTCGCCCAGGGCCTCGGCGAAGCTGGCGTCATAGACGAACGGCTGGCGCAGCTGGATCGACTCCGCGAGTGCTCGGCAGGCCTTGCCCTGCTGGCGCAACAGGCGCTGGCAGCGGAACAGCACATCGCTGTGGAAAAAGGCCTCGGCCAGGGCGTTGTATGGATAGTGCGAAGAACTGGCGCGTTCGTGGATATCCTGGGCGAGGAAATACAGCTTCAGGTAGCGGCTGACCTTCGACCCCGGTCGACCGTTGCCGACCCGGTGCAGGATGATTTCCTTGGCGGTGTTCAGCGCCGCGACCACCTTGCCGTTCTGCCGGGCCAGTTCCAGGCGCCGGGCCTCGACGTCCATCTGCCGGATCGGTTCGAACAGCGACGACTTGAGCTTGAGGTAGAGGCCCAGCTCACGGAACAGCTTCGCCAGGCTCTGCTGCACCGGCTGGTTGGAAAACAGCGCTTGCCACAGCACCGAGAGCACGCCGTACCAGCCGGCCCCGGCCACCAGCAGCAGGGGCTCGTGCCAGAGATCGCTGACTTCGCCGCCGCGCTGGTCCACGCCGATCATGGTGTAGACCGAAAGAATCAGGGTTGCCGAGGCAATCGCCCCGTAGCGTTCGCCCAGGGCTCCGAGCATGGTCAAGCCGAAGGCCGCCAGGGCCATGGCGACGACGAACACCACCGGGTAGGGGAACAGCAGTTCGACCGAGAAGGCCGCGACGCTGAAACACACCAGCGTCACTGCCAGCGCATTGAGACGGCCCTGCCAACTGTCGTCGGTCTCGGCCAGGGCGCTGGCGATGACCCCGAGGAACAGCGGGATCAGCAACTTCATTTCGTTCTGGAACCAGCACAGGGTCATGATGCCGGTCAGGGCGATGAACACCCGAACGCTATAGCTGAATTTGTCCAGCGCCCAGAGACGGCGCAGGGACTGGTTGAACGAGGTCGATGCCATGAAGGTGAGAGAGCCTGCCAGCGGTTGATCTGAATGATGGGTAGACGGACGGCATTGTGATGACGCCACATCGGTCTACAGCAAAATTTGTTCCGTGATCGTTGATGCGCCCGCAATCAATGTTGCGGAAGTCCATTGTGCCTTGTGTTCGCCTGTGCGGACGTCATCGCCAGCAAGCCGGCTCCCACAATAGTCCGTGTTGTGCACACAACCTGCAATCGACACTGAACCTGTGGGAGCCGGCTTGCCAGCCCCCACAATGTCCGTGTTGTGCACACAGCCTGCAATCGACGCCGAACCTGTGGGAGCCGGCTTGCTAGCCCCCACAATAGTCCGCGCTGTGTACACAACCTGCAATCGGCACAGAATCTGTGGGAGCCGACTTGCCAGCCCCCACAATAGTCCGCGCTGTGCACACAGCCTGCAATCGACACCGAACCTGTGGGAGCCGGCTTGCTGGCGATGAACGATAACGCGGTGTATCCGAAACGCGCGCAAAGGTCAGGCGAATTGCGCCGCCGCGTACCCTGAAGCCCAGGCCCACTGGAAGTTGAAGCCGCCGAGATGGCCGCTGACGTCCAGCACTTCGCCGATAAAGTACAGGCCGGGGCTTTTCAGCGACTCCATGGTCTTCGACGAGACTTCGCGGGTATCGACGCCACCGAGGGTGACTTCGGCGGTGCGATAGCCTTCGGTGCCGGCGGGGACCACCTGCCAGTCGCCGAGCTTGCCCGCGACCTCGGCCAGTTCCGCCGGGGTGTACTGTTTCATGGGCTTGGAGACGAACCAGTGCTCGGCCAGCAGGTTGGCCATCTTCTTGGTGAACAGCTCGCCGAGCAGGGTTTTCAGCTCGCTGTTGGGCCGTTCGGCCTGCTGCTGTTGCAGCCAGTCCAGCGCGTCGTGATCGGGCAGCAGGTTGATGTGCACGGTGTCGCCGGATTGCCAGAACGAGGAAATCTGCAGGATCGCCGGACCACTGAGGCCGCGGTGGGTGAACAGGATATTTTCCCGGAAGCCCTGGTCGTTGCAGCTCACCAGGCAATCCACCGAGGTCCCGGACAACTCGCCGCACAATTCCTTGAGTTGATCGGTAATGGTGAACGGTACCAGGCCGGCGCGGGTCGGTAACACCTGGTGGCCGAACTGCCTGGCCACCTGGTAGCCGAACCCGGTGGCGCCGAGGGTCGGGATCGACAGGCCGCCGGTGGCGATCACCAGGGACTGGCAGGTGACCTGGCCGAGGGTGGTTTGCAGCAGGTAGCCGCTTTCGAGTTTCTCGATGTGCTGGATTGCGGTGTCCAGGTGCAGGCTGACGCCGGCCTGGTCGCATTCGTCCAGGAGCATGCCGAGGATGTCGCTGGACTTGTTGTCGCAGAACAGCTGGCCGAGTTTTTTCTCGTGATAGGGCACGCCGTGCCTGGCCACCATCGCGATGAAATCCCACTGGGTGTAGCGGGCCAGGGCCGACTTGCAGAAGTGCGGGTTCTGCGAGAGGAAATTGCCGGGTTCGCTGTACATGTTGGTGAAGTTGCAGCGACCGCCACCGGACATCAGGATTTTCTTCCCGGCCTTGTTGGCATGGTCGATCAGCATCACCTGGCGTCCGCGGGCGGCGGCGGTAAAGGCGCACATCAGGCCGGCGGCACCGGCGCCGATGATCACAACTTCAGTAGCGGGCACAACGATGTCCTCATTTGTTTTTCAGCCGGGCGCGGTTTTTTGTAGGAGCCGGCTTGCTGGCGATTCCGGCGACGCGGTGTTGCAGGTACACCGCGTTATCGTTCATCGTCAGCAAGCCGGCTCCTACAGGACTCTGGCGTTTGCGCGACCATTGTGGGGACCGAGCTGGCCCTTGATATTACGATCGTTCCCACGCTCTGCGTGGGAATGTATCCCGTGACGCTCTGCGTCACATCCAGCATGGGAAATCAGAGAATCCGCACGCGCAGCGAGCGGCCCTTGATCTTGCCGTCGTTCAGACGCTGCAGCGCCTGCTTGGCGACACCGCGTTCCACCGCCACATAGGCCTGGAAGTCGAAAATCGCGATCTTGCCGACCTGGGCGCCAGGAATCCCGGCGTCGCCGGTCAGGGCGCCGAGGATATCCCCCGGACGTACCTTGTCCTTGCGGCCGGCGGCGATGCACAGGGTGCTCATGGCCGGCAGCAGCGGACCGCCGCCCTGAGACTTGAGGGTGTCGAGCTGGTCCCAGTTCAACGGCGACTTCTGCACTTCTTCGATGGCCCGCGCGCGCAGGCTCTCGGAAGGCGCTACCAGGCTGATGGCCAGGCCGGTCTCGCCAGCCCGGCCGGTGCGGCCGACGCGGTGGATATGCATTTCCGAGTCGCGCGCCAGCTCGACGTTGATCACCATGTCCAGGGCATCGATATCCAGGCCGCGCGCCGCGACATCGGTCGCCACCAGCACCGAGATGCTGCGGTTGGCGAACATCGCCAGGACCTGGTCACGGTCGCGCTGTTCCAGGTCGCCGTGCAGGGCGACGGCGGACATGCCCTTGGCGGTCAGGGCGTCGACGGTTTCCTGGACCTGCTGCTTGGTGAAGCAGAACGCGACACAGGACGTCGGACGGAAATGGTTGAGTACCTTGACCACCGCCTCCATGCGCTCTTCCGGGGAAATCTCGTAGAAGCGCTGCTCGATCTGGCTGTCGGCGTGCATCGCCTCGGCCTTGACCTGCTGCGGGTTGCGCATGAACTTGGACGCCAGTTGCTTGATGCTCACCGGGTAGGTGGCGGAAAACAGCAGGGTCTGCCGGCGCTCGGGGAGCTGGGCGATGATTTCCTCGATGGCGTCGTAGAAACCCATGTCGAGCATGCGGTCGGCTTCGTCGAGCACCAGGGTGTTGAGGCCGTGCAGGACCAGCGAACCCTTGCGCAGGTGTTGCTGGATGCGTCCCGGAGTGCCGACGATGATGTGCGTGCCGTGTTCCAGGGAGGCGATCTGCGGGCCCAGGGCCACGCCGCCGCAGAGGGTCAGCACCTTGATATTGTCTTCGGCGCGGGCCAGGCGGCGGATTTCCTTGGCAACCTGGTCGGCGAGCTCGCGGGTCGGACAGATCACCAGCGCCTGGCAACCGTAGAAGCGCGGGTTGATCGGGTTCAGCAGGCCGATGCCGAAGGCGGCGGTCTTGCCGCTGCCGGTCTTGGCCTGGGCGATCAGGTCCATGCCCTTGAGAATCACCGGCAAGCTCTGCGCCTGGATCGGCGTCATCTGGGCATAACCGAGGGAGTCGAGGTTAGCCAGCATGGCGGCGGACAGGGGCAAGGAGTTAAAAGCGGTGGCGATGGTGGTCACGGGACTGGCCTGCAAAACAAAATGTCGCGCAGTGTATCAGCCCCGGCTGGCGACGCTGCAAATTCTGGACGAAAAGTAGCCAAATACTGGCAGTGCTGTCTTTTCAGGCGCGAGCCTTGAACTGTAGGAGCTGGCTTGCTGGCGATTCAGGCGACGCGGTCTATCAGACACACCGCGTCAGCGTTCATCGCCAGCAAGCCGGCTCCCACAGGGGGAGCACTTAGTGCTCGATATGCTGTTCCTGGACTTCCCGGGTCCGCCGCCCGTCCTGGGGCGACAGTTGCAGGAAGATCGCCGCCGCCAGCATCGCCATGATGCCCACGGTCAGGAAGGTCAGCTGGAAGGCACCGAGCACCGTGTCCACGCCGTCGTTGCCGATGGCCGCGGTAAAGCCGCCGAGCAGGGCGCCGGCACAGGCGACGCCGAGGCTCAGGGACAATTGCGCGACCACCGACAGCAGGCTGTTGCCGCTGCTGGCGGCCTTGTCGTCGAGGTCGATCAGGGTCACGGTGTTCATCGCGGTGAATTGCAGCGAGTTGATCGCCCCGGCAATCGCCAGCATGCCCAGCAGCAACGGATACGGCGTGTGTTCGGTGACCAGGCCCATGGCCGCGAGCATGATGCCCAGCGCCAGGGTGTTGCCGGTCAGCACGATGCGGTAGCCCAGGCGCTCGATCAGCGGCCGGGCAATCGACTTGGCGAACATCGCCGCCGCCGCCAGGGGCAGCATGCTCATCCCGGCCTGGGACGGCGAGTAACCCAGGGCCACCTGCAGCAGCAACGGCACCAGGAACGGCAGGGCGCCGCTGCCCAGGCGCGCGAATAGATTGCCGAGGATGCCCACGGCGAACGTCCGGGTCTTGAACAGCGAGGGTGCGAACAACGGATTGTCGATATGCCCGGCGCGCAGCCAGTAGGCGGCCAGGCAGGCGAGTCCGGCAAACAGCAGCAACATCACCCGCAGGTGCGGCAGTTGCAGCTCGCCCAGGCCCTCCATGGCGATGGTGATCAGCAGCATCGCCGCGCCGAACAGCAGGAAGCCGATGCCGTCGAAGCGCGTACGCTCGCTGCCGCGCAGGTCGGGGATGAATTTCCACACGGCATAACAACCGACCAGGCCCACCGGCAGGTTGATCAGGAAGATCCAGTGCCAGGTCAGAAACTGCACCATCCAGCCGCCCATGGTCGGGCCGATCAGCGGCCCGAGCAGGCCGGGGATAGTGATGAAACCCATGATCCGCACCAGTTCCGAGCGCGGATAGGCACGCAGCACCACCAGCCTGCCGACCGGCAGCATCAGCGAGCCGCCGAGGCCCTGGATCACCCGCGCACCCACCAGCATGTTCAGCGAACTCGACAGGGCGCACAGCAGCGAGCCGATGCTGAACAGCAGGATCGCGCAGAAGAACACCCGCTTGGTGCCGAACCGGTCGGAAATCCACCCCGAGGCCGGGATCAGCAATGCCACGGTGAGCATGTAGGCAATCACCACGCCCTGCATGCGCAGCGGGTTTTCCGCCAGGTCGAGGGCCATGGACGGCAGGGCGGTGTTGAGGATGGTCCCGTCGAGGGATTGCATGAAGAAGGCGATGGCCACCACCCAGGGCAGCCAGCGAGCGGTCGTTGCATCAAGAGGGGCGCGGTTGGGCATGGGCAGCTCTTTGTTAGCAGGCTATGGATCCGATTATGCCTGATCGGTCTGGGCTTGAGCGCTCCGGCTACGCTCTATTTGCTCCTTCGACAGCAGAAAACCGAGCAGGGCTCGATGAACATTGTCGGCTGCCACCCGCGACTCCAGGTCGAGCAGGTGCCCGGTGTCCTCGGCCACCGAAAAACTGCACCGGGGGATGTGCTGCTGGAACTGTCGGGCACCTTCGGCGGGGGTGTAGATATCCTTGGCGCCATTGATGAAGTGCACCGGGGTGCGGATCGCGGACAGCTGTCGCAGGTAGTTGCCGTCGCCCAGTTGCAGCACCTGGTCGATATGGAAGCGTGCCTGGCGGTATTCGGTGCTGGCCATGGTGCTGAGGTGCTGGTGGTTGGTGCTCTTCAGGCGGGGCGGGAGGAAATGACCGACCGTGTCGTTGAGCAGGTGGCCGATGGCGGACTTGTCGTCGACCTGGATCAGTTCGTGTACCCGCTGGACGTACGCCAGCATCGGCGGGTTGAGGTCGGGGGCCAGGGCCATGATCACCGAGCTCTGGATGCTGGGCGGGTTCCGCGCGAGGGTCAGCAGGCTGGAGATACCGCCCCAGGACGCCGACACCAGGTGGTTGACCTCGAAGCGCTCCACCAGCGCCAGGAGCATTTCCACCTCGTCGTCCTTGGTCACCAGCCCCGGATCGGGATTGTAGGCCTGGGAGCGGCCGGCGAAGGGCAGGTCGAACAGCAGCACGTTGAAATGCTCGGCCAGGCATTTGCTGGTGCGGGTGAACGACGACGTGGTGGACAGGGCGCCGTTGACCAGCAGCACGGTGTTGCGGCGCGGATCCTCGCCGATGCGCTGGACATGGACGTTGAAATGCCTGAACAGATTATTGATGACGAAGCTTCCATGATTCATATCAAACTCCAGCAAAACACTTTCGGCGACTGAAAGAGGCGCGGCATTGAGTAACGAAATCGCGGGTGAAGCCTGGGGCTCTGGTGCCGGGCTCGAACGAGGTGCTGGCGTTTTAATGCTGCGCCGAACGATGGGCTATGTATAACGCGACGGGTCTGGCGGGGCAACCGTCGGAGCGGATAGGCGTGAGGATCTTCAGGTCAGGGCGATGCCGCAGTCCTGCGGAAGCCGGCTGACCAGGCGATGCAAGGCCCAAGGGCCTCATCGGCGGCAAGCCGGCTCCCACAAGGATCTTTTCGCGTCTACAGGGTCAGCGTCAGCTTGCGGATCAGCGCGCCCGGCAGCAGGCTCGATGCCGTCTGCCGCTGATCGTAGGTGCTGGCCGACAGCAGCAGCTCACGCTCCTGGGTCAGGGCTTCCAGCTGGGTGCCCAGCAGGCTGTAGACGCTGTCGTCGAAACGCATGGTGCTGACCGGTGCCTGGATCTCGCCGTTCTCCACCCAGAAGGTGGCGAAGCGGGTCATGCCGGTCATGCGGCCGGCCGACTGGTCCGAGTAGTTCAGGTACCACAGGTTGCTGATGTAGAGGCCGGTGCCGAGTTCTTCGAGGACCTGCTTCTGCGCCAGGCGTCCGGCCTTCATCTCCAGGGCACTGGGGTATTCGCCGCCGCCCGCGCCGTTGGCGGTCAGGCCGTATTCGGCGGCACTGCGAGAATTGATCATGCGGCCGTTGGCCGAGCCCTTGGCGACCAGCGACAGGTCGCTGCGCGGATAACCTTCGTTGGAAAACGCCGGGCTCAAGGAGCCGCTGACCTGCTCGTTCAACCAGACGATCGGGTGGAACGAGGCTTCGCTGGCATACAGCTTCTGCAGCGGGCTGTGTTTGCTGGCGATGGCCTGGGCCGAGAAACCGCCCCAGCAGAGCATGCCCATGATTTCTTCCAGCGCCGCCGGCGCCAGGTAGGCGCGGTACTCGCCGGGAGCCAGGGTGCGCAACGGCCGCCCAAGAAACTCGAGCTGTTCGCGGGCTTGCTGGAAGCGCCGGGCGAAGCTGTCGCTGTCCCATTCATGGCCGGCATAGCTGGCCTTCACCGCCTGGCCGTTTTCGTGGAACAGGCTCCAGTCGAAGTTGAAGCTATTGGCCTGGTGCCAGCCGAATGCCCCGTCCGCGTTGGCAAAGCCGCGGCTGATGGGCCCGGCGGCATAGAAACCGACCAGGTCCAGGCCGGTCGCGGCGCGGCTGATCTCTTCGAGGACCCGGGCAGTGTCCGGCAGCGGCAGGTCCTGCACATTGCGGCTCTGCCAGGCCGTGTGATTGAGCAGCAGGTACGGATCGGCGGGCAACAGCGGCAAGGTCTCGCGCAGCTTTTGCAGGCCGTCGGCCAGGCGCTGGCGATCCAGCTCCAGCTCGCCGGAGAGAGTGATCTGCAGGTCGGCATGCCGTCCCGCATCGATCAGCTTGAAGCTCAGGCTGGCCTGCTGCACCTGGCCGGCCTGGCGTACACGGCCGTGGTTGAAGCGGATGAACTGCGAAGATTCGGCAGCGTAGCCCAGGGTGAATTTCTCCGTGGCCTGCAGGTGCTCGCGCAGCCAATCCACCAGCGCCTGGAAGTGCCCGGCCTGACTCAGTGATTGATCCATCAGGCATCTCCTCCAAATACGTCGACATGGCTGAACACGCAGGCGGGCGAAGCGTGCCCGACGCGAATCACCTGGTTGGGCTCGCCCTTGCCGCAGTTCGGCGTACCCAGGACCTTGAAGGTACTGGCATCGCCGACCGCACTGAGGTTGCGCCAGAACTGCGCGGAAATCGCCCGGTAGTTGGGGTTCTTGACCACGCCCTTGAGCTCGCCGTCCTCGATCAACTGGCCCCATTCGCAGCCGAACTGGAACTTGTTGCGGGCATCGTCGATGGACCAGGAACGGTTGGTCGACATCAGGATGCCCCGCTCGATACCGCCGACCAACTGCTCGAAGGACTGGTCGCCCGGTTCGATGTTCAGGTTGGCCATGCGATCGATCGGCGGCCGGTTCCAGCTGCAGGCACGGCTGTTGGCGACACCTTCGAGACCGGCGCGGAATTGCGACAGCGCCCCGCCCAGCGGTCGCAGCAACAGGCCTTCGCGGATCAGGAACTGCTTGTGGGCGGCGCTGCCGTCGTCGTCATGGCCGTAGCTGGCCAACTGTTCGGGGATCTCCGGGTCGAAGGTCACGTTGAGCAGCGGCGAGCCGTATTGCAGGTGGCCGAAGTCACTGGCCTTGACGAAGCTGGTGCCGGCGTAATTGCGTTCGTCGCCGAGGATCCGGTCCAGTTCCAGCGGGTGGCCGATGGATTCGTGGATCTGCAGGATCATCTGGTCCGGCGTCAGCAGCAGGTCGCGCGGGCCCGACGGGGTGTTGGGCGCCAGCAGCAGTTGCAGGGCCTGGTCGGCGATCCGCGCACCGGCACCGATCAGCCCGGAGCGGCCGAGCACTTCGGTGCTGCCTTGCTGGCCGAAATTCTCGCGGCCGAGGGTACGGGTCTGGCTGTCCATGCCGTCGAAGGCGGTCACGCTCAGGCCCGGGAAGACGAAGCGTTGCGCCTGGCGCAGCTCGGCCCCGACGCTGTTGAGGTAGATCTGCTCGACATGGGTCACGCCGAGGCTGACTTCCCAGTTCACCAGGCGCTCGTCCCTGGGCACGGCCGCGGACTCGGCGGCGAGCAGGGCGTAGCAGTCGCTCAGCGAGGCAAAGGGTTGCTCCAGTTGTGGCGAGCAGTAGTCGCCGCGTTCGCTGGAGACGGCTTGCTGGCGCAGGTCGAGCAGGGCATGGCCGGCAATCAGCCGGGCCTGTTCCTCGGCCCTGTGCAGGGCGGCCTGCAGGCCTTGCCGCGAGAGGTCGTTGGTGGAGGCGTAGGCTTCGACACCGTTGACCCGCACGGTCAGCATTGCGCCTTCGTCACGGCTCAGGCTGGGGGGCTCCGGGACGTTCTTGCGCACCGACAGGTACTGGCCGGATTCGCGAACATAGCGCAGCGAAAAGAATTCAGCGCCCGTACGCAAGGCAGCGAAGTGCTGCTTGAGGCGGGGGTGGAAGTCGAACATTGGGGAACCTCCCTGGAGATGGCGGTGGCCGCGAGGGGCATTTCAGGAAAGGCCCCGATGCCAGTCTGTCAGGATAAGGCGATTTTGCCGGTTGTGGGAGCCGGCTTGCCGGCGATTCGAGTGACGCGGTGTTTCAGCGATTCCGCGTTGTCGTCTATCGCCGGCAAGCCAGCTCCCACAAGGTCCGGGGCTGGCGATGTTCCGTGGTGAGCCCCTATCCTGTGGGCGCGGTTGGCATCGCCATCGCCAGCAAGCCGGCTCCCGCAGACAGCAGGCAGCGGCGTACCGGCGAAAGGGCTTACAGCGGGCAACCCTTGGCGCGCAGGATCGCGTCGAAACGGTCCGGGTCCAGGGTGCCGGCTTCGATAGCCGCCAGGGTGGCCTTTTCCCGCGCCAGCAGGTCATGGCAGCGGATCAGCAGTTCCGGCAATTCGCTGCGGGCCGCGGCGACCACGCCGTCACCGTCGCCGATCATCAGGTCGCCCGGGGTCACCAGCATGCCCGCGCAGGAGATCGGCACGTTGATTTCGCCGCCACCGTCGGTGCTCGGACCACGGTGCACGCCGCCGATGGCATAGGCCGGCAGCTCGCCGGTCTGCCACTCGTCGAGGTCGCGCAGGGCGCCGTTGATCACCACGCCGACGATCCCGGCCTTGAGGGCCATGGCGCGCATGATGCCGCCGAACACGGCGCGGGTCAGGTCGGCGCTGCCGTCGATCACCAGCACATCGCCCGGACGGGCCATCTGCATGGCCTTGAGGATCATCAGGTTGTCACCCGGGCGCACGCGCACGGTCAAGGCGTTGCCCAGCATCGGGGCGTTGCCATGGAATGGCTTGAGGCCCAGGCCACCGACGTTGCGTCCCAGGCAGTCGCTCACGGCGGCGGCGGGGATCTTGCTGAATTCCTTCAGCCATTTTGGATCGAGCGGTTCAGGATTCGGATTGATCAGGTAGCCGGTAGGCCATTTGCTCGAAGAGACGACATCAAACATGGGAAAGCCTCGTGGCCAGCAATGTGGCGGCGTGTCGATTGGGGCGGGGTGAAACGTTTGCGCGCCAATAGATTAGGCCTGCGCGGGGGGTAGGAGCAAGGGTGGGGCGGTGTAGGGACTGTTTACGTTGTGTGGTGGGAGATTTGTGTTGCCGGGGTTGGCAGCGTGGCAGCCGGCTTGCTGGCGATGGCGGCCGGCCAGTCGATGCAAGACTGGCTGGCCTCATCGCCGGCAAGCCGGCTTCCACAAGGGACTGTGTCAGCAGTTACTGCGCGGTACGGCTCACTTCGCGCACCGGCTTGCCACGCACAGGCGTGTCACCGGCCACGTAGTAGTCGGCCTTGCTGCGCGGCAGCGGCTGGCGGCCACGGATCTTGTCGGCGATTTTCTCGGCGATCATGATCGTCGGTGCGTTCAGGTTGCCGGTGGTGATGATCGGCATGATCGACGCGTCGACCACCCGCAGGCCCTGCATGCCATGCACGCGACCCTGGCTGTCGACCACGGCCATCTCGTCGGTGCCCATCTTGCACGAGCAGGACGGGTGGAACGCGGTCTCGGCGTGCTCACGGACAAACTTGTCCAGTTGCTCGTCGGTCTGCACCTCGATGCCCGGGCTGATTTCGCGGCCACGGTAAGCGTCCAGGGCCGGCTGCTGCATGATTTCCCGGGTCAGGCGGATGCCGTCGCGGAATTCCTGCCAGTCCTGTTCGGTCGCCATGTAGTTGAACAGGATGCTCGGGTGCTGGCGCGGGTCCCTGGACTTGGCCTGCACACGACCGCGGCTCGGCGAACGCATGGAGCCCATGTGGGCCTGGAAGCCGTGTTCCTTGACGCCGTTGCTGCCGTTGTAATTGATCGCCACCGGCAGGAAGTGATACTGGATGTTCGGCCATTCGAATTCCGGACGGGTGCGGATGAAACCACCGGCCTCGAACTGGTTGCTGGCGCCGATACCGGTGCCGTTGAACAGCCACTCGGCACCGATGGCCGGCTGGTTCCACCACAGCAGCGAGGGGTACAGCGAGACCGGCTGGGTGCAGGCGTACTGCAGGTACAGCTCCAGGTGGTCCTGGAGGTTCTCACCGACGCCCGGCAGGTCGTGGACCACCGGGATATCCAGGCTTTCCAGCAACTGGCGCGGGCCGACGCCGGAGCGTTGCAGCAACTGTGGCGAGGCGATCGCGCCGCTGCTGACGATGACTTCCTTGCGCGCACGGGCTTCGACGCGCTCTTCGGCGCTGCCCAGCAGATACTGCACGCCCACCGCGCGTTTGCCCTCGAAGAGGATCCTGTCGGTCAGGGCGTGGGTGACGATGGTCAGGGTCGAGCGCTTCTTGGCGGTGTCCAGGTAACCGCGGGCGGTGCTGGAGCGACGGCCGTTGGGCGTCACGGTACGGTCCATCGGGCCGAAACCTTCCTGCTGGTAGCCGTTCAGGTCTTCGGTGCGCGGGTAACCGGCCTGCACGCCGGCCTCGACCATGGCGTGGAACAGCGGGTTGTTGCCGGCCTTGGGCGTGGTCACGCTGACCGGACCTTCGCCGCCGTGGTAGTCGTTGGGGCCGATGTCACGGGTTTCCGCCTTGCGGAAATACGGCAGGCAGTCCAGGTAGCTCCAGTCTTCCAGGCCTGGCAGCTTGGCCCAGCCGTCGTAGTCCATGGCGTTGCCGCGGATGTAGCACATGCCGTTGATCAGCGAGGAACCGCCGAGGCCCTTGCCGCGACCGCACTCCATGCGCCGGCCGTCCATATGCGGCTCCGGATCGGTCTCGTAGGCCCAGTTGTAGCGGCGGCCCTGCAGCGGGAATGCCAGGGCGGCGGGCATCTGGGTACGGAAGTCGAAACGGTAGTCGGGACCGCCGGCTTCCAGCAGCAGGACGGTGACGCCTTCGTCTTCGGTCAGGCGGGTGGCCAGGGTGTTACCGGCCGAGCCGGCGCCGATGATGATGTAATCGTATTCTTGGGACATTGAATGCACCCTCTTCAGATGTGGTCAGGTCGGGCCTGACGAGTGTTTCGCACTCGATCGCCGGCAAGCCGGCTCCTGCAAGGGCGGGGTAACCGCCGGCTTGGCGAACGACACCAAGCCTGTAGGAGCGGGCTTGCCCGCGAAGACGGCCGCGCGGGCAATACAAGACTCGGGTCTTAGAACACCGAGGCGTAATCGCCCAGCTCGACCTGTACCGATTTGATCCGGGTGAAGTTGTTCAGCGAGCTGATACCGTTTTCACGGCCGACACCCGATTGCTTGTAGCCGCCGACCGGCATCTTCGCGTCGGACTCGCCCCAGGCATTGATCCAGCAGATTCCGGCTTCCAGTTGATGAATCACGCGGTGGGCGCGGTTCAGGTCCCGGGTCACCACACCGGCGGCCAGGCCGAAGTCGGTGTCGTTGGCACGGCGGATCACTTCTTCCTCGGTCTCGTAGCTGAGGATGCTCATCACCGGGCCGAAGATTTCTTCGCGCACGATGGTCATCTCGTCGGTGCAGTCGGTGAACACGGTCGGAGCCACGTAGGCACCCTTGGCGAACTCGCCGGCGGTCAGGCGTTCGCCACCGCACAGCAGGCGGGCGCCTTCTTCCTTGCCCTTGGCGATGTAGCCCAGCACGCTTTCCATGTGGGCGAAGCTGACCAGCGGACCGAAGTTGGTGTTCTCGTCTTCCGGGTTGCCGACGCGGATACGCGCGACACGCTCGGCGATCTTGGCTTCGAACGCGGCTTTCAGGTGGCTCGGCACGAACACGCGGGTGCCGTTGGTGCAGACCTGGCCGGAGCTGTAGAAGTTGGCCATCATCGCCGTGTCGGCGGCGCGATCGAGGTCGGCGTCGTCGAAAATGATCAGCGGCGACTTGCCGCCCAGTTCCATGGTCACGTCTTTGAGCGACGAGCTGGAAGCGCTGGCCATGACCTTCTTGCCGGTGTCGGTGCCGCCGGTGAAGGAAACTTTTTCGATGCGCGGGTGCTCGGTCAGCCAGGTGCCGACTTCACGGCCGCTGCCGGTGAGGACGTTGAACACACCATCCGGAACGCCGGCTTCGGTATAGATCTCGGCCAGTTTCAGGGTGGTCAGCGAGGTGACTTCGCTTGGCTTGAAGATCATCGCGTTGCCGGCCGCCAGGGCTGGCGCGGATTTCCACAGGGCGATCTGGATCGGGTAGTTCCAGGCGCCGATACCGGCAACCACGCCCAGTGGCTCGCGACGGGTGTAGACGAACGAAGTGGTACGCAGCGGGATCTGCTCGCCCTCGATGGCGGGTACCAGGCCGGCGTAGTATTCCAGCACGTCGGCACCGGTGACGATGTCGACATAGCGGGTCTCGGAGTAGGCCTTGCCGGTGTCCAGGGTTTCCAGGGCGGCCAGCTCGTCGTTGCGCTCGCGCAGGATATCCACGGCGCGACGCAGGATGCGCGAACGTTCCATGGCGGTCATCGCCGCCCAGACTTTCTGGCCCTTCTCGGCACTGACCACGGCACGTTCGACGTCTTCTTTCGTCGCGCGTTGCACTTTGGCGAGAACTTCACCGTTAGCCGGGTTGATGGCATCGAAAGTGGCATCGCCGCCGGCGTCGGTGTAACCGCCGTCGATGTAGAGTTTTTGCAGTTCGAAACGGGCCATAGTGTCCTCGCAAGTGCATCAGTGGTTGGCGTTAACCGCCGGGTGCGCCATATGGGTCTGGCAACACCGTGCGGCAGTCGTTCAGGTGCCGAGCGTTTCTCGGTGCTCTAGCGCTCCTGCTTAGCCAGTTGGAAATCCATGTATTCGTAAGCGATCCGTTGCGCCTGCGCGGTGTCGAAAGCGTCTCCCGACAACGCGCCGCGCAACCACAAACCGTCGATCAACGCTGCCAGTCCCCGTGCCGCGCTGCGGGCTGCGGGCAGCGGCAGGACGCGGCGGAACTGGCAACACAGGTTGGAATACAGACGGTGATCGTTGATCCGCTGCAACCTGTGCAAAGACGGGTGGTGCATGCTGGTGGCCCAGAAGGCCAACCAGGTTTTCATTGCCGGGCCATTGACCTGGCTGGCGTCGAAGTTGCCTTCGATAATCACCTGCAGATGGGCCCGCGGGCTGTCATCTGTCAGCGCCTGGCGGCGCGCGGCGACGTTCTCGGTCAGGGCGTTCATCAGATACCGCATCGTGGCGGCGATCAGGCCATTCTTGTCCTGAAAATAGTGACTGATGATGCCATTCGAGACACCGGCCAAACGGGCGATCAGCGCAATGCTGGCGTCCCCCATCCCGACCTGATCGACCGCCGTCAAGGTGGCTTCGATCAATTGCTGGCGGCGTATGGGTTGCATACCGACCTTGGGCATCGTGCACCTCTCCTTAGGCCCGCCGGCAGACGTAGAACGGCTACCGGCTCGTGGGCCAGTCTATTTTGTTTTGATTGAACGTTCAATCAACAAAGAATAAGATCTGCGACAAATCGTCGCTGCCTACAGGTTTTTCCTACATGTAGCTGACGGAAAAACGACCTCCGAAAAAACACCGGACCCGCGGGGCAGACACTCTGCGCAGGCGAAGACGGACGTTGCGAGCAGGCACGAAAGGCACCCGGCAGCGCGATCATTTTTCGCACAGGGTCCTGGCGCGCCGGTTCAGGCGCAATCCCCGCGGGGCCGGGGTTTTTTCGGGGTGTCTTTATATCACCCGCTGGTCGGCTGCCAACTAACCGATTGGCCGGGTGCCGTGTTGCCTTGTGTCTTTCTCCCGCACTGCCTGGAGCATCTGTGCAATGAGTTCTGCCTCTCTTATAAAGACCCCCGCCGAAAAGGTGCGGGTCAACGGTTGGGTGTTCTACACCTCGACCGCGTTGATTCTGTTGCTCACCGCCATCCTGATCATCGCCCCGCAAGAGGCCGGCAAACTGCTCGGCGTGGCCCAGGCCTGGCTCTCGCGCAGCTTCGGCTGGTACTACATGGTGGTGATCGCCGCCTACCTGGTGTTTGTCGTCGGGCTGGCGTTCTCGTCCTACGGCAAGTTGAAGCTGGGAAGCAAGCAGGACACCCCGGACTTCAGCTACGGCGCCTGGGCCGGCATGCTGTTTTCCTCGGGAATCGGCATCTCGCTGCTGTACTTCGGTGCTTCCGAGCCGCTGGACCACTATTTCAATCCGCCGGAAGGCGTGGCCGGCAGCCATGCGGCCGCACGTCAGGCGCTGCAACTGACCTTCCTGCACTGGGGCCTGCACGGCTGGGCGATCTATGCGCTGGTGGGCCTGGCCGTGGCGTACTTCGCCTATCGGCACAACCAGCCGCTGGCGTTGCGCTCGGCGCTGTACCCGCTGGTGGGCGAGCGCTGGGTCAAGGGCGCGGCCGGTCACGCGGTGGACGGCTTCGGCATGTTCGTTACCCTGCTGGGCCTGGTGACCAACCTGGGCATCGGCTCGATGCAGGTGTCCTCGGGGCTGGAAAGCCTGTTCGGCATGGCCCACAGCAACACCAACCTGCTGATCGTGATCATCGTCATGAGCACCGTGGCGACCATTGCCGCCGTGTCCGGTGTGGAAAACGGCATCCGCCGCCTGTCCAACCTGAACATCGTGCTGTTCAGCGGCCTGCTGATCTTCGTGCTGCTGTTCGGCCCGACCCTGCACCTGCTCAACGGCTTCGTGCAGAACATCGGCGACTACCTCAACGGCGTGGTGCTGAAGACCTTCGACCTCTACGTGTACGAGAACGACGCCGAGAAGTCCGACCGCTGGCTGGGCCTGTGGACCCTGTTCTACTGGGCCTGGTGGATTTCCTGGGCGCCATTCGTGGGCATGTTCATCGCGCGTATTTCCCGTGGTCGCACGGTGCGTGAACTGGTGGCCGGCGTCCTGCTGATCCCGTTGGGCTTCACCCTGGCGTGGCTGTCGATCTTCGGCAACTCGGCCCTGGACCTGGTGATGAACCATGACGCCGTGGCGCTGGGCAAGACGGCGCTGGAACAGCCGTCCATGGCGATCTACCAGTTGCTGGAACACTACCCGGCGTCGAAAGTCGTCATCGGCGTGTCGATCTTTGTCGGCTTCGTGCTGTTCCTGACCCCGGCGGACTCCGGCGCGGTGATGATGGCCAACCTGTCGTGCAAAGGCGGCCAGGTCGACGAGGATGCTCCGCACTGGCTGCGGATCTTCTGGTCGGCCGTGATCACCCTGGTGACCATCGGCCTGTTGTTCGCCGGTAACTTCGAAGCCATGCAGACCATGGTGGTGCTGGCCGGGCTGCCGTTCTCCGTGGTGCTGGTCTTCTTCATGTTCGGCCTGCACAAGGCCATGCGCCAGGATATGCAGATCGAAAACGAACAGGCCGAACTGGCGGCCCGTGGTCGTCGCGGCTTCAGCGAGCGGTTGAGCGCGCTGGACCTGCAGCCGACCCAGGCGATCGTCCAGCGCTACATGGACAAGCAGGTCAGCCCGGCGCTGGTCGAGGCGGCCGCACAGCTGCGCAACCTGGGCCTGACGGTGCAGACGCAACTGGGCAAGGCCAAGAGCCTGATCGGTCTGCGGGTGGAGATGGAGGAAGGCAATCCCTTCGTCTACGAAGTGAGCCTGGACGGCTACCTGGCGGCGCCGAGTGAGTCGGCCCAGGTCGAAGGTGCGGAATCCGAAGTGCGGGCCCGTTACTACCGCGCCGAAGTCTACCTGCACAATGGCAGCCAGGAGTACGACCTGATGGGGTTCACTCAAGAGCAGATCACCCGTGATGTGCTCGATCAGTTCGAAAGCCATCGGCAGCTCCTTGGCCGGGTTTACAGCTGAGGTTGAAGGCTCGCGGTGCATCCGTTGCACCGCGTTGTTTTCATCGCCAGCAAGCCGGCTCCCACAGATCGGTTGCGCACCACGACCCTTCGTCCTGCCCGGTCCCTTGTGGGGGCCGGCTTGCCGGCGATGGCGGCCTTGAGGGCCGTGCAAGACTCGATGGCCTCATCGCGGGCAAGCCCGGCTCCCACAGGTCGGTTGCGCGCCACGAACCTTCGTCTTGCCCGGCCCCTTGTGGGAGCCGGCTTGCCGGCGATGGCGGTCCTGAGGGGCGTGCAAGGCTCCATGGCCTCATCGCGGGCAAGCCCGGCTCCTACCGGTTCAGTGCTGGCCCCGAAAACAAGAACGCCGCGATCCATTCGCGGCGTTCTTGCATCTGTCTCAACCCAGGTTCTTGCCCAGCAACGCGTGATACAGCTCGCTGTCGCCGAGGATCCCGACCACCTTGTTGTTGTCGTGCAGTACCAGCTTGTTGCCGGTCTGGTAGCGGATCTGCAGCGCGTCGCGCATGCCGATATTCGAATCCACCAGGGTCGGGGTGCGGCCCAGGGCCTCCACCGACTGGCCTTGTACCCAGCTTTGCAGGTTCAGGCTGGCACCGTTCTGGCGGGCGCCCTTGATGGTGTTGCCTTCCGCCAGGTCGATCCACGAGTCGCCGCCCGGATCGATGCAGACCGAGCCGTTGACGCGCTTGCAGTTGTCCAGGGTGCGCATCAGGCTGCGTCCGCAGAGCACGTTCAGCGGATTGGTGTGGGCGACGAAGGTACGCACGTACTCGTCCGCCGGATTGAGCACGATTTCTTCAGGCTTGCTGTACTGGATGATCCGGCCGTCCTTCATGATCGCGATGCGGCTGCCCAGTTTCAGCGCCTCGTCGAGATCGTGGCTGACGAACACGATGGTTTTCGCCAGCTTGCTCTGCAGGGTCAGCAACTCGTCCTGCAGGCCCTGGCGGATCAGCGGGTCGAGGGCCGAGAACGGTTCGTCCATCAGCAGGATATCGGCGTCCATCGCCAGGGCGCGGGCCAGGCCGACCCGTTGCTGCATGCCGCCGGACAGCTCGTCGGGCTTCTTGTTGCGCCATTGCTCGAGGCCGACCAGTTGCAGCTTCTCGTCCACCAGCTTGCGTCGTTCCTTCTCCGGACGACCCTGCATCTCCAGGCCGAAGCTGATGTTCTCGCGCACCGTCAGCCAGGGCATCAGGGCGAACTTCTGGAACACCATGGCGATGCGCTTGGTGCGCATCATCTTCAGTTCGGCGTCGGTGCAGTTGGCGATATCGATCTGTCGGCCTTCATGCTCGACGAACAAGTGACCACGGCTGACGGTGTTCAGGCCGTTGATGCAACGCAGCAGGCTGGACTTGCCGGAACCGGAGAGGCCCATCAGCACGCAGATCTCGCCTTTCTCGATTTCCAGGCTGGCATTCTCGACGCCGACGATCTGTCCGGTCTTCTTGAGGATTTCTTCCCGCTTGAGGCCTTTGTCCAGCAGCGCGAGGGCCTCACGCGGGTTCTTGGAGAAGATAACGTCTACCTTGTCGAAGCGAATGATGCTCATGCGTCACCCCTTACCTGTGCGTCGGGTTGTTTGCAGATACGGTCGAGCATGATTGCCAGCAATACGATCGCCAGGCCGGCTTCGAAGCCCAGGGCGATATCAGCGGTGTTCAGTGCGTTGACCACGGGTTTTCCCAAGCCATCGGCACCCACGAGTGCGGCGATCACCACCATCGACAGCGACAGCATGATGCACTGGGTGATACCGGCAGCGATGCTCGGCATGGCGTGGGGCAGTTCGATTCGTGCGAGCAACTGACGGCGCGAGCAGCCAAAGGCCTTGCCGGCGTCCATCAATTCCTGCGGTACATCCTGGATGCCCAGATACGTCAGACGGATGGGCGCGGCAATCGCGAACACCACCGTGGAAATCAGGCCGGGTACAACACCGAGACCGAAGAGGGTCAGGGTCGGAATGAGGTACACGAAAGTCGGTACGGTCTGCATCAGGTCGAGGACCGGACGCATCAGGGTGTAGAACATCGGCTTGTGTGCGGCGACGATGCCCAGCGGCACGCCGATGACCACGCAGACCAGGGTGGCGAACATCACCTGGGCGAGGGTTTCCATGGTTTCCTGCCAGTATCCCAGGTTGAGGATCAGCAGGAAGGACGCGACCACGAAGGCTGTCAGGCCCCATTTGCGCTGGATGAGGTGGGCGATCACGGCAATCAGCGCGATCAATGCCAGCGGATTGAACCAGGCCAGCGCAAACGTCACGCCGTGGATCATCGTTTCCAGTGTCGAAGCGATCGCATCGAAATAGTTGGCACCGTGTTTGGTCAACCATTCGACGAAGGCGGCGATGTACTGGCCTAGAGGGATTTTATGTTCAGTCAGCATGGTATTGAACGTCCACATGCGGGGGAATAAATGCAGACCCGGGCGGGCGGACCCGCCCGGCGTCGGCGGTTATTGCGCGAGCTTGGCTTTCACGGCGTCCAGGCCAGGTTTACCGTCAATGGTGGTCACGCCAGCCAGCCAGGTATCGAGTACCTGTGGGTTCTTCTTCAACCAGGCCTTGGCCGCGGCTTCAGGTTTCATCTTGTCGTCAAGGATGTTGCCCATCAGCGAGCTTTCCATGTCGACGGTGAATTCGAGGTTCTTCAGCAACTGGCCGACGTTGCTGCATTCCTGCACGTAGCCCTTGCGGGTGTTGGTCGCCACGGTGGCCGCACCGAAGTCGGGACCGAAGAAGTCGTCGCCACCGGTCAGGTACTGGATCTTGAAGCGCTTGTTCATCGGGTGTGGCGCCCAGCCGAGGAAGACCACCGCGGTGTCGCGTTTCTGCGCGCGGTCGACCTGGGACAGCATGCCCGCTTCGCTGGATTCGACGACCTTGAAGCCGGCGTCCTTCAGGCCGAAGGCATTCTTGTCGATCATGGTCTGGATCAGGCGGTTGCCGTCGTTGCCCGGCTCGATGCCGTAGATCTTGCCGTCCAGTTCCTTCTTGAACTTGGCGATATCGGCGAAGTCATGCAGGCCCTTGTCATACAGCGCCTGGGGCACGGCCAGGGTGTACTTGGCGCCCTTGAGGTTGGTGCGCACGACGTCGACGGTGCCGGCGTCGCGGTAGGCCTTGATGTCGTTCTCCATGGTCGGCATCCAGTTGCCGAGGAACACGTCCATGTTCTTGCCGTCGGCCAGGGACTTGTAGGTCACCGGCACGGAAATCATCGTGGTCTTGGTCTTGTAGCCGAGGGCGTCGAGCACGACGCTGGTGGTGGCGGTGGTGGCGGTAATGTCCGTCCAGCCGACATCGGAGAAGTTCACGGTACTGCACTGCGCCGGTTCTGCGGCCTGGGCCAGCAGCGGGAGACTCAGCATGGCGGCCAACAACAACGAGGGGGAACCTTTCATGGGGGTAGACTCCTATGTGTTTTTTCTTGGCAGTGTCCGACTGGACGATCGCGCTTAATTGTTCTGTTGCGGTTGGAGGCTTCGAGGACAGCTCTACCCCGGTGCCTTGCAATCGAGTCGAGACTGATCATGTACCAGCCTGAATATGTCGCCTACAGGGTGCGTCGTATCCAGTACAGGGAGGGTCGCATCCAGTGTCGGTGAGGTCGTTTACAGATTTTTTCGGTGCTTTTTCCCTCCCTGAGCCGCAAAAGAACGCCGAAAAAAGCCTGTCGGCGGCGCCTGGCGTAGATGGACATGAGTGCGTCGGTGCCAGACGTCGAACCCCGATTCAAAAGGCTGATGATGCCTTCATCCCGGCGGATCGCGCCTACAGCGTAGCAGCTCCGCCACCAGGCGTTTCAACGCCTGGAACCTGCATCCAGAGGGCGTCACAGTCATGGCAATCAGCGTATTCGACCTGTTCAAGATCGGCATCGGCCCGTCCAGCTCCCATACCGTGGGGCCCATGCGGGCGGCGGCGCTGTTCGTTCAGGGACTGCGTGAGCGCGGCGCCCTGGAGCAGGTCCGGCGGGTCGAGGTGCAGCTCTATGGCTCGCTGTCGGCCACCGGCATCGGCCACGGCAGCGACAACGCGGTGATCATGGGCCTGATGGGCGAGTGGCCGGACGCCATCGACCCGTCGCAGATCGGCCTGCGCATCGCCACCCTGCGCGAAACCGACACGCTGCTGCTCGACAATCGCCTGCCGATTCCCTTTGTCTGGGCGCGCGACATGCAGTTGATCGACGAGAACCTGCCGTTCCATCCCAACGCCATGACCCTGGTCGCTTTTGATGCTGCCGGCGAGCTGCATCGCGACACCTACTATTCGGTCGGCGGCGGTTTTGTCGTCGATGCGGCGCAAGCGGCCAGCGGTGTCGCGGATATGGACCAGACCGTGCTGCCGTATGACTTCTCCAGTGCGGTCGAGCTGCTCGAGTTGTGCCAGAAGCACAACCTGCGGGTGGCGGAACTGATGATGGCCAACGAGCGGGTCTGGCGTTCGGAGGACGAGATCCGCAGCGGCCTGATGAAGCTCTGGCGCGCCATGCAGGATTGTGTCGAACAGGGCCTCAGGCACGAGGGCATCCTGCCCGGTGGTTTGAATGTGCGTCGGCGCGCGGCCAAGTTGCACCGCAGCCTGCAGGAGCTGAACAAGCCGAACGTGATCGGCTCGACCCTCAGCGCGATGGAGTGGGTCAACCTGTTCGCCCTCGCCGTCAACGAAGAGAATGCCGCCGGCGGGCGCATGGTGACGGCACCGACCAACGGGGCGGCGGGGATTATTCCGGCGGTGTTGCACTACTTCATGAAGTTCAGCGAAGCGGTGACCGACGCCAATGTCGTCGACTACTTCCTGGGAGCGGCGGCGGTCGGGATCCTGTGCAAGAAGAATGCGTCCATCTCCGGGGCCGAAGTGGGCTGCCAGGGTGAAGTCGGCTCGGCCTGCGCCATGGCCGCGGCGGGGCTGGCCGAGATTCTCGGGGCGACGCCGGAGCAACTCTGCAACGCCGCGGAAATCGGCCTGGAACACAACCTCGGCCTGACCTGCGACCCGGTCGGCGGGCTGGTGCAGGTGCCGTGCATCGAGCGCAACGCGATTGCCGCGGTGAAGGCGATCAATGCCGCCCAGATGGCCTTGCGCGGCGACGGCCAGCACTTCATTTCCCTGGACCGGGTGATCCGCACCATGCGCGATACCGGGGCCGACATGCACGACAAATACAAAGAGACTTCACGGGGTGGGTTGGCGGTCAGCGCGGTGGAGTGTTGATCCGGACGATGTAGTGGTTGTTCTGGCGCTTTCGCTGGCAAGCCAGCTCCCACAGTGGACCGCATGCAGCCGAGGGTGCTGGCATGTCGGCTCCCACAGGTTATGCGTCTTACCCGGGATCGGGGCTTTACCCCGGGCACATTGTGGGAGGGGGCTTGCCCCCGAAGGCGTCGGGCGGGACATGGCCTGCATGGGCACTAATTGCCCATCGACACAGCGCTGCGCCACCTTTTGGCGCGTCGCAAACAGATAACTGAAACACCGCGGGCACAACCAGGATCGTGCCCCGTTACCGCCGGTCGACCGTGCTTGCGGTGACACTCCCGCCCGGCGCTTTCCCGTGCCCGAAACACAAGTGCTACCGATTTGCTCAAACCGCCGAAGCAGGGCGCTTACAGAACTTTCCCACGCTTATAACCCGCACTCCTGGCAGGGGCTATATAGACACGCCGGCATGTCGTTTTCAGGAGTTATTGAATACGCATTCAACTTTAGGCATGGCAATTGCTCTGTCATTACAAAGCACCTTTTCCTATAGGGACTAGGGCAATAACAAGAGCCTCCGCCTGAGGCCATCACCCGCTTTGTGTGAGGAGATATCGCGATGACGTCGTTCCAGTCCGGGGCCCAGCCCCAGAACCGTGCGCCTCAATCCATCGGCTTCCTGCTGTTGGACAATTTCACGCTCATTTCCCTGGCTTCCGCGGTCGAACCGCTGCGCATGGCCAACCAACTGTCCGGTCGCGAGCTGTATCGCTGGACAACCCTGAGTGTTGACGGCGGACAGGTCTGGGCCAGCGACGGCTTGCAGATCACACCCGATGCCTCCATGCACAAAGCGCCGGCGATGGACACCGTGATTGTCTGCGGCGGCATCGGTATCCAGCGCACCGTGACCCGTGAACACGTGTCCTGGTTGCAGAGCCAGGCCCGCCAGTCGCGCCGCCTTGGCGCGGTGTGCACCGGCAGCTGGGCGTTGGCCTGTGCCGGCCTGCTCGACGGTTTCGATTGCAGCGTGCACTGGGAATGCCTGGCGTCGATGCAGGAAGCTTTCCCGCGCGTTGCCATGAGCACCCGCCTGTTCACCCTCGACCGCAACCGTTTCACCAGCTCCGGCGGCACCGCGCCGCTGGACATGATGCTGCACCTGATCAGCCGCGATCACGGCCGTGAACTGTCGGCGGCGATCTCCGAGATGTTCGTCTACGAACGTATCCGCAACGAACAGGATCACCAGCGCGTGCCGCTCAAGCACATGCTCGGCACCAACCAGCCGAAGCTGCAGGAAATCGTCGCGCTGATGGAAGCCAACCTGGAAGAGCCGATCGATCTCGACGAACTGGCGGTGTATGTCGCCGTGTCCCGTCGGCAGCTGGAGCGGCTGTTCCAGAAGTACCTGCACTGCTCTCCGTCGCGCTACTACCTCAAGCTGCGACTGATCCGGGCGCGGCAGTTGCTCAAGCAGACGCCGATGTCGATCATCGAAGTGGCGTCGGTCTGCGGCTTCGTCTCCACGCCGCACTTCTCCAAGTGCTACCGCGAGTACTTCGGTATTCCGCCGCGTGACGAGCGCGTCGGCTCCAACACCACCCAGCAGGTGGCGATGATGCCGATTCCGCAGGCGCTGGTCCTGGCACCGTTGTCCGGGCCGATGTCGGCCTTGAGCCAGGCGCGCAACGAGTCGACGTTTGCCAGTGTGAGGCTCTGACCGACTCGCCTGGAAGCTGAGCCTCGCAGGGGCCTGGGCTTGACGCTATCTTGCGCTTAGACACCGTACCTGTGGGAGCCGGCTTGCGGGGGATTGCGATGTGACATTCACCACCGCTATCGCCAGCAATTCGGCTCCTGCAGGTTTCGTTGTGTTTTCAATTGCCCAGCCGCCGCTCCTGAATCAGGTCGGTCGGCTCTGCTGATATTCCGCCAGCGCCGGCAGCAGTTGCTTGTCGATGGCCTGGCGCACCGCCGGCAGGATCGTCGCGCTGCTGGTGTACATCTCCTTGACCATCTTGCGCAGCTCATAGGCTCGCGCGTCATCCAGGCCGCGTACCGCACATTCGCAGGCCTGCTCGGCAGAGGCACCGTTGGGCACTTGCAGGCCGAGGGACTTCAGTTGGCCCAGCAGGTCTTCCTGGTCAATCAAATCCGCGTACATCATGGCGCTTGTCCTATTCAGGGCGTGATCGTGTCTCGATTCTGGTAGGCACCGGGAGTGTCGGCAAGGGCAGATTGTCGCAGTGGCTCGCATACCTATGAACAGGTCGTTTTCGACTAACTCGCAGGCGGGGGGAGTGGGCACACTGGATCCCAGCAGGCTTCGTCGATGGTTTGGTCACCCTCTCGACAGTCAACTGCTGAAGACACTCTCTCACCTCGATCCTGTCACGGCTTGATCGGGGTTTTTTTTGCCTGGGGAACAGGGGGGCACCCGCTCAGCCGAAGGTGGTTGCGATTCGAGCGGTAGTTGCTTAGCATTGATCATGACTACGCAGACAGCAGAAAATTTGTCGGCGGAGCTGCGAAGGCCCAGATGAACCAGGGTCACATGAAGGGAAATTGCAGGCGTTTGGGTTGTTCTGCTTAAGTGCGGGAGACTTGTCTGAAAGGCCGTCCTTCCTCGTAGTCAACTGATGTTTCGAATCTTGGCCTCGGTCGCATGATAAGCGGTGACCGGGGCCAAGTATTTTTCGGTGCCTTCCTGACAGACCTTCACGACCGCCAGGGCATAGTAGCTCGCGGTGCCTACCCTTACCTTCCGACCCGTATTGAAGATAATCCCCTGCGCGCTTTTGGGCTTGTTGAGCCCGATCTGGCTGTAGGGAGAGTAGGCGTTCGTCAAAATCTCCAACGCCTGTTCGGGGCTGCAGTGGTCCTTGGTTTCCCGTGATTCCAAGGGGTGGGCGATGGCGAACAGATCGATCAGGATCCCACGTCGATTCGGTACAGGCCAGCCTTGTTGCCTGCAGATCTTTCTGATCCTGTCGAATTGTTTTGGCGTCATCAGATAGCTGAAGACAGGTGCATGCTGAACCTGCTTGAGCGAGACACCCGTCCCCCGGATGTTCAGCACTACTTGCATCAGTTGCTGAAAGGCCGCGGCCAGGGCGATGTCTCCGGACGGGGTGTTTGTATGGGTCATGTTTGCTGTTGAGGCAATAGGTATCGCTCAGAGGAACTGGATATGACGTTGCCGAGCGTGCCATTGACCTGAAGCAGGTACGCCAGGAGTGGGCGGTCGATACTCTCATGACGCTGCAACTGCCACGAGGTGGCTTGGGCTATGGTTGTGTTGCGCGATCTTTCGCAAACCCTGGCCTGTGCCACGATCAACAATCTGGATGAGCAGGATTTCCGGCATGTGCTGGAGGTGGTGTACGCGTTGCTGGATGATGGTTGCGAGGTACTGGAAGTGGTGGAGCAGCGGGTGATGAAACAGCTGGATCGGGTTCAATAGGCGGACCGCGTTATCGTTCATCGCGAGCAAGCTTGCTCCTACAGGATATCGGTCGTTGGCCAATACCGCGCACGCCGCGAAACTGTAGGAGCAAGCTTGCTCGCGATGGCCGTTAACGATAACGCGGGGTAACTGACACCCTGCGCCCCACAAAATAGTCCAACTCGAGATGGGCCCCGTGTCGGACTATCGCGGACTCAACGCTGCAACACCAGGATCCGCGACAGCAATTCATCCCGGTCGATATAGCAGCCCTGGAAATGTCGCGCGCCGGTGGCCGGGTCGAAGGCGTTGCGCGCGTGCAGGGTGCGGCGGTTGTCGAAGCACCAGAGTTCGCCCGGGTTGAGTCGCTGCATGATGCGGAAGCGTGCTTCGCGGGTCATGGCGATAAAGCGCCGGTAGGCACCGTACAACACCGGCATCTGTTGCTTGGAGGCATCGAACGGCCCGCGCAGGAAGTTGGCCATGCGGATCTCGCTGACCTGGCCGAGACTGTCCAGGGCAATGATCGGTGCCAGGCAGCGGTAGTCGCTGTGACGGTCCTTGTTGCGGAACTCCACGGGAATCTCGCAGAGCGCGCGAAACGCCGCCGGCTCCTCCCGGCGCAACGCGTCGGCAATGGCAAATCCGTCGACGAAAATACTCTCGCCGCCCTCGGCATCGTTCACCAGGCAATGCAGGAATTGCAGGCCCGGTTGCAGCTCGCGGGTCGGCAGGTCGCTGTGCAGCGGCAGGTTGAAGGCGGTGTAGGCATTGCTGTCGGCGTCGGCCTTGGATTGCACGTTGAACAGCACGCCGAAGTTGGTCTGGCGGATAAACGCGATCAGCTTCGCCACCTCGGACAACGAGCCGGGCTCGGTGGGCACGCCACGCACCTGGGTCAGGCCGGTGTCGCGCAATGCCACCAGCCATTGCAGCAGAATCTGCGGATCTTCCTTCAGCGCGGCGAACTCGAACACCGGCAACGCCAGGCTGCTGTCCCACAGCCGGCTTTTCGGTTTGCCGGCCTGGCGCTCGATGCGCGACTCATCGTCATAGGCATGGGCCCGCAGCCAGCCCGGGTCGAAGCGGCTGGCGTGGCCGTCCTGCCAGTCGATGCACAGGCAGCCGCTGTCGTCGATGCGGATGGCGGCGGGTGCCAGGTCCTCGGGCACATCGACGATTTCCAGGACCTGTTCACGGGTCACCGTGTACACGCACTGCGGGCACGGACAGTTGTCCCGCAGCCACACGTGGTGGTACGGACTGATGCGCCCGTCCGCCCAATACACCTCGAGGCGATCCGCCAGCGGATGCACGGCGGTCAGGGCACTGATCAGCGGATAACTGCGGAAATCGGCAAACGCGGCGGCGGTGTTCACGGTGAGCTCCTTTTCGAGGGATTGTTATTTTTTCGCGGGCAGTCCAATCACGCGGCCGATGTACTCGGGGGCCGGCAGGTCGGCCTGATCCTCGGCAATGGCTTGCAGCTTTTCCAGCACGGCTGCGCTGAATGGGGCCGAACGCGGGCCGGCGAGGTCGACGTGCAGCAGCATCTGTTCGTTGCCGGCCAGTTCCTTGTCACCGCCCACCAGGTGCAGGCTGTGGTAGAGGTGCAGGCGCTTGGCGTCGTAGCCGATGATCCGGGTGTGTACTTCGACCTGGGCGCCGAGCTTCACTTCGTGCAGGTAGTTGAGGTGCAGTTCGAGGGTGAACAGCGAGCTGCCGGTGGCTTCGCGATTGTTGCTGTCCATGCCCAGGCGCTCCATCAGGGCGTCGGTGGCATAGCTGAAGATCAGCAGATAGAAGGCGTCGCGCAGGTGGCCGTTGTAGTCGACCCAGTCGGGGATGACTTCGGTGGTGTAGGTGGTGAGGGTGGGCATGGCGGTGTTCCAGTGGCAATGGGGCGTTTCCTGCAGGAGCCGGCTTGCTGGCGATAGCGGCCGATCTGGCGATGCAAGGCTCGCCGGCCCCATCGCCAGCAAGCCGGCTCCTACAAGGTTTGTACTTCAGGCCGGATTGATGGACATGGCTTGCCCTTGAAAGGGCCGCCCCTTTACTCGCTGAAACTCATGCCATGCTTGGCCTTGGTGGTCTTCACCGCTTCCAGCACCGCCAGCAGGCAGTCGTCGCGATAGCGTTCCAGGGCCGAAATGCTGTGCTTGCCCAACTGGTCGCTGGTGCCGTCGACCACGTCGTCGATCAGTTTGTCGGTCAGCTCCGGCGCCGGCAGGTAGGTCCACGGCAGTTGCAGCGCCGGGCCGAACTGCGCCATGAAGTGGCGCATGCCAGCATCGCCACCGGCCAGGGTGTAGGTCAGGAAGGTGCCCATGAACGACCAGCGCAGGCCGGCGCCGAAGCGGATCGCATCGTCGATTTCGCCGGTGGTGGCGACGCCGTCGTTGACCAGATGCAGCGCCTCGCGCCACAGCGCTTCGAGCAGGCGGTCGGCGATAAAGCCCGGGACTTCCTTGCGCACATGCAGTGGGCGCATGCCGAGGGATTCATAGACTTTCATCGCCGCCTGCACGGCTTCAGGGGCGGTGTTCTTGCCGCCGACCACTTCCACCAGCGGCAGCAGGTACACCGGGTTGAACGGATGGCCGACCACGCAGCGCTCCGGGTGGGTGGCGCCTTCGTAGAATTCGCTGGGCAACAGGCCCGAGGTGCTGGAGCCGATCAGGGCATTGGGCTTGGCCGCGGCGCTGATCTTGCCGTGCAGTTCGAGTTTCAGCTCAAGGCGTTCCGGGGCGCTTTCCTGGATGAAGTCGGCGTCTTTCACGCATTCTTCGATGGTGGCGACAAAGCGCAGGCGGTCTTGCGAGGCGCCAGGGGCCAGGCCCTGTTTCTCCAGGGCACCCCAGGCGTTGGCGACGCGCTTGCGCAGGGCCGCCTCGGCGCCGGGCGCCGGGTCCCAGGCGATCACGTCGAGGCCATGGGCGAGGGCGCGGGAGACCCAGCCGCTGCCGATGACACCGCTGCCCAGGGCGGCGAAGGTTTTGATTTCGGTGATAAAGCTCATGAGTGCAGTCCTGAAAGAGTTTTCGATTCCCTTGTAGGAGCCGGCTTGCTGGCGATCCAGGCACCACGGTCCAGCAGGCGGACCGCGTTATCGTTCATCGCCGGCAAGCCGGCTCCCACAGCGGGGGGAGGAGGTATGGGGATCAACCGCGCTTGGTCAGGCCCATCTTCGCCCGACCTTCGGCCGGGGTCAGGACGCGGCTACCCATGCGGCTGAGGATCTCCGTGGCGCGCTCGACCAGTTGGCCGTTGGTCGCCAGGACGCCCTTGTCCAGCCACAGGTTGTCTTCCAGGCCGACCCGCACGTTGCCGCCCAGCAGCACCGCTTGCGCGGCCATCGGCATCTGCATGCGACCGATACCGAAACCGGCCCATACCGCGCCCGCCGGCAGGTTGTCGACCATGGCCTTCATGGTGGTGGTGTCGGCCGGTGCGCCCCACGGGATGCCCAGGCACAGTTGGAACAGAGGGTCGTCCAGCAGGCCTTCCTTCATCATCTGCTTGGCGAACCACAGGTGACCGGTGTCGAAGATTTCCAGCTCGGCCTTCACGCCCAGCTCTTGAATGCGTTTGGCGCCGGCACGCAACTGCGCCGGAGTGGAGACGTAGATGGTGTCGCCGTCGCCGAAATTCAGGGTGCCGCAGTCCAGGGTGCAGATTTCCGGCAGCAGCGCCTCGACGTGGGCCAGGCGGGTCAGCGGGCCGACCAGGTCGGTGTTCGGACCGAACTCCATCGGGTTTTCGCCGGCGCCGATTTCCAGGTCGCCGCCCATGCCGGCGGTGAGGTTGACGATGATGTCGACGTCCGCCTCGCGGATGCGCTCCATCACTTCGCGGTAGAGCGCCACGTCGCGGCTGAACTTGCCGGTTTCGGGATTGCGCACATGGCAATGCACCACGGTGGCACCGGCCTTGGCCGCCTCAACGGCAGCCGCGGCGATCTGTTTGGGCGTGACCGGAACGTGAGGGCTTCTGCCGGTCGTGTCGCCAGCACCGGTGAGTGCGCAGGTGATGATGACGTCGTGGTTCATGGTGCGGGTTCCTTACAGGCGTGGTGGTTCACACCGCAGCCGTCGTGGGCTGCGGGTGCTATTTTCGGTGGTTTACTTGCTGGTCAGTTGCAGGTTGTCGGCGGCCGGCTTGCCGTCGAAGGTGGTCACCCCTTCCAGCCAGCGGGCCTTGTCTTGCGGGTGATCCTTGAGCCACTGCCTGGCCGACTCCAGCGCGTCCTTGTGATCGAGCAGCGGTTGCATCATCCGGCTCTCGTCTTCGGCGGTGAACGTCAGGTTGGTCAACAGCTTGTTCACGTTCGGGCACTGCGCGGCGTAGGTCGGTGCGGTGACGGTCCAGACGGTGGCCATGCCTTCGTTCGGGCCCAGGGCGTTTTCGCTGCCGGTGAGATAGGTCATCTGCACGTTGACGTTCATCGGGTGCGGCGCCCAGCCGAAGAACACCACGGCTTCCTTGCGACGCACGGCGCGATCCACCGCCGAGAGCATGGCCGCTTCACTGGACTCCACCAGCTGGAACTTGCCCAGGCCGAACTGGTTCTTGGCAATCATTTCCTTGATCTGGGTGTTGGCGCCGGAGCCGGGCTCGATGCCGTAGATCTTGCCGCCCAGTTCCTTCTCGAACTTGGCGATATCGGCGAAGGTCTTCAGGCCCTTGTCGGCCAGGTAGGTCGGTACGGCCAGGGTCGCGCGGGCGTCCTTGAGGCTCGGCTCGGCGAGGACCTTGACCTGCTTGGCGTCGACGAACGGTGTGATGGTCTGGGTCATCAGCGGGTTCCAGTAGCCCAGGAACATGTCCAGGCGCTGGTCGCGGATACCGGCGAAGATGATCTGCTGGGACGCGCTGGTCTGCTTGACCTGGTAGCCCAGGCCGTCGAGCAGCACCTGGGTCATGGCGCTGGTGGCGATCACGTCGGTCCAGTTGACTACACCGAGGCGGACGTTCTGACAGGACGCCTGGTCCGCGGCCATGACGCCAGTGCTCAAGAGCGCGGTACCGGTGAGTGCGATTGCACAGCGGCTGATCAGTCGTTTCATGATGGTTTCCTCGGCAGGTCGTTTATTGTCGGTTCCGGTGTCTGATGCACCGGTGATGCTCAAGTTACGCAGCTCTGGCCCACTGAAAACGCACAGCGGCGACTGACTCTTGCACAGCAGCGACCTGTGCTCTTGTCGTCGTCGTCGAACTGGCGTATCACATCGGCAACGCTACCCGTCTTGCGAGTGCGCTCCATGTCCCAGGATTTCTACTTCTTGCTGATGCCGGGTTTTTCGGCGATGGGCTTTATCTCGGCGATCGAGCCGCTGCGCGTGGCCAATCGCTTTCGTGGCGAGCTGTACCGCTGGCATGTGCTCAGTGCCGACGGCGGCGCGGTGCTGGCTAGCAACGGCATGTCGGTCAACGCCGATGCGGCGCTGGAGCCGCTGAAGAAGGGCGCGACCTTGCTGGTGGTGGCCGGCTTCGAACCGCTGAAGTTCGTGACCCCGGCCCTGGAGCACTGGTTGCGCCGTCTCGATCACGATGGCGTCACCCTCGGTGGGATCGACACCGGCAGCGTGGTGCTGGCCGAGGCCGGCCTGCTCGAAGGCCATCGCGTGACCCTGCACTGGGAAGCGCTGGAGGCCTTCAAGGAATCCTATCCGCAACTGGAGGTGACCCAGGAACTGTTCGAGATCGACCGCCGACGCATCACCTGCGCGGGCGGCACGGCATCCATCGACATGATGCTCGACCTGATCGGCCAGGCCCACGGGCCGGAGCTGGCGATCCAGGTGTCGGAACAGTTCGTGCTCGGGCGGATCCGCCCGCGCAAGGACCACCAGCGCATGCAGATCGCCACGCGCTACGGCATCAGCAACAAGAAGCTGGTGCAGGTGGTCGGCGAGATGGAGCAGCACATGGAGCCGCCGCTGAGCACGCTGGAGCTGGCGGAATCGATCAAGGTCACGCGGCGCCAGCTGGAGCGCCTGTTCCGCCTCTATCTCAAGGACACCCCGAGCAACTTCTATCTGGGCCTGCGCCTGGAGAAGGCCCGCCAGTTGCTGCGCCAGACCGACATGAGCGTACTGGAAGTGAGTATCGCCAGCGGCTTCGAGTCGCCGTCGTACTTCACCCGCAGCTACCGGGCCCGGTTCGCCCAGTGTCCACGGGAAGACCGGCGCGGGATCAAGGTGTAGGGGGGCTCCCTGTAGGAGCCGGCTTGCCGGCGATGGGGCCGTAAAGTCGTACATCAACCTTTCGGATGCCATCGCTGGCAAGCCAGCTCCTGCAAGGTTTGTGATGTTCTGGAAAAGGGTTACTTTTTCAGCAGCGCGGCACAGGCTGCCTTGTAGGCTTCATGCTGATATTTGTTCAGCGTCGCGGGCAGGGCGAAGGCGAACTTCTTGTGCTGCGCGTTGAGGGTCTGGGGTGACAGCAGCGTCACCTCGCAGTTGTCCAGCAACTGCAGGATGCCCTCGATCTTGAAGGTGGTCGGCCCGCCGGCGAACTCGCCCTTCTTGCCGCGTTTCTTGATGGCGATGCGCTGGATGCCATGGGCCTGGACAAAGGCCTTGATCTGGCCGGCGAAGGCTTTCACGTTGGCGGCTTCGTCATCGTCGTCCAGGGCGATCTTCCTGGTGGCGACGGCAACATGTTCAGGGCTGCCGTCCTGCAGGGTGGCGAGGGCGAAGATGGCTTCGCTGCCTTTTATTTCGATGCCGCAGATAGTCATTTGAGTCCTTTGGGAGTCGCTGGGAATGGAGATCAGAGCTCCAGTTGGTCTGCCTTGATGCCGAATGCCGCCGCGATTTTTTCGCGGGTCGCCTTGCGCGGCCTGGCTACGGATTCCTGCTGGGCATAGGCCGGTTGCGAGATGCCCAGGCGCCTGGCTACTTCATCTTGCGTCAGATCCAGATACTCGCGCCAGGCGCGAATGGGGGTTGCCCCGTCGACCATGCGACTGACAACCTCATGGGGGATCAGCTCGGGCTCCCTTTGTTGGGCGACATATTGCGCGTAGGGGATCACGACGAAAGCCGGCTGCCCGTTGGCGTCATTGATGATCTGGATGTCAGTAGGTGCGTTCATCGCGCTTTTTTACCTCTTGGATACTGACCACTTTAAGGATGCCTTCCCAGTCGAACAGGTGGGGTCCAGAAAATTGTGTTCATGGGATAATATAAGTCTTTTATAAGAATTGCTAATATTTGCTTATATTTTCCGTGTCGACAATGCGGCAAGGTTTGCCTGATGTTGCCGGACTGGCGAGGTCCCTAATCCATCGTTTTGCGCAAGTCCAGCATGATCTTGTCGAAGTAGTCGACGCGGATGATGCCCAGTCGTGGGAACTCGAAGTCGAGGATCACGTAGAGCACGCAGACCATCACCAGGGCGTAGCCGAGGCTGTGCAGCCAGTGGCGGGTGACGGTGCCGGCCATGCCGTAGCCGATCAGCAGGGCGCTGATCTGGGTCAGGGTGATCAGCATCAGGTAGATGATCAGCGGCGGGTGGGTTTCCAGGGCCACGCTGCGGGTGGTGGTGATGTCGATCATCTCGTTGAGCGCCTGCAGCGCGCTGACGCCCAGGGTGGGGGTCGGCATGTCCTGCAACGAGGCCACGGCCTTTTTCCAGATAGCCAGTTGCAAGGCACTGGCCCGGGCGTTTTCCCGGGTCGCGAGCTCGACGTCGGTCAGGTCGCGATAATAGGCGATGCGGGCATCCACATAATCGCGAAAGTCCTGGCGCAATGCCGGCTGGTGCGCGGCCGGCAGCAGGTCCAGGCGCAGCCAGGCGGTGCCCATGGCGTTGGTTTCCGCGACGATCAGGGTGCGCCGGGCATCCATGCGGGTGGCTGCGCCAGAGAAGGTGAAGGCAATCAACAGCGCCAGCAGGCCGAACACCGCGCCTTCGATGGCGCCAATCCCGATCCGCGCACCCTCGGGGTCGGCGGCCAGATGGCGGGCACCGATGCGCCGGCCAATGTCGATGAACAGCACGATGGCGACAAAGATGGCGAAGGCATAGAACGGAATGGCTGCAAGTGAGTGCATACGAAAATCTCCTGATTATCGTGGGGGACTCGTCTGTACAGCCGGTTCAGGACGGGAGCGGTTTGTTGCTTAGTTAAGTTTCCCCCTGGGCCTTGTCAAGCTTCTGGTGTCAGGAGGTTCGACTCAGTAATAACGGTCTTCCTGCCGATGCCGGAAGATCAGGTGGGTAGTCCAGAACAGCAGGCCGAAACCCAGCACCACCGTGGCGACACTGGCGCTGAAGATATAGAAACCGGGTCGGCCGAAGCGCCGCTGCGTGGCCAGGTTGTGATAGCTGGGGAACCACTCGGAATAGACCACCTGCACCGGCTCTCCCTCATGGTAGCTGCCGCTGGGTGTGAAGGTGTCCTGATACAGAACGCCATCGCCGCGGGTGTTGCGGTCATCGAAGCGGTAGTGCACGTACTGGCCGAGGAACACCGGGCCCCTCCAGAGTTCTTCGACCTGGGTGACGGTGCCCGTGACTTCCTTGGCCGATGTCTGCAGGGCGGCGTAGCGCAGGCCATCCTCGCGCGACATCATCGCGAAGACGCAGGCCAGCAGGATCAGGAAAAACAGCAGGGCGGCGCGATTGAACAGATGATCGCGCGCGGCTTCACGTGGGTAGTACATACAGATCCTTTGTCACGGACAGCGCTCCGGGTGTCCCGCGGTTCATTCCTGCAACAGCGACTCGAGGAACTCCGACCGTTCGTCGCTCTTGCTGGCCAGGCAGTCGTTCAGGTCGATGTTGTATTGCTTGCTGCCGACCTTCGCCGGGAACGGGGCGATGGCGCAATCGGCATCCCGGGATTTTATCCACAACTGTTCGGCAGTCTGCAGTTTGCCGGTGATGTCCGCCAGATCGGCCTTTTTGTTCGCATATTGCGACGCGACCCGATCCAGCAGCGCCTGGAAGTTCTCCTTGAGCAACTGCTCGGCGGTGTTTTTGTTGTAGGTGGCGCATTCCAGGGTCTGCTGGTCGTCCGGCACCGCGTCGCAAGGCGAGTTGTCGGACTCTTCGGCCGCGTGAACGCCCATGCTGACAAGGGCCAAGGCCAGGAAAATCGATTTCATTACGGCGTCCTGATACGGGATAGGAGAGCGATGTGGGGCAATTCTGTCTCAAGCAGAATGCAAAGAATAGTCGTACAGCGACAAGTCCTTGAGCCTACCGTCTTGACGCCCTTTGTCGCGGATTGACGCTTTCGGCAATTCCCCTGTCGTTTTTGCACCCGGCTCCGCCGCCCCCTGGGCATATGCTGGCCCCAAAGCGCCGGCAGACGATTCGGCGCGTGAATCGCCAATAGGGGACAGCCTGATGAGCCCAGCCGAATTGCACGCCGACAGCATCGTTATCGACGGGCTGATCATTGCCAAGTGGAACCGTGAACTGTTCGAAGACATGCGCAAGGGCGGGCTGACCGCCGCCAACTGCACCGTGTCGGTCTGGGAAGGTTTCCAGGCCACCGTCAACAGCATCGCCTCGAGCCAGAAGCTGATCCGCGAGAACAGCGACCTGGTCATGCCCGTACGCACCACCGCCGACATCCGCAAGGCCAAGGAGCTGGGCAAGACCGGCATCCTGTTCGGTTTCCAGAACGCCCACGCTTTCGAAGACCAGATCGGCTACGTCGAGATCTTCAAGCAGCTCGGCGTCGGTATCGTGCAGATGTGCTACAACACCCAGAACCTGGTGGGCACCGGTTGCTACGAGCGTGACGGCGGCCTGTCGGGCTTCGGTCGCGAGATCGTCGCCGAGATGAACCGGGTCGGCATCATGTGCGACCTGTCCCACGTCGGTTCCAAGACCAGCGAGGAAGTGATCCTCGAATCGAAGAAGCCGGTGACCTACTCCCATTGCCTGCCTTCGGGTCTGAAAGAGCATCCGCGCAACAAGTCCGATGCCGAGCTGAAGTTCATCGCCGACCATGGCGGCTTTGTCGGCGTGACCATGTTCGCGCCGTTCCTCGCCAAGGGCATCGACTCGACCATCGACGACTACGCCGAGGCCATCGAGTACGTGATGAACATCGTCGGTGAAGACGCCATCGGCATCGGCACCGACTTCACCCAGGGCCATGGCCAGGACTTCTTCGAATACCTGACCCACGACAAGGGCTACGCCCGCCGCCTGACCAGCTTCGGCAAGATCATCAACCCGCTGGGCATCCGCACCGTGGGCGAGTTCCCGAACCTCACCGAGACCCTGCTCAAGCGCGGTCACTCTGAGCGCGTGGTGCGCAAGATCATGGGCGAAAACTGGGTCAACGTCCTCAAGGACGTCTGGGGCGAATAAGTCCCGCCCGCTTTCTCTTTCCGACACCTCACCCTGCGCGCCCGTCGCGCAGGGCGTAAGCGGCCAGCCGCAATCAATGAATTCTGGAGTGTTTCCCATGGCTAAAATCGCCCCGCAACTGCCTATCGAAGTCGACAGCGAAACCGGTGTCTGGACTTCCGACGCATTGCCGATGCTTTATGTCCCACGGCATTTCTTCGTCAACAACCACATGGGTATCGAGGAAGTGCTGGGCGCCGAAGCCTATGCCGAAATCCTCTACAAGGCCGGCTACAAGTCCGCCTGGCACTGGTGTGAAAAAGAAGCCGAATGCCATGGCCTGGAAGGCGTCGCGGTGTTCGAGCACTACATGAAGCGCCTGTCGCAACGTGGCTGGGGCCTGTTCAAGATCCAGGACATCGACCTCGACAAGGGCACCGCCAGCGTCAAGCTCGAACACTCGGCGTTCGTCTACGTCTACGGCAAGGTCGGGCGCAAGGTCGACTACATGTTCACGGGCTGGTTCGCCGGGGCCATGGACCAGATCCTCGCCGCTCGCGGCAGCAAGATCCGCACCGTGGCCGAACAAGTCTACGGCGGCTCTGAAGAAGGCCACGACGATGGCCTGTTCACCGTCAAGCCGTTGTAAGTCGAGGAACCCGTCATGGCTTTCGAAGCAATGTTCCAGCCGATCCAGATCGGCAAACTGACCATCCGCAACCGCGTGCTCAGTACCGCCCACGCCGAGGTGTATGCCACCGACGGCGGGATGACCACCGACCGCTATGTGAAGTACTACGAAGAGAAAGCCAAGGGCGGGATCGGCCTGGCGATCTGCGGCGGTTCTTCCAGCGTCGCCATCGACAGTCCGCAAGGCTGGTGGAAATCGGTGAACCTGGCCGACGACCGGATCATTCCGCACTTCCAGAACCTGGCCGATGCCATGCACAAGCATGGCGCCAAGATCATGATCCAGATTACCCACATGGGCCGGCGTTCGCGCTGGGACGGCGAACACTGGCCGACCCTGCTGTCGCCGTCGGGTATCCGTGAACCGGTGCACCGCGCCACCTGCAAGACCATCGAGCCGGAAGAAATCTGGCGGGTGATCGGCAACTACGCCACCGCGGCGGCCCGGGCCAAGGCCGGCGGCCTGGACGGCGTCGAACTGTCGGCGGTGCACCAGCACATGATCGACCAGTTCTGGAGCCCGCGGGTCAACAAACGCACCGACGAATGGGGCGGCAGCTTCGAGAATCGCATGCGTTTCGGCCTGGAAGTGCTCAAGGCCGTGCGCAAGGAAGTCGGTGACGATTTCTGCGTCGGCATGCGCATCTGTGGTGACGAATTCCACCCGGACGGCCTGTCCCACGAGGACATGAAGCAGATCGCCAAGTATTACGACGACACCGGCATGCTCGACTTCATCGGTGTGGTCGGCTCAGGTTGCGACACCCACAACACCCTGGCCAACGTGATTCCGAACATGAGCTACCCGCCGGAGCCGTTCCTGCACCTGGCCGCCGGGATCAAGGAAGTGGTCAAGGCGCCGGTCCTGCACGCACAGAACATCAAGGACCCGAACCAGGCGACGCGCATTCTCGAAGGCGGCTATGTCGACATGGTCGGCATGACTCGCGCGCACATCGCCGACCCGCACCTGATCGCCAAGATCAAGATGGGCCAGGTCGACCAGATCAAGCAGTGCGTCGGCGCCAACTATTGCATCGACCGCCAGTACCAGGGGCTCGATGTCCTGTGCATCCAGAACGCCGCGACTTCCCGTGAATACATGGGCGTGCCGCATATCATCGAGAAGTCCACCGGGCCCCGGCGCAAGGTGGTGATCGTCGGTGCCGGCCCCGCCGGCATGGAAGCGGCGCGGGTCAGCGCCGAACGCGGTCACGACGTGACCCTGTTCGAGAAGAAGGACGCCATCGGCGGGCAGATCACCACGGCCTCGAAAGCGCCGCAACGGGACCAGATCGCCGGTATCACCCGCTGGTTCCAGCTGGAACTGGCACGCCTGAAAGTCGATGTGCGGCTGGGCACCGCCGCCGATGCGGCGACCATCCTCGACCTGCGTCCGGATGTGGTCGTGCTGGCGGTGGGCGGTCATCCGTTCCTCGAACAGAACGAACACTGGGGCGCCGCCGAAGGGCTGGTGGTCAGCAGCTGGGATGTGCTCGACGGCAAGGTCGCGCCGGGCAAGAACGTGCTGGTCTACGACACCATCTGCGAGTTCACCGGCATGTCGGTGGCCGACTTCCTCGCCGACAAGGGCAGCCAGGTCGAGATCGTCACTGACGATATCAAGCCGGGCGTGGCCATCGGCGGTACGTCGTTCCCGACCTACTACCGCAGCATGTACCCGAAGGAAGTGATCATGACCGGCGACATGATGCTGGAAAAGGTCTATCGCGAGGGCGACAAACTGGTGGCGGTGCTGGAGAACGAATACACCGGGGCCAAGGAAGAGCGGGTGGTGGACCAGGTGGTGGTGGAGAACGGCGTGCGTCCGGACGAAGAGATCTACTACGGGCTCAAGGACGGTTCGCGCAACAAGGGCCAGATCGATATCGACGCCCTGTTCGCGATCAAGCCGCAGCCTTCGCTGAGCCAGCCGGGTGACGGTTACCTGCTGTTCCGCATCGGCGACTGTGTGGCCCAGCGCAACACGCACGCGGCGATCTATGACGCGTTGCGTCTGTGCAAGGATTTCTAACGGCTTGCACATAACCCTGTGGGAGCGGGCTTGCCCGCGAATGCAACCTGTCCGTCGGCATCGATGTCGACTGACCCACCGCTTTCGCGGGCAAGCCCGCTCCCACAGGAACCGAGTAAGGCATCTCGACCTGCAAGACCCGAGGTCTTTGGGAGCTGCACCATGTTGAACACCCTTCTTCCCATCCTGCTGTTCGCCGCCCTGGGCCTGGCTGTCCTCGGCGCGCTGCGGCGGGTCGCCATGTGGCGCCGCGGCCGACCGTCGAAAGTCGATCTGCTCGGTGGCCTGTTCGCCATGCCCAAGCGCTACATGGTCGATCTGCACCATGTGGTGGCGCGGGACAAATACATCGCCAATACCCACGTCGCCACGGCCGGTGGCGCGGTGGCCTCGATTGTCCTGGCGATCCTGGTACACGGCTTCGGCCTGCATGACCGCATCCTCGGCTATGCCTTGCTGGTGATGTCGGCGGTGATGTTCGTCGGCGCGATCTTTGTCTATCTGCGGCGCCGCAATCCGCCGAGCCGCCTGTCGAAAGGCCCGTGGATGCGCCTGCCGAAAAGCCTGCTGGCCTTCTCGGCGTCGTTCTTCCTGGTCACCCTGCCGGTGGCCGGCATTCTTCCGCAAGACTTCGGCGGTTGGGTCCTGGCCGTGATCCTCGGCCTCGGCGTGCTGTGGGGCGTGTCGGAACTGTTCTTCGGCATGACCTGGGGCGGACCGATGAAGCACGCCTTCGCCGGTGCCCTGCACCTGGCCTGGCACCGTCGCGCCGAACGCTTCGGCGGCGGCCGCTCCACCGGCCTCAAGCCGCTGGACCTGACTGATCCGCAGGCACCGCTGGGGGTCGAGAAACCCAAGGACTTCACCTGGAACCAACTGCTGGGCTTCGATGCCTGCGTACAGTGCGGCAAATGTGAAGCCGCCTGCCCGGCGTTCGCCGCCGGCCAGCCGCTGAACCCGAAAAAACTCATCCAGGACATGGTGGTCGGCCTGGCCGGCGGCACTGACGCGAACTTCGCCGGCAGTCCGTATCCCGGCAAGGCGGTCGGCGAACATTCCGGCAACCCGCACCAGCCGATCGTCAACGGCCTGGTGGACGCCGAGACCCTGTGGTCCTGCACCACCTGTCGCGCCTGCGTCGAGGAATGCCCGATGATGATCGAGCACGTCGATGCCATCGTCGACATGCGCCGGCACCTGACCCTGGAAAAAGGCGCGACCCCGAACAAGGGCGCCGAAGTCCTGGAAAACCTGATCGCCACCGACAACCCAGGCGGTTTCGCCCCCGGCGGGCGGATGAACTGGGCGGCGGACCTGAACCTCAACCTGCTCAGTGACAAGAAAACCACCGATGTGCTGTTCTGGGTCGGCGACGGCGCCTTCGACATGCGCAACCAGCGCACCTTGCGCGCCTTCGTCAAAGTGCTGAAGGCGGCCAGGGTCGACTTCGCGGTACTTGGCCTGGAAGAGCGCGACAGCGGTGACGTGGCGCGACGCCTGGGCGACGAGGCCACCTTCCAACTGCTGGCCAGGCGCAATATCCAGACCCTGGCCAAGTACGGCTTCAAGCGCATCGTCACCTGCGATCCCCACAGTTTCCATGTGCTGAAAAACGAATACGGTGCCTTTGGCGGCGATTACCTGGTGCAGCACCACAGCACCTACATGGCCGAACTGATCGCTGCCGGTGCCCTCAACCTCGGGCAGCACAAGGGCAACAGCGTGACCTATCACGACCCGTGCTACCTGGGCCGCTACAACGGCGAGTATGAAGCGCCGCGTGACGTGCTGCGGGCACTGGGGATCGAGGTCAGGGAAATGCAGCGTTCCGGTTTCCGTTCCCGTTGCTGCGGCGGCGGTGGCGGTGCGCCGATCACCGACATTCCCGGCAAGCAGCGGATTCCCGATATGCGCATGGAAGATATCCGCGAAACCGGCGCCGAACTGGTGGCGGTCGGTTGCCCGCAATGCACGGCGATGCTCGAAGGCGTGGTCGAACCGCGCCCCCTGATCAAGGACCTGGCCGAACTGGTGGCCGACGCCCTGCTAGAAGAGGCGGCGCCGAGCAAACCGGCGCCCAAGCGTGAACCCGCGGAGGTGCATTGATGAGCGACATTATCCGCCGCGATCCCCGCGCCGAATGGATCGCCCGCAACCGTCTGCATCCGCTGCATGCGGCCATGCAGCCGGTGCAACACAGCTGGATGGGGCCTAACGGGATCGTTCGCAAGAATGTCCACGGCATCGGTTTTATCGGCCCCAACGGTATCAAGCGCATCGACCGCAGCGGCGCCCAGCAGGGCGGCGCGAGCAAGCGTTCGGCCACTGTCGAAGTGCAGTTGCCGCTGCATCAGGTGCCGCAACCGGCGTTCTACATCAGCGTGGTGCCGGACATGGTCGGTGGTCGCCTGAGCAGCCACGACCGCGACCTGCTTGGCCTGGCCCATCAACTCGCCGGCAAGGACGGCGCGGTATTGGCCGTGGTCTTCGGCGAGCACAAGGAAAGCGCCTTTGCCGCGGCGGGTGTCGACCGCCTGCTGGTGCTTGAAGGCAACGAGTTCAGCGGTTATTCACCGGAACAACGGGTCCAGGGCCTGCGGGCTGTGGATAACCAGTTCAACCCCCGCCACTGGTTGCTGCCGGATAGCCGCAGCGGCGGTGGCGAACTGGGCCGCCGGTTTGCCGCCAGCCTGGGCGAACGCCCGGCGACGCGGGTCTGGCAGGTCAAGGGCGACGAGTGCATCGGCCGTGCCGGTGCCGGCCTGCAGGACCTGGCGCGGCCATTGGCGCGCCTGATCCTGGCGGCCGCCGAATGTGCCGAACCGGTCAGCGAAACCCGTCACGAGGCCTTGCCGGTGGAGTTATCCACAAGCATCGCCCGCAGCCTGCCCCGTATCGAGGATCTGGGCGCGGTGGCGGTGGACCCGGCGGCGATTCCCATGGCCGAGGCCGAGTTCATTTTCTCCGGCGGCAACGGGGTCAAGGACTGGGCGCTGTTCCACGAGACGGCGGCGGCGCTCGGGGCCACCGAAGGGGCTTCGCGGGTGGCGGTGGACGACGGTTTCATGGCCCGCGACCGCCAGGTCGGTGCCAGCGGTACCTGGGTCACGGCGCGGGTCTATGTGGCCGTGGGGATTTCCGGGGCGATCCAGCACCTGCAAGGCATCGGTGCCTGCGACAAGGTGGTGGCGATCAACCTCGATCCGGGCTGCGACATGATCAAGCGTGCCGACCTGTCGGTGATCGGCGAGAGCAGCGAGATCTTCCGCGCCCTGATCGCGGCGGTGACGGCATATCGCAACGGCGCCAAGCGCGATGCGGCTTAAGGTAGGGATGACGTCATGAGTACGAATGTAATCAGCCTGGTGTCCATCGGCGCCCACCCCACCTCCGGCCGCGCCCGGCGCGCCGAGCAGGATGCCCGCGCGGTGGAACTGGGCCTGCAACTGGCCGGGGATGACTTGCAGGTAGTGCATGCCGGCGATGTCGCCGAGCCGGCGCTGCGGGCCTACCTGGGCATGGGCCTGGACGAATTGCGGGTGCTGGAGCAACCGGCCGGCGCCGATGCGCTGCCGGCGCTGACCGATTACCTGCGCGATGCCGGGGCCCAGTTGGTGCTGACCGGCAGCCAGGCGGAAACCGGCGAGGGTTCGGGCATGCTGCCGTTCCTGCTGGCGGAAAACCTCGGTTGGCCGCTGGTGGTGGGTCTGGCTGAAGTCGAGTCTATCGAAGGCGGCGTGGCCCATGTGCTGCAGGCCTTGCCACGGGGCCAGCGGCGCCGGTTGAAAGTCCGCCTGCCGTTCCTCGCCACGGTGGATAACGCCGCGCCCAAGCCACGGCAGAGTGCCTATGGTCCGGCACAGCGCGGGGTGTTGCAGGCCGAGGAAGTCGAGGTGCTGGAGGATGAGTTGTTCGCCGGTGCGTTGCTGCAGCCGGCCAAGCCACGGCCCAAGCGTCTGAAGGTAATCAAGGCGAAGAGTGGCGCCGACCGCATGAAAGCCGCCACGGCCAAGGCCAGCGGCGGCGGTGGCCAGGTGCTCAAGGGCGTCAGCGCCGAAGCGGGTGCCGAGGCGATCCTCAAGTTGCTGATCGAGGAAGGTGTCGTGCGCTGACAACTGCGGTCGTTGATTCCTGTGGGAGCGGGCTTGCCCGCGAAAGCGGCGGTGTGGCTGGCATCGTCATCGCTGGCAAGCCAGCTCCTACAAGGTCCCAGGTTAGACGACAGTCCGCGGTGCGCCCCCATCCTGTGGGAGCGGGCTTGCCCGCGAAAGCGGCGGTGCGGCTGGCATCGTCATCGCCGGCAAGCCAGCTCCTACAGGGTTCCAGGCTGGGCGACAGTCCGTGGCGGGGCCTTGTCCTTTGGCATGAGACAGCCTAGGGCGGCGGAGCGGTCGGTGCGGCCGCCGGCGGTTGCTCCGCCGGTTTGGGCAGCGGCGACTCCATCACCGGTTGCTCCATGGGGGCCGGCAGCGGCTGCCAGTTCTCATTCGCCCGCGGTACCGCCAGGGGTGGTGGAATAGCGTTGCCGCCGGCACCACCGCTGGTCTGCATGTTCAGGTTCTGGCTGTTGTGCAGGACCATGCCCTCGGTCGAACTGCGCGCCTCGGTGCCGCTGCTGAAGGTGCTGACCTGGGACGCCGGCAGGTCGAGGTTGCGCTCGATCCGCGGGGTGATCAGCAGGATGATCTCGCTCTTGCCCTGCTCGCTCTTGTTCGTGCCGAAAATCGCCTGACCCAACCCTGGAAGACGACTGAGACCCGGCAGGCCGCTGCCCTCGTCGATATCGGCGGTGCGGATCAGGCCGGCGACCACCTGGGTTTCATTGTTGCGCGCGGTCAGCGTCGTGCGGGTCGAGCGCGAGCCCAGTTCGAAGGTCGGCGGGATGTTGTCGGTGCCTTCGTTGCGCTTGGTGATGTGGGTCATGTCGATCACCATCTGCAAATTGATTTCGTCGTTGAGGCTGATATTGGGCTGGACCTCGATGCTCAGCCCGACATCCTGGTAGGAGACCGAGGCGGTGGTCATGAGGTTGGCGGTGGTCGAGGTGATCACCGGAATCTTGTCGCCGATCTTGATCTCGGCCTTTTCCCGGTTCTTCACGCGGATCCGCGGATTGGCCAGCGTCACCGTGTTGCCGCTGCGTTGCAGCAGGTTGATCTTGGCTTCCAGGCTGCCGACTTCGAGCTGGCGCCCACCCAGGCCTGTGGCGGACGAGATGGTGCCGGGCAACGAGAGGCCGATGGAGCCGGGGTAGTTGATCCCCAGGTTGAGTTCGTCCACCAGGCTGACTTCCATTACCTGGATATCGATGGTCACTTCCGAGTCGGCCAGGTCGATGGCCTGTACCAGCTTCTCCACGGCGCTCAGGGTTTCCAGGCCGTCGCGCACGATCACCGCGCTGAGCCGTTCGTCCACCAGCACTTCCTTGGGCTTGAGCAACTGCTTGATCTCGGCCGCCGCCAGTTTCGGATCGGCGTGGCTGAGGTAGAAGGTCCGCACGGCCAGCTCGCGGTACTCGCGCTCCTTGTCCGGGCGCGAAGGGTAGATCAGCACGGTGTCGGCATTGAGCACCTTCATCTGCAACTGATGGGTCGACAACAGCAGGTTCAGCGCATCCTCGGCGGTGGTACGGGACGCGGAGATACTGGCGGCCGCGTTCGGGTTGACGTCCTTGTCGATCACGAAGTTGATCCCCGACAGCCTGGCGATGGTCTCGAAAATGGTGGTCAGGCTCTGGGAACTGAAGTGCAGGCTGACCGGCTTTTTCATCGCCTCGCTCAGCTTCGGCTTGAGGCTCTCGACGCTGACCAGGGTGCGCGTCAGGCTGTCGCGCAGGTCCAGCGCGTCACGGTAGTTGGGTTGTTGCGCGATGATCTGGCGCACCAGGGCCAGGGCCTCCCGCGGGTTGCTCTCGCGCAGGGCATTGGCCCGCGCCAGTTCGGGACGCAGGCGGGCAAGGTTCTGGATCGTGCGGATGGCCTGGCTGGCGCCGAGGTTGCCGGGGTCGTACTTGAGGATCTGCTGCATGGCCGCGATGGCCCCGGCATCGTCGTTGCGCGCCAGCGCGTCGCTGGACTGGCGGCTGTACTGGTCGACCAGTTGTTCGGTCCGGCTGAACAGCGCGGCGCGCAACTGGATGTCGTCCGGGTGTTCTTTCACGGCGGCGCGCAGCACATCCACCGAGCGGGTGATATCACCGTCCTGGCGCAGCAGCTCACTCTCGTTGAGCGGGCCTTGGGACTGGCAGGCCGTCATCCCGATCACCAGCAGGGCCAGCCATGGCCGGATAGATTTTGACATGATCGTTCTCTTCGCTAGAGCCGTCCGTGCTCAGGGAGTATCCAGGCGCAACGTGGTCACCTGGCGCAGGGGCAAGTACGTCAGCACCACGCTGGTGTCGGTCAGTTTGTCCAGTCGATAGTCCTTGCCCAGTGTCGCTCCCGGGCGGATATGTCCTTCCACCGAACAGCTCTTGCACAGGGTGTAGCGCACGCCCTGGCCTTGCAGCACGACGATCTTCGACTGGCCCTGGTAGCGCCATTGCGCGCTCACCGTGAAGGGCATCGGCGGTGCCTGCGGGGCGACGGGTTTCGCCGGCGCGGCGGGTGGCGCTGGTGGCAGCCAGCTCTGGCTGGGAAACAGATCCACCAGCGCCGTGGCTTGGGGCGGCGCGCTGTCGTCGGGCACCGCTGGTGGCGTGGCGAGCGGCACGCGCGTCGGCGGGCCGGGGGCCGGGATGGGCCCCGGGTTGACTGGTGGCGCAGGCGTGTCCAGGTCCTGCCAGAACAGCCAGCCACAACCGAGCAGCACCACACCGAGCAGCACGCGCAGATACAGCGGCAGCTTCACTTGAGCACCGCCAGCAGGCTGACGCGCAGGCGGATATCCAGTTGCGCGGTGGTGATGTCCTTGCGTTGCAGGCTCAGGCTTTCTATGCGCACGGCCGGTTGTCGCGCCACTTCATCGAGCGCCTTGCGCAAGGTCGGATAGGCGCCGCTCAGCGGAATATCCAGCTCCAGGCGCCGGGTCTGGTCGTCCCCCGGGGACGAGTACTGGAAGTCGGTTTGCAGGACCGCGAAACCGTTTTGTTGCAAGACCGTCAACAGGCTTTCCAGGCGTGCCTCGAAGCTGTCGGTGTCGGGCAGGCGGCGGACCGCCTGCGGCTCGGCGGCATGCAGGTCCAGCGGGCCTTCGGCGATACCCGCCCGGGCCTCGCGCAGACGCAGGGCGCTGTCTTCCAGGCCGGGGACGACCAGGCCCTGGCGAATCACCAGGGCGGCAACGATCAGCAGCAGCGCCAAGCCGCCCCAGAAGCCGAGGAGGCGTTGCACCTGGGCCAGGGACCAGCGCAGCCGCGCCTGGAGTTGGGCGGCGTCGGGCCATTGGCGGATCATCGGCTTCATGGCCTGTCCGCTCCCTATGGGGCACTGAGTTTGAATTTGACGCTCATCGGCAGCATCGGATCGCGGGTATTGCGCGCGCTCTGTTGCAGGCTGACGGTGAGGCCGGTGTCGGTCTTGAGTTTCTCGATAAAGCGCAGGCTGCCTTCCAGGCGCTGACTCTCCAGGTCCAGGCTGAGCTCCCGGGCCGCGGTGTTGACCTCCAGGCGCAACAGCGCGACGTCCGGTGACCAGGCCTGGCCGAGGGCATCGAGCAGGGCGAAGGGCGTGGCGTTCTGGCGGGCGAAGGTTTCCAGCTGTTTTTTCTGCAGGGGCGAGGTGCGCAGGGAGGCCTGCATCAACTGTTCCTGCTGAATCGCCATGGCGGTGAATTGCCGTTCCACCTGCTCCGCCTCGGCTTCGCGGACCAGCAGGGCCTGCCAGTCCGACCACAGCAGCAGCCACAGGGCGAGGGCGACCGCGCCCAGCAGGAGCACCAGCCAGAGACTGGCCCGTTCTCCACGCAGGTCGATCAGCGGCGCCCGCGGGCGCCGCCAGCGCCGAATCAGGGTCGAGTTCATCAGGACGGCTCCGCCAGCCAGGGATGCAGCGGTCCCAGCCAGCGCCAGGGCATTGTCGTCGACGGTTCGAAGGCCGACTCGACGGCCACCACCAGGGTCTGCTGTTCCTGTTCGTCGCACAGCACATCGGCCATCAGCAAGGCATCGGACAAGGGCGTTTGCGGGTTCAGCGGCAGGACGCAGACCTGCGCCGGCCAACCCTGGTGGGCGAATACGCAACTGAGGGCGCCGGGTTCGCGAACGGCGAAGCGGTAGTCCTCGGGCAACCCGGGCCAATGGCGTTGCAGGGCATCGATCAGCAGCGGCGCGCAACGTCTGATGGGCAGGTGACGGGCCTGGAACAGGGCCTTGAGGGATTCCATCAGTTCCGTGTTGACCGCCGCCGCCAGGCGCACGCGGCCGAACGGCGCGGGATCGATCGAAACCTGCCATTGGGCGGGGTCGAGATCGTTGTGCTGGCTGAACAGCGCCATGGCGAAGCCTTGCCAGTCGAGCGGGCTGTAGAGGCCTTCCTGCCAGGGCAGGACCCGGTAATGCACATGGGGAAAGCCCAGCAGCAGGGTGGCCCGCTCCAGGTAGCTCACGCGACCATGAGGTGCCCGCTCCAGCAGCGCGGCACAGGCCGCCAGCGGATCCCCCCGTTCGTGGTCCTGCCAGGGAGGGCCGGCGGGCCAGCGCGGCCGTGCGGCCCAGCGGACTTCGTCCTGGGCCAGCAGCACCACGTGATCAATAAAGGGAGAGGACACGGTGCACCTCCTGCAAGGTGGTGTGTCCGGCGGCGGCGCTCGCCAGCGCGATATCGCGCATGAAGCGGTGGCCCGACTCCCGTGCCAGTTCGCGCAGGGCGGCGGCCGAGCGACGTTGCAGCAGGCCTTCCTTGAGCGCGTCGGTGACGGTCAGCACTTCCGCCAGCGCCAGCCGGCCGCGATAGCCGGTATGGCGGCAGGCTTCGCAACCCCGGCCGAGCCGGTAGTGGCTGCCGGGCGCATCGGCCGGCAAGTGCGCCAGTTGCAGCAGTTGCGCGTCGGGCTCGGTGGCCTCGGCGCATTCGCTGCAAACCCGTCGCAATAGCCGCTGCGCGACCACGCCGTTGAGCGCCTCGACAAAGCTGGCCGGCTCCACCTTCAGGTAGTTGAAGCGTTCCAGCACGCTGAACGCGCTGTTGGCGTGCACCGAGGACAGCACCAGGTGGCCGGTCAGGGCGGCCTGCACGGCGATCCCGGCGGTTTCGCCGCCGCGGATCTCGCCCACCAGGATGGTGTCCGGGTCGTGCCGCAGGATCGAGCGCAGGCCGCGGGCGAAGGTCAGGCCCTTCTTGTCGTTCACCGGGATCTGCAACACGCCGGGCAGCTCGTACTCCACCGGGTCTTCGATGGTGATGATTTTCTTCTCGCCGGTATTGGTCTCCGACAGGGCGGCATACAGCGTCGTCGACTTGCCGCTGCCGGTGGGACCGGTGACCAGCAGCATGCCGTAGGGCTCGCTGGCCAGCAGGCGGATGCGGCCGATCGCGTCCGCGTCCAGGCCCAGGCTGTCGAGGCTCAGGGACTCGCCGCGCTGGGACTTGTCCAGCACCCGCAGCACCGCATCCTCGCCGTGGATACTGGGCATGATCGAGACCCGGAAGTCGACGTCGCGCTGCTGGATGCGCGCCTTGAAGCGACCGTCCTGGGGCACCCGGCGCTCGCCGATATCCAGGCCCGAAAGCACCTTGAGCCGTGACAGCGCCTGCTCGGCGGTGTCGAGCCCGGCGCTCTGGCCGATCTGTTGCAGCACGCCATCGATCCGGTACTTGATCACCAGGCCTTCGGGGGTGCTCTCGACATGGATATCGCTGGCCCGGCTCTGCAGGGCATCGAAGAGCATCGAGTTGACCAGTCGCACCACCGGATTGTCATCGCGGGCGATGCTGCTCAGGGAGATTTCCTGGACCGCCTCGGCCACCCGCGCGTCTTCGTCGTCACGGGCGAACGGGTCCATCACCCGTTGGCTGGCCTCGGCCTTTTTCAGTTGCGCCTCGACGACCCCCGGCAGACTCATCGCCAGGGCCATCGGCGCCAGTTCGGCATGGGCCTGCAGCCACTGGCGACCGCTCAGGGAGAAGGGCGCGCCGAGCACCAGGTAGGCCTGGCCGTCGATCTCCACCGGCAGGGTCCGGCGGTTCAGCGCCTGGGGCAGGGTCAGGGTGTCGAAGCGCTCGTGACCCTCGACCTGGGCCTCGGTGAGTGGCGTCAGGCCCAGGAGCGCGGCGACGTCGGCGAGGTGTTCCGGCGTGTCCTCCAGCACCTGTTGCAGGTACTCCGCCAACGGGATGTTGTCCTGTCGTGCCTGCTGCTGCCATTGCTGCCTGAGTGTGTCCATCGTGCTACCCCTGGATGGAACCGGCCAGTTCGAAGATCGGCATGTACAGCAGGAACACGATCAGCCCGATCAGCCCGCCGACCACCAGCATCAGCAGCGGCTCGAAGACCTTGCTGAACAGCTCGATGGCGCGCTCCAGCGCTTCGTCGTGGAACTGCGCGATACGCTCGCACATGGACGCCAGTTCGCCGCTCTGCTCGCCGACGCGCAACAGGCGCTCGGCGACCGGGGTGGTGAGCCGGTGGCGGGCGAGGGTGGTGGACAGCAGCTGGCCGGCGCGGATATCGCCCAGGCTGCGGTGCAGGTCGCCCTGGCGCTCGGCCGGCAGCAGCGCCCCGGCCATTTCCAGGGCCGACACCGCTGGCATCCCGCCCATCAGCAGCATGCCGGCGGTGCGGTAGAAGCGCGCGAGGATAAACAGCGTGCGCTGGGCACCGAGGCTGGGGATTTTCCACAGCAGGGCGGCCAGGTGACGCTTGACCGTCGCGGTTCGCGCCAGCAGCACCAGGGCGGCGATCACCGCCGCCAGGCCGCCCATCAGCAGGCCGCCCTGTTGCTCCACCAGTTCGCCCCACCAGACCATGAACCGCGCGGTCGCCGGCAGGTCGCTCATCGCGTCGAACACCGAGGCGAAGCGCGGGATCACGAAGAACAACAGGAACAGCAGGATCACCGCGCCCACGCCGAGCACCACCAGGGGGTACATCAGCGCGCTGCTGACGCGCTTCTTCACGGTTTCCAGATGGGCTTCGAAGTGATGGTAGCGGCGCAGCGCCACCGACAACTGGCCGCTGTGTTCGGAAGAAGCGGCGGTGGCCACCAGCAGGTCGGGAAAGATCGCCGGCTTGGCCTGCATGGCCCGGGAAAAGGCGTTGCCCTGGTACATCGACTCCAGCAATTCGCTCAGCACTTGCCGGTTGATCCCCGGCGCGGCCTTGTCGCGCAGGGTTTCCACCGACTCCACCAGCACCAGCCCGGCATCGAGCAGCACCACCAGTTCCTGGATAAACAGGCCCAGGGCGAAACGCGCACCGCGTCCCGGCCATTTGAACGAGGCACGCTGGCGCAGCGAGACCACCTGGGCGTCCTGCAACTGGCGGCGGGCATCGTCGAGGTCGGCGGCCTGCAGGCGCAGGTTGCGTAGCTGGCCCTGGCGGATGACGCGGGCATCGAACTCCCTCATGGTCGTCCACCGTTGCGCGCGGCGAGCGTGCCCGCGCTGCGTTGGCGCAACTCCAGCAGGCTGGCGTAGTAGCCCCACACCCGGCGGGCGTAGCGGCTGCGGTTGGCGTCGCGCTCGACGCGGGCACCGGCGTTGTAGGCGCCCACGGCCTGCCAGCCGTAGCCCAGTTGCTGGACGAACTGGGCGAGAATCCAGGCGCCGGCCATGACACTGGTGCAGGGCTCGTCGAGCAGGTTCTGCTCGGCGATCCCGAAGGCGGCGAGGCGCTCCAGGTGGCGGCTGTTGATCTGCATCAGGCCGATATCACGGCTGCCATCGCGGTTGGTGTTGCGTGCCCGCGGATCGAGCCCGGACTCGGCCTGGGCAATGGCGTAGAGCAGCAGCGGATCGATGTGATAGCGCTCGCCGGCGTCCTGGAAACAGTTGGCCGCGCCGGTCCCGGCCATCAGCAGCGCACCCAGGGCGATCAGCAGTTCGAATGAGTGGCGCATGGGCGGGGGACTCCGGGCTCAGAAGCCAAACACGATGTCGGCGTTGGTCCCGTCGCCCGCGGCCTTGCCATCGCGGCCCAGGGAGATGATCTCGACTTCATGGCCGGCGCCGGGGTTCTTGAAGAGATAGGGATTGTTCCAGGGATCGGGCGGTACGCCCTTGGACAGGTACGGCCCGTGCCAGCCGGGTTCGCTGGCCGGCCGTTCGACCAGCACGTTGAGGCCCTGGGCCTCGCTGGGGTAATGGCCGTTGTCCAGGCGGTACTGCTGCAGGGCATCGGCCAGAGATTTCATCTGGCCCTTGGCGGTCTGGACTTTCGCCAGCTCCAGGCGGTCGAACATCTTCGGCCCGACATAGCCGGCGAGCAGGGCGATGATCAGCAGGACCACCAGCAGTTCGAGCAGGGTGAAGCCGAATGAGGGCTGTGCGAGGCGCGGGCGTGACGATGGACCGTTCATGGTGGCCGCTCGGCTGATGAGGCAGGGAACGCGGTTACTTCATAACCTATTCCGGCCCTACATCAGGTGGGCACCACCGGCAGGTACACGTTGAACATGTCTCATGGGTGAATGACTGACTGTAACTCTAGTTCAATACCCCCGGCGGCAAGGGGCTGGGGGTTATATCTCTTTATTATTAAAAAGAGAGCCCTTGTTGTCGGGAAATATAAAAATGAATACAGCGCAGGGATGACGCCGTACATGAAGTACGGCGTCACGGGGCCTCACCCATTGCTAGAGCTTTTCCCAGGCTTCCTGCCAATGGACGCCGGTGCCGGGGGCATAGGCCCAGGCCGCGCCCTTGCACCAGGCGGTATAGGGCCAGGGTTTGCACTTGTACGTACTGCCGGCGTTGCTCACGATATCGCCGGCCTTGTAGTCCGTACCCTCCACGTAGGGTGGTGCATCGCCGCCGCCCGATGCCGGGGTCGCGGTCAGGGTCACTTCGGCTTCATGGCGTTTCTTGTTGGCTTCATCGTAGACGTTGAGCAACAGCTTCGCGGTCGAGACCTTGTCACTGGCTGGTGTGGTAATGGTGAAGGTGGGTTCGGTGTTGGAGCCATAGGTCCAGCCCGGCCCACCCACGAATGCCCAGACATAGCGCAGTGGCGTGCTGTTGTAGGAAATGGATTTGCGGCCGTCCAGGGTGAACCGTTCACCGGCCTTGATCTGGGTCGCCCCCTCGATCACCGCCACGGGGGGGCGTTCATCCACCGGACCGGGGTTCTCGCCATCGCCTTCGGCGTCGATGGACATCTGCGTGGAGTTTCTGGCATCGCTCAGGTAGTTGTAGTTGGCGTAGACGTCAGTGGGATTGAAGGTGATGGTTTCATCTTTTTTGACCCCGACACGAATGAGGTGCTGGCTGCTGCTCAACTGGTTTGCCAGTTGCGCGCCCCACACCGCGGGATTCTGGTTGCTGGCGTCGATGGGCAGTTTCAGGTCGACCAGTTCGCTGACCGCCCGGTCATGTCCGAATACGCGAAAGTGCACGGTATCACCGGCCTTTGGATCGATCCCGTTGCCGTCGATAAACACCTTCTCCTTGATCCAGGGGGAGGGTTGGGTCTTGTCGTCGAAAGCGATATCGCTGCAGCCGTAGAAACCTTCACCCTCCGGATCGCGGCGTTGCCAGCGGGTGAAGAGCACGGCATTGCCCGTGCGGCCCGGAGGAATCTGCACCTTGAGCAGAAAGAACGTGTTGGGGTCCGAGATGATGGGCGCGGGGGACCAATCCTTGCGGACATCGGTCAGTTCCTGGGCGTGAATCAGTTCCAGGTCGTCCCACCCCAGTTTACGGGTCGCGCTGTCGTAGCCGGGCTTGCTGAGGTAGACCCTGATGAAGCTGGGCATATGGGGCTGGGTGGTGGCCAGGCGCACCGTGATCTTGCCCGAGTCATCGGGTGTCACCTTGGTCTTGGTCCACTGCGGCATGGCCATGTTCAGCACATCCATCCCCGAGCGGTTTGCCGAGCAGAGCTTGCCGTCGGGTACGATTCTCCTGGCGGCGGCATCGCCGCCGTCCGGATCCGCGTAGCTGCCTTTGATGTTCGCGCTGACCTCATGCCATTGAGTGATCCCGTGGACCAGTTGTGCCGGGTATTCGGTCTTGGCCCTGCGGCAGCCCTCGTCCTTCATCTGCTCGGGAGACCCGTTGAAGTCCTGGAAGCTGCGGCACAGTACCTGGCGTGTCGCAGGCGATTCGATCGCCCCATGGCTCCAGCCCAGCGCCGGCATCGCCAACAACGCCGCCAGGGCGCAGCGGATAATGGATCGTGCGTAGAAATGTAAGCTGTTCATAGTTCAGTCCACGTTCAAGTTGGAAAAAACCACCCGAAGCGTTTCGGGCTTTCGGTATTTCACTCAACGACTGGCTTGATCACCCCACATGCTCACCTCCAACGTAGGTTCTACGTTCTTTTGGAGGAGCTACTCTGTCCAGGCCGGTACAGAAACTGCCACCCCTGATAACTGCCTTGCCCTGTGAAACTCTCCTGGTAGCGGCGAAAGTTGCCCTGCTTGAGGGGCTGTCCCGGCGCCTGGCTGAACACGCCCATGATGGTTTGCCCGGGACCGGCGATGATGCCCCAGTCGGCCTTGCCGCTCATGGGATCGGGGTAGACCCGGCGCAGGTAGCGCTTGATCGTCGGTTCGCGGCGGTCCAGCAGCAGGTCCTCGAGGGTCTTCGGGTACAGCCTGTTCTTTTGTTCGTAATACAGGCCGATGGCCCGGCGGATTTCCTCGCCCTGGGCGAGCAGCTGCGCCTCGCGTTCGCGGCGCAGCTGGGTCGACCAGAGCACGCCGACTTCCATCAGCAGCACGGCGACGATGGCCACCGAGACCAGCAGGCCTATGAACACCGAGCCGCGCTGCGGTGCGCGCGCATGGCGACCATTACCAGGAACCATAGTCCGTTCCATCCACTGCTTGCCCGGGTGCGCCGCTGTGCACATCGCCGAAACCGCTGTCCTCGCCGCTCTGCAAGCGCCAGGTATCGCGCCGCCCGGTGATCGGGTCGCGGGGGATCTCGCGCAGGTAGCGGTCGTTGACCAGGTCTTCCAGGGATTCGGGGTTGCTGCCCTTGTCTTCGCGGTAGTGATCGAGCGCCTGGCGGATCGACACCAGGTTGTGGCGCAACACGGTTTCCTGGGCCTTGGTGTGCTGGCGAAAATACTGCGGCATGACCAGGGTCATCAGCGTGGCGATGATCGCCATCACCACCAGCAGCTCGATCAGGGTGAAGCCCCTGGCCTTACCATTGATTGTACGGAGTCCCATTGAGGCCCTCCCGCTGGCTGGTGGAGCTGATATCGAAGACGTCCTCGCCTTCGGCCGGACTCTCTGCGGTGCTCTTGTAGCTGCGCAGGCGCCAGGTTTTCTCGGCGGGCAGGTCCGGGCATTCGCAGACCGGGTCGCGGGGAATACGGCGCAGGAAAAAGATCTTCCCGCCGCTCGGGTCGCTCTTGTCGACGATGCCTTCGATCAGGGTTTCGAGGGACGGTGGATAACCGTTGCCCGTGCCCTTGTCGATCCGTCCGTCATCGACCGCCTCCTTGTAGGCGTCGATGGCACGGCGGATCTCCCGCAACGAGCGTTGCAGGTCGAGTTCACGTTCGCGTTTGCCCATCAGGGCGGTCAGCGGATAGGCCACCGTGGCCAGGGTTGCCAGCAATGCCAGGGCAAGCAGCAACTCGATCAGGGTGAAGCCGGCTGCAGATGGGCGGCGAGACGCTAGGGGAAATAGCGCAAGCGGCCGCATGGAGATCGCACCATCTGGACATCCTCGGGTAAATGCGTCAGGCCAAGACACCTTTACTGCAAGAACATGGCGCGCTGTGCGAGAAGTGTAGTCGATAGTTCAAGGATGCCAGGCGAGCCCTTCGGTGGGGCGCGCCGACAAATGTCCACAGAGGCTGTTGGCGGGTCTGTGGATAAGATGTTCGTGCATCGCTGTATCCCACGCAGATCAAGGGGTATAGCCCTTCGTACGAAAAATGATCAGCCTAACTGACGGTTTTTGTTCAGGTTTTTGTGTGGATAAGACGCTTGCAGGATGCTGCTTCGCGGGCGACTTGTTAACAAAGTCTGTTGGCGCTTTTGTGGATAAGTTGTTCGCTGTCCCTTGCAGGCCTTGTTTTACAAGGCCTGCAAAGTGCTGGTCAAAAAACATCCAATTGCAGTGCTTTCTTCACATGATTAGCCTGAAACCTTCATATCTCGCGGTTTTCAGAGGTTTTCCACAGAGGCTCGGGGAAATCGCCGACTTGCACACAAAGTCTGTTGGCCTTTCTGTGGATAAGGTGTTCGCGGTCCTCTACGAGCCTTTTAAATCGCGGCTTGCATGCTATTGATCAATAAATGATCAAAGGCGGCCTGAACCGGTCTTTCTGAATAAGTCACGGATTTTATTCAGATTCTCTCGTCATCGAGAGGGCATGAACCGGTACTTGCCCACATTTGCTGTGGGTGGTTCTGTGGATAAGTTGTTCGCCAAGCCCGCCAGGCCCCGGTTCTTATAGCGCAGAGTGCTATAGATCAAATTTCATACAGTTCTAAGGGTGTTTATTGACACCCCTGCGGTCAAAGTCTTCACTCATGGCACAAGGACACAACGTTATTCGCATCCATATCAGGTTCAGGGAGAACGCTTGATGGGTCGCCAGCCGTACCACCACCCGCCGTCCCCCTCCACCTTCAATGCCGTGGCCCGAGCCAGTGCCCTGGTGCCCAGGCGCATTCATCGCCATGCCACCAACCAGCGTGCGCGCCTGTAGCGCCTGACCCGGCGCTTGCGCGCCATCCCGATCTTTTGCGTATGCCCGGTTTGTCTGGAGAACCCGCGTGCGCGCTCGCCTGTTGCTCCACCGTCTGCCCCCGTGGTGGCAACTGCAGAGTTGCCCGTCTTAGCCCGATAGAGGGCCCGATAGAGGAAACAACCATGACACGGATTTCGACATCCATCAGTGAGATCAAGGAACGCTACGACGTTATCGTGATCGGTTCCGGCTATGGCGGCGGCATCGCCGCCTCACGGCTGTCGCGTGCCGGGAAAAGCGTCTGTCTGCTGGAGCGCGGGCGCGAGATCCAGCCGGGGGAATACCCCAACACCATGGTCGCGGCGACGGAGGAGTTGCAGGTGCATGACCCGGATGGCCATATCGGTTCGCGCACCGGCCTGTTCGACCTGCACGTCAATGCCCAGCAGAACGTGGTGGTCGGCTGTGGCCTGGGCGGCACTTCGCTGATCAACGCCAACGTGTCCCTGGAGCCGGAGCCGGGCGTCTTCGATGATCCGCGCTGGCCCCGGGCGGTGCGCGAGCACCGCGACACCCTGCTCGCCGAGGGTTATGCGCGGGCCCGGGAAATGCTCAAGCCCAATCCCTATCCGGCGTCCGCGCCCAAGTTGGCGAAGCTGGACGCCAATCGCAAGTCGGCGGACTACCTGCAGGAAAAGGCGCATTTCTATACCCCGCCGATCAATGTGACCTTCGACAAGCTGCCCAACAACCTCAACCACGTCGGCGTCGAGCAACTGCCGTGCAATCAGTGCGGCGACTGCGTCTCGGGCTGTAACAACAAGGCCAAGAACACCACGCTGATGAACTACCTGCCGGATGCCTGGAACCATGGCGCGGAGATTTTCTGCCAGGCCGAGGTGCGGCACCTGGAGCGCGACGGCAATGGCTGGATCGTGCACTTCCAGTACCTGGACAGCGGCCGGGAGAAATTCTCCGCGCCGACCCTGTTCGTCAAGGCCGACATCGTGGTGGTGTCCGCCGGCACCCTGGGCTCCACCGAAATCCTCCTGCGTTCCCGCAGCAAGGGCGTGCCGATGTCCGGGCAACTGGGCGAAAACATGAGTGGCAACGGCGATATCCTCGGCTTCGGCCACAACTGCGAACAGACCATCAACGGCATCGGTTTCGGCGCTCATTCGGCCAAGGAACTGCAACCGGTGGGCCCGTGCATCACCTCGATCATCGACATGCGCACCGAAGGCGACTGGCGCAGTCGCATGGTCATCGAGGAGGGCTCGATCCCCGGCGCCCTGGGCCGTCCCATGGTGCCGGCCATGGCCGGTTTCGCCGAGATGATCGGCGAGGCCACCGACAAGGGGGTCAGCGCCGAACTGCACTACAAGGCCCGCGAGGCCGAGAGCTTTCTGCGAGGCCCCTACTACGGTGCCCTGCACAATATGCAGACCTATCTGATCATGAGCCATGACGACGGCAAGGGACGCATGGTGCTGGACGCCCAGGACCAGCTGCGCATCGACTGGCCGGGCGTGGGCGAGCAGGAAAACTTCAAGCTCGGCAATGACCGGTTGCACCGCTCGACCCAGGCCCTGGGCGGGGTCTGGGTGCCGAATCCGATCTGGACCAAACTGCTCAAGCACAGCATCGTCTCGGTGCACCCGCTGGGCGGTTGCGTGATGGGCGAGGACGCCACCCAGGGCGTGGTCAACCACAAGGGCCAGGTGTTCAGCGGCACCAGCGGCACCGATGTCCATCCGGGGCTGTACGTGACCGATGGCGCGGTGATCCCGACGTCGCTGGCGGTCAATCCGCTGCTGACCATCTCCGCGGTCAGCGAGCGCAACATGGGCCTGCTGGCCGCCGATCGTGGCTGGGTCATCGACTACCGCCTGCCGTCGGCACCGCGCAAACCGGTGGCGCCGCCGACCCTCGGCGTGCAGTTCACCGAAACCATGAAGGGCTATTTCTCCAGGGATTTCACCCAGCCCCAGGGCACCGACCTCAAGCTGTACGAAGCAGCGGCCAAGAGTGGCGAGGCACAGAACTCGCCCATCGAGTTCACCCTGACCATCACCGCCAATGACCTCAACCGGATGATCAAGGAGCCGGAGCACGCCGCCACCCTGGTCGGTACCCTCAATGCCCCGGCGCTGTCGCCGTATCCACTGACGGCCAGCAACGGTGTGTTCAACCTGTTCGAACAGTACCAAGAGCAGGTCGGCGTACGCCATATGAACTACGACATGAAGCTGACCGCCGAGGACGGTCGCGACTATTACTTCAGCGCCTTCAAGACCGTGCCCGAGGATAACGGCGTGCTGAATATCTGGCCGGACACCAGCACTCTCTATGTCACGCTCTACCAGGGGCCGGACAAGAGCGGCGCGGTACTCGGCTCCGGGGTCATGCATATCCTGCCCGCCGACTTCGCCAGGCAGATGACCACCATGAAGGTGCTCAATGCCCGCAACGAACGCGAGCGTATCGAAGCCCTGGCGCGCTTCGGCAAGTTCTTCGCCGGGATTCTCTGGGAAAGCTACGGCGGGGTATTTGCCGGCGATATCTACTTCAACCCGGATGCGCCGCCCCGGCACAAGCGGCCGCTGGATGCGCCGGTGCCGACCGTGCATTTCTTCGAGACCGAGGACAAGGTCCAGCTGCGCCTGACCCGTTACCAGGCCGGCAGCAAGGGCCCGGTGATGCTGGTGCACGGGCTGGGCGTGGGCTCGAATATCTTCTCCACCGACACCATCCAGACCAACCTGCTGGAGTACCTGTGCAAGCATGAGTACGACGTCTGGCTCCTGGATTTCCGTGTCAGCATCCTGTTGCCGGCGAGCAAGCACGAATGGAACGGCGACCAGATCGCCCAGTACGACTACAAGGCCGCCATCGCGCAGATCCGCCAGGCCACCGGGGCCCTGGACGTGCAGTGCGTGGTGCATTGCTACGGTGCCACGACCTTCTTCATGTCGCTGCTGGCGGGGTTGCAGGACGTGCGCTCGGTGGTCTGTTCGCAGATCGCCGCCGATACCGTGGTGGCCACGGCGACCGGGATCAAGGCCGGCCTGCACTTGCCGGGGATGCTCGATGCGGTGGGCATCAAGTCACTGACCGCCTATGCCGACAGCAAGGAGAGCTGGTTCAACAAACTGTATGACAAGGCCCTCAACGTCTATGCGCGGATCGAGGCCCAGGGCTACTGCACCAACCCGGTCTGTCACCGGATCACCTTTATGTATGCCTCGCTGTACCGTCACGACACCCTCAACGAAACCCTGCACGACAACCTGCACGAACTGTTCGGCGAGTCGAATATCCAGACCTTCGAGCACCTGGCGCTGATCTGCCGCAAGGGGCATCTGGTGGACTTCAAGGGCAATGACGTCTACATGCCGCACTTCGAGCGGTTGCAGATGCCGATCTGCTTCATCAGCGGCGCCGACAACCAGTGCTACCTGCCGGAAAGCACCGAGAAGACCTACGAGCGCCTGGTCAGTCTGCACGGCCCCGAGCTGTTCAGCCGCCATGTGGTGCCGGGCTACGGCCATATCGACTGCATGTTCGGCAAGAACGCGGTGGTCGATGTGTACCCGCTGATCCTCGAGCACCTGGAGAAGACCGCGCTGGGCTGATGCGCATCAGTCTGGAAAACACCGCGAAACCTTGTAGGAGCCGGCTTGCCGGCGATGAGGCCCGCAAGCCTTGCATCGACCTCGCAACCGCCATCGCCGGCAAGCCGGCTCCTACAAGGATCGTGCTCGGCCGGAAAAAACGGATTGGCAGGGAAGGATGATATGGACAGTTACATCCGCTGGTTTCAACGCTTTATCTGGATAGGCATCGTGATGAACATGGTGTTCGCACTGCCTGCCCTGTTCGCTCCGGCACTGCTGACCTCGGTGGTCGGCCTGCCGCCGGTGCTGTCGGACCCCTGGCTGGAAAACGCCGGCATGCTGCTGGTGGGCATCAGCGTGTTCTACATGCCGTCGGGCTTCAACGCCCGGCGTTTTCCCATCCACTCCTGGCTGTGCGTGCTGACCCGGTTGATTGCCGTGGCGTTCTGGATCTACCTGATCGATACCAGCAACCAGGCCTCGGTGTTTTTCCCGATGCTGATGGGTGACCTGAGCATGTTCCTCATCCTGGGGATCCTGCTCTACCTCGGCAGCCCGCCGGCCGAGCGGCCCTGGGCGCTGCTCGCCAGTGGCTGGCACAGCTGGTGCCATGGCTGGGCCGTGCGCTGGCAGCGCCACGGCTTCCGCGTGGGCCTGCTGGTCACCGTGCTGGTGCTCGGTTTTATCGGCTACCAGACCTGGTACAACATGCTGCGGGTGGTGCCCGAGGAGAAGTTCGCCTCCGACGAGGACCACTTCAAGTACGCCGCCATCGGCCTGGGGATCGAGGCGCGGATTCCCTACTACCTGTTTGCCGTGCTGCCGCAGATGTGCCCGGAAAAGATGCCCAGGGCCGGCGCTGGCTGGGAGTCGTTCGGCTTCCTCTATGAAAATGGTCGCGACCTGCCTATCGGCATGGCCAAGCGACAGATCGGCTACCCGACGGTCGAACCCAACTGCGCCCTGTGCCATACCGGCTCGTACCGCGCTTCGGCGAGCGATGTCGCCAGGCCGATCGCCACGGCGCCGGCCAATACCCTGCAATTGCAGGCCTTCCAGTGGTTCGCCTACGACTGTGCCAGCGATCCGAAATTCACCACCGACGCGGTGATGACGGCGATCAACGGCAAGTTTCAGTTGGGCTTCTTCGAACGCCTGTACAACCGCTACCTGATCATCCCCATGGCCAAGACCGCGCTGCTCAAGCAGAAGCAGGCCTACGCCTGGCAGAAACTGCGGCCGGCCCAGGGCCCGGGGCGCACCGACACCTTCAACCCGACCAAGATGGTGGTCTTTGGCTTCCCGGATGACTCGACCATCGGCACCGTCGACCTGCCGCAGATCTGGAACCAGAAACCGCGCGAATCGCTGTACCTGCACTGGGACGGCAACAACAACGATATCCACGAGCGCAACTACGCCGCCGCCATGGCCGTGGGCGCGACACCGCAGTCGGTGTTGCCGGCCAGTTTCAACCGGGTTACCAACTGGCTGCTCGGCACCAAGCCGCCGGCCTGGCCGTTCGCCCTGGATCAGGCGCGGGTCGCCCAGGGCAAGCCGATCTGGGACAACAACTGCGCGGGCTGCCATGAATTCGGCAAGGCCGATACCGGCCAGGTCACCACCCGCATCGATCAACTGGGCACCGACCCGCATCGCCTGGATTCCTTCACCGTGGGCCTGGTGCAGGCGTTCCATGGCTTCAAGAAACCGCCGTTCGACTTCAACGCCTACCGCAAGACCCAGAGCTACAGCAACACTCCCACCGATGGCGTGTGGATGCGCGCGCCGTACCTGCACAACGGTTCGGTGCCGAGCCTGTGGGATCTGCTGCAGACCCCAGACAAACGCCCGGTAACGTTCAGCACCGGATCGGATGTCTACGACCCGGTCAAGGTCGGCTTCGTCACCAGCGGCCAGCAGGTCGGGGCGCCGGGCTACTTCAAGTACGACACGCGCCTGGAAGGCAACCACAACAGTGGTCACCTGTACGGCACCCAACTGACCGACGCCGAGAAATGGGCGCTGATCGAATTCATGAAGACGTTGTAGGGAGACCGCCATGACCATGCATCATTTCGAACACGAGCTGGCGAAGATCCGCGTCCGCCTCAGCGGCTTGAAGGCACGGCTGGAGCTGTCCTGGAAAAAACTCATCAGCGAGATCGAGCCCGAAGAGTTCCAGGCCATCCAGATGCTCCTGCAGCGCGGCCATGACCAGGCCCAGTACGTGCTGGAACACGGCGACCTGCCGACCGACGAGCCGTCGGTGCCGTGGGAGCTGTCCCATGGCCTGTCGATCCTGCACCTGGGCGATGCCAAGGCCCTGCCGACCTCGGAGGCGCAGTTGCAGACGCGGGTGCTCAAGGACGGCACGCTGCTGGGCTGTCGCAAGTGGGAGCTGCTGGACTTGCTGTGGAGCGAGGCGCTGATCAAGTGGATCGAGAATCTGCGGCGTCATGCCACCTTCGCTACCACACCGATGGTGATGATGATGGATCGCGACGTGGTCCTGGCGATTGCCGGCGACTGGGGCACCGGGCCGTTCGACAGCCATGCGCCGGCGGTCGCCGTCGCCAACCAGATGCAACTGGCCCAGGCCGATTTCACCATTCACCTGGGCGACGTCTACTACGCCGGCACCGGCTCCCAGGAGGACGTCGACATGGCCGGCTGGCCGATGGGCAAGCACGGCGCGTTCACCCTCAATTCCAACCATGAGATGTACAGCGGTGCCCACGGTTACTTCGCCGAGCTCAAGTCCCGTTTCCCGATGCAGCAGGGCACCAGTTACTTCGCCCTGTACAACGATGACTGGCTGATTGTCGGGCTGGATTCGGCCTATGCCTCCAAGCCGCTCAATCTCTACATGGACGGCACCCTGAACCCGCAGCAGATCGACTGGATGAAGACGCTGCCCAAGCGCGGCAAGCTGATGGTGCTCAGTCATCACCAGGGCTTCGATATCAGCGGACACAACCCCAACGACCTGTACAAGCAGGTGTGCGCGGCCCTGGGCCGGGTGCCGGACTACTGGTACTGGGGGCACCTGCACAACGGCATCGTCTATGCCGAGCTGAACGGGCTGCGGGCGCGCTGCGCCGGGCACGGGGCGATTCCCTATGGCGTGACCAGCGAACTGGACGGCAATGAGCGGGTGCTGTTTTCCGAGACGCAGAATGCCGGGGACGATGAATACCCGGAACGGGTGCTCAACGGCTACGCGCGGGTGCGCTTGAGCGGGGAGAACATCATCGAGGAGTTTGTCGGCGAGGATGGGTCGGTGCGGTGGGCGTCACACGGGTAGGGCGCTGTTGACCGCGCTGTGGGCGTGAAGCGCGACCTTGTCCTGGGACCTTGTAGGAGCTGGCTTGCCAGCGATGGCGATGCCAGCCGCACCGCCGCTTTCGCGGGCAAGCCCGCTCCCACAGGAGGGTGGCGCACCACGGACTGTCGTCTAGCCCGAGACCTTGTAGGAGCTGGCTTGCCAGCGATGACGATGCCAGCCGCACTGCCGCTATCGCCAGCAAGCCGGCTCCCACAGGGCGATGTTTCACCACGGACTGTCGTCTAGCCTGGGACCTTGTAGGAGCTGGCTTGCCAGCGATGACGATGCCAGCCGCACCGCCGCTTTCGCGGGCAAGCCCGCTCCCACAGGAGGGTGGCGCACCACGGACTGTCGTCTAG
>NZ_JBMOUG010000024.1:0-78975 GCF_049319725.1 Pseudomonas sp. Mn2068 | reverse complement strand
GACACTAAGGCGGAGTAGCAAAGAAAGAAAAACCCAACCTTTGTGCGGGGTCTGTTTTGCCGGCCTCCTTGCCGGAAAGCCGGCTCCCACAGGCGCGGGGGTGGCATCGAGGCGCGGGCTCATCACTCAAAACGCCAGGCTGATGCGGCTGTAGTAGTACCCGCCACCCAGTCCGTACGGCGAGAACATGCCGTACTCATAGGTGCCGGCCCAGGCCTTGAGGCCGATCTTGTCCGGGTAGACGTCGAACAGGTTGTTCGCCCCCACCGCCACCGTCAGGTTCTGGGTGACGTCATAGGCCACGTCCAGGTCGGTGATCCACTTGGCACTGTAGGTGCGATCGTCGGCGGGACTGTTCGCGCCCTCGGTGTATTCGCCGAAACGGGTGAACTGCAGGTTAGTGGTCCAGTCGCCGACCTTGTAGTTGCCGGACAGGATCCATTTGTCCTTGGGCGTGGCCTTGGTCAGGTCCAGTTGCTGCTGGCGGTCGAACAGCACGTACTGCGAGCCGAGACTGGCCAGCGCCGCCGGGGTGTCGGCCAGGCTGCGGATGGTGGTCTTGTTGCGGTTGTAGGCCACGCTCCATTTCGCCGAACCGTATTCGCCGAACGACTGGCTGTAGTCCGCCACCAGGTCGACGCCCTTGGTCCGGGTGTCCGCGGCGTTGGCGTAGTACTGCCCGGCCAGGTTCGGCGACAGGCCGTTGTCGACCAGGATCTGCGACACCGCCGGGCCCTTGAGGATGCCGGTCTGGAGGATTCGCTTGTCGATATCGATCAGGTAGAAATCCGCCGTCAGCCGCAGCCGTTGCGCCGGTTCGGCGGTCAAGCCGATGCTGTAGTTGCGCGAGGTCTCCGGCTCCAGGTCCTTGGCGCCCAGGGCGCGGCCTTCAGGGGAGTCCGGGCGCATCTGCTTGGTCCGCACGTTGGTGGTCGTACCGCTGGAAAACTGGGTGACGGTACTGGTGGTGGAGAACACGCTCTGGGCCAGGGACGGCGCGCGGAAACCGTTGCTGACCGCCGCCCGCACCGCATAGCCGGGAAGGAACTCATAGCGGGTGGTGAGCTTGCCGCTGGCGGTCTCGCCCACGCCCAGGTTGTACTTCTCATAACGCGCCGCCGCGCCCACGTACCACTTGGGCGTGACGTTCAGGCCCAGGTCGACATAGGCCGCGTCACTGTGGCGCTGCAACGAATAGGCATCTTCCGGGGTGGTGCCGTTGACCGAGAACAGTCCCGGGTCCGGCACCCTGCCGGCAAACGGTCCGGTGCTGGGCACATAGCTGCCGAAGTTGTAGGAGTTCGGTTCGCCGGCTTCCAGGGCATATTTCTCCCAGCGGTGCTCGACGCCGAACGAGGTTTCCAGCGGGCTGCTCCAGCCGATATCCAGGGCGCGGCTGAAGTCCAGGTTGGTGGTCCACTGGTCGAAGATCAGGTTGCCCAGGTGGAAGTCATGCTGGCCGTAGGGGCCGTTGGAAATATTCAGGTTGTTGGCCGTGTCGAGGACCGCGCGATCCTTGCCATAGGTGCTGCTCAGGTCCCAGTCCCAGTTGCCGACCAGGCCCTTGGCGCCACCGGCGAACTGGAAGTCCACCTCGTGGATCTCGCGCCGAGCCTGGCCGCCATTGGGGTACGGCGCGTCCGGTACACCGGCGAGGCTGGTGATGTCGGTGGGCTTGCGATGGCCCAGGTCCTTGTTGCTGTTGCGGTAGCTGAGGGTGGAAAACGAATACAGCTTGAGGTCGTCCTGCAGCGGCAGTTCCAGGTTGTAGGCCAGGCTGCTGGTGCGGTCGCGCCCCAGGCCGTATTCGCCGCCCCAGCCATGCCGGTTGCTTTCGCGGGGATCGGGCGAGCCGTCGGGCTGGTTGAAATACAACTGGCCGCTGGCCGCGGCCGCCCGCTCGTAGGGCTCCTGGACCTTGCCGTCGAAGGACAGGTTGAAGAAGCCGCCGCTCTCTCCCAGCTTCGAGCCCCAGTTGGCCGCTTCGTGCCCAGTGGTGCCGTCGCCGTCATAGTATTGGCCCAGGCTGGTATCGGAGGTCAGGCCCTCGGCGTTGCGCTTGAGGATGATATTGATCACCCCGGCAATCGCGTCCGACCCGTACTGCGCCGCCGCGCCATCGCGCAGCACCTCGATGCGCTCGATGGAGGCGGTGGGGATCAGATCGAGGTCCACCGGTACCGAGGCGTTGCCGACCCGCGCGCCGTTGTTGATCAGCGCCGAGTTGTGACGGCGCTTGCCGTTGACCAGGATCAGCACCTGGTCGCCGCCCAGGCCGCGCATGCTGACGCCCCGGACCAGGAACGCGGTGCCGCCACCGTTGATGGTGGGTACGTTGAACGACGGCAGCAGGCGGCCCAGCATTTCCTTCAGGCCGTTCTGGCCGATGGTGCGCAACTGCTCGCTGTTGATCACATCGATCGGGGCCGGGCTGTCGGTGACCGTGCGTTGCTGGCTGCCGCGCACGCCGGTGACCACCACGGTATCGAGGGTCTCGTCGGCGGCGAACAGCGCCTGGGAAGTGGCGAGGCTGAGCAGCGCGGCACTGAACGGGGCCGCGAACCGGGTATTGCCAAAAGTAGAAGCCATGACTCGGATATCCTTCCTGTGGACCGGCTCAACGCGCCTTGGCGGCAACGGTTTCGACTTCGATCAGGGCGCCGGGCAATACCAGTCCGGCCACCTGCACCGTGGTGCGGGCCGGTTTCAGCGGTTGCTTGTCGGTCCCGAAGAATTCCCGGAAAGCACTCTGCAGACCGTCGAAATCCAACTTGCCGCCCAGTGCCGGATCGCCCACCAGGTAGATGCGCAGTTGCACCACGTCACCGAGGCCGAGCCCCTGGCTGGCGAGGATGGTCTCGACCTTGCGCAGCACAGCCCGGGCCTGGGTCTCGGTGTTGCCGACGGCATGCACCTGGTCCTTGGCGGCCTTGGGGTCGACGGGATCGGGCAGCAGCCCGGAGAGGTAGGTGACCTCGGCATTGGCCGGCAGGGTCACCGACTGCAGGATCGGCGAATTGGGATAGGTCGACGGCACCCGTTGGATCGAGCCGGCCTGGGCGCTGCCCGCGGCGAAAAGGATCCCCAGACCCAACAAGGTTTTCTTGAAAAACATACGGACACTCCAAGGTTTTTTTAACGCCGGCCTCGGAGGTCCGCTACCCGGCAAATCGATGCTGCTGTTTTAGTGAGAGCGCGGCTTTTTCAGGCCGTTTGCTTGATGGGCGAGCGCTGGGCCCGCTCGAAGAGATGGCGGACCACCCGTCGTGCCGCGCCGGCGGCGGCTTCCTGCCAGATACCGACTCCGCTGTGGGCCAGGCCGTCGCTGGTCAGGTAGACCCGACCCTGGGCCTGGTTGAGCAGGCTGTAGTCCGGGTCAGCCACTTCATGATTGATCCACGGGCCGAGGTTGTAGGGAATCCTGGCCCAGGCGATCGCCAGCGGCTTGCGCAGTTCATGACCGTGGCCGGGATGCAGCAACTCCACCGCCTGGCGTGACAGGGCGATCTGTTCGTCCAGGCTTTTCTCGCCGAAACGGCGGGCGATTTCACCGTTGTTGTAGGCCGCCACCAGCACGCCTTCGGCCTGGTTGAAACCACCGCTGGGGTACCACAGGCCGGAGGCTTCCTGGTTGATGAAGGACAGCCCGCCGTAGATCTGGTAATCGCTTTCCCAGAAGCGCCGGGACTGCCAGGCGACCTTGTTGGCATAGCCGAACTGCACGGCGGCAATCGCCTGCCGCACCGGCTGGGTGAGGTTGTTCTCGACCTTGGCCAGCAACGGCAGCGGCAACGCGCTGATCACATAGTCGGCCCGCAGCGAGTGGCTGCGACCGCTGCGCCGGTCGAGGTAGCCGACCTCGACGAAATCCGCCTGGTTGTCAATCGAACGGACCTCGACACCCAGGCGCAGCTCCGCTTTCAGGTGGCGCTCGAACGCCTTGGGAATCCGGTCCATGCCCCCCACCGGCTGGAACATGGTCGGGGAGAATTCCGGGTACTCGTCGATCATCAGCGCCGTGGTCAGCGCCGGATTGAGCAGGGTCTGCAACGGCAACGGATCGCGTTTCTGCGCCAGTTGATCGCCCGCTCCCGGCCAGACCTTGTAGCCGGAGCGCGCCGAGCCGAGGTATTCGAGCTTGTCCGAGAGATCGCCCCAGGTCTTCAGGAAACTCAGCAGGTTGCTGCGGTCCGCCGGGCTCAACTCCTGGTCGAGGGCGTTGCGATTGACCGCCTTGGCCAGCAGCTCGGAAAAATGCCCGCGGCTGTCGTTGACCGCCTGGCGGATCTGGAGGGGCGGTGCGTTCAGGTCGGGGCGAACCAGGGCATTGCGGCTGGTATTGACCAGCACTTCCAGTTCGACCCCCAGCTCGCGGCAGTAACCGAGCATCAATTGGTGATGGCTGGGCAGGCGACCGGGTCCGGCATTGAGGTAGAAGCCCTTGTCGAAGTCGGCGACCTGCACGCTGCCATCGGTGTACTCGACACGATCGCCGTGACGTACGGTCCAGTTGCGCCCGCCGACCCGCTCCCGGGCTTCGAGCAGCGTCACCTTGAAACCGGCCTTCTTCAGCTCGAAGGCGCTGACCAGGCCACCGATGCCGGCACCGATCACGATCACGCTGGCACCCTTGCCGACGGCGGCGATGGGCAAGGCCGCATAGTTCTCTTCGCCGGCCGTTGCCTGCTGGTCCACCCCGAGCAGGCCCATCACCGCCGTTGCTGCCTGCAGGCCGCCGACGGCAGCCACACGGGCAATCAGTTGTCTTCTGGTCAACGGCATGCAAGCGCTCCCTGCCTGGTGTAGTGGATAGTTCATTCCGTTATAGCCCGATGAAACATTCAGTTACTTCGGTCTATGGACGCCATCCTAGAGAGCGGAACTTAATAAGAGAAATACATTTTAGGCATATGCAAATATTACTTTGTTTCATATTTTATGACGGTGATATTGCGCAAAATGCATAACCTCAAGGACGCCGGGCGCGCTACTGACGCTTTCGCGGGCAAGCCCGTTCCCACACCTGGCGGTTCAAGGTTCAGAGCGGGCCTGGGCCGCGGCCAGCACCCGCAACAGATTGCCCCCCCAGATATTCTCCAGGTCCCGTTCGCCATAACCCGCCGCCAGCAGGCGCTCGGTGATCTTCGGCAGCTGCGAGACGTCCGCCAGCCCCTCGACCCCGCCGCCGCCATCCCAGTCGGCGCCGATGCCGACATGCTCCGGGCCGACCACCGCGAGGATATGCAGCAGGTGCTTCATGTAGTCGTCGAGGGTCGCCCTGGGCTCGGGGAAGCGCGCCTCCACCTCGCGAATCCGCGCTGCCAGGTCCGCCACCTGCTCCGGCGCCATGCTCGCGGCCAGACGAAACTCCTTGTACAGCGGCCCGAGGGCCTTGCTGCGTTCCGGGTTGGCTCGCTGCTCGATCAGGTCGCTGGGGAAGCTGTTCACCTGGATCACCCCACCCTTGGCCGCCAGCGCCCGCAGGCGGCGATCGTCGAGGTTGCGCGGGTGCGCGGTGATCGCCCGGCTGCCGGAGTGGGAAGCGATGATCGGTGCCGTGGACAAGGCCAGCACCTGATCGAAGACCTGGTCGGAGGCATGGGAGACATCCAGCAGGATGCCCAGGCGATTGGCCTCGATCACCAGCTCCCGGCCCCTGGGACTCAGGCCATGCCACTGCGGCAGCGCCGTGGCCGAGTCGGCGAAGTCATTGTTCGCCGCATGCACCAGGCCGAGCATGCGCAGGCCGAGACGCCGGTAGGTCAGCAGGCGGCCGGGGTCGGCCGCCAACGGCTCGGCGTTCTCCATGCTGATGAACACCACCCGCTGGTGCCGCGCGACGATCTTCGGGACATCCTCGGCGCTCAGGGCCAGGGCGAACTGTCGCGGGTGGGCGGCAATCATGTCGCGGATTCGCGTGATCACCGCCAGGCCATGCTCGCTGGCGAGGGTCCGGCCTTCATCGGTCAACGCTCCCTGGGGCGTGAATACCGCCCAGAAGCCACCGTCCAGGCCGCCCTCCTCCATGCGCGGCAGATCGACCTGGGACAGGTCGTCCTCATAGCGATGGCGTTGCGTGATATCCCAGCCCGGGCGGGCCAGATGCATGGGTGTGTCGAGATGGCTGTCGAGCACGGTGAGACGTTGGTGCAGCGTGTCGGCGGCCTCGGCCGGTGAGGTGATCAGCAAGGCCAGCGCGAGGGGTTTCCAAAGCATTGAGTCCTCCCTGGAACTTGATCGTTGCGGCACCTAGCCCCAGTTGAAACTGCGATCCCACAACCCCGTGACATCCAGCTTCTGCGGCAGCACCCCGGCCTCGAAGAACAGGTCAGCGACGTCCTGCTGCGAGCGCACCGCCGCATCGTCCACCGGTTGCAGGATGCGTGGTCCGCTCTGGGCCTTGTACTGCGCCAGGAACACTTCGCGTGGCATGCCGAGGATCTGCGCGCTCTTGCTCGCCCACTCCTGCGGATGCGTGGCGATCCACTGCCACGCGCGGTACTCGCGCAGGATGTAGTCGGTGATCGCCGCATGCTTGAGCGGGTCGGCAATGCTGTTCTGGTTGGCCGCGATCACGTAGTTGCCGGACAGGTAGCCCTGCCCGGTCTTCAGCACCCGCGCGCCGGCCCGCAGTTCCGCCAGCTGGATGAAGTAGCCGAAGCTGACCCAGGCATCCACCGCGCCGTTCTGGAACGCGGCAAAGCCGTCCTGGGGCGTCAACGCCATGGGCACGATGTCGTTGAAGCCCAGTCCCTGCTCCTTCAGGGCCTTGAGCAGAAAGTAGTGGGAACTGGTGGAGCGGATATAGGCGATGCGCTTGCCCTTGAGTTCGGCCACCGACTGCACCGTCGAGCCCCTGGGCACGATAAAGGCCTGGTTGTTGACGTCACCGGTAAGCACCGCGATGAGCTTCACCGGGGCATGGTTCTTGATGCCGAAGATCGGCGGGATTTCGCTCATCGGCGAGATATCCAGGGTGCCGCTGACCAACGCCTCGAAACTCAGGTTGCCGCCGGTGAACTCGGCGTACCTGACCTGATACGGCGCCGGGCCGATGCCCGCCTCGGGGAAGAATGTCGGGGCCGCGCCCTTGTAGGTGGCGACATTCAGGGTCACCCCGCTCAGGTCCCGGGCCGCACTCAAGCCGGGCAGGGAAATCCCGAGCCCGGTCAGGGCGCAGAGTTGCAGAAAACCACGACGGTCCATCACGCTGACTCCTGTCACAGAAAGGCATCCGGTTCGCTACGCAGCACCCGGTCCCAATAAGGTTGAAAACTGAACCAGCCACCAAACTCGGTGCCCACCTGGCGCGCGGTGTGGCGCGCCACCTCCGGCGGAATCGGCCGTGGCGTGCCGGCGGCCTCGGCCAGCAGTTGGGCATGGGCGGCGTTGTCCATGGCGATAAAACGCCAGACCGCCGCCTCGACCGTCTCGCCCACCGTCAGCAGGCCATGGTTCTGCAGGATCAGCGCCTTGTGCTGGCCCAGGGTCCGGGCGATCCGCTCGCCTTCGCTGCTCTCCAGCACCACGCCGGAAAAGTTGTCGAACAGCGCATGCTTCTCGTAGAAGGCGCAGGCATCCTGGGTCAGCGGATCGAGCAGGCGGCCCAGGCTCGACCAGGCCTTGCCGTGCAGCGAATGGGCATGGGCCGCCGCCACCACATCCGGCCGGGCTTCGTGCAGGGCGGCGTGAATGGCGAAGGCCGCCAGGTTCAAGGCGCCCTCGCCTTCGACGATAGTGCCGTGGGGATCGACCCGCAGCAGGTCGGACACCCGCAGATGACCGAAATACACGCCCACCGGATTGACCCAGAAATGATCGCGGTGCTCGGGATCGCGCACGGTGATATGCCCGGCGCCGCCCATGTCGAAACCGAGCCAGGCAAACACCCGGAACGCCGCGGCCAGGCTTTTCTTGCGTTGCAGTCGTTCCAGTTCAAGGGTCGGTTGCTGCGGCGGATGTTCCCAGCGGAACACCGTCTGCCCGTCGCGGGGCAAGCCGTAGGCACTCGGTGCCGGTCTCGGCGATTCAATAGCCACGTTCGGCCTCCACGCGGTTTTCCAGGGGCAGGCCGAGGGCATCGCGCTCCAGGTTGCGCAACAGCAACCGGGCGAGTTCCAGGTAGACCTGCGGTGAGTTGGCGCTGGTATGCGGCGACAGGCGGATACGCGGATGCCGATAGAAACCATGGCCCTCGGGCAACGGCTCCGGGTCGCTGACATCGAGACTGGCAAGGCTCAGTTGCCCGCCCTCCAGCGCTTCCAGCAAGGCCTCCTGGTCGAGCAGGGCGCCGCGGGCGATATTGATCAGGTGCAAGCCGGGCCTGGCCGAGCCGAGGACATCGCGGTCGATGATGCGGCGGGTCTGCGCGGTCAGTGGCACCGCCAGCAGCAGATGATCGGCACGTCCGAACAGCTCATGCAGATCGGCCACCGCCTGCACTCCGGGGACCTCGAAAGGTGTCGCCGAACGGCGCAGGGCCAGGACTTCCATCCCCAGGGCCAGCGCCTTCGGCGCCAGGGCCCGGGCGATACTGCCGAAACCGAACAGCCCCAGGGTACTGCCCGCGACCGAGGCCAGAGGTCGTTGCTGCCAGTGCGCGGCTTCCCCGATCCAGACATCCGGCAACCGCTTGGCCGCGGCAAAGATCGCCGCCAGGGCAAACTCGGCAATGCTCTGGGCAGTGACCCCGCGGGCACTGGCCACCGGCAGGCTGTCGAACAGCCAGCGGGGAAAATAGTCGAGCCCGGACGTCACCAGTTGCACGAACCGCAGACCGAACGGCCAGCCCGGAGGCGCTTGTGGCGCGTCGCGGAACCCGGCATGGGGGGCGGCCAGCAGCACCTGGATATCCGCCGGCAGATCAGCGGGCAGGCCGCGCGGCAGCTCCAGCACTTGCAGGCCCTGGGCACGCAGGCGGGCATTGAAATCGGCGTCCAGCTGGCTGGCGATGCGTACGCCGCTCACGCCTGGCCCCCACGGGCCGGCAAAGCAAACGCCGCCCGCCCGACCGCGGCGAGAATCGCATCGTTCTGCGGTGTATGAATCCGGCTGCACAACACATCGCGATAATGTCGTTCGAGCGGATTGCCCCGCGCCAGGCCGGGATTGCCGATGGCCTCGATGCCCAGCTCCACGGCACTGATGGCGTTGCCGGTGACCAGGTACTTGACCTGGGTCGCTTCGCTCGCGGCGATCCGTCCTTCGGCGGCGGCATCGAGCAGCACGCGGTTGGTCAGCAACAGTGAATCGATCCGGCCGATCAATTCATGGAAACGCGGCAGGCTCGACAGAGGCGCGCCGAGGTTGGCCGGGGTGCGTTCGGCCAGCCAGGTCACCAGCCAGTCCCGCGCCGAGCGCGCCACGCCGTCATAGATCGCCGACAGCAGCACCGCCAGCCAGAGCACGCCTCTGCTGTCCAGCTCGGAGGGGCGCGGCACGCTGGCGGGCTGGATATCCACGGCGAACTCGCAGGCGACAAAGACATCCTCGAACACCACGTCATGGCTGCCGGTAGCGCGCATGCCCAGGTGATCCCAGGTCTCCTCGACACGGATTCCCGGGGTATCGCGGTGCACCAGCCAGGTACCGACCCGCGGTTCGGCTTCGTCACTGCGAGCCCAGACCGACAGCCAGGTCAGGCCCGGAATACCGGTGGAATAGATCTTGCGCCCGTCGAGTCGCCAACCGCCCTCGACCCGCCGCGCCACGGTGCCGGGCAAGCCGCCCCGGGCCGGGGTGCCGAGATCCGGCTCGACGCGCAGGGCATTGATCAGCGCCCCCTGCTCCACCGCTTCGCGAGCCACCTGCAGCCGCAGATGCCGGGGCCAGGCCTGGTTGCCTTGCAGGCGCGTGTGCTGCAAGTACTGCATCACCAGCACCAGCGCGGTCGAGGGCTCGCCCCGGGCCACCGCGCCGATCACCCGCCGCGCCTGGGCCAGGGTCGCTTCGCTGCCGCCGAGATGGCGCGGCACTGTCAGCGCCAGCAGGCCATGCTCGTGCAGGCGGTGCAGGTTGGCGTGGGGGAACTCGCCGTGCCTGTCGTAATAGGCCGCGGTGCTGGCGAACTCTTCGCTGAGCTGCTCCAGCAGATCGGCGAATGCAGGGGAATCAAGGTCCGGACGCTGCCCGGCGGTAGTGGAAGGCGATTGCACGGTGGTCAGGTTCATCGATGGGCGATCCTGCTGAGAAAATGAAGGCGACCGTCCTCGACGGCCGGAGGTTGTTCAACCCCGAGCAACTCCAGCAAGCGCGCACGCAGCTTCTGGAATGCCGGGCTGGCCACCTGGCGCGGACGCGGCAGGCGGATCGCAATCTGTTCGGCGATACGTCCGTTGGCCAGGACCACCACCCGGTCGGCCAGCAATACCGCCTCGTCGACATCGTGGGTCACCAGCAGCACCGCCGGTTCGTGCACCCGCCACAGGTCGATGATCAGCTGATGCATGCGAATCCGCGTCAGCGCATCGAGGGCGGCGAACGGCTCGTCGAGCAACAGCAGTTGCGGCTCGCGGACCAGCGCCCGGGCCAGGGCCACGCGCTGGGCTTCGCCACCGGACAGGGTGTGCGGCCAGGCATCGACCCGATGGGCGAGCCCCACTTCGGCGAGCGCCGCCAGTGCCCGTGACCTGGGTTGGTCACCGCGCAGGCCGAGGGCGACATTGCGCCAGGCGCGTTTCCACGGCATCAGCCGCGGTTCCTGGAACACCGCCGCCAGCGGCTCGGGCACCGTCAGCCGGCCTTCATCGATCCGGTCCAGGCCGGCCAGGGCACGCAGCAACGTGGTCTTGCCCGAGCCACTGCTGCCAAGCAAGGCGACGAATTCACCGGGAGCGATGTCCAGGTCGAGGGCGTCGAGGACCGCCTGGCCGCCGAAACGGCGACTGACCTGGCGGCACTCGACGGCCGGGCGTGGGGAACGGGAAAGCGGCAGAGTCATGGTCAGTTCCTGATAAAGGACGGGCGCCAGGCCAGGGTGAAGCGCTCCAGCAAGCGCACCAGGCTGTCGATACCCAGGCCCAGCACGCTGTAGATCAGCAGGCAGATCACGATCACATCGGTGCGCATGAAATCCCGGGCGTCATTGACCAGGTAACCGATACCGGCGCTGGCGTTGATCTGCTCGACCACCACCAGGCCCAGCCAGCTGAGGCCGAAGGCATAGCGCAGGCCGACGAAAAACGACGGCAAGGCTCCGGGCAGGATCACGTGCCAGATCCGCTCCCGCCGGGACAGGCCGAGCAAGGTCGCCGCCTCCAGCAACTTGGGATCGAGGCTGCGGATACCGGAGAACAGCGTGAGGTAGACCGGAAACGTGGTGCCGAGGGCAATCAGGGCGATCTTGGGTGTCTCGCCGACCCCGAACCAGAGGATGAACAGCGGCACGATGGCGAGGAAGGGCAAGGTGCGCAGCATCTGCACGGGCGAGTCGATCACCAGCTCGCCGCGTCGGGACAGCCCGGAAAGCAGGGCCAGCACGGTGCCGATACTGATGCCGATGGCCAGTCCGCCCAGCGCCCGCTGCAAAGACACCCAGAGGTGACGCCCGAGTTCGCCGTTGCCGAGCATCTGCCACAAGGTGCCGCCGATGGTGCTCGGCGCGGCGATGATCCGGGTGGGCAGGAGCCCGGTGCGCGAGGCCAGCTCCCAGAGCAGCAACAGCACCAGCGGGCTGATCAGGCGTACCGCCAGTTCACGCCAGCCGTGCCAGCGGGCAACGGCCCGCAGGCCGGATCGTGGGGAGACAAGGTCTTGCGCGGGCATGCTGACGTCCTGTTCTGTAGCGCGTGGAGGACCATGCTAACTACATAAAAAACGTCCGTGAAATTCGCTTTGGTTCTAATCTAATATACAAAAAATGCATTTATCAAAATTATGATTATGCAAAATACAAAAACTGACGAGGTTCTGGCCGCCCCCTTCCACTATTGCCCCGGCACCTTGCCCACCCGCTGCGCCACCATCTCGCCAAAGACACTGACCGGTTCCTGCAGGTTGCCCAGGAAACGCGGATGGATCAGCCACAGATCGATCACCGGCTTGAAGTCCGTCACCGGCACGATCTCCAGCTTGTCCCGATGGCTGCTGTTCTCCAGCAGCGGCGACGGCACCAGGCCGTAACCCAGGCCATTGGCGATCAGCCCCAGTTGCAGTTCGGTGCCAAAGGTCTCCAGATTGATCTGCAGCGACAGCCCCTGGGCACTCAGGGCCCGTTGCAGGCCGGCGCGGAAACCGCAGCCATCGGGGTTGAGCACCCAGCCGCGTTGATAGAGGTCGGCCAGCTTGTAGGCGCGCCGGGTGACCTCGCCCTTCGCCGCGACCACCACCAGGTTCATGCTGCCCAGCGAACGCCCGACCACCCCTTCGGGAAACACCTTGCCCGCCGGAAACAGCGCCGCCACCACATCCAGCTCGCCGTTCTCGACCTTGCCCAGCAAATGGCTGCCCCAGCCGGTGGCGACCGAGGTCTGCAGTTGCGGGTAGCGGTTTTTCAGGTGGCTGAGGGCATCGAGCAGCACCACGTCGCCGATGGTCTGCGGCACGCCGATCCGCAGGGCGCCGCTCGGTGCACCGTCGTTGGCCACCAGTTCGCTCAAGGCGTCGATGGTACGCAGCACTTCCAGGCACTGGCCGTATACCCGCAGGCCCATGCTGGTGGGTTTCAACGGCTTGGTGTTGCGATCCAGCAACTCCACCCCCAGCGCTTCCTCGAAGTTCTGCACGCGCCGGGTGATGGCCGGCTGGGTCAGTTGCAGCGAATCGGCGGCCTGGCTGATGGTCTGGCAACGGATTACCGCCACGAATGCGTTGATATCATCTATCTTCATTCTTTATTCGCATAATAAATAACTGGAAAAATGTCTGGAAAGAATAATACCTTTTAGCTCACTCGTGTAGTTCACATCGTGACTGACTGTCCACGGAGGGAGTTCATGCCCCAGCAAGCCCACAGCATCGCTTCAACGCAGCCGACACCGAACCTGGGGCGATTGCGCCGGTTCATCCAGCAACTGGCCGACCTGCTGGCCGATCAACCCGACGAGCCGCACCTGCTCGAACACGGCAGCCGGCTCTTGCAGCAACTGGTCGAGCATGACGACTGGTTGCCCGAGGACTTCGCCCGCCCGGACCCGCAGCGCTACCAGCAGTTCCTGCTGCACGCCGATTCGCGCCAGCAGTTTTCCATCGTCAGCTTTGTCTGGGGACCGGGGCAGCAAACGCCGATCCACGATCATCGGGTCTGGGGCCTGATCGGCATGCTGCGCGGGGCCGAATATTCCCAGGGGTTCGCCCGCGGCATCGATGGCGGCCTGCAGGAAGCGGGCGCGGCGATCCGCCTCGAACCGGGCCAGGTCGAGGCGGTATCGCCACGGATCGGCGATATCCATCGGGTGTCCAACGCGTTCGATGACCGGGTGTCCATCAGTATCCATGTCTACGGCGGCAATATCGGTGCGGTGAAACGCGCGGTGTACAGCCTCGACGGCAGTGAAAAAGCCTTTATCTCCGGCTACTCCAACAGCCTGCTACCTAACCTCTGGGACCTGTCGAAGGAGCCCCCGCAATGACCGAAACCCGCACCCGCCGTTACCAGGATACTCGCCGAGCCTTGCTTGCCCGCGAGGAACTGGCCTTGCTCGATGTCCGTGAAGAAGCGCCGTTTGCCGAGTCCCACCCGCTGTTCGCGGCCAATATCGCCCTGTCGAAACTGGAACTGGAGGCCTACGCGCGGATCCCCCGTCGCGACACGCCGGTGACCCTCTATGACAACGGCGAAGGCCTGGCGTCGCGGGCCGCCGAGGTGCTGCGCGATCTCGGCTACAGCGATGTCGCCCTGCTCGACGGCGGACTGGCCGGCTGGCAGGAGGACGGTGGCGAGCTGTTCAAGGACGTCAATGTGCCGAGCAAGTCGTTCGGCGAACTGGTGGAGTCCGAGCGCCATACGCCATCGCTGGCCGCCGAAGAAGTCCAGGCCCTGCTGGATGCCGAGGTCGACCTGGTGGTGCTCGACGCCCGACGCTTCGATGAATACCAGACCATGAGCATTCCCGGCGGCATCAGCGTGCCCGGCGCCGAACTGGTGCTGCGGGTCCGCGAACTGGCACCCGATCCGGGCACGCGGGTCATCGTCAATTGCGCCGGACGCACCCGTAGCATCATCGGCACCCAGTCGCTGGTGAATGCGGGAATTCCCAATCCGGTCGCCGCCCTGCGCAACGGCACCATCGGCTGGACCCTCGCCGGCCAGACACTGGAGCACGGACAGGCGCGGCGCTTTGCCGAGGTCGGCGCGGACAACCACCAGGCCGCCCGGCAATCGGCGCGTGCCGTGGCCGATCGTGCCGATGTCGGCCGGGCCGGCCTGGCCGAGCTGCGCCAATGGCAAGCCGAACGCGGACGCACCACCTACCTGTTCGACGTGCGCACCCCGGAAGAATTCGAGGCGGGCCACCTGCCTGGCGCCCGCTCCACCCCAGGCGGACAACTGGTGCAGGAAACCGATCACTTCGCCAGCGTCCGCGGGGCCCGGCTGGTGCTGGTGGACGACGATGGCGTGCGGGCCAACATGAGCGCCTCGTGGCTGGCACAGATGGGTTGGCAGGTGAAAGTACTGGATGGCCTGGTGCCAACCGACTTCAGTGAGCAAGGCCCCTGGCAGGCACCGTTGCCGCGGGCCCCCGAAGCACAGCCCGTGGATGCCGCCACCCTGGCCGGCTGGTTGCAGGAGCCCGGCACCCAGGTGCTGGACTTCACCGCCAGCGCCAACCATGTACAACGGCATATCCCCGGCGCCTGGTGGGTGTTGCGCAGCCAGCTGGCCGAGGCCCTGGCGCGGATTCCCGCGGCGCAACGCTATGTGCTGACCTGCGGCAGCAGCCTGCTGGCCGGCTACGCCGTCGCCCAGGTCCAGGCTCTGACCGCGCGGCCGGTGTTCCTGCTGACAGGCGGCACGGCGGCCTGGGTCGCGGCCGGATTGCCGGTGGAAGCCGGCGAACAACGACTGGCCTCGCCGCGCATCGACCGCTACCGTCGCCCTTATGAAGGCACCGACAACCCGCGCGAAGCCATGCAGGGTTACCTGGACTGGGAATATGGCCTGGTGGCGCAACTGGGGCGGGACGGGACCCACGGTTTCTTCGTGATCTGACCACCACCACCACCACCACCACCACCACCACCACCACCACTGATCGTTCCCACGCTCTGCGTGGGAATGCCTCACCGGACGCTCCGCGTCCGCTGCAAGGTGACGCAGAGCGTCACGGGCTGCATGCCCACGCAGGGCGTGGGAACGATCGACAGTGGCTTTATTTCAAACGAGACAAATAGCAATAATTCTCGATATCATTCACAACTTCTCCCGTTACCACCCGAAGTCGTGAAGGATCCCCATGCCTCGTCCCAAGCCCGACCCCCTGTCGGCTGATACCTTTCGCGGGTTCTATGCGGACATCCTGCATTTCCTGCGCAAACGCACGGACAACGCCAGCGACGCGGCGGACATGACCCAGGACGTCTTCACCCAGTGGCTGGACTACGACGACCAGGCCAAGGTCGAGCAGCCACGGGCCTTTCTGTTCCAGATGGCACGCAACCTGCTGCGCGATCACTGGCGCAAGCAGAAGGTCCGGCAGGCGGTGCACAGCGAGCAAAGCGACCCGGAGCAGGAACCCGTGGCCGACGATCGCAATGACCCGCTCGCGGCCGCCCAACGCCTGCAACGACTCGAACAGTTGAAACAGGTACTCGGCGAACTCTCGCCTCGGCGTCGAGAAGCCCTTATGCTTGCCCGTTTCGAGGGCCTGAGCCAGGCCCGGATCGCCGAACGCATGGGAATTTCCGTCAGCATGGTGGAAAAACATATCGCCTTTGCCTTGCTGCACTGCAAGCAGCGTCTGGATCAGGACCATGGCAAGGAGCAGCCAGAATGACCCGCGTCACCGATATCGAGTTCGCCGAGGACAGCATCGACGCCCAGGCCGCCAGCTGGTTTGCGCGTAATCGCAACACGCAGGACCAGGCCGCCGACAAGGCCTTCGAGGCATGGCGGGCGACGCCTGCCCATGCCCGTGCCTATGCCGAGTTCGAGGCGCTGTGGGCCGATCTCGCCGAACTCCAGCAGTTGAACCGAGCGGTGCCGCTGGCACCGCGCCGCCCCAGCCCCTGGCGCCCGGCCCTGGCCGTGGCGGCCGCGCTGGTCTGTGCCGTATTGACCACCAGCCTGGGCGCGCCGAACACCCCGTACCGGCATCAGGTCGCGGCCCATGCCGAAGGGACCCGCACCCTGAAGTTGCCCGACGGCAGCACCCTGTACGTGAATGCCAACACCCGCCTGCGTATCAACTTCCGGGCCTTGCAGCGGGATATCTACCTGGACCAGGGCCAACTGTACCTGGAGGTCGCCGCCGACAAGGAGCGCCCGCTCTGGGTACACGCCGGCAACGCCCGGGTACGGGTGGTCGGCACCGCATTCGACGTGCGCCGCGGCCAGAAGCAACTGGTGGTCAGCGTCGCCCATGGCCAGGTCGCCTTCGAGCCTGAAGGCGATCCGAACAACACGACCCTGCTCGAAGCCCGCCAGCGCGGGATCTACGACTATGCCAAGGGCACCGTCCAGCAGCAGGCGCTGAGCGCCGAGGAAATCGCCGACTGGCGCAGCGGCCACCTGACCTTTCGCAACCGCGAACTGGCCAGCCTGATCGACGAACTGAATCTGTACCGCGGCAAGCCCGTGCAACTGGCCGACGGTCCGCTGGCGCACTACAAGGTTTCCGGTAGCCTGGATGCCAAGGACCCCGATGCCCTGCTCGAGGCCCTGCCCGCCCTGATCCCGGTGAAAACCGTGGGCCTGGACGACGGCGAAGTCAGGATCGAAAGCCGCAAATAGCCTCATTTGCGAATATTTTTCATTCGCATATGAGGTTTTATTTCACTGCCGCGTCTTCCTCCCCGATTGCGTTCTGAACGAACGCCTTTTTGGCCTTTGGCCACATCGGGGGATTCAATGTTTCGCGCTGCTCATGAGCTGTTCCACACCTGTTCCCGTCCCACACTGATCGCCGCCTGCCTGACCGTCAGTCTCCAGGCCATGGCCGCCGACCCGGTGATGCTGAACCTGCCGGCCCAGTCCCTGGCGACGTCCCTCAGCCAGGTCGCGCAGAAGGCCCGCATCCAGTTGCTGTTCGACGAAGAACAGTTGCGCAGCACCCAGGCCCGTGCGCTGGAGGGCCGGTTCACCGCCCAGGAAGCGATTATCCTGTTGCTCAAGAACGGCGGATTCAAACTGATCCAGGTCGGCAACACCTTCGTCGTGCGCAAGATCGAGCCCGAGCCCGCCCCCAGCAACAGCGCCATCCAGTTGGGCGCGGTGAGCATCCTCGGCGACGGCAAGGAAGTGAACGCCAGCAGCGTCGGCCGCTCGACCCTGACCCAGGACGATATCGAGCGCAACCAGCCCAGCAACATTCCCGCACTGCTCGGGACCCTGCCCGGCATCAGCATGGGCGGCTCGATGAAACCCGGTGGCCAGACCATCAATATCTGGGGCCTGGGCGATGCCGAAGATGTGCCGCTGACCGTCGATGGCGCCACCAAGAGCAGCTTCGAACGCTATCAGCAAGGCACCATCTTCATCGAACCGGAGCTGATCAAGAGCATCGAGGTGGAGAAAGGCCCGCACTCGCCGGAAACCGGCAACGGCGGCTTCGGCGGCACCGTGCACATGGAAACCAAGGATGCCCCCGACCTGCTGGAAAAGGGGCGCAACAGTGGCGCCATGGTCAAGTACGGTTACGCCAGCAACAACCATGAGCAGACCTACAGCGGCGCCGCCTATGGCCGCACCGATGATGGCAAGGCCGATGCCCTGGTGTTCCTGACCCAGCGCGACGGCGGCGACATGAAACTGGCCGCCACCCCGCCCGATCCCAACAACCAGTACCCGATCAATCCCAAGCGCCTGCCCAACAGTGCCCAGGACCTGGACGCGATGCTGCTCAAGCTGAACCTGAACGTCACCGACGAACAGACCCTCAAGCTTTCCTACTCGCGCTCCCACAGCGAGCGCTGGGCACCGTTTTCCTCGCAGAGCTACCCGACGCCGCCCACCGCCTCGAACATCAGGCAATACGGTTACGAAGGTGCCCTCAGGCGCTTCCTCGCCGATCGCGATACCGTCGATACCACCTGGTCGGGCAAGTACGAATACAAGCCTTCGGACAACCCCTGGGTCGACCTGCAGGTGAAATACTCCGAGTCCGATACCGACCAGACCGACGAGCGCGACGCCACCGCGTTCTTCCAACTGGCCACCGGCGGCCGCAGGATGGACACCGAGTACAAGGACCGCGAGCTGGAGGTCAAGAACACCAGCCTGTTCGACACCGGCGTCCTGCAGCACGCGCTGACCGCCGGCGTACAGATCCGCAAGCACGCCCGGGAAACCGAGATGTGGATGCCCGGCAACACCTACAACACGCCGAAGTACAACTACGGGCATTTCCAGCCGGCCTTCATGCCCCACGGCAAGGTCGACGCCAACGCCTTCTTTATCGAGGATGCGGTGACCCTCGGGGACTTCACGCTGACGCCTTCCCTGCGTTACGACCACGTGCGCAACCGCGGCGAAGCCAACGATGCGCCCTACTACTCCAACCCCGATCCGGCCATCGGCCACGACTACAGCGACCGCACCTACACCGGCTGGTCGCCACGCCTGGCGGCCTTCTGGCGAGTGACGCCGACCCAGGGCCTGTTCGCCAACTACAGCAAGACCTGGCGCGCCCCGGTGATCGACGAACAATACGAAGTCCAGGGACTGGGCAGCCGCACCGCCACCAGCGTCGACCTCGACCCCGAGCGCATCACCGCGTTGCGCTTCGGTACCATCAGCAACTTCTCCAGGCTGCTTTCGGGCAATGACGACCTGATGGTCCGCACCACCTTCCTGCACAACCGGATCGAGGATGAAATCTTCAAGGCCACGGGTGTCGGTTGCGAGAACCAGGCGATCAACGGCGGCACCATCAGCACTGCCTGCCCGTCGGGTGCGATGTCCAACTACCGGAATATCGGAGGCATGACCATCAAGGGCTTCGAGGTCGAAAGCTACTATGACTCGGACTACCTGTTCGGCCAGTTGTCCTACAGCTATCTCACCGGCAAGCGCGACAACCCCTACACCAACCCGTGGGGCTCATCGGTATGGGCACGGGACATCCCGCCGGCCAAGTGGGTGGTGATGCTGGGGACCAAGATTCCGAGCCTGGATGCCCGGGTCGGCTGGCAGGGCATCTATGTGCGCAAGACCGACCGCCTGCCCAGCGACAAGTACAGCAGCGGCCCGGGCAGCAGTGTCGGCGACGCCTTCTACGACCAGTACGCCAACGACAGCTACGTGGTGCAGAGCCTGTTCGCCCAGTGGAAACCCCAGCAGCGCTACCTGAAGGGCACCGAGGTGAACGTCACGGTGGATAACCTGATGAACCGCAACTACCGCCCGGAACTGAGCGGCGACCGCGCCTACAGCGAGGGACGCAACCTCAAGGTCAGCCTGACGCGGTTTTTCTGAGGACCGTCAGTTCCGCTACCTGGGCCCTTCGCTGGCTCAGGTAGCGGGTACAGCTGACCCGCAGGAAGGAGGCGAAATTCACCACCTCCCCGCGATAGTCCATCACTTCTTCGTAGAGCCGGGTGATCATCTGGTTGGTGGTCACGCCTTCCGCGTCGTCGATCTCGCTGAGGATGTCCCAGAACTGGTTTTCCAGGCGCAGGGTGGTGACCACGCCACAGATGCGCAGCGACCGGGAGCGTGATTCGTAGAGAATCGGATCGGCTTTGACGTAGAGCTCGCACATGACCGCAACCTCGCTTACAAGATGATTTTGGTGCCCAGCAGGCCGAGGAAAGCCGCCAGCCAGCTCGGATGCGCCGGCCAGGCCGGGGCAGTGGCGAGATTGCCCTGGACATGGGCCTGGGTCACCTCGATATCGATGTAGCGACCACCGGCCAGGCGTACTTCCGGGGCACAGGCCGGATAGGCACTGCACTCGCGACCGTCGAGGATACCCGCCGCCGCCAGCAATTGCGCGCCATGGCAGACCGCCGCGATCGGTTTGCCGGCCTGGTCGAAGGCCTGCACCAGTTGCAGCACCTTGTCGTTCAGGCGCAGGTACTCGGGGGCGCGACCGCCGGGAATCAGCAGGCCATCGTAGTCGGCGGCATCGACCTGGGCGAAATCGAAGTTCAGGGCAAACAGATGACCGGGCTTCTCGCTGTAGGTCTGGTCGCCCTCGAAGTCGTGGATCGCGGTGCGCACGGTCTGGCCGGCGATCTTGTCCGGGCACACCGCATGCACCTGGTGACCGACCATCAGCAGGGCCTGGAACGGCACCATCACTTCGTAATCTTCGACGTAGTCGCCGACCAGCATCAGAATCTTTTTCGCGGCCATGGGGTGAACTCCTCTGGGTGAACGCTTGGGCAGACAAGAGTAGTCAAGGTAGACCCTGTACACGCCGCCGGGTAATCGCCCGCTACTACGCTGCCTGCGGACGAAAAACTGTACGGACAACTTTCTGCCCAGCTGTAACAGCGCGCCGGCGGACCTTTATGGCTAGATGGCAGACCTTGTTCCCCTGAATTCCCGGCCTACTCTCTATGTCTTCCCGTGAAAACACCGGCATGCTCCTGGGCCTGCTGGGTGTGGTGATCTTCAGTTTGACCCTGCCCTTCACCCGTATCGTGGTGCAGGAAATCAATCCGCTGCTCAACGGCCTCGGCCGGGCCCTGGTCGCGGCGATTCCGGCGGCGGCCCTGCTGCTGTGGCGCCGGGAAAAGTGGCCGACCTGGAGCCAGTTCAAAGGCCTGTGGCTGGTGATCGCCGGGGTGATCCTGGGCTTTCCGGTGCTCTCGGCCTGGGCCATGCAGACCCTGCCGGCCTCCCACGGCGCCCTGGTCAATGGCCTGCAACCCTTGTGCGTGGCGTTGTATGCGGCCTGGCTGTCCCACGAACGCCCCTCACGGGCCTTCTGGGCCTGCGCCGCCCTGGGCAGCGCGCTGGTGCTGGGCTATGCGTTGATCAGCGGCGCCGGCAGTATCCAGGCCGGCGACCTGTTGATGCTCGGCGCGATCGCCGTCGGCGGCCTCGGCTATGCCGAAGGCGGACGGCTGGCCCGGGAGATGGGCGGCTGGCAGGTGATCTGCTGGGCGCTGGTGCTGTCGGTCCCGGTGTTGATCGGCCCGGTGCTGTACCTGACCTGGCAACACCAGGGGGCGATTTCCAGCAAGACCTGGTGGGCCTTCGGCTACGTGGCGATGTTTTCGCAGTTCCTCGGCTTTTTTGCCTGGTACGCCGGGCTCGCCCTCGGCGGTATCGCCCGGGTCAGCCAGATCCAGCTGCTGCAGATTTTCTTCACCATCGCCTTTTCGGCGCTGTTCTTCGGCGAACACGTCGAGCCCATCACCTGGCTGTTTGCCGGGGGCGTGATCGTCACCGTGATGCTCGGGCGCAGGACCAGCGTCCGCCCGGCACAACCGGGCAGCCTGCCGCCGGGGGTTCAGCTCAAGTAGCCGTCGGCCCGCAGCAGGGTTTCCAGGCAGTGCTCGTGGATGGCGTAGAAACTCTTGAGCTCCTCGATTTTCGCCAGCAGCAAGGCCGGATCCTGCGGTTCGGCCCGCTTGACCGCGAGGATCATCTTGTTCTTGTTGGTGTGTTCCAGGGAGATGAATTCGAAGACCTTGGTCTCGTAGCCGCAAACCTCGAGGAACAGCGCCCGCAGGCTGTCGGTGACCATCTCCGCCTGCTGCCCCAGGTGCAGGCCGTATTGCAGCATCGGCTTGAGCAATGACGGACTCTGGATCTGCAGGCGGATCTGCTTGTGGCAGCACGGCGAGCACATGATGATCGCCGCGCCGGAGCGGATGCCGGTGTGGATCGCATAGTCGGTGGCGATATCGCAGGCATGCAGGGCGATCATCACGTCCAGTTCGCTCGGCGCCACGCTGCGGACGTCGCCGCACTTGAACACCAGCCCCGGATGATCCAGCCGCGCCGCGGCGGCATTGCACAGGGTCACCATGTCTTCGCGCAGCTCGACCCCGGTCACCTGCCCCTGGGCCTGCAGGGTATTGCACAGGTAGTCATGGATGGCGAAGGTCAGGTAGCCCTTGCCCGAGCCGAAGTCCGCCACCCGCACCGGCTGGTCCAGCTTGATCGGTGAGCTGCCCAGGGCGTGGGAAAACACTTCGATGAACTTGTTGATCTGCTTCCACTTGCGCGACATGGCCGGGATCAGCTCGTGCTGCCGGTTGGTCACGCCGAGGTCGGTGAGGAACGGCCGGCTGAGCTCCAGGTAGCGGTTCTTCTCCCGGTTGTGCTCGCTGGACGGCACCTCCCGCGCCTGCTGGGTCTTGCCCTTGAACAGGGTGCTCTTGCCTTTCTTGCTGTATTCGAGCTGCACTTCGTCGGTCAGCGACAGCAGATGGGCATTTCTGAACGAGGCCGGCAGCAACCCGGCGATGGCCGCGACGCCGTCGGCCAGGGAAAAATTCTTGGTGATATCACGGGTCTTGTAGCGGTAGACGAAGGACAGGCACGGCTGCTCCTTGACCGTCAGTTGCTTGACGATCACCCGCTGCAGGTCCGCCTCGGCTCCCACGTACCTGGCCAGCACCAGCTTGATAAAGGCGTTCTGCGCCAGGCTGGTTTCGAGCAACTCGATAAAGCGGGCGTGATGGTCCGGCACGGACTGGGCGGGAGTTGCAGTAGCTGACATGGAAAAAGCGCCTCGGGCGTGCGGAAGTCGGATCGGGGGAATGGCGGGCATTTTAGGCGGGATGGGACGCCGGGGCACGGGGTTATTTCGTCATTCATCCGATTCCCGGGCACAGGCGCCCCGCGACAACTTGACGTTGCGCAGAACCGACTAGAATTAACAGCTTCTGGTCATGGACGCCCGGCGCTTCATGACTTTCGCCCACCGAACCGATAGCGACCTCAGAAGCAGCAAGGGCCACGCAAGTTTCAGACGCGGCATTTTCCCCGGCAGCAAAGCTGCTGACTGAGTGGTTTTGAGAAAAACTGATCAGGTGCCCGTCATGAGCAAAACCGTCCAGCCCCCTGCGTCGTTGAGCAGCAACGCCGCGCGTACCCTGTCGACCACCACCAAATCGATTCCGCAAAGCCAGGAGACCACGACCCGCTGGCTGTTGAACCGGCTGCCCTGGGTCCAGGCGAGCGGGGGTGTCTATCGGGTCACCCGGCGCCGGGTGCTCGCCGACCACGAGGGCCCGACCAACCCATACGCCGAGGCCCTGATCAAACTGGCCTCCGGAGCCGCCGAAGGCCAGGCGCTGCCCCGGACCTTCGCCGATTACGACCCGGCACCGCGCGAGTACGCGCTCAGTTCGACCCAGACCATCCTGCAGATTCCGGTGCGCGTCGCCGATCTCTACAACGACCCGCAGAACCAGACCGAACAACAGTTGCGGCTGGTCATCGAGGCGATCCGTGAACGCCAGGAGCGCGAACTGCTGCACAACCACGAATTCGGCCTGCTGCACAATGTCGCCGAGTCCCAGCGCCTGGCCACCCGCAGCGGACCGCCAACCCCCGATGACCTGGATGAACTGCTGTGCCGGCGGCGGCAGACCCATTTCCTGCTGGCCTCGCCCCAGGCCATCGCCGCCTTCGGTCGCCAATGCAGCCAGCGCGGCCTGTCCCTGGACAGCGTCGAACTCGAAGGCCATCGGGTTCCGGGCTGGCGTGGCGTGCCGCTGCTGCCCTGCACCAAGATGTCGGACGGCGTGAACAAGACCACCTCGATCCTCGCGGTGCGCACCGGGGAAGACAATGGCGGGGTCATCGGCCTGCACCAGACCGGCCTGCCGGACGAGTACCAGCCGAGCCTGTCGGTGCGTTTCATGGGCATCAACGACAGTGCGCAGATAGCCTACCTGGTCACCGCGTATTACTCGGCGGCAGTGCTGCTGCCCGATGCGCTGGGTGTGCTCGAAGGGGTCGAGGTCGGCCACTACGCCGACTGATCCCGGCCCCTCACACCCTCCCGAACAGGAGCCCGCCGATGCAGCCCTTCGCCCTGCCCGAGTTCTACATGCCCTACGGGGCACGGTTCAATCCCCATGCCGCCAGTGCCCAGCGACACACCCGCGCCTGGGCGCGGCAGATGGGCATGCTCGACAGCCCCGCCGTGGCCAACGGGCCGGTCATCTGGGACCTGGCCGCGCTGGACGCCCATGACTATCCGGCGATGTGCGCCTATACCCATCCGGACTGCGACAGCCAGGAACTGGAGCTGATTACCGACTGGTATGTCTGGGTGTTCTTCTTCGACGACCATTTTCTCGAAGCCTACAAACGCAACCGTGACAGTGTGGCGGCCCGCCAGCATCTCGATCGCCTGGCGCAGTTCATGCCCGACGTCGCCACCGCGTCCCCGCCCCTGCCGGTCAACGGTGTCGAGCGCGGGCTCGCCGACCTCTGGCCGCGCACCCTGCCGGGCATGCCCGAGGACTGGATAAGGCGCTTTCGCGAACACACCCACGACCTGCTGGAAGCCTCGATGTGGGAGTTGATGAACATCAACGAAGGGCGGGTCGCCAATCCCATCGAGTACCTGGAGATGCGCCGCAAGGTCGGCGGCGCGCCCTGGTCGGCCACCCTCGTCGAACACGCCAACCGCACGCCGGTCCCACCACGGATCGCCGAAACCAGAACGATGCAGGTGCTGCGCGACACCTTTGCCGATGGCGTGCACCTGCGCAACGACCTGTTCTCCTACCAGCGCGAGGTCCAGGAGGAAGGCGAACTGTCGAACTGCGTATTGGTGGCGGAACGCTTCCTGGACATCGACACGCAAAAAGCCGCCGGGATCACCAACGATCTGCTGACCTCGCGCCTGCGACACTTCGAGAAAACCGCGGTGCTGGACCTGCCCCGGCTGTTCGACGACCTCGGCCTGGACCAGGCGGAGCGCGCGGATACGCTGGTCTACACCAAGGGCCTGGTGGACTGGCAGTCCGGCGGGCATGCCTGGCACATGCGCTCCAGCCGCTACATGAAGGCGCATCGCTCGGCACTCGTCCCCGGCAAACCGTCAGGCCTGGGCACCAGCGCGACTCGCCTGGCCGGGCATGCCACGGGCGGGGCCAGGCCTCGGCGCAGCCTCGAGGCATTGCACCGGACGGTGATCCCGTGCCAACTGCCGGCGGTCCATATGCCGTTCGAGGTCCGTTGCAGTCCGCATCTGGAAAGCGCGCGCCACGGTTTGCGCGAATGGGCCACGCAGGTCGGCATCATCGATGCGCGCGCCGGGTTCGGCGTCTGGGACGAACGCCGCTTCGAAGCCGCCGACACCGCCCTGTGCGCCGCCCTGATGTGTCCCGATGCCCCGCCTGCGGAAGTCGACATGGCCGGGCGCTGGCTCAACTGGGGCACCTATGCCGACGATTACTTTCCGGCGGTCTTCGGCCGCAACCGCGACCTGCGGGCGGCCACGGCCCAGGTGAGACGCCTGTGCCAGTGCATGCCGCTGCCGGGCATGACGCCCTTGCAGACCAGCAACCCGCTGGAAGCCGGACTGACCAGCCTGTGGTCGCTCAGCGCGCCGAACATGTCGGCCCGCCTGTTGCGGGAACTGCGCCGCTACGTCGTGGAAATGCTCGAAAGCTGGTTATGGGAACTGGATAACCAGTTCAACCTGCGCCTGTCCGACCCGATCGACTACATCGAGATGCGGCGACGCACCTTCGGCGGTGACCTGACCACCGGGCTGACCTACCTGAGCCTGCTGGCCCGGGGGCCCGAGCTCGACGAGAAGATTTTCCGCAGCAGCCCGCTGCGCCAGTTGATCCATTGCACCGTCGACAGCGTCACCCTGACCAACGACATCGTCTCCTATCGCAAGGAAATCGAGGTCGAAGGCGAGCTGAACAATTTTGTGCTGATCCTCCAGCAGTTCCTCGACCTCGATCTGCAACCGGCCATGGACCGGGTCGGGCAACTCAGGGACGCACGTATCCGCCAGTTCGAGCATATCGTCGCCCTGGAACTGCCGGTGCTGTTCGAAGAGTTCAGCCTGGATGCCGACGGACGCCGGCTGATCCTGGACTACGCGCAACGCCTGCAAGACTATATCGCCGGCGTCATGCAGTGGCATCAGACCGTCAGCCGCTACCGCGACCCACGGCCTTACAACCTGCCGCTGCCAGGCTGGATGCAGGCACGGCTATTTATATAGGTTGAAACCCAGACCCGCCCGGTCCTGACGCCATGCTGTCGTGCAAAAAAACCGGGCGGGACTCTGATCAAGGCTGGTAACACAGGACAAACTGGGTTTCGTTGAAATTGAATGTAGCCGACTCATAAGAATTGAGTCTTACCCCTCGTGCCGGAATAAACCCCGGGCTGACTATATAGTCAGTGATACTGTTGACATCCGCGTCATTGGTCGGCCACCCCGAATATTGCTGAAGTGCCTCAAATCCCCTTCTTGTAAACATATTGATTCTCTCGGCATCGAACCCCTCAAAGGAATTCAGGGCACAGAGATAACACACACGAGGTCCGAGATTTTTCAAGGTCACCACGGGCCCCGCAGGGTCGTCCCCCCCACTGTGTCCCGGTAAAGCGCAGCCGGTCACCCGAGGTATAGCCCAGTCCGAGCTCGGTTGTTGTGCTATAGACTTGTGTCGATTTGTCATCACCGACTCTCGCATAGATATTCGTTTGATCGATGGATGTGATACTAAGCGATGCCATTTCAGTAACTCCTTGAGTTTGAGTGTCGTTTCCTCTCTATCGAGCGCTCATCAATACGACTCCAACCAACCACAAGGAAAATAAAGCACTCGCCATAATCAGAATACCCAGTGAGTCATAGTGTGACTACTGTCAGAATTGACAGGTACAGAGTGCAACTCCGCCGAAACACAGACCTCTGATCGGAAACCGTCGATAGACGTCATTCAGTACGCGAGAACTCGAACAAAAGCCCCGATCTGCCAGGCCTGTCCCTGGCATCGACACCACGCGGATCAGCCCAGCAACACCAGGCGGTTGGGCAACTCGTTGCGTACCTGGGTCAGCGGCACGTGGGTCTTGAGCAGTTCACCGCAGGACTGGATGCAGGTGACGAATCCCAGCAGGGTCTGGCCCTGCCTGACCTGCTCGGTGAAGGCCTTGACGATAGGGTCCCAGGCACTGTTGTCCAACCGCCGGGATATGCCTTCGTCCACCAGGATCTCCACATAACGCTCGGCCTCGCTGACAAAGATCAGCACGCCGGTACTGCCGACGGTGTGGTGCAGGTTCTGTTCGAGAAACTGCCGCCGTGCCAGGCCTGACGCCCGCCAGTGGCGTACCGAGCGGGGGATCAGCCGGCTGGTGATCGAAGGGATGCGAAACAGCAGGCACAGCAGGATGAAACTGCTCCACTGCACCGCCAGCAGGGTATGGCTGTTGAGCCAGCCGAAGACGAAGTTGACGATCCCCGGTACCAGCAGCGCCAACAGGCTGGCCCACAGCAGCGGGATATAGGCGTAGTCGTCGGCGCGGCTGGCCAGTACCGTCACCAGTTCCGCATCGGTCTGCTGCTCGACCCGCGTAATCGCTTCGGCGACCTGGCGTTGTTCGTATTCACTGAGTAAGGCCATGGTTGTGCATGCTCTCTCGTTATTATGTTTTTTTACCAACTGCCCGATGATCCGCCGCCACCGAAGCTGCCACCGCCACCGCTGAAACCACCGCCTGGGCGTCCACCACCGCCACCACCGAAACCTCCCGAACCGCCACCCCGCGGTCCGTAGCCCATCAGTTGCATGAAGGCGCAGATCAGCACGAAGAGCACCATCAGGAAACCGATCAGTACCGGGTGCCGCGAGCCGAAATCCCCTTCCGATTCGGTTTTTTCACCGGGCGGACTGCCGAGCACGTCGAGTATCGCGCCGACCCCGGCACTGATGCCGCTGGAAACATGGTCGCGCTTGAACTGCGGCACGATCAGCTGGTTGATGATCAGGGCGGACTGGGCATCGGTCAGGCGATCCTCCAGGCCATAACCCACTTCAATGCGCACCTTGCGCTCGTCCCGGGCGACGATCAGCAGCGCACCGTTGTTGCGGTCTTTCTGACCGATGCCCCAGTGACGTCCCAACTGGTAGCCGTAGTCCTCGATAGTGGTGCCTTGCAGGTTGGGCAAGGTGACCACCACCACCTGCTCGCCCGTGGCCTTTTCATGGGCCTGCAGTTGCTGGTCCAGGGCCTCGCGCACCGGCGCATCGATCATCCGGGCATTGTCCACCACCCGTCCGATCAGTTCGGGAAACTGCAAATCGGCCCGGGCCGTCAGTGCCAGCGTGCAGAGCAACAGCCACAGGGCACCCTTGAAAATACGCATGCCTACCTCGTCCGTGATGACGCTGGGCCGGGCCTGGCCACGCAGCCGCGCGGCAAGGCCCGGCGAGTGATCAGAACTTCACCTGCGGGGCCTTGTCGGCGTCCTGGGCGGTCGCTTCGAAGGTCGGGCGCAGCGGCAGGTCGCTGTACATCAGGCTGTGCCAGAGACGACCGGGAAAGGTGCGGATCTCGGTGTTGTACTTCTCGACGCTGAGGATAAAGTCACGCCGCGCCACGCTGATGCGGTTTTCCGTGCCTTCCAACTGGGACTGCAGGGCGAGGAAGTTCTGGTTCGACTTGAGGTCCGGGTAACGCTCCGAGACCACCATCAGCCGGCTGAGGGCGCCGGTCAGCTGGCCCTGGGCTTCCTGGTACTGCTTGAGCTTCTCGGGATTGTCCAGGGTGCTGGCATCGACCTGGATCGAAGTGGCCCTGGAGCGCGCCTCGATCACCGCGGTCAGGGTTTCCTGTTCCTGTTTCGCATAGCCCTTGACCGTTTCCACCAGGTTCGGAATCAGGTCCGCCCGGCGCTGGTACTGGTTCTGCACCTGGGCCCAGTTGGCCTTCACCTGCTCGTCGTAGGTGGGAATGTTGTTGATGCCGCAGCCGGCCAGCAAAGTGGCCAGCAAGGCCAGGACGGCGAATCTCCAGCTCGAACGGAAGCCCGGTTGTGCCTGCATGCTCGAAACGCTCCTTGAAACGATAAAAAGGGAGAAGTCCTAGGATTTTTCGCACCGGGGGCTCAGGCATAATCCGCCGCTGCCACTGGAATGTATGAAGCCAATCAGCTAAAAGATGCCCAGCGCGAAAAACAGTTCAGAAGTGTGCTGGATTTATTGGCACAACAATAGTCGCTCCCTATAACTAAACAGCCCGGCCGGTGCTCGAACACCTCGCCGTATCGGGCCCCGAGATAATCATTCATGAAGAAGCTGTGTTTGCTGGGCCTCGCTATCGGCCTGGCCAGTCTCCCGGTCGTGGCTGACACAAAGCCTGCACCCATTGCACAAAAGGACGCCTTCATCGCCAACCTGATGAAGCAGATGACCCTCGAGGAAAAGATCGGCCAGTTGCGCCTGATCAGTATCGGCCCGGAAATGCCCCGGGAACTGATCCGCAAGGAAATCGCCGCCGGTAACATCGGCGGCACCTTCAACTCCATCTCCCGCCCGGAAAACCGTCCGATGCAGGACGCGGCCATGCGCAGCCGGCTGAAGATCCCGATGTTCTTCGCCTATGACGTGATCCACGGCCACCGGACCATCTTCCCCATCAGCCTGGGCCTGGCGTCCAGCTGGGACATGGACGCCATCGGCCGCTCCGGACGCATCGCCGCCCGGGAAGCCAGCGCCGACAGCCTCGACATCACCTTCGCGCCCATGGTCGATATTTCCCGCGACCCGCGCTGGGGCCGCACCTCCGAAGGTTTCGGCGAGGACACCTACCTGGTCTCGCGCATTGCCAAGGTGATGGTCCAGGCCTACCAGGGCAAGAGCCCGGGCGAACCGGACAGCATCATGGCCAGCGTCAAGCACTTCGCCCTCTACGGCGCGGTGGAAGGCGGTCGTGACTACAACGTGGTCGACATGAGCCCGGTGAAGATGTACCAGACCTACCTGCCACCCTATCGCGCCGCCATCGATGCCGGCGCGGGCGGGGTGATGGTCGCCCTGAACTCGATCAACGGCGTGCCCGCCACCTCCAACACCTGGCTGATGCAGGACCTGTTGCGCAAGGACTGGGGCTTCAAGGGCCTGGCGGTCAGCGACCACGGGGCGATTTTCGAACTGCTCAAGCACGGTGTCGCCAAGGACGGTCGCGAAGCGGCCAAGCTGGCGATCAAGGCCGGCATCGACATGAGCATGAACGATTCGCTCTATGCCAAGGAACTGCCGGGGCTGGTCAAGTCCGGCGAAGTGCCGCAGAGCGACCTCGACAACGCCGTGCGTGAAGTACTCGGTGCCAAGTACGACATGGGCCTGTTCAAGGACCCGTACCTGCGTATCGGCAAGGCCGAGGACGATCCGGCCGACACCAACGCCGAAAGCCGCCTGCACCGCAGCGATGCCCGGGATATCGCGCGTCGCAGCCTGGTGCTGCTGAAGAACCAGAACCAGACCCTGCCGCTGCAGAAATCGGCGAAGATCGCCCTGGTCGGCCCGCTGGCCAAGGCACCGATCGACATGATGGGCAGTTGGGCCGCCGCCGGCCTGCCGGCGCAATCGGTCACCCTGTATGACGGCATGAGCCGTGCGCTGGGCGACAAGGGCCAGTTGATCTATGCCCGCGGTTCGAACATCACCGCTGACAAGAAGGTCGTCGACTACCTGAACTTCCTCAACTTCGATGCCCCGGAAGTGGTCGACGACCCGCGTCCGGCGCAGCAACTGATCGACGAAGCGGTCAAGGCCGCGCAGCAGGCGGATGTGGTGGTGGCAGCGGTGGGCGAATCGCGGGGCATGTCCCACGAGTCGTCGAGCCGTACCGACCTGAACATCCCCGAAAGCCAGCGCGAGCTGATCAAGGCCCTCAAGGCCACCGGCAAGCCGCTGGTGCTGGTGCTGATGAACGGCCGGCCGCTGACCATCGGCCACGAACAGGACCAGGCCGCCGCCGTGCTGGAAACCTGGTTCAGCGGGACCGAAGGCGGCAACGCCATCGCCGACGTGCTGTTCGGCGACTACAACCCGTCGGGCAAGCTGCCGATCACCTTCCCGCGCTCGGTCGGCCAGGTGCCGATGTACTACAACCACCTGACCATCGGCCGGCCGTTTACCCCGGGCAAGCCGGGCAACTACACCTCGCAGTACTTCGACGAGGAAAATACCCCGCTGTACCCATTCGGCTACGGCCTGAGCTACACCGACTTCAGCCTGAGCAACATGGCCCTGTCCTCGACCACGCTGAACAAGAGCGGCAAGCTCGATGCCAGTGTCACGGTCAAGAACATCGGCAAGCGTGACGGCGAGACCGTGGTGCAGTTGTACATCCAGGACGTCGCCGGTTCCATGATCCGGCCGGTCAAGGAGCTGAAGAACTTCCAGAAAGTGATGCTCAAGGCCGGTGAGGAGAAGGTCATTCACTTCACCATCGACGAGAACGACCTGAAGTTCTACAACACCCAGCTGCAGTACGCCGCCGAGCCAGGCAAGTTCAATGTGCAGATCGGCCTGGACTCCCAGGATGTGACACAGCAGAGCTTCGAGTTGTTGTAAGACCCGTCAACCTGTAGGAGCTGGCTTGTCAGCGATGACAATGCCAGCCGCACCGCCGCTATCGCCAGCAAGCCGGCTCCCACAGGGCGATGTTTCACCACGGACTAGCGTCCAGCCTGGAACCCTGTAGGAGCTGGCTTGCCAGCGATGACGATGCCAGCCTCACCGCCGCTATCGCCAGCAAGCCGGCTCCCACAGGGCGATGTTTCACCACGGACTATGGTCCAGCCTGAAACCTTGTGGGAGCTGGCTTGCCGGCGATGACGACGCCAGCCGCACCGCCGCTTTCGCCAGCAAGCCGGCTCCCACAGGATGGCGGCTCGCCACGGACTAGCGTCCAGCCTGGAACCCTGTGGGAGCTGGCTTGCCAGCGATGACGAGGCCAGCCGCGCCGCCGCTTTCGCGGGCAAGCCCGCTCCCACAAGGTCCGTATACACCCTTGGCCGGCGTGTTATCTTTCCGGCCCCTCCCCAGCCTGTCGTTGCCCGCATGCCGCCGATTCCCCGTTCCCTGCGTCTGGCGCTCCATACCCTGCTGATCCTCGCCGGCACCGCGCTGGCCGCCGGCTGGGCCGTGCACCGTGCCGGGCAACAGGCCCTGGTGGACGATGCCGCGCGCGGGAAGGCGCAACTGACGTTGTACGCCAATTCCCTGCATACCCTGATCGAGCGCTACCGTGCCCTGCCCGCCGTCCTGGCCCTGGACTCGGAATTGCGCGAAGCCCTCGACGGTCCGGTCAGCCCGCAACGGCAGGACGCGCTCAACCGCAAGCTGGAACGCATCAACGGCGCCGCACGCTCCTCGACCCTGCAGCTGCTCGATCGCAACGGTCTGTCGGTGGCCGCCAGCAACTGGCGCCTGCCCAGCAGCTATGTCGGCCACTACTACGGCTTCCGCCCCTACTTCAACCAGACCCGCAGCGAAGGCAGCGGGCATTTCTACGCGGTCGGCGTGACCAGCGGGATTCCCGGTTATTTCCTCTCCAGCGCAGTGTTCAACGACCGCGGCGAATTCATCGGGGCCATGGTGGTGAAGCTGGAGTTCCCCGAGATCGAACACGAATGGAGCAAAGGCAACGACACCCTGCTGGTCAGCGATTCCCGTGACATCGTGTTTATCGCCAACCAGCCGGGCTGGCGCTATCGCCTGTTGCGACCGTTGTCAGACAGTGACCGCAGCGAGATCGGTCGTACCCGTCAATACGACAAGCAGGCCCTGAGTCCCATCGAGCACCAGACCCTGCGGGTCTTCGGCGACAACAGCTACCTGACCCGGGTCGACACCCCCGCCGGGCGCGCCGAACTGCTGTGGGAATCGCTGCCACTGGACACCGAACACTGGACCCTGCACCTGCTGCGCAAACCGCAACTGGCCGCCGAGGAGCGCCGCAACGCCGGGCTGGCCGGTGCCGGCCTGTGGCTGACCCTGGTGTTTCTCGGCTTGTTCCTCAACCAGCGCTGGCGCCTGGCCCGTTTGCGCCAGCGCAGCCGTGAAGAGCTGGAACGCCTGGTGGAAGAGCGGACCCGCGACCTGCGCACGGCCCAGGACGGCCTGGTGCAATCGGCCAAGCTGGCGGCGCTGGGACAGATGTCCGCGGCCCTGGCCCATGAGATCAACCAGCCGCTGACCGCCCAGCGCATGCAACTGGCGACCTTGCGCCTGCTGCTGGATCACGGGCGGATCGAGGCGGCCTATCAGGCCCTGGAACCCCTCGACCAGATGCTGACCCGCATGGCGGCCTTGACCGGGCACCTGAAGACCTACGCCCGGCAAAGCCCCAGCGGCCTGCGTGAGCCCCTGGACCTGGCCGGCGTGGTCGACCAGTCGCTGCAACTGCTCGACCCGCGCCTGCGCGAGGACAATGTCAGCACGGTGCTGCACCTGACCCGCCCGGCCTGGGTCCGGGGCGATGCGATCCGTCTGGAACAGGTGCTGATCAACCTGCTGCGCAACGCCCTCGACGCCATGCACGACAAACCGCTCAAGCGCCTGGAAATCCGCATCGAGGCCGACCAGCAATTGTGGTTGCTGACCGTCGGTGACAGCGGCGGCGGGATTGCCGAGGAACACCTGGCCAAGGTCTTCGATCCGTTCTTCACCACCAAACCGGTGGGAGAAGGCCTCGGGCTGGGACTGGCGGTATCCTATGCCATCGTCCATGAGCTGGGCGGCCGCCTGAGCGTCGACAACCGCCCCGGCGGCGCCCTGTTCACCCTGGCCCTGCCGATCGCCCTGGAGGTACACAGCCCATGTTGAACACGGTGATGGTGGTCGATGACGAAGCCAGCATTCGCAATGCCGTGGAGCAGTGGCTGAGCCTGTCGGGCTTCGCGGTGCAGGTCTTCGGCCGCGCCGAGGAATGCCTGGCGCGGCTGCCGGCGCATTTTCCCGGCGTGATCATCAGCGACGTGCGCATGCCGGGCCTCAGCGGCCTGGAGTTGCTGGAGCGCGTGCGCACCCTCGACGCCGACCTGCCGGTGATCCTGCTGACCGGCCATGGCGATGTGAAGATGGCGGTCGAGGCCATGCGCGACGGCGCCTACGACTTCCTGGAAAAGCCCTTCAGTCCCGAAGCGCTGCTGGGCAGCCTCGGGCGTGCCCTGGAAAAGCGCCGGCTGGTCCTGGAAAACCGCCGCCTGCATGAACAGGCCGACAGCCGCTCGCGACTCGAGACCAGCCTGCTCGGGGTATCCCGCAGCCTGCAGACCCTGCGGCGACAAGTGCTGGAGCTGGCGCCGCTGCCGGTCAACGTGCTGATCCGTGGCGAGACCGGCAGCGGCAAGGAACTGGTCGCCCGCTGCCTGCATGACTTCGGCCCGCGTGCCGCCAAACCCTTCGTGGCGCTCAACTGCGCGGCGATTCCCGAGTCGTTGTTCGAGGCCGAGTTGTTCGGCCATGAAAGCGGTGCCTTTACCGGCGCCCAGGGCAAGCGCATCGGCAAGCTGGAATACGCCGACGGCGGTACGCTGTTTCTCGACGAGATCGAAAGCATGCCGCTGGCCCAGCAGGTAAAACTGCTGCGGGTCCTGCAGGAACAGAAACTCGAGCGCCTGGGCTCCAATCAGAGCATCCATGTCGACCTGCGCATCGTCGCCGCGACCAAGCCCGACCTGCTGGAGGAAGCCCGCGCCGGGCGTTTTCGCGAAGACCTGGCGTATAGACTGACAGTGGCCGAACTGCGCCTGCCACCGTTGCGCGAGCGACGCGAGGATATTCCGCTGCTGTTCGAACACTTCGCCCAGGGTGCGGCCGAGCGCCTGGGACGTGCCGCGACCGCCCTGAGCGGGCCACAGTTGAGCCGGCTGCTGAGCCATGACTGGCCGGGAAATGTCCGGGAACTGGCGAATGCCGCCGAACGCTCGGTGCTCAGCCTGGGCGAGCCGGAACCGGAAGGCATCGACCCCGGCCAATCCCTGGCGGCCCAGCAGGAAGCGTTCGAAGCGCAATGCCTGCGTTCGGCGCTGACCCGGCACAAGGGTGATGTCAAGGCGGTGCTCGAAGAGCTGCAACTGCCTCGCCGGACCTTCAATGAAAAGATGCAGCGCCATGGGCTGGCGCGGGAGATGTTTCTCAAGGAGGAGTAACCCCCCTCTGGAACGCCACCTGACCTGTAGGAGCGGCCAGTCGACGCTGGATTGCCCGTGAGGCTTCTGGCGCTCTCAAGATCGCCTTCGCGGCGATGCGCCGTCCCGACAAGCCCGGCCCCTGCAGTCATGTTTCGCCTGACACATCCCGCATCGGCGATTTTCCGCTTACCGATTTATCCATCATGAGCGGATTTCCGCTTATCAGTTCCCGCCAACCCCTCTGGACCGGGCCTTCGGCCCCTGGCACGGCTCCTGCTATAGCCCTGCCAGGCTGCGCTTGCGCGCGCTCCACAAAAACAATGACTTGAAGGTTCCCTGATGGATAACTCCTCTACCCTGCCCCTCGGGTCGGCGGCTGCGCCGGCAAAAGAAAGAACCACTTCCAGCCGTTTGAAATCGATCTTCAGCGGTTCGGTCGGCAACATGGTCGAGTGGTACGACTGGTACGTCTACGCCGCGTTCTCGTTGTACTTCGCCAAGGTCTTCTTCCCCAAGGGCGACACCACCGCACAACTGCTCAACACCGCCGCGATCTTTGCCGTGGGCTTCCTCATGCGTCCGATCGGCGGCTGGCTGATGGGCCTGTATGCCGACCGCAAGGGACGCAAGGCCGCCCTGATGGCCTCGGTCCTGCTGATGTGCTTCGGCTCCCTGATCATCGCCCTGACCCCCGGTTATGAAACCATCGGCGTCGGCGCCCCGATCCTGCTGGTGGTTGCCCGCCTGATGCAGGGCCTGTCGGTCGGTGGTGAATACGGCACCTCGGCCACGTACCTCAGCGAGATGGCGACCAAGGAGCGTCGCGGCTTCTTCTCCAGCTTCCAGTACGTGACCCTGATCTCCGGCCAGCTCATCGCCCTGGCGGTGCTGATCGTGCTGCAACAGACCCTGACCACCGAACAATTGCAGGACTGGGGCTGGCGGATTCCGTTCGGCATCGGCGCCCTGTGTGCGGTCGTCGCGCTCTACCTGCGTCGCGGCATGGAGGAAACCGAGTCGTTCACCAAGAAGAAGGAAAAACCGAAGGAAAGCCTGATGCGCACACTGATGCGTCATCCCAAGGAACTGATGACCGTGGTCGGCCTGACCATGGGCGGTACCCTGGCCTTCTACACCTACACCACCTATATGCAGAAGTACCTGGTGAACACCGTCGGCATGAGCATCTCCGACTCCACCACCATCTCGGCGGCCACGCTGTTCCTGTTCATGTGCCTGCAACCGGTGGTCGGCGCACTGTCGGACAAGGTCGGCCGGCGGCCGATCCTGATCGCCTTCGGGATTCTCGGCACGCTCTGCACCGTGCCGATCCTCAGCACCCTGCATACCATCCAGACCTGGTGGGGCGCGTTCTTCCTGATCATGGCCGCGCTGATCATCGTCAGCGGCTACACCTCGATCAACGCGGTGGTCAAAGCCGAACTGTTCCCGACGGAAATCCGCGCCCTGGGCGTGGGCCTGCCGTATGCACTGACGGTATCGATCTTCGGTGGTACCGCTGAATACATCGCGCTGTGGTTCAAGAGTATCGGCATGGAAACCGGCTACTACTGGTACGTGACCGCCTGCATCGCGGTTTCGCTGCTGGTGTACATCACCATGAAGGACACCCGCAAGCATTCGCGGATCGAAACCGACTGAGTACCGACGCCCTGAACCTGTAGGAGTCGGCTTGCCGGCGATGAGGCCTTTGAGCCTTGCAGCGTCCATACGGACGTCATCGCCGGCAAGCCGGCTCCTACAAAGGTTCGGTGTTGTTTGCCGGACTGCATCCCCCCGCTCACTCACGTCCTTACAGGACGAGCCCGCGCATTTCTGCGCAAGCGCAAAAGAATTTTCGGAATTAATAGTCAGTTAATTCCCTACCTCCATTCTGAACCTACGCCAAATCGACCTGCGCACATGCTCTCGGGCATCACGTGACCGCCGCCTGATTGCATCGCCAGAAGTATCGATTTATACGATTGATTTAAGCGTTTTTTTGCGCTTTTTAATCAAATTAACCAGCGTAATATGACTTCCACACCCACTGAACAAAACGACTACCGACTGGAGCAACGACCATGAAAACCAAACTGATCCTCGCCCTGACCCTTTCCGTACTGGCCGCCAACACCTTTGCCGCCGATGGCTACAGCCACACCCCGGGCGCCTACAGCGTTGCTGCCGATGGCTACGACAAGACCCCGGGTGCCAACGCTGTCGCCGCTGATGGCTACGACAAGACCCCAGGTGCCAACGCTGTCGCCGCTGATGGCTACGACAAGACCCCGGGCGCCAACGCTGTCGCCGCTGACGGCTACGACAAGACCCCTGGCGCTGCTGCCATCAGCTGATTGATCCCGGTGGCATCACAGCCCGGCTTCGGCCGGGCTTAGTCGTTTCTGGGGGAAAGAAAAGGGTTGATCGTTCCCATGCTCCGCATGGGAATGCCTCTCTGGACGCTCTGCGTCCGCTCTTGTGACGCGGAGCGTCATGGGCTGCTTTGCTGCGCACAGGAACGATCCATGATGCGTGAGCTATCGCATTTGCTCTCGATGCCAAGCACACTATCGACCTCCACCCAGCCCGCGGAACCCTCGAACCATGTCCGACGATATCCACTATTACGAACCCGCCAACGGCCACGGCCTGCCTCACGATCCGTTCAACGCCATCGTCGGCCCGCGCCCCATCGGCTGGATTTCGTCGCAGGACGCCGAAGGCCGCCTGAACCTGGCGCCCTACAGCTTCTTCAACGCCTTCAACTACATCCCGCCGATCATCGGTTTCTCCAGCGTCGGCCGCAAAGACAGCCTGAACAATATCGAACAGACCGGCGAATTCGCCTGGAACCTCGCCACCCGCCCACTGGCCGAGGCAATGAACCAGAGCTGTGCCGCCGTGCCGGCTGCGGTCAACGAGTTCGAACTGGCCGGCCTGACGCCCGCCGCCTCGAAGATCATTCGCGTGCCGCGGGTGCAGGAAAGCCCGGTCTCCTTCGAATGCAAGGTGACCCAGATCATCCAGTTGCAACGCGCCGACCAGGCCCTGGTGCCCAGCTGGCTGATTCTCGGTGAAGTGGTTGCCGTGCATATCGCCCGGCACCTGCTCAAGGACGGTATCTACGACACCGCCGCCGCCGAACCGATCCTGCGTGGCGGCGGTCCGGCGGACTATTTCCAGTTGGGCCCGGAGTCCCTGTTCAAGATGTATCGCCCGCAAGTGGCGAAGTGATCGCCCGGGAAACGCTTACCAGGACAACCCGCCCTCGGCATCGACGTCGATCAGCCGCGCCAATGCCTGCTCGGCGGCCTGGTCGGCTTCGAGAGCCGTCTTGAACGTCTGGTCTTCAAGGATTTTGTGGAAACGCGGGGCATCGAAACCGCCCAGGGCCTTTACCGCAATGGCTGCGCTATAACCGGCCTCACCGCGAACTGCTGCTGAAACTGCTTCGAACTGTGCAAACTCTTTACGTGCCATGCCTGTCTGTCCCGGCCAATTGATCGGCCGGTATTCTAGTCCCCTGCCTCGCAAATACGCTCATGTTTTGGCGAGTGCCTGTAGTTCTCGGGCAAGGCACCGGGACGAGTCAGAGCACGTTATGGCGAGGAGCGGCAAGGCAGCATGGGGGCGACAGGTGCCGCCAAAATTAAGCGGGATTTTCGTGCGTCCTTCAGCTGGCCAACTTCTGCAGGGAACCTGCGCTGGACAGATGAAAATCGCACTGGGCACGGGCGGCGGACACATCGCTGAAGGTGTGGAAGTCGAAGCTGTTGACCACCAGGTCCTGCACCAGCTCGGCAAAGATCTGCATCGCCGGGGTGTTGAAATAGGCGGTCATCGCCGGTTGGTTGATCCAGAAACCGGACACCAGCCAGAGGTCGGCATCGGCCAGGGAGTGTTGCAGGGAAAACTGCAGGCAACCGGGTGCCTGGCGAGAAGGTTCGATCAGGCTGCTCAGACGCGAACCCAGCTCGGCGGAACGCCCTGGACGTGCGCGAACAAAGGCCATGTGACTGACGGGGATATGCTTGGACATGCTCGGCTCTCCCGAAGAGAAGGTTGTACTCGCTCCATCAACCGCCGGACTGACGGCGACAGGAGCAGAGATTAAGGCTTCAGGCGAGAGGTCGTTAGTCGATTCCTGTCGGGTTATTGCACAATCCTGTCGGAGCGCGCTATTGGCCAGGTCAAGCGTGCGTGCCAGCGGCGTCCGGCGTTTCAGAGTTTTAAGCAAGTTCGCCCCTCTCGCCGGCCAGTCATCAGACTGTCACAGGAGATCAAGGCAGGATCAGGCAAGAATTGCGCAGGATTCGGCTGGCGGTCCGACTTGCCCAAACTTAAGCTATGAACCGTTGAAAGTGACACTCTCGAGGGGATTCTCCATGTCGTTGTCCGTACATCCGCAAGAAGCTATCCCCCCGGAGATGGAGAAACAGCGCCTGGAACTGGCCGATATCATCCGTCGCCACACCGATGAGGACGGTAGCTACCAGACCGCCGTCGGCTCCCTGGTACTGGGCCGGCACAATCACCCCTACGATTTCAATCCGGTGCTGGCGCAACCGGCGCTGTGCATCATGGCCCAGGGCCGCAAGGAAGTCCGCCTGGGTGACGACCACTTCATCTACGACCCACTGAATTACATGGTGATATCGGTTTCCATGCCGATGAGCGGTCGGGTCCTGAATGCCTCGCCGCAGATGCCGTTGCTGGCGTTGCGCCTGGACATCGACCCCAACGAAATCAGCGCGCTGATCGCCGAGGCCGGGCCCATGGGCGTGCCCACCCGACCGACCGGGCTCGGCCTGTATGTCGAGCGGGTCGACACCCAGATGTTCGACGCCCTGCTGCGCCTGACCCGGCTGATCGACACGCCGAAGGATATCCCCATGCTCGCGCCGCTGATCCGCCGGGAGATCCTCTATCGCCTGCTGCGCAGCCCACAGGGTTATCGCCTGTACGAAATAGCCATCGCCAACAGCCAGGGCCATCGGGTGAACCAGGCAATCAAGTGGTTGAACGGCAATTTCGAGCAGCCGCTGCGGATCGACGACCTGGCGCGGGAAGCCAACCTGAGCGTGTCGACCCTGCACCACCGGTTCAAGGCCATGACCGCCATGAGCCCGCTGCAATACCAGAAGCAATTGCGGCTGCAGGAAGCACGGCGGCTGATGCTGGCCGAAGGGCTGGACGCCTCCGCGGCGGGTTACCGGGTGGGTTATGAAAGCCCCTCGCAATTCAGCCGCGAATACAGCCGGCTGTTCGGCGCGCCGCCCCTGCGCGACCTGGCGCGGCTGCGCCAGAGCGTCTAGGCGCCGGACCCGAGCATCCGACAGGCCTCGGCCGGAATCGTCAGCGAGACCCTGTGCCCCACGTCCAGGCCGATCCCCTGGCATGGCGTGTTCAGCGCCGTGAACGACACGCCGGAACACTCGACGATGGTTTCAATGGTCGAACCGATATCCCGCACGAAGGTCACGGTGCCGAGCAGGCAATTGCTCGCCGGCGTCGCCTGGGGCACGGACAGTTGCAGATCCTCCGGGCGCACCAGCATCCGCACCTGCTTCCCGGCCTCCACCCCGGCACTGCCCGGCACCTCGATGCTCTCGCCCCCCGGCAGCCCGACCCGGCCGTCGCCCAGCACGGTGGCCGGGAAGATATTGCCCGAGCCGATAAAGTCGGCGACGAACTCATTGGCCGGGTGCCGATAGATCTCGATAGGCGTACCCACCTGCTGCACGCGGTGCTCGCCCAGCACCACCACGATATCGGCCATGGTCATGGCTTCACGCTGGTCATGGGTGACCATGATGGTGGTGATGTTCAGGCGCTGTTGCAGTTGGCGGATTTCCACCTGCATCGATTCGCGCAATTTGGCGTCCAGCGCCGACAGCGGTTCATCCAGCAGCAGAATCTTTGGCCGCGCGGCTATCGCGCGGGCAATCGCCACCCGCTGACGCTGCCCGCCGGAGAGCTTGGACACCGGCCGGTCGATCATCTCGCTCAGTTGAATCAGTTGCAGCAACTCGACCACCCGGGCCTGTTGCTCGTCCCTGGCGACCCCGCGCAGTTTCAGCGGATAGGCGATGTTCTCGCCCACGGTCATATGGGGAAACAGCGCCAGGGACTGGAACACCATGCCGAAGTTGCGCAGGTGCGCCGGCGTCTGGCCGATGTCCTCGCCGTCCAGGCGGATCTCGCCGGCGCTGAGGGTTTCCAGGCCCGCGATCATTCTCAGCAAGGTGGTCTTGCCGCATCCCGAAGGGCCGAGGAAACACACCAGCTTGCCTTCGGGCAGATGCAGATTGACGTCCTTCACCGCACAGGCCGTGCCGTAGTGCTTTTCGACGTTTTCCAGAATCAGTCCAGTCATGTTGCTCACCTCAAGAAATCAGAAGGAAACGCCGCCCTCGCCCACCAGCTTCTCCAACGCCCAGATCAGGACGAAGTCGATCAGCACGATCAGCACGGCAAAGGAGAAAACAGTCGGGTCGAGGGACGAGACGGTGCGGCTGTACATCCAGATCGGCACGGTCATCACGTCGATGGTGTAGAGGAAATAGGTCACGGTGAATTCGTTGAACGAGACGATGAACGCCAGCAGCATCCCGGCGAGAATCCCCGACTTCATCAACGGCACCACCACATCGAGGATCGCCCGCTGCGGTGAAGCGCCCAGCATCTGCGCAGCCTCCTCGACCTCGCTGCCGATGGAAAGCATGGCCGCCGTGCAGTTCTTCACTACGAAGGGCAAGGCCAGGATCACGTGGGCGATGACCAGCCGCGAGAAGCTCATCTGGAACGGTAGGCTGTCGAACACCAGCAGCAACGCCAGCCCCAGCACCACCATCGGAAACACCAGGGGCAGCGACATCAGTTGCAGCGCCACGGCCTTGCCGCGAAATTCGCAGCGCACCAGCGCATAGGCGGCGGGCACCGCCACCAGGGTGGCAAGCACCATGGTCAGGCAGGCCACCAGCAGGCTGGTGGTCATCGCCTTGCCCAGGCTCAGCACATCGCTGGCATCCGGCGAGACAATGGTGTGCCAGGCCGCGCGATACCATTGCAGGCTGTAGCTGCTGGGCGGGAAGTCGAGGTTCGAGGCGCCGCTGAAGGACATGACGATCATGGTCAGGATCGGCAGGACCGCCAGCAGCAGGATGATTCCCGAAAGAATCCCGGCGAAACGCCCGGTCTCCCCCGGTAGGATCGACAGGCGCTTGGACGACGACAGGCTCATTGGCAGGACTCCAGCATCCGGCGTCGACGGCCGGTGACGTATTCGGACAGGGTCATGATCGCCAGAGTGGTGATGATCAGCACGACACCGGCCGCCGAGGCCGCCGGCCAGTTCATCAGCGGGGCGATCTGGTCATGGACCATCACCGCCAGCATCGGCACGCGCCGGCCGCCCAGCAGCAGGGGCACGACGAAACTGCTGGCGTTGTAGGCGAACACCAGGGTCGCGCCGGTGATGATGCCCGGCAGGCTCATGGGCAGGATGACCTGGCGAAACACCTGCAAGCGGCTCGCGCCGAGGGTCGCGGCGGCCTCTTCATAGGTGCGCGCGACACCGCGCATGGCGCTGGCGATCGGCAATACCGCGAGGGGGAAGGCGGTCTGCACCAGGCCCATCAACACGCCGTTCTGGTTGTAGAGCAGCATGATCGGGCGCTTGATCAGACCAAGGCCCATCAGCGCCTGGTTGAGCATGCCGCCGGGACCGAGGATCACCAGCCAGCCATAACTTTGCAGCAGCAGGTTGACCAGCAGTGGCAGGAGCACGGCGGCGAGGAAGATCCGCCGCACGAACGGCGAGGTCAGGCGCGACATGGTGTAGGCCACGGGAATCGCCAGCAGCACCGCGATCACGGCGCTGAACAGCGCCAGACGCAAGGTCAGCAGCAGCGACTTGAGGTAGTAGGGTTCCAGCAGTTGCGCGTAGCTGGCGAGGCTGAAGCCGGTCCATTCGGCCCCCTTGGTGCCGACGCTCATCCGTAGCACCAGCAGGCTGGCGAGAATCAGCACGGCGAGAAACAGCATCGACGGCGAGAGGAAAAGCCAGGCCCGGGCGGTGGGCGAAATCCCCGTTCGAGGGCGCGACAAAGCCACGCCGACCGGCCGGGTCAGAGGTTGGTGTTCCATAGAAAGAGTCTCGACAGAGAGAAATCATCAACAAGGCAGAGGCTTGGCGGACAAGGTCGATCGCCAGGATTGACACGGTCCTTGCAGGAGCCGGCTTGCTGGCCATGGCGATCTGACGGCCAACATCCTTGTCGCCTGATACACCGCTATCGCCAGCAAGCCGGCTCCCACAGGTTTCGCGACAGGTTCAAGACCTGCCCGAAAGTTTCAAGCCTCCTGCGCCTGCACTTCAGGACGAAAAGATTTCCGTATACCGGCGGATCCACTGGTCATGCACCGTCGCCAGGAAGGCGTTGTCGTGCATGATGGCTTTCTCGGCGATCTGTTCCGGCGTCAGGATGTACGGACTCTTGCGCGCCTCGGCGGAAATGATCGCCTTGGCGTTGACCGGACCGTTGAAGATGTCTTCGGCCATCTTGCCCTGTACCAGCGGGTCGAGCGAATGGTCGATAAAGGCGTAGGCCAGGTCGGTATCGCCGGGGCGGTTCTTCGGCATCACCGAAAGCATCAGGTCGGTGTAGAAACCTTCCTTCATGCCGAACGTCGCGCCCAGGCCATAGGCCGGATCGCGGATCTGCTTCGGAAAGAACGCCGGGGCATACAGGCCGCCCAGGTCCAGCGAGCCGGTGCGGAACAGCTCGGCGATCTGGTTGGGGTTCTCCCCGAGGGTGACCACGCGGTCCTTGAGCTCGGCGAGCTTCTTGAAGCCCGGCTCGATATTGTGCTCGTCACCACCGGCCAGCTTGGCCGCGATGATGATCAGGTCCATGGCCTCGGTCCAGTTCGGCGGCGGCAGGAAAAGGTTGCTGGCGAAGTCCTTGTCCCACAGCGCCGCGTAGCTGTCCGGCGCCTCCTTCACGGTGCGGGTGCTGTAGACCAGGCTGTTGCACCAGAGCAGGTAGCCGATGCCGTGGCCATTGGCCCCGGTGCGGTACTTTTCCGGCACGTCGACCAGGTTGGGAATGCGGTTCAAGTCGGGCTTTTCCAGGAGCCCGGCGGCGGCCAGGCCCTCGGCGCCGACACCGGCCAGGGTGATGATGTCGTACTGCGGACGATCCCCGCCGGCCTTGAGCTTGGCGACCATTTCCGAGGTACTGCCGGTGCGGTCGGCGATGACCTTGGCGCCGGTCTTGGCCTCGAAGGTCGCGGCGATATTGCGCAGTGCGGCAAGGCCGGTGTCATCGGACCAGGTCAGCAGCTTCAGGGTCTTGCCCTGGAAGCGGGTGTCGCTGGCATTGGCCCGGATAAACGGCATGCTCATGGCGGCCGCGGCCACCGAGGCGACGCCCACGGTCTTGATGAACTGCCTTCTGTTCAGGTCGTGCTGGCCCATTTCGGACTCCCTTTATTCTTTTAGGTATGAGGTCGGTCGCAACGCGTTCCGCCGGTCTTCGATCTCGCTGAAGCCCCCGTAGACCGTGGGTCGTAGCTGAGTCGGCGGGTTCATCCTGAGGTCGCCCGGAACCGGCAACAATCGAAAGTTTGTCATTGAAGCCATGCGCCCGGCGCATGCCTCATTTCGAGGCATGCGCCGCCCTGTTTTACACGGCGCGAATCACGTGCTTGATCTCCTGGAAGGCCTGCAGCCCCCAGGGCCCCAGCTCGCGACCGAGGCTGCTCTGCTTGTAGCCGCCCCAGGCGGTCTGCGGGAAAATCACCTGCGGTGCGTTGATCCACACCAGCCCGGCCTGCAAGGCATTGGCGACCCGCTGCGCGGTTTCGTCATGGCTGCTGACCACGCTGGCCACCAGGCCGAACTCACTGTCGTTGGCCAACGCCAGCGCCTCGGCCTCGCTGCTGAAACTGCGCACACAGAGCACCGGGCCGAAAATCTCCTCGCGCCACAACGCACTGTCCAGGGGCACTTCAGTGAAGATCGTCGGCCGTAAAAAATAGCCGCGTGTCAGCTCGGGCGGGCGCCCACCACCACAGACCAGCCGCGCGCCGACACTCAGGCCACGGTCGATATGACCCAGCACGCGCTGGTACTGCGCCTGGTTGACCAGCGCGCCCATTTCCACCTCGGGGTCGAACGGGTCCGCCACGCGAATGGCGTTGGCCCGCGCGGTCAGGCGCAGCAGGAACTCATCGGCGATCTCCTCCGCCACCAGCACCCGGCTGGTGGCCGAACACATCTGCCCGGCATTGAAGAAGCCGCCGCCGCTGGCGAGCTCCACCGCGAGATCGAGATCCGCATCGGCCATCACCAGCAACGCGGATTTGCCGCCCAGTTCCAGGCTGACGCCCTTCACGGTTTCCGCTGCCCGCTGCATCACCTGGACCCCCACCGCATTGCTGCCGGTAAAGGAAATCTTCGCCACCCGCGGGTCGGCCGCCAACGGCGCGCCGACGGCCAGGCCGGTGCCGCAGACCAGGTTGAACACTCCAGCCGGCACACCGCTGTCAGCGATGATCGCGGCCAGTTCCAGTTCCGGCAGCGGCGTGACCTCCGATGGCTTGAGCACCACGCAGCAGCCGGCAGCCAGGGCCGGGGCCAGCTTCCAGGCGGTGGTGACCATCGGGAAATTCCACGGCACGATCAGTCCCACCACCCCACACGGCTCACGGCGCACACGGGCGGCAAAGGCGTCGCTGAGCAGCTCGACCGTCTTGTCCTGCTGGCCGTCGAGCGTCTCGGCCAAACCCGCGTAGTATTCGAAGGTGGCAATCACATCGTCGACATCGATGGCGGCCTCGAACAGCGGTTTGCCGTTGTTGCTCGACTGCAGGTGGATCAGGGTTTCGCGGCGCTCGCGCACGCCGTCGGCAATCCTGCGCAACACGGCGCCACGCTGTGCCCCGCTCGTCGCCGACCAACCGGCAAACGCCCGGCTCGCCGCGCTCACCGCCTGCTCCACCGCCTGCCCGTCACCGCCGGAAACACTGCCGAGCAACGCCTCGGTGGCCGGGTTGATCACCCGTAGCTGCTCACTGCCGGAACGCCACTGGCCATCGATGTAGAGACCGTCCTGATTCATTTGCGCCTTCATCACCAGGCCGCTCCTTCCATCCACAGACGCTGGTCGACTTCGATCAGGGTGGGGCCCTGGCGATCCGCGGCGAGCTCCAGGGCAGTACGCAGGGTCTCGACTCCGGAGACGGCCTCGGCCGCACAGCCCAGGGCCCGCGCCACGCCGATAAAGTCCGGGGTATAGATATCCACGCCGACAGGCGTGATGGCGCGATTGACCATGTATTTCTTGATCTCTTCGTAGCCCTGGTTATTCCACAGCAGCACGATGATCGGCGTTCGCGCTTCCACCGCGCAGGCCAGTTCCGACAGGGTGAACTGCAAGCCGCCGTCGCCGATCAGGCACACCACTGGCGGCCGCTGCCCGCGGTCGCTGGCGCCGCCCAGCCAGGCGCCGATGGCAGCCGGCAGGGCATAGCCGAGGGTGCCGTAGCCGGTGGACGAGTTGAACCAGCGGCGCGGGTGCTCGGGGTTCAGGGTCAGGTTGCCGGTATACACCGGCTGGGTCGAGTCACCCACCAGCACCGCCTCGGGCAGCACGTCGAGAACGGTGTTGAGGAATTGCGTCTGGGCGCGGGTCGGTGCATCCCACAGCGCGTCCAGGTCGGCGCGCAACCCGGCGGCACGCTTGGCGCCCCAATCGCCCTGACGCTCGGCCAGCACCTGGCCTTCGACAGCCGCGAGCAGCGCATCGGCCGCTGTCCGCGCGTCGGACACCAGCGCGACCTTGGGCGGATAGTTGCGCACGGTCTGGTCCGGGTCGATATCGACACGCAGCAGGGTGCCGGGAATCTCGAAGCCGCCGGCAAAGGTGATGTCGTAGTCGGTTTCCGCCAGTTCCGTGCCGATGGCCAGGACTACATCGGCATCCGCCACCAGGGCGCGGGTAGCGACCATGGACTGGGTCGAACCGATCAGCAACGGATGACGCGACGGCAACATGCCCTTGGCATTGATGGTCAGCGCCACCGGGGCTTCCAGCCGCTCCGCCAGCCGGGTCAGCGCTGCCGCCGCATCGATGGCGCCGCCGCCGGCAAGGATCAGCGGACGGCGGGCCTTGGCCAGCAGCCCGGCCATTTGCGCGACCGCCGCGGGGGCAGCGCCGGCCGGGGTAACCCGCACCGGCTGGCTATCGAGCAAGGCATCGGCGTTTTCCACCAGCACATCGAGGGGAATCTCGATATGCACCGGACGCGGCCGCCCGGCCTGGAACAGGGCGAAAGCCCGGGCCAGCACCGCCGGCAGCTCGGCCGCCGACATCAGCGTATGGGAGAACGCCGCAACACCCGCCACCAGCGTGCCCTGGTTCGGCAGCTCGTGCAGCTTGCCACGTCCGCCGCCCAGTTGATTGCGCGACTGGACACTGGAAATCACCAGCATCGGGATCGAATCGGCATAGGCCTGGCCCATGGCCGTGGTGATATTGGTCATGCCGGGGCCGGTGATGATAAAGCACACACCGGGCTTGCCGCTGGTACGGGCATAGCCGTCGGCCATGAAGCCGGCGCCCTGTTCATGGCGCGGGGTGACGTGCTCGATGCTCGACGACGCCAGGCCGCGATATAACTCGACTGTATGCACACCGGGAATGCCGAACACCTGCTCTACCCCGTAGCCTTCCAGTAACTTGACCAGTACTTCGCCGCACGTCGCCATCAATTCCACCCTTCTTGTTCGTATAAGCCATGCTGTCGATAAGCACGGCGATAGGGTTATTGGAGCGTTTGGCCAATGGCGGGCACAAGGCAAAAATAGTCATACTAGGCATGTCCTGTCGTCATGCCTGAGCTGCCCCACCATGAAACGTCCACCACCGCTGCCCGCTCTGCATACCTTCCTGGTCACCGCCCAGTGCTGCAACTTCACCCGCGCGGCCGAGCTGCTGCACATCACCCAGGGGGCGGTGAGCCGGCAGATCGCCGGGCTGGAAAGTCACCTGGGCTATGCGCTGTTCCAGCGCCAGGCCCGCGGCCTGAGCCTGACCGCCCAGGGTCGCGAGCTGTTTCCACGGATCCAGCAGGTGTTCAACCTGATCGACGAAGCGGTGGATCAGGTCGGTGCCCGCCGCGAGGCCCTGCAACTCAAGGCCCCGACCTGCATGATGCGCTGGCTGCTGCCACGCCTGTTGCAATGGCAGAAGGAGCGCCCGGACGTGCCCGTGGAGCTGACCACCACGGTGCAGCACGCCGTGGATTTCCGTCGGGAAGAGTTCGATGCCGCCGTGGTCTATGGCGCGGTGCCGGGTCCTTCGGTGGCCTATCACCATCTGTTCGACGAGCAACTGACGCCGGTTTGTTCGCCGCAACTGATGAATGGCCCGGTCCCCTTGAACAACCTGGCCGACCTCGAGCGGCATATGCTCCTGCATCCCACGCGCGACCAGCGGGACTGGGAAGCCTGGCTCAAGATGGCCGGGGCGCGGGTCAGCAATATCAGCAAGGGACAGCATTTCGACACCCTGGACCTGGCGATGAGCGTGGCATCCCAGGGCACTGGCGTGGCCATTGGCGATTGGGCGTTGATCGGCGAGGACCTGAGTGCCGGGCGGCTGGTCATGCCGTTCGATTTGCGCGTGCGCACCGGGCAGGCCTACTACCTGGTCTATCCGGAGCGTGCCGGGACGGCGCCGCAGTTGCGAGAACTGATGGAGTGGCTGGTAGCGCAGGCGGCGGAGCGATCCGCCCCCTGAGCCGCCGGCAACACCGGCAGGAACCGGCTCAGCGGTTCCTGCCGATCATGTTCAATGGTTGACGGTGAACGCCAGCATCATCGACAGCTGGCACATCGGTCGTCCGCTCTCGGCATGCCACTGGTTGAAGGCGTCCTGGACAATCGCCAGGTCGCGCAGGCTGGTCGGCACCTTGTCGACGATCTTCTGCGCATTGAGCGCCGCCACCACGTCATAACTCGGCACGAAGGTATCCTTGCCGACCATCCGCAGCAGGCGCGGAGCCGACAGCCCGCCCAGTTGATGGCCGTGCTTGGCGAGGTATTTCCACAGCCCGGTGATCTCGGTCACCGGCCAGTCGGCGATCAGGTTGCCGAAACTGCCCTTCTCCTTCGCCACGTCCAGCACCATCTGCGCATTGCGTGGCACGCTCTTGAGCTTGCCCAGGTGGCGGATGATCCGCGCGTCCTGCATCAGCCGCTCCAGGTGTTCGGCGCCCATCAGCACCACTTTCTCTGGATCGAAACCGAAGAACACCTGCTCGAACACCGGCCACTTGGCATCCACCAGGCTGTGCTTGAGACCGGCGCGGAAAACCCGCAGGGCAATCATCGACAGATAGCGGTCATCACCGAACTGACGCAGTTGCGCCGCCGTGCACGGCTCGGGCAGCTCGGCCTCCAGGGCCGCCGCCGAACCGAAGCGGTTCAGGCAGTACTCGTGCAGCCATTTGTAGTCGCGCATGCCGCTTCCTTCAGAGATTCACGACATTGACGAAGCGCGAGGCCGCCGTTTCGTCGATACGCAGGTTGGTGAAATCGAACAGGTTGCGGTCAGCCAGTTGCGAAGGGATGACATTCTGCAAGCCGCGGAAAATGCTCTCGGTGCGGCCCGGGGTCTTGCGCTCCCACTCCTGCAACATCTCCTTGACCACCTGGCGTTGCAGGTTTTCCTGGGAACCGCAGAGGTTGCACGGAATGATCGGGAACTGCTTGAAGTCCGAGTAGGCCTGGATGTCCTTCTCGCTGCAGTACGCCAGCGGCCGGATCACCACGTTACGCCCGTCATCGGCCCGCAGCTTGGGCGGCATGGCCTTGAGGGAGCCGTTGTAGAACATGTTGAGGAAGAAGGTCTCGACGATATCGTCACGGTGGTGACCCAGGGCCATCTTGGTCGCCCCGATCTCGTCGGCGAAGGTATACAGGGTGCCACGGCGCAGGCGCGAGCACAGCGAGCAGGTGGTCTTGCCTTCCGGCACCAGCTCCTTGACCACCGAGTAGGTGTCCTTCTCGACGATGTGGTATTCCACACCCAGCTCTTTCAGGTAGGCGGGCAACACGTGCTCGGGGAAGCCGGGCTGCTTCTGGTCCATGTTCACGGCGACGATGTCGAACTTGATCGGCGCCACTTTCTGCAGGTGCATCAGAACGTCGAGCATGGTGTAGCTGTCCTTGCCGCCGGACAGGCAGACCATGACCTTGTCACCGTCCTCGATCATGTTGAAGTCGGCGACCGCCTCCCCCGCCTGCCGGCGAAGGCGTTTCTGCAGTTTGTTCTGATTGACCGAAAGAGTGCCCATAGCCCTTGAAATCCGCGAGGTGTGTCGAAAAGGCGGCTATTTTACGCATAAACCTGCCGCGGGCGAAGACTCTGTGCTGCGGGAGCGGGCCTTGTCGGCTGCAGCCCGATGCAAATGCTACAACGCGATTACAATCGCAACCGACAGTGCGATTTGCTCTAAAGCCCCGGATTTATTGGCCTCAGCGCTCTCTATACTGCGACATAAGGTCGCAGACATATCCAGACCTCTGATTACTTTGGCCTCTTGGCCGGTAGGCGCTCCGCTGGGGGGCGACGGTAATAACAAAAGGAGTGACTGACATGATCCATCACGTCGTGGGACTGTTCACACACCCTGATCAGGAATGGCGGGAAATCCGTGGCGACGCCGAGGAAAGCATCGGCCACATGTACCTCACCCACACCCTGATCCTTGCCGCGATCCCGGCGGTTTCAGCCTTTATCGGCACCACACAGGTCGGCTGGGTCATCGGCAACCGGGCGCCGGTCATGCTGACCCAGGAAAGCGCGATCTGGATGACCCTCATGTCCTATATCGCCATGCTCGGCGGTGTGGCGGTGATGGGTGCCTTCATTCACTGGATGGCCCGCACCTACGATGCCAACCCCAGCCTGGCGCGCTGCGTGGCCTTCGCCACCTACACCGCCACGCCCCTGTTCGTCGGCGGCCTGGCGGCGCTCTATCCGCATATGTGGCTGGGCATGATCGTCGGCACGGCCGCCATCTGCTACACCGTCTACCTGCTGTATGTCGGCTTGCCGACGTTCATGAACATACCTTCGGATGAAGGTTTCCTGTTCTCCAGTTCGGTACTGGCCGTTGGGCTGGTCGTACTGGTGGCGATCATGGCCTTCACCGTGATCGTCTGGGGCCTGGGAGTCGGCCCGGTCTACACCAACTGATAACCAGAAACCTGCCGACACGGGCCGCCGCAAGGCGGCCTCTTTATTCCGGCATGACCATTCGGCGCCTGACGGATTCGGAATCGCCGGGGTTTGCGGCATACTCGACGTCTCTGGAGAGACGTACAGCATGCCCGAGCAACTCAACACCCGCGTCGAAGACTGTTTCCAACAAGCCGAATCCTTTTTCAAACGACCTTTCAAACGCCCGATCGTCAGCCTCAAGCTGCGCGGCCAGAAAGCCGGTGTCGCGCACCTGCACGAAAACCTGCTGCGCTTCAATCCGCAACTGTACCGGGAGAACAGCGAAGACTTCCTGCGCCAGACCGTGCCTCACGAAGTCGCGCACCTGATCGCCCACCAACTGTTCGGCGAACGCATCCAGCCCCATGGCGAGGAATGGCAACTGATCATGCGCGGGGTCTATGAACTGCCGCCCAACCGTTGCCATACCTATGAAGTCCAGCGGCGCAACGTGACACGCTATATCTATCGCTGCCCCTGTGCCGACAGCGACTTCCCGTTCTCGGCCCAGCGCCATCGACTGGTGAGCCAGGGCCGACGCTACCTGTGCCGGCGTTGCCGACATACGCTGGTGTTCACCGGCGAGACCCGCACCGAGTAAGCCGGGGACGTACACCAGCGCCTGCAATCGTGCTCAGCCAATCACACCCGAGGCGCACAGTTGGGCAATCCGCTCCGGGCTGTAGCCCAGCTCTCGCAATACCTCTTCGCGATGCTCGCTCAGCCGTGCGCCGATATGCCGGGGCTCAGGCAGCCCCTCGGAAAACTTCAGCGGACAGGCCATCTGCGCCTGGCTGCCGCCATCGCCGCGGGGCACCTGGACCACCACTTCACGGGCCTTCAACTGCGCATGCCCGACCGCCTCGGCCAGGCCGAGAACCGGTTCGACACAGGCATCGGTCGCGGCAAACAACGCGCACAGCGCGTCGTAGTCGTGCTTTTCGAACTCTATCTGCAGCTCCTGCTTGAGCTGGCGTTGCTGCACGGGATCCGAGGACAAGCCCTGGTGAATCAACTCCGGACGCCCCAGCGCGGTACATAACGAGCGCATGAAATTCGGCTCCAGGCTGCCCACGGCAAACCAGCGACCCTCGCGACTGCGGTAGTAGTCATAGAAACTGCCGCCATTGAGCATCTGCTCCTCGCGTCCGGGCTCCATACCGCAGGCCAGGAAACCGGCGCCGGACAAGGCATTCAGGCTGAACGCGCAATCGGTCATGCTGACGTCGACATATTGCCCGAGCCCCGTCTGCTGCCGGGCGATCACCGCCGCCAGCAGGCCGATCACCCCGTGCAGCGAGCCTCCCGCCACATCCGCCACCTGCATGGCCAGCGGCAACGGCCCGGCGTCCTGGCGCCCGGTGTAGCTGGCCAGCCCCGACAGCGCCAGGTAGTTGAGGTCATGCCCGGCGCGGTCGCGGTAGGGGCCGGTCTGGCCGTAGCCGGTGATCGCCACATGGATCAGGCGTGGATTGATGGTCTTCAGGGTTTCATAACCCAGGCCCAACCGGTCCATGACCCCGGGACGGAACTGCTCCAGCAGGATGTCGTACTCGCGCACCAGTTGATGCACGATCGCCACGGCCTCGGGCTGCTTCAGGTCCAGGGCCAGGCTGCGCTTGTTGCGATTGAGGTAGGCATGGGCGGCGGAAGTGCCCTGGTCATGGGGCGGCAGCACCCGCAGCAGGTCCAGGCGGCTGGGCGATTCGATACGCAGCACTTCGGCGCCCATGTCCGCCAGCAGCAACGAGGCGAACGGCCCCGGGAGCAATGTCGAGAAATCCAGAACCTTCAATGATGCCAGCGGACCTTGCATGGGCGCTCCGTAATCCAGGTCGATGAGTTCCAGAGTAGGCAGCCCATCGCCGGGCGGCAATCACCGCAACGCTCGGCGGTCCTGACGCAAACGCTCAGCGGACATTTTGCGCAGGCATGAAAAAACCCATCCGAAGATGGGTTTTTTCATTCAGCAGGCGATCTTACTTGACGCTTGGCGCCTGGCCTTCGGCCACGCCCAGGTCGTCCAGTACACGCTCGTCTTCAATGCCGCGACCGCCGGAAGCCAGTTCCGCGTGCAGCTTGTCTTCGTCCAGCTCCTTGACCCACTTGGCCACGACCACGGTCGCCACGGCGTTACCGACCAGGTTGGTCAGCGCGCGCGCTTCGGACATGAAGCGGTCGATACCGAGGATCAGCGCCAGGCCGGCAACCGGCAGGTGGCCGACAGCGGACAGGGTGGCGGCCAGAACGATGAAACCACTACCGGTCACGCCCGCAGCGCCCTTGGAGGACAGCAGCAGCACCAGCAGCAGGGTGATCTGGTGGGTGATGTCCATGTGGGTGTCGGTCGCCTGGGCGATGAACACGGCCGCCATGGTCAGGTAGATCGAGGTGCCGTCGAGGTTGAAGGAGTAACCGGTTGGAATCACCAGGCCGACTACCGACTTCTTCGCACCCAGGCGCTCCATCTTGATCAGCATGCGTGGCAGGGCCGATTCCGACGAGGAAGTACCCAGTACGATCAGCAGCTCTTCACGGATGTAGCGAACCAGCTTCAGGACGCTGAAGCCGTGTGCGCGGCAGATGGCGCCCAGCACGACCACCACGAACAGGATGCAGGTGATGTAGAAGCAGATCATCAGCTGGCCGAGTTGCACCAGGGAACCCACGCCGTAGGCACCGATGGTGAAGGCCATGGCACCCAGCGCACCCAGTGGCGCCAGTTTCATGATCATGTTGATGATGTTGAACATCACGTGGGCGAAACGATCGATGAAGTCCAGCACCGGCTTGCCGTAGGCACCCAGGCGATGCAGGGCGAAACCGAAGATCACCGAGAACATCAGCACTTGCAGGATGTCGCCGTTGGCGAACGCGCCGACGATGGTGGCCGGGATCACGTTCAAGATGAAGCCGACGATGCTCTGGTCTGCGCCAGCGGAAACGTAGGCAGCGACTTTCGAGGCATCCAGGGTGGCGACGTCGATGTGCATGCCGTTGCCCGGCTGGATCACGTTGACCACGACCAGACCGATCAGCAGCGCGATGGTCGAGACGATTTCGAAGTACAGCAGGGCGTAGCCGCCGGTCTTGCCGACCGATTTCATGCTTTGCATGCCAGCGATGCCGCTGACCACGGTGCAGAAAATGATCGGGGCGATGACCATCTTGATCAGCTTGATGAAGCCGTCACCCAGTGGCTTGAGGGCCACGCCGGTCTGTGGGTAGAAGTGGCCGAGCAGGATGCCGATAGCGATCGCTACGACTACCTGGAAATACAGGGATTTGTACAGTGGCTGACGAGTCGTCATTGCAAAGTTCCTCAAGAGATCACACAGCTGTCATCCATCTGACAGATGCACAACCTGAAGCACGAACCCTCCTGCGCTGGAGGGATTTGTTGTTTGTCGAACTGCGTGGGGCAGACCTCTCGCCTATCGCAAAGCCCGTGCCACTTTCGGAAAACTCCGACAAAGCCTTTAGCCATCAGCCCTTCACGGATTTTCTGTCAGCCAGCACTTACAGCATAGATGGCGGATTTCCGCCCTTCCACCACCGACAGCCGTCGATATTGGCGGATATCCGCCTTGTTCATGGCGGACATCCCTGGCTAAGATCCGCCATTCAACGGACGGGACTGCCCCATGCGAGAACGCAGCATCGCCAGCCATTTTGCCCACGCCGCCCTGGAAGGCGCGCGGCGGCGGGGTCACGCCTGTTCGGGCCTGCTGCAACGGCTGGGGATCGCTCCCGAACTCTTGAGCGAACCGAAGGCGCGCCTGGCGCCCGAACAGTTCACCCAACTGCTGCAAGGCCTGTGGCTGGAACTGGACGACGAGTACCTGGGCTTCGGCCAGAGCCGCTGCCAGCGTGGCACATTCGCCATGATGTGCCACTCGCTGATCCATTGCACCAACCTGGAAAAGGCCTTGAACCGCGGGTTGCTGTTCTACGGGCTGTTTCCCGACGCGCCGCGCCTGAGCCTGGTCCGCGAAGGCGACAAGGCCCGCCTGATCCTCGATACCTCGAACCTGTGGGACCCGGATCATTTTCTCTGTGAATGCCTGCTGGTGATCTGGCATCGCCTCGGAAGCTGGTTGATCGGCCAGCGCATCCGCCTGGAACAGGCCACGTTCGAGTACCCGCGCCCCGAACACGCCAACGAGTACGACCTGCTGTTTCCCTGCACCCTGGAATTTTCGGCGACGCACACCAGCCTGCTGTTCGCCAGCCGCTACCTGGGCATGCCGTTGTTGCAGGATGAGCGGACTCTCAAGCAGTTTCTCGGCCGGGCCCCGGCCGACCTGCTGGCCCGCCCCGACGACGGCGACAGCCTGAGCAGCCAGTTGCGCCGCCTGCTCAGCCGCGACGCCAGTCGCTGGCCCGACCTGGACGCCGTGGCCCAGCACCTGCACATCAGCGCACAGACCCTGCGCCGGCATCTGCGCGAGGAAGGCACGAGCTTCCAGGAACTCAAGGATCAGCTGCGGCGGGATATCGCCATCTACCACCTGGGACGCAGCGAGCTGTCATTGCAACAGATCGCCGAGCAGTTGGGCTTTTCCGAACCTTCGGCGTTCCACCGGGCGTTCAAGAAGTGGACCGGACTGACCCCGGGCGCCTATCGTGCCCGGGAGTCGTAGGGCGTCAAAGCGCAGGGAAGTGGATACGGAACGACGCGCCGCCCAGGGATGAATCGCCCAGGGTCAGTTCGGCGTCGTAGCTTTCGATGATGTCCTTGACCACCGCCAGGCCGATGCCCTGCCCGGGATGCTGGCGGTCCAGGCGCTCGCCGCGCTTGAGAATCCGTGCGCGCTGGTCCGGAGGAACGCCGGGGCCGTCATCCTCGACATACACTTCGATGCCCTGCAAGCCACGCCGCAGGCTGATGCGGATCTGGCTCAGGCACAAGCGATAGGCGTTTTCCAGCAGGTTCCCGAGCAATTCCAGCAAGGCGCCCTGCTCGATCGGCACATGGCTGAACTCGGGCACATCGATGTCCACCCGGACCTGCTTGTCGCGATAGACCTTGTCCAGGGTGTTGCACAGGCTTTCGAGTACCGGCCGCAACTCGACCTGGTGCCGGACCAGGCCGCTCTTGCGCAGGCTGGCACGCTGCAACTGGTAGCTGATCTGCTGGTTCATGCGTTCGATCTGGCTTTGCAGGATCCACGCCTGGTCGCGATCCTGCGGGCGCTGGGCCATGCCTTCGCTAACGCCCTGCAAGACCGCCAGCGGGGTCTTCAGGCTGTGGGCCAGGTCATCCAGGGAGTCGCGGTAGCGGCTGCGCTGCTCGCGCTCGCTGTGCAGCAGGCGGTTGAGGGAACCGGTCAGGCGCAGCAGTTCGCGCGGGTGCTCTTCACTGAGGCTCTGCAGTTCGCCGCTTTCAATCTGGTCCAGCTCCTGGCTCAGGCGCCGCAGTGCCCGCAAGCCCCAGGTCAGGCCGATCCAGAGCAACGCCAACAGCACCGACAGCGCCGCGCCGAAGCCCAGGTAGAGCTTCTCGCGCAAACCGGCGAGGGTCATCTTGTATTCGCGCATCGGTTGCAGGGCGACAAAACTGTAGGCCGCGCTCTTGCCACCGAGCAGCTTGACCTCGACATCATAGACAAAGAATTCGTGGCCATTGTCCTCGCGAATCTTCGCGAACTCGTTGCCGCGCCCGTCATAACGCGGCTTGTAGTTGATGTTTTCTTCCTGGGTGGCCCGTGAGCGCCAGACCAGCCGACCGTCGCGGTCGAAGATGTAGCCGAGCAGGCGACTGTCCGGCAGGTTGAACTGTTCGTCGGGCAACAGCTCGGGCATCTGCAGCTGCTTCTTGTTGTCCACCCGCGCCGCGGAAATCAGCGTGGTGACATCCGAGGCCAGGCGCTGCTCGATGGAGTCCTGCAATGCCAGGCTGAAAGCCCCCTGCATCGCCGGCAACAGCGCCAGCATGAATAGAATCGCCAGGGTCGTGGCGGCCAGCATCAGCCGCACCCGTAGCGAACGAATCACCGGCAGCGCTCGTTGAACAGATAGCCCAGGCCACGCACGGTATCGATCGGCTTGAAGCCCACCGGACCTTCCAGCTTGCGCCGCAGGCGTCCGACCAGCACTTCGATCACGTTCGGATCACGCTCGTCGTCGTCCGGGTACAGCTGCTCCATCAGGCGGTCCTTGGCGACCACCTGCTGGTGATGGCGCATCAGGTATTCGAGGATCCGGTATTCGTAGGCGGTCAGGGCCAGGGGCTGGTCCTCGAGGGACGCCTGCTTGCGATTGAGGTCCAGCAGCAGCGGCCCGGCGGTGATCGTCGATTGGGTGAAGCCGCTGGAACGACGCAGCAGGGCATTCATCCGGGCCTCCAGTTCCTCGAACTGGAAAGGCTTGACCACATAGTCGTCGGCGCCGGCGGCCAGGCCCTCGACCTTGTCCTGCCAGTTGCCGCGGGCGGTCAGGATCAGGATCGGGAACACCTTGCCGCGCGCACGCAACTGGCGGATCAGGTCCAGGCCGCCCATTCCCGGCAGGCCAAGGTCGATCACCGCCAGGTCATGGTTGAACTGTTCGGTCTGGTACAACGCCTCTTCGGCATTGCCGACCGACTCGACCACATGGCCACTGTCGGTCAATCGGGTCTGCAAGTGATGGCGCAACAGCGCCTCATCTTCTACCACCAGCAACTTCATAACGCTCTCCAACGATCCGGGCATCGCCTCACCGATAACGGTAACTCAGTTCGGCCAAAGTGTTTCGTAAAAGATACGGCAAACCAGCGGCTGCAGACCCGGCGCATCATCACCGATACAGAGTACCCAAGTGGCCCTGAACTCCCCCTGAACACAGGCTGAACCGGACCTGAATCGGATTGGCCCCTACCCAGCCCGGGCCGGACCCGGCAAAATGCCCGGTATGAACCCGCTCCCCGCTCTTCCCGCCTGCTGCACACCGCTCGACGAACATTGGCCACTACCGCTGGCCGTGCCTCACAGCGTGCTGCTCGGCACCCACTTCAACCCGGGCCACCTGGCCGCGGACGACTTCCAGCGCAGCCGGATAGAAGCACCGGCGAGCATCCAGCGCTCGGTGGCCAAGCGCCAGGCCGAATTTCTCGCCGGACGCCTCTGTGCCCGCGCCGCCCTGTTGCAACTGGACGGCACCGACTGCGTGCCGCCGATCGGCGAAGACCGCGCCCCCATCTGGCCCGGTCATGCCTGCGGTTCGATCACCCACAGCAGCGGTCGCGCGGCTGCCATCGTCGCCGACAAGCGACACTGGCGCGGCCTGGGGATGGACCTGGAAAACCTGCTGTCCCACGAGCGCGCCGAACGCCTGGCGGGGGAAATCCTCACCCCTGGCGAACTGCAGCGCATGGCCGCGACTCCCGCGCAGCAGATCGCCCTGCTGGTGACCCTGACCTTTTCCGTCAAGGAAAGCCTGTTCAAGGCGCTCTACCCGCTGGTGCACAAACGCTTCTATTTCGAGCACGCCGAAGTACTGGAATGGGACGAGCAAGGCCATGTGCGCCTGCGCCTGCTGACCGACCTGTCCGGCGAATGGTGCCAGGGCGTCGAGCTGCAGGCGCAGTTCGCGCTCCAGGACGGGCACCTGCTGAGCCTGGTCAGTATCCCGGCCTGAGACCCGCCGCCTACTTCTCCTGGTGGCGCGGCCAACTGAGGCTGAAGCAGGCTCCGCCCAGGCTCTTGCTCTTGCCGATCAGGGCACGACCGTCGTGCCAATGAATGATCCGTCGCACGATGGACAGCCCCAGGCCATGGCCGCCCGAAGCCCGCGTACGGCTGTCGTCCAGGCGCATGAACGGCGTGAAGATGCGTTCCCAGGCACTTTCCGGTACGCCGGGACCGTCATCCTCGACATCCACCCGACAGCGCAACTGGCCGACCTGATAACTGATGGTCACGTGCGACTGGGCATGGCGCATGGCGTTGCTCACCAGGTTCTGCAAGGCTCGATGCAGGTAACGCGGCTCCGCCTCGACCCAGGCATCGTCACAATCGGCCGCCGACAGGCAGATACCCCGCGAAACCCGCACATCCGCCCGCAGCGGTGCCAGTTCGCCGATCACCTGGTTGACCAGGGCATCGAGATCGATCCGCTGGAAGTTCAACGCCGGAGAACCCTGCTCCAGCCGCGCATAGGTCAGCATCTCGTCCACCAGGCGGTCGAGGTCCTGGATATCGTTGTCCATGCCTTCCATGTATTTGGCGCGGGCCTGCGCGGTGGTCGCGTCGCCGATCATCTCCAGGCCGAAACGCAGGCGTGCAACCGGTGTGCGCAGCTCATGGGACACCGCCCGCACCAGTTCGCGCTGGATCATCAAGGAGCGCTGCAAGTGCTCGGCCATGTCATTGAAGGCACCGGCCAGGCGTCCGATGGAGTCCGCCCCACCGGCCGGCACCCGCGTCTCCAGGCTGCCCTGGGCGAGCCGCGTGGCAGCCGAGGCCAGGCCTCGCAGGCGGCGCTCCAACTGACGGACCAGCAGGTAGACGATCAGGCCGATCAGGCTCAGTCCCAGCACGGCGATCAGCACCAGCCACTGGGGCGGATACGGGTTCATCTGGTACAGCGGACCGATTTCCAGGACCCAGGGGGTTCCCGCCACGCCGGCAAACACCCGGATCGAGTCGCCGCCCTTGCCCAGCGCCATGACCGTATCGCCTTCGGTGATACGCCGCCGCTGGTCCTCGTCCATGTCGGCCTGTTCGAGGGTGACCAGGCGCATGTCGAAACCGAAGCCCTTGTCATGTTTCAGCGCGGCCAGCCGGGCCGGCTGCTCGGCCACCGGATAACGCACCAGCTCATCGGCCAGCAGGTAGATGGTCGCCCGCGCCAGCTGTTCGCTGATCTGCTGGACATCCCCGGCCAACAGCAACTGCTGCTCGTCACTGACCAGGCGGTAGACCCGCGCCGCATAGGGTCCGCTCTGGACCACCAGGGCCTGGCCCCGCAGCACCCGGGTCCGCTGGCCGAGGTCGAGGTGGGCCTCGCCGATCGATTGCAGCGACAGCGGAATCCCCAGCAGCCGCTCCCAGACCGCCAGGGCCCGGCGCCGCTCGATATCGGCCATGGGTTGCAGGTTGTCGGCCATCAGCGAAAAAGTACCGTGGGCCAACCGCTCGCGGTACTGCTCGCCACGCACTTCGTTGAGCAGGTGCAGCGCCAGCACCCCGAGCAATGCCACCAGCACCAGGGCGGCGCACATGCCACCGTAGATGCGCAGGAAGATCGAATTCACGGCGCCAGGTCTGCCGCCGCTTCGGGCACGAACAGGTAGCCCTTGCTGCGAATGGTCTTGATCAGCCGCGGATGCTCGGGGTCGTCGCCGATCTTCGGGCGGATGCGCGAGATGCGCACATCGATGGAGCGGTCCTGGCCGTCATAGCCGATCCCCCGCAGGGCAGTGAAGATCTCTTCCCGGGAGAGAATCCGCCCGGCGTTGGCCACCAGCAGCCAGAGCAGGTCGAATTCGGCGCTGGTCAGCTCGATACCCGCCTCGTTCAGCCAGGCTTCGCGCAAGGCCTCATCGATCACCAACGGTCCGAACTGCAGGCGCCGTACCTGCTGGGGGGCGACGTCAACCGGCTCGCTGCGCCGCAGCAAGGCCTGGATGCGCGCCAGCAGCAGGCGCGGACGCACGGGTTTGCACACATAGTCGTCGGCGCCCAGGTCCAGGCCCTGGATCTGATCGAGGTCATCGGTGCGCGCCGTGAGCATCAGGATCACGCCGTCATACGCATCGCGGACCTTGCGGCAGATACTCAGGCCATCCTCGCCGGGAAGCATCAGGTCGAGGATCACCAGGTCCGGCTGCTCGCGCACGATCCGCTCGGCCGCCAGGGCGCCGTTGCCTTCGATGGAGACCCGCAGGCCATTGCCTTCAAGGTACTCGCGGGTCAGCTCGGCCAGACGCTCGTCATCCTCGACTATCAATACCTGCCAGGCCTCTTGCTCCACGGATTACCTCTGCTTGCAAATCTCGGTTGGGAAAGGGTCCGCTCGTCTTTTTGTCATGATGGGAGCGGAGAGTGAAAGCATGCGATCGGCCGATTGTAGCAACGGTGCGGCAATAGCACACACGCCAGGATTTGCACTCGGTGATGGGTATTTTCTGTGATAGGGTTCGCGCCCGCAAAAATCCGTCCCGGCCCTGTCCGGGCGGTAAAAAACAGTGACAAACGGTCCGGTCCAGTGCTGCCGTGGCCTACACGCGCTTTCAGGCTTTCATACACAAATTACGCACAGATTTATCCACAGGTAGCACGTTGCAATCGCCCCCAAAAACGCATTATCTTGTAGCCCAGCGGCAAAAAAACCCTAGATGTAGGGTTTTCCGTCAAAAAACCCAAACACATTTCGGACGGGAAACTCAAGCTCTTTTCTTGCTTCCGTAGGGTTGAACTAAACAGATTTTCAGAAGACCAAACCGCGCGTGCGGATGGCAGCCGTTTTCCCCTTCTACGCGGGAAAACGGTACGGGTGTTGCAGTACATGACTGTCACCCACCAGGAATTCGGCAGCGGGCCATGGCCCGCCGCCAGTGAAACTTCGGCAAGGAAGCGGCGCCCACAGCCCCCTTCCTCCTGTCCCGAAGTGGTTATGCCCGACGACGCTCGTCGGTTGTAGTGCTTCAGGACGGAACGGTGGGCACCTTCGTGGTGCCCAAACAAACATAAAGAACGTGGAGACACCCATGCAAACCGACACAACTCGCGAGAACCCGCAGGGCACCGTGCCGCAGGCTTCCGATTCGAACCTGGATCTGTCTGCTACCGCGCCGGGCCAACTGCGTGTGATCAAGCGTAACGGCACTGTCGTTCCTTACACCGATGACAAGATCACCGTCGCCATCACCAAAGCGTTTCTTGCAGTTGAAGGCGGTACCGCCGCTGCCTCGTCGCGTATTCACGACACCGTCGCGCGCCTGACCGAACAGGTCACCGCGACCTTCAAGCGGCGCATGCCTTCGGGCGGCACCATCCACATCGAGGAAATCCAGGACCAGGTCGAACTGGCCCTGATGCGCGCCGGCGAACAGAAAGTCGCGCGCGACTACGTGATCTACCGTGACTCGCGCGCCAAGGAGCGCGCCACCCGTTCGCCGGCCGAAGAGCCGGTCAACGCCCACCCGTCGATCCGTATCACTCGCGCCGACGGCAGTGTCGCGCCCCTGGACATGGGCCGCCTGAACACCATCGTCAGCGAAGCCTGCGAAGGCCTGGAAGAAGTCGACGGCGACCTGATCCAGCGCGAAACCCTGAAGAACCTCTACGATGGCGTGGCCCTGAAGGACGTCAACACCGCCCTGGTGATGACCGCCCGCACCCTGGTGGAACGCGAGCCGAACTACTCGTTCGTCACCGCCCGCCTGCTGATGGACACCCTGCGCGCCGAAGGCCTGAGCTTCCTCGCCGTGGCCGAGAGCGCCACCCACCACGAGATGGCCGACCTGTACGCCAAGGCCCTGCCAGCCTATGTCGCCAAGGGTATCGAGTTCGAACTGCTGAACCCGGTCCTGGCCGAGTTCGACCTGGAAAAACTGGGCAAGGCGATCAACCACGAGCGCGACCAGCAGTTCACCTACCTGGGCCTGCAGACCCTGTACGACCGTTACTTCATCCACAAGGACGGTATCCGTTTCGAACTGCCGCAGATCTTCTTCATGCGCGTGGCCATGGGCCTGGCGATCGAAGAGAAGCAGCGTGAAGACCGCGCCATCGAGTTCTACAACCTGTTGTCGTCCTTCGACTACATGGCTTCGACCCCGACCCTGTTCAACGCCGGTACCCTGCGTCCACAGCTGTCGAGCTGCTACCTGACCACCGTGCCGGACGACCTGTCGGGCATCTACGGCGCGATCCACGACAACGCCATGCTGTCGAAATTCGCCGGCGGCCTGGGCAACGACTGGACTCCGGTGCGCGCACTGGGCTCGTACATCAAGGGCACCAACGGCAAGTCCCAGGGCGTCGTGCCGTTCCTGAAAGTGGTCAACGACACCGCCGTGGCGGTCAACCAGGGCGGCAAGCGCAAGGGCGCGGTCTGTGCCTACCTGGAAACCTGGCACATGGACATCGAAGAGTTCATCGAGCTGCGCAAGAACACCGGCGACGACCGTCGTCGTACCCACGACATGAACACCGCCAACTGGATCCCCGACCTGTTCATGAAGCGCGTCTTCGATGACGGCAAGTGGACCCTGTTCTCGCCATCGGAAGTGCCAGACCTGCACGACCTGACCGGCAAGGCCTTCGAAGAGCGCTACGAGTACTACGAAGCCCTGACCGAGTACAACAAGATCAAGCTGTTCAAGGTCGTCCAGGCCAAGGACCTGTGGCGCAAGATGCTGTCCATGCTGTTCGAGACCGGCCACCCATGGCTGACCTTCAAGGACCCGTGCAACCTGCGCAGCCCGCAGCAGCACGTGGGCGTGGTCCACAGCTCGAACCTGTGCACCGAGATCACCCTGAACACCAACAAGGACGAAATCGCCGTCTGCAACCTGGGCTCGATCAACCTGCCGAACCACATCGTCAACGGCCAGTTGGACACCGCCAAGCTGCAGCGCACCGTGAACACCGCCGTACGCATGCTCGATAACGTGATCGACATCAACTACTACTCGGTGCCACAGGCGAAGAACTCCAACTTCAAGCACCGTCCGGTCGGTCTCGGCATCATGGGCTTCCAGGACGCGCTGTACCTGCAGCACATCGCCTACGGTTCCGACGCTGCCGTCGAGTTCGCCGACAAGTCCATGGAAGCGGTCAGCTACTACGCGATCCAGGCTTCCTGCGACCTGGCCGACGAGCGCGGCGCCTACGAGACGTTCCAGGGTTCGCTGTGGTCCAAGGGCATCCTGCCGCTGGATTCGCAACAGATCCTGATCAAAGCCCGTGGCCAGAAGTACATCGATGTCGACCTGAACGAAAGCCTGGACTGGGCCCCGGTCCGTGCCCGCGTGCAGAAAGGTATTCGTAACTCCAACATCATGGCCATCGCACCGACCGCGACCATCGCCAACATCACCGGCGTATCGCAGTCGATCGAACCGACCTACCAGAACCTGTACGTGAAATCGAACCTGTCGGGCGAATTCACCGTGATCAACCCGTACCTGGTTCGCGACCTGAAGGCGCGTGGCCTGTGGGACTCGGTCATGATCAACGACCTGAAGTACTACGACGGTTCCGTGCAGCAGATCGAACGCATCCCGCAAGAACTCAAGGAGCTCTACGCGACTGCATTCGAAGTGGAAACCAAGTGGATCGTCGATGCCGCCAGCCGTCGCCAGAAGTGGATCGACCAGGCCCAGTCGTTGAACCTGTACATCGCCGGCGCTTCGGGCAAGAAGCTCGACGTGACCTACCGCATGGCCTGGTACCGTGGCCTGAAGACCACCTACTACCTCCGTGCCCTGGCCGCGACCAGCACCGAGAAGTCGACCATCAACACCGGCAAGCTGAACGCTGTTTCCAGCGGCGGCAACCACGGTGACGATTCGGTCCTGGCCGCACCGACCGTATCGGCCCCCGCCGGTCCGGCACCCGTGCCAAAGGCCTGTGCCATCGACGAGCCGGATTGCGAAGCTTGCCAATAAGCTGAGCGGGCAAGCGCCTTCGGGCGCGAACCCGAAAGCCCCCGTCAGACCCCGGGTCTGGCGGGGGTTTTCTTTTGCCTGGCGAATGGAGCGCCCGACTCCCAGGTGACACGGATGACCGATGTGTGTGGAGGGGGCTGGCGTGCTGGCGATTGAGATAGGACAGCTAGCAGATGGGCTGCCTGAGACACCGCTATCGCCAGCAAGCCGGCTCCTACGATAAACAGCCAGCCCAGAATGCCGAGTGCGACAGCCAGGCACAAAAAAGCCCCGATCAAGGGGCTTTTTTGGTGGAGCGTCTTCAGCCAGCCATTATCAGGTCATCTGGATGATGGTCTGCATGATGGTGCTCTGGGTGGAGATGGTCTTGGCGTTGGCCTGGTAGTAGCTCTGGCCCTTGATCAGGTCCACCAGCTCGCTGGTCAGGTCGACGTTGGAGCCTTCCAAGTTGCCGGAAACGATCGAACCGTTGGTACCGACCTGACCACCGTCGTAGGCGGGTTGGCCCGAAGCAAAGGTCTGCACCCAGGCGGTGCCGCCTTTCGGCTGCAGACCCTGCTCGTTGGTGAAGCTCGCCACCGCGACCTGGCCGATAGCCTTGTGCTGGTTGTTGCTGAAGTTGGCGAAAATGGTACCGGTGCCATCGATGCTGATATCGGTGATCTGGCCGGTGGCATAGCCATCGCTGATGATGTTGGCACGGGAAGTATCGGCGTTGAACTGGGTAGTCTTCGACCAATCGCTCGTGATGCCCTTGCCAGTAGGATCGTTGGAACCCGCACCGTTGGCAGCCCAAACACCGTTGGTCACGACACCCGGAACCCAACCCAGGACCGGGATTGTCGTTGCACCCGCGACACCACCAATACTCTGCAGTTTACCCGAGGAGTCAAAGACCATTGCCACCGGCACAGGGTCGGTCGCGGCAGGCGGAACGGTAGGCGGTACGGTCGGAACGGTAGCCGCCGTGCCATTCGGGTTGCGCCCGTCGATCAGTGTGTAGACGTTCCAGGTATTGGCGCCGGTCTTGACCACATACTGGTCCAGCGAGTGCTTGTTACCCTGGGTGTCATAGATATCGGAGCTGAACGGCTTGGTGTAGCTCGCCTGGTTCGACGGGTCGAACGGCGTGGTTGCCTGGTTGATCACCGGCGACTTCGAATCGAGGTTGATCGTCGCACCCACCGTGGTGCTGGTCTGCGGTGGCAGGTTCGATACGTCGATGCGCAGGTCGGTCAGTACGCCCGGAATGATATTGCCCTTGGAGTCGGCGGCAAAACCTTGCAGGCGGGCAGTACCGTCGGAGTTGGTGATGTAGCCGTCCTTGTCGGTCTTGAAGGTACCGGCACGGGTATAGCTCAGCGAACCGTTGCTGCTCAGGGTGAAGAAACCGTTGCCCTGGATACCCATGTCCAGCGCGTTGCCGGTGGCGGTCATGCCACCGTTGCCGAAGTTCTGCGAAACGTTGGCCAGGTTCACACCGTTACCGATGGTCTTGGCGGCCACACCCAGCTTGGTCGCCGAGTAGACGTCCTCGAATTCCGCGCGGGAGGATTTGAAGCCGGTGGTGTTGACGTTGGCAATGTTGTTGCCGGTTACGTCGAGCTGTTTCTGGGCCGCATTGAGACCGCTCAAACCGATATTAAAAGACATAACTCACTCCTTTGTTTCGCGTTGGTCGGCTCTTACAGGCCAATGGTCTGGACTTTGGACAGAGCAATGCTGCCCAGGCCCGCCAGGTTAAGCATCATTTCGCCGCCGTTCTGACCCAGGCTCACGCTGCTGACGGTCGCCGGCAGGTTGGTGACCATGGCGGTCGCCTTGCTGTCGATCTGCGAGGTGGCGTTGAAGGTGTAGGTACCGTTGGCCAGCAGGGTGCCCGAATCGTCCTTGCCGTCCCAGGCGAAAGCGGCGTTGCCGGCTTTCTGGCTGCCCATGTCGATGGTCCTGACCACCTTGCCGGTGGAGTCGGTGATCTTCAGGGTCAGGTTGTCCACGGAACTCGGGATCGTCACCGTGCCGGTAAACGGCTTGCTGGTATCGACCACGGCCTTGTCGGTCGGCACGATGACCGAGCGGCCGACCAGCGACGAGGCCTGCAGGGCCTGGGACGACTGGAAGGCGCCGGCGATGTTGTTCACGCTGGTGTTGAGCGTGGTAATGCCTTCCAGGCTGCTGAACTGGGCCAGCTGGGCGACGAAGGCACTGTTGTCCTGGGGATCCAGCGGGTTCTGGTTCTTGAGCTGGGTCACCAGCAATTTCAGGAACGCGTCCTTGCCCAGGGTCTGCCCGCCGGTGGCACCGCCGATGGCGTTGCCCAGGGGATCGGTGTTGCTGTTATTCGCCACCTTCTGGTTGGAGGCGTTGATGATGTCGTTGAGGCTGGGACCGCTGGTGGAATCGGAAACACTCATGGCTGTCGCCCCTTATCACTGACCCAGGGTCAGAACCTTCTGCATCATGGTCTTGGCGGTGTTCATCATTTCCGCGTTGGTCTGGAACGAGCGGCTGGCAGAGATCATGTCGGCCATTTCCTCGACCACGTTGACGTTCGGGTAGTAGACATAACCCTTGGCGTCGGCCGCCGGATGGTTCGGTTCGTAGCGGGCTTCCAGGTTGCTCTGGTCCTCGACCACGCCCATCACCTGAACGCCCTGACCGGCCGCGTCCTGGTTCTGGAACAACGAATCGCTGCCGCCGCTCTGGCCGTTCTGGAACATGGTGGCGAACACCGGGTGGCGTGCACGGTAGGTCTTGTCGATGCTCGACGAGACGGTCTCGGCGTTGGCGATGTTACTGGCGACGGTGTTCAGGCGAGTGGTCTGGGCACTCATGCCGCTACCGGCAATGTTGAAAACGCTGGCGAGGGACATGGCTTACTCTCCACGCAGGGCTGATACCAGCCCTTTGAATTTACTGTTGAGCAGGGTGAAGCTGGCCTGGAAGTCGACCGCGTTCTGTGCATAGTTCGATTGCTCGATCTGCGCATCCACGGTGTTCTGGTCGATCGACGGCTGCATCGGCGTGCGGTATTGCAACGCCGCATCGCCATCGCTCAGGCCCTGGGCTTCGATATGACGGCTGTTGGTGGTGTTGAGGGCGAAGGTGCCGTTCTTGGCCTTTTCGCTCTGCTCGGCGAGCACCGAGGAAAAGTCCATGTCCCGAGCCTTGTAGTTCGGGGTGTCGGCGTTGGCGATGTTGTTGGCCAGCACTTCGGCACGTTGGGCGCGGAAGCCCAGGGCTTTCTCATGGATACCGAGCGCTTTATCGAAGCTGATGCTCATGTCGGGAAACCTTCAAGAGTTGACCTGATCGTTGAAACAGGCTTTTCGTTGACAGAGCTATAGCAAGCCCCATGCCAATTCCTCAAAGGCCGTAAATCAAGGCTTTGCGGGGTGGCAGACAGCGGCAATGCCAGAAAAGCGGCAAAGCATTTCCGCCGCGCGTCAGCAAAGCGGCAAGGCGGGCGGCAAGAAAAGTGGCAAAAAAAAGGGAGCCCCCGGGGCTCCCTTTTCTGCGTTGGACCTGTTGCCTACTTGGCCTGGTAGATGATTCCAGGACTGCATTGCACCATCTGGTAATGGTCCGGCAGGCCGTTCAGGGCCTCGGAGGCACCGAGGAACAGATAGCCGCCCGGCTTGAGGGTCCCGTGAATACGCATGAGGATGTCCTTCTTCACCTCGGCGGAGAAGTAGATCAGCACGTTACGGCAGAACACGATGTCGAACTTGCCCAGGCTGGCGTAGCTGTCCAGCAGGTTGAACGAACGGAACTCGACCCGGCTCTTGATCGGCGCCTTGACCGCCCAGCGGCCCGGCCCTTTCGGATCGAAGTAACGCTGCAGGCGCTCGGGGGACAAGCCACGACCGATGGCCAGGCTGTCGTACTCCCCCGTCTTGCAGTTGGTCAGCATCAGCCCCGACAGGTCGGTGGCGACGATCTGCGCGCCCGCCTTCAACTGGCCCATGTTGGTCCGCTCGAACTCGTCGATCGACATCGAGATCGAATAGGGTTCCTGCCCCGACGAACAGGCAGCCGACCAGATACGCAGGCGCTGTCCGGGACTGGCCTTGATCGCTTCCGGCAATACCTTGCCCTTGAGCACTTCAAACGGATAGGTGTCGCGAAACCACAGGGTTTCGTTGGTGGTCATGGCATCCACCACCTGCTCGCGCAAACCGCTGCGCGGCTGGGCCTGGATCTTCTGGACCAACTCGCCCAGAGACTTGATGCCTTGCTGTTCCATCAGTTTGTTGAGACGGCTGGAAACCAGATATTGCTTGTTTTCACCGAGCAGAATGCCACAGGCCTTTTCCAGGAAGACCCGGAACTGTTCGAAATCCAAATTACCCGTAGACAATGATGCCGCCTCTTAAATCGTCTGTACCGCCGGGGACGAAAGCCCCCGGCCGTTATTCTGCTGCCTTGATCCGGTCAACCACCCGGGATGCCAGGTCATCAGGACGGAACTTGGCGAGGAAGTCATCAGCACCGACCTTCTTCACCATCGCCTGATTGAAGACACCCGACAAGGAAGTATGCAGGATGATATGCAACTTTTGCATGCGAGGATCGTTGCGGATCTCCGCTGTAAGGGTATAGCCGTCCATTTCGGGCATTTCGATGTCGGAAATCATCATCAGGAACTCTTCTTCCGGCTTCTTGCCCTCGTCGACCAGCTTGCGCAGGTAATCCAGCGCCTGTCGGCCGTCGTTCAACGCCACCACCTCGACACCGACCGTCTGCAGGCAGCGCGTGACCTGCTTGCGCGCCACCGACGAGTCATCGACCGTCAGCACCCGCAACGACACCGCCTTGCTCTGGGTCTCGACATCGACCACGCCGAGGGAAATCGACTCGGACGTGGGCGAGACCTCGGCCAGGATCTTCTCGACGTCGATGATCTCCACCAACTGGTTGTCGATTCGCGTCACTGCCGTCAGGTAGTGATCGCGCCCGGTGCCCTTGGGCGGCGGATGGATCTCTTCCCAGTTCATGTTGACGATGCGCTCCACCGACTTCACCAGGAACCCCTGGGTCTTGGTGTTGTACTCCGTAATGATCACAAACGGATTACTCTGGTCCTTGAGTGCACCGGAGCCCGTGGCCATCGCCAGATCGAGGATCGGGATGGTTGCCCCACGAATATTCGCCACACCGCACACCACCGGATTGGACTTCGGCATCAGGGTCAGCTTGGGGCATTGCAGCACCTCGCGTACCTTGAAGACGTTGATTCCATACAACTGCTGGCCGTCGAGACGGAACAACAGCAGTTCAAGGCGATTCTGCCCGACCAGTTGCGTACGCTGGTTCACCGAATCCATTACACCAGCCATGCCTGACCCCTCTCACCAAAGCTTCAGATCCGATGCACATTCAAGAGTAAACGGCACGGGCCTTGCTTTTTATACTGTTATGAAAGCACAAACGACATTTTTTCGACGCCTGACATCACAGTACCGCAGATTGCTCTGGGTTTTGTCGGCTTTATGCTGTCTGAACCCCAGCGGCCCTGCCCTTGCGGAATCGGCGACCCTGCCTGATCAGCTTATCGGCGTGACCCAAGGCTTTCTTGAGTTCACCGTAGAAGACTACCTGGCTACCAGTCAAACCGAAGGTCGTTATGAAATCCAGGTCAATCAACTGGATCCGCGCCTGCGCATGGCCGCCTGCGACAAGGAATTGACAGCCAGCCTGGAGAGCCCCGCGACGCCGATTGGCCGGGTCACCGTGAAAATCCGCTGCGAGGGCACCTCGCCCTGGACCGTGTTCGTACCGGCCCAGGTCAAGCTGTTCCGCGACGTGGTGGTGACCACCCGCCCGCTCAAGCGTGCCGGCATCATCGAACCGGGTGACGTGGCGCTGCGTGAGCGGGATATCAGCCTGATCAACCAGGGCTTCCTGACTTCGCCCGACCAGGCCATCGGGCAGAAACTTGTCCGACCAATGGTCATGGATCAGGTCATCACCCTGGTGCATCTGGAACAGGCCGAAGTGGTCCGCAAGGGCGACCAGGTGGTGATCAGTGCGACGAGCGGTGGCCTGGTAGTGAAGATGCCGGGAGAAGCCCTGTCCAATGGCGGGCTCAACGAACAGATCCGCATCAAGAACCTCAACTCGCAACGTGTCATCAAAGCCCGTGTCACCGCGCCCGGGCAGGTAGAGGTAGCTTTATGAAGAGAAAAGTGGCCTTGTAGATAACTGGCGCGAAGTCGCCACTTTTCCTAAACTGTGCCCCAGACAGGGATACAGCCGACACGTGCAGACTCATTCTCAGATGAGCCTAAAGTTTTTCCGGGTATGGCCGAAAACAAGGCAAGCGTCCAAATACCCAGAGGTTTTTTTATCATGGTCATCGATTTCAGTCGTTTGAATAACGCCCCGTCACTGACAGGCAGCACGCGCAGCAGCGCCAGCAAGGAAGCCGACAGTGCCGGCAAGTCCGCGTCCGTCAACAGCCAGGCCGACTCGGTCAGCCAGAGCGGGGAATCGGTACACCTCAGCAATGAGGCTCAGCAGTTGCAAAAGGTCACTGACAAGCTGCAGCAGCAGCCTGTGGTCAACAGCGCCCGGGTGGCCGAGTTGAAGCAGGCAATTGCCGACGGCAGCTACAAGGTCGACAGCAACCGCGTAGCCAGCAAACTGCTCAACTTCGAAGCCCAGCGCTAGGCTCCGGCCCGCGCCAGGCTTTTGGACGCTTAAAACCCAAGGCCAGCCATGCACGACACCACTCTACTGCAACTGATCACCGAAGATTTTGCTCCAGCTCAAGACCTGCTTGAGTTGCTGCGCGCCGAATCCCTGGCGCTCCACGGACGCAACATGTTCGAGCTGGAAGATATTCTGGCGCGCAAGCAAGCGCTGATCATTCTGCTGGAACAGCATGGCCGCAAGCGCAGCCAGATCCTCGCAAGCCTCAATCTGCCCACCAATCGCGCCGGCCTGGAACAACTGGCCGCACAGTCGAGCGTGGGCGATGAACTGCTGAGCCAGAGCGACGTGCTCACCCGACTCCTGGCCGATTGCCAGGCAGCCAACGAGCTCAACGGACGCAACATCCAGGTTCAGCAAGCGACTACCGCGAACCAGTTGAAGATCCTGACCGGCGGTGAGCCTCCCGCGCTCTACGATGCCCGCGGCTCGACCGCCAGGCTTGCGAAGCCTCGCCCACTCAGTCAGGCTTGAAAGCGAACTGGTGCGCGCTCTATCCAAGGCGCGCAACATGCTGGCAAAATGCTGGCTTTTGCGTGTAGTCGTATTTTGTCTGGAGATTGATGAACCGTGTCCAATGCCCCAAGCGCGGACGATGCTCCGCAGCCACCCAAGGTGCTAACCACACCTCTGGAAATTGCCGCCAACCTGCGGATGCTGCAGGAAAGCCATGACCCGTTGATCATCACGTTCCACGAACGCACCCAGCGCTTCCAGAGTTTTGTGATCGATGTCGACCGGGAGGCCGGCACCCTGGCCCTGGACGAAATGATGCCGCGCGACGGCGAACGCTTCCTGTCGGCAGGCGAGCCTTTCCGTGTCGAAGGTTTCCACGAGGGCGTGCGCATCACCTGGGAACAACCCCAGCCGATGACCATCGACGAAACCGAAGGCTGCTACCGTGGGACGATCCCCCAGGAAGTCGTCTACCACCAGCGCCGCAATGCGTTTCGCGCCGCCTTGAAGCTCACCGCCCTGGTGAATGTCGAGCTCAGCGGTGAAAAGCTCAAGGCTCCGGTCACCGGCAAGCTGCTGGATATCTCCGCCAGCGGTTGCAAGCTGCGTTTCGAAGGCGATATCTCCGACCGCCTGCAGTTGGGCCAGGTCTACGAGCGTTTTATCGCCGCCCTGCCCTTCGGGCCGATGACCGCTCCCGTGGAGTTGCGTCACCTGCATTTCGAAGAAAGGATCAACACCACCTTCGCCGGCGTGCGTTTCCACAACATGAGCGGCCTGGTACAACGCCAGGTCGAGCGTTTCGTCTACCAGTTGCAGCGCGAGGCACGGCGTTTCGACAAGGACGACGATTACTGAGTCAGGCGCTTTCACTCTCCAAAAAAAAACGGGCCACCCTTATCAGGTGGCCCGTTTTTTTCATCAGTGCTATCAGTTGCTCGATTTGTGCGCCGGCTCCGGGTCCGACTCATCGACCTCGGCAACCACCTCGGGCTCTGGCGCCGGGGGCACCACGCTGTCGCACATCTGATCCAGCACGATCTGCTCGTCGACCCGTGGATCGAGGGCCGCCCCCAGGGGCGACATGGCTTCGGGCATGACCACGTGCTGCAACGGCGCATCTTCGACCTGGTGCAGGTTGGTCACGGCCTTCGGCCGGATACGCCAGACCAGGATCAACGCGAAGAAACTGAAGAACGCGTAGAGCATATGGCTGCCGAACAGCTTCATCAGGATACCCGCCGCCAGCGGCCCCATGCTCGCACCGATACCGTAGGTCATCAGCAACATGGCCGTCAGGGACACCCGTCGATCGCCCTCGATATGGTCGTTGGAAAAGGCTACCGCCAGCGGATACAGGCAGAACTGCAACAGCGACACCACGAACCCGGAGATAAACAGCACTTCCAGCGGCGCCGTGGAGAATACCGCCAGCGGCAAGGAGGCCAGGGCCAGCAGGAAAGCGACGCTGCGGATCAGCACGGCCCGATCATAGCGATCGGAGAGCCAGCCCAGCGGCCACTGCACCAGGAAGCCGGCAAAGATGCAGCACCCCATGAACAGACCGACCTGCTCGGTGGAAAGCCCCTGCTGGGAGGCATAGAGCGGCGCCAGGCCATAGAAGGAGCCGACGATGATCCCCGCGCCCATCACCGTGGTCAGGGACTGCGGCACCCGCTTCATGAAAAAGCGTGGTTCCAGCGGCGCCGGATGCAGGGGCGCCGGGTGAATGCGCCGGGTCATCGCCACCGGCACCAGGCACAGCGCGAAGCACAGCGCGACCAGCATCAGCAGTTCAAGCCCGAGGGCCGGGTGCATGACCAGGATCAGTTGCCCCAGCACCAGGCCAAGGTAGGAGGCGATCATGTAGCCGCTGAACACCACCCCGCGCTGCTTGGCCTCGGCCTGCTCGTTCAGCCAGCTTTCGATGACCATGTACTGGCACATCATGCCCAGGCCCACGATCATCCGCAGGAACAGCCAGGCCGGCAGCCAATCGATCAACCCATGGCCCAGCACCGCCGCGCCGACGATCCCGGCGCAGGTGGCGTAGGCACGGATATGTCCGACCCGTGCAATCAGCCGGTGGCCGATCTTGCCCCCCAGCACCAGGCCGAAGTAGTTGGCCGCCATCAGGGCACCGACCCACAGGCCGTCGACATGGTCGGCCGCCAGGCGCAAGGCCAGGTAGGTACTGAGAAGACCCGAGCCGATCAACATCATCAGCGAGGCGAAATAAAGCGCTCGAAAGGATTTCCAGATATGGCGCATCGGCGTTCCGAGCGGCTCCTTGAATGAGGTTTCGGACTACCCGAGAAGATAGCCCGACTATAAAGCCAGGCGCTGTAAAAACGTAGCGAGCACAGGAAATACAGGTCCGTTTTCAACGCAGTATTTCCACGCGCATTGCTTTTACAGCGCTTGGAGCCTAAGCCTGGGCGGCCAGGACACGCCTTTCCCAGGGAGTAATTTCGTCCAGGAAACTGGTCAGCTCCATGGTCTTCGAAGCGATGTAGCCTTCGATGAACTCCTTGCCGAACAGATCCTTCGCCAACTGGCTACGTTTCAGACGCTCCAGAGCAGCGTGCAAGGTACATGGCAGCGACAAAGAATCCGGAACCTCGAATTCGCCCTGGATCGCGGCCGTCGGCTCCAGTTTCTGTTCGATCCCGTGCAACCCGGCGGCCAGGCTCGCGGCGATTGCCAGGTAGGGATTGGCATCCGCTCCCGGCAGGCGGTTTTCCACCCGCCGCGCCACCGGCGAGCTGGCCGGAATGCGCAGGCCGGCGGCCCGGTTGTCGTGGGACCAGCAGGCATTGTTCGGTGAAGCGAACGGGTGACACAGGCGCTGGTAGGAATTCACGTTCGGCGCGAACAGCGCGGTGAAGTCCGCCATGCCCGCCTGCTGCCCACCGATAAAGTGGCGGAACATAGCGGTCGGTTCCCCGGCGGCATCGCTGAAGACATTTCGCCCGCTGCCAATTTCCACCACGCTCTGGTGAATATGCATCGAGCTGCCCGGTGTCTTCGCCAATGGCTTGGCCATGCAGACCACGGTCAGGCCATGCTTGAGGGCCACTTCCTTGAGCAGGTGCTTGAACAGGAAGGTCTGGTCGGCCAGCAACAGCGGATCACCATGCAACAGGTTGATCTCGAACTGGCTGACGCCCATTTCATGCATGAAGGTGTCACGCGGCAGACCGAGCGCCGCCATGCACGCATAGACCTCGCTGAAAAACGGCCGCAAGCCGTTATTGGAACTGACGCTGAAGGCCGAATGACCGTCCTCGCGACGACCATCGAGGCCCACGGGCGGCAGGAAGGGTTGGCTCGGATCGGTATTGGGCGCGAAGACAAAGAACTCCAGCTCGGTCGCCACTACTGGCGCCAGGCCACGCGCCGCATAGCGGGCGATGACCGCCTTGAGCTGACCACGGGTCGACAGACGGGAGCTCTCACCCGTCAGTTCGTCCGCGTCGCAGATCGCCAGGGCACGGGGCTGCTGGCTCCAGGGCAGGCGATGGATCTGCTGCGGATCGGCATTGAGGGCCAGGTCGCCATCGTCGCTGCCGTAAAAACGCGCGGGAGGGTAACCGCCCATGATGCACTGCAACAGCACCCCGCGGGCCATCTGCAAACGCCGTCCCTCGAGGAAACCTTCGGCGGTCATTACCTTGCCGCGCGGTACGCCATTGAGGTCGGGCGTGACACATTCAATCTCATCAATGCCGGTCAATCGCTGCGCGAGTGAACTCTGGCCATCGGTCGTCATGACTCAATCCTTGTTGTTGTACAAGCCGTGAACGGCGTCCCGTACAAAATACGCACCACCTGTTCGGGATTTCAAGCAGGGGCGAGGAAAAAGCCTGGTTCAGGGAAGATAGAGGCTGAACAATGCACCGCCGAGGGTGCCGCCATTGCCGATCTCGATTCGCCCGCGCACGCCGTTGCGCTCGTGCAGGGCGGCAATACGTGCCGCGAAATACAGACCCAGGCCGGTACTGCCCGTGGTGGGGTTGATGCCCTGCACATAGTCCGCCTGCCGCTCGAGCATCTGTGCCGGGTAGCCCGGACCATCGTCATTGATGGTCACTACCAGTTGTTCGCCCTCTTCACGCACACCGATCAGCAAGGCATGACAGGCATAGCGAATGGCATTGGTGACGATATTACCAACGACCGAGCCGATCAGCTCCCGGTCGAAGAAACCCAGCGGGCTGAAATCGTCGACCTCGTAGCTGGCGACAATCCCGCGACTGCTCAGGACTTCCTGACGGCACGCCAGTTGCGCCTCGATGAAATCGTCCATTTCATGGTAGTCGGGGCGCAGCGGTAGCTGATTGACTCCCAGCTTGTACAGGCCCAGCAGTTGTACCAGCATGCTGTTGAGGTGAGCGAACTCATACTCGATGACCCCGTGCTCGGGGACCTCGCGCTGACTCGCGGGCAGGCGGCTTTGCCACTGGCCATGGGCTTGCATCAGCATCGCCAGCGAGTTCTTCATATCGTGCACGGTCGAGGCGATTACCGTGGAAAAATCCAGCCCCTGGTCATCGCCACTCATTCGCCGAACGCCCGGATGCGCAATTTCTGATACCTCTCATAACGTGGATCGGTGTCGGGCATCTTGCCGACCATTTTCAGGCAGGCACGACACTCTTCGAGGATCGCGGCGTCGGCAGTCTTCTGCGCGCTCACCAACAGGGCCTGCGCGGCGTTGAGGGCGATACTGATATTCTTCGGTTGCAGCGCCAGGGCGCGCCGGAACAGGTCCTGCGCCTCTTCCAGGTTGCCGCCCTTGTAGCTGCGCACGCCCTGCACGTTGAGATCGATCGCGGCCTTGCCGCTGCCGAGGATCTCCGGGTCGTCGGTCAGTTTGGCGATCCCTTTCATCACAGCAGGATCGTCACCGTAGATCTCCACGCAGTTCTTGAGCATCGAGGCACCGGCATCGACCTGGCCCAACTGCTGCAGTTGCTTGGCTACCAGCAAGGCCGCCTCGGCACTCATGAAGTTCTCCATTCCCTCAAGACGCGCCATCGCCTGCTCGGTGAGCTTGTCGGCGGTTTCGGCATCATTGAGCAGCAGGCTGGTGGCCTTCATCAGGCGCGCACGCACCTGCAGTCCCGGATCGTTGGCGTTTTCCTTGGCGACCGCGCTGAGGGTCTGGTTGATCTCCAGCCGCGTACGTGTATCCAGGCCCCGCTCGCTGCCCTTGCTGATCAAGGCATGGGCCAGGCCGAGATTGCTTTCGGGATCCTTGAAGCGTGATTGCTCGCCCTGGGACACGGCCTGGCGATAGGCTTTCGATGCACTCTCGAAATCCTCGTTGGCCATGGCCAGCTTGCCCAACAACGACTGCCGGCGTACCGCCAGCGGGGACAACCGTACAGCCTCCTCCAGCACGCTCTGGGCACGCCGGGTATCGCCCTGCTGCATCAGCACATCGGCGAGCCCGTCGTACAGCGCCGGCATCATCGGAAAGGCCTTGAGCGCGGTTTCGTAGAGTTCCCGGGCCTGAGTGATCTGGCCGCGCTTGTAGAGCAGTTGCCCGAGCATCGCATAAGCCCATGGCAGCGGACGATCGTTGAGGATGCCATTGAGGAAGCGTTCCAGTGGCTCATTCTGGTTGAGCGCGCGCATGGCGTCGGCGCGATAGCGCAGGCACAGCGGTGCGAAACGGGTGTCCTGCTGGGTCAGGCGGGTACAGGCAGCCAGCACTTCGGCCGGTTTGTCACGGTCGAGTGCCTGCATGATCGGCTTGAGCAGGTTCTTGCGCTGGACCAGCTTCTCCAGGCGCTGGGCAAGGCTGGCACGGTTGAACGGCTTGGTCAGGTAGGCGTCGGGCTCGTGTTCCAGGGCACTGAGTACCATGGCCTGGCTGCTTTCCGCGGTGACCATGACGAACACGCTTTCATGGCTGATCAGCTTGTCGACCATCAGGTCTTCAAGCACCTGCTGCCCATTCTTCCTGCCATCACCGAGATGGTAATCATGCAGGACAAAATCGTAGCGCTTCTGCGCACACATGCGCAGGGCCTGCTCCCCGGTGTCGGCGGTGTCCACTTCCTTGACGCCCAACTCGCGCAGCATGGACCTGACTGAACTGCGAAAATCGGAGAAATCGTCGACGATCAGAAAGCTTTTTTGGTGATACGCCAGCATCGAGATTCCTGTCATGGGAAATAGAAGATGGGCCCGGGGACAATCACAAGAGCGGGTCCAGCCTCACTGCCACTTTCGCGTGCAGATAATAAATAGAGTCAAAATGCCATCAAACAATTTTACACCAACCCGGGGTTCCGTTGAGCAGCTTGTGCACCGTTCTTCGATTCAGGGCTACCCAGGGACTGCTGGTGTTTTATGTATAGCTGATCAGGATATCGCCCGCCCGAGGCTAAACCTGAGGGTGTGGGCATGGAATTAAGCCACAGAGATAGCTCATCCCCGCCCCCTGTGAGAGCCAGTTTGCCGGGACGCCGCAGAGACGGCCTCATCCCCCGCCCCCCTGTGGGAGCACGCTTGCCGGAACGCCGCAGAGACAGCCTCATCCACGCCCCCCCCCTGTGGGAGCCGGCTTGCCGGCGATGGCGGCCGCCAGATCCCCGCAGGACTCAAGGACCTCATCACCGCGGGTTTTCCGCGGCGCAAAAACAAAACCCCAACTGCTTTCGCAATTGGGGTTTCGGAATTTAATCTTGACGATGACCTA
>NZ_JBMOUG010000023.1:0-81560 GCF_049319725.1 Pseudomonas sp. Mn2068 | reverse complement strand
AAGACCATCGCGATGGAAGACGGCCTGCGTTTCGCTATCCGTGAAGGCGGTCGTACCGTCGGCGCCGGCGTCGTAGCCAAAATCATCGAGTAAGCTTCTCATTGAGATAGCTTCGATGCTTTGAAAAAGCCCCCGCCTAGCGGGGGCTTTTTTATTAGGTTGACACCTATCAGGGGCGTCTATAGAATTGCGCCTCCTTTTAACGGGCGTATTGCGCCCGGTGGGAATAGCAGCCGGAGTCTGAAATCCAATGCAAAATCAGCAAATCCGTATCAGGTTGAAGGCTTTTGACCATCGCCTGATCGACCAATCCACCCAGGAAATCGTGGAAACCGCGAAACGTACTGGTGCTCAAGTGCGTGGTCCAATTCCACTGCCTACCCGTAAAGAGCGGTTCACCGTTCTGGTCTCCCCGCACGTCAACAAAGACGCGCGTGACCAGTACGAGATCCGTACTCATAAGCGTGTCCTGGACATCGTCCAGCCAACGGATAAAACCGTTGATGCGCTGATGAAGCTTGATCTTGCGGCAGGTGTGGAAGTGCAGATCAGCCTCGGCTAAGACTCGGTCTTAGTCGTGTAACGCTCTGAAATGGGCGGCCATAGCGGGTGAAAGCCCCGTACACTCATGAGGTTTACAACATGACTATTGGTGTAGTCGGTCGTAAATGCGGTATGACCCGTATTTTCACCGAAGAAGGTGTCTCCATTCCGGTCACGGTCATTGAGATCGAACCGAATCGCGTCACCCAGTTCAAGACTGAAGAAACTGATGGCTACCGTGCAGTGCAAGTTACTGTCGGCGAGCGTCGTGCTTCGCGTGTTACAGCCGCTCAGGCTGGCCACTTCGCCAAGGCGAACGTTGCCGCTGGTCGTACCGTAATGGAATTCCGCCTTGAAGAAGGCGAGTACCAGGCCGGCGATCTGATCAACACTGAAATCTTCGCCGCTGGTCAACTGGTTGATGTAACCGGTCAGTCCAAGGGTAAAGGCTTCCAGGGTACGATCAAGCGTTGGAATTTCCGCGGGCAAGATAACACCCACGGTAACTCCGTATCCCACCGCGTTCCAGGCTCTATCGGCCAGTGCCAGACTCCTGGTCGTGTATTCAAGGGCAAAAAAATGTCCGGTCATATGGGCGCTGAGCGCGTGACCGTGCAGTCCCTGGAAGTAGTGCGCGTGGACGCTGAACGCAATCTGTTGTTGGTCAAGGGCGCTGTTCCTGGCGCTACTGGCGGCAACCTGGTTGTACGTCCAGCAGCCAAGGCTCGCGGTTAAGGGGAAGCTGACATGCAATTAAATGTAAATGACGCTCAAGCGATCGAAGTTTCCGAACTGACATTTGGCGGCGATTTCAACGAGACGCTGGTTCACCAAGCAGTCGTGGCCTACATGGCCGGCGGCCGTCAGGGTAGCAAGCAGCAAAAGACCCGTTCCGACGTTTCCGGTGGCGGCAAGCGCCCATGGCGTCAGAAAGGTACTGGCCGTGCTCGTGCCGGTACTATCCGTAGCCCAATCTGGCGCGGCGGCGGTACCACTTTCGCAGCTCGTCCTCAGGATCACTCCCAGAAGCTGAACAAGAAGATGTATCGCGCAGCAATGCGTTCCATCCTTGCTGAGCTGGTGCGTACTGATCGTCTGGTCGTTGTTCAGGATTTCGCTGTTGAAACCCCGAAAACCAAAGACCTGCTGAGCAAACTGAACAACATGAGCCTGACCGACGTTCTGATCGTGTCGGATGCTGTTGATCAGAACCTGTACCTGGCTGCTCGCAACCTGCCACACGTTGATGTCCGTGACGTGCAAGGTTCCGATCCAGTTAGTCTGATCGCATACGACAAGGTGTTGATCACCGTGTCGGCCGTGAAGAAATTCGAGGAGCTGCTGGGATGAACCAGGAACGCGTATTTAAAGTTCTGCTTGGCCCGCACGTTTCCGAGAAGGCTACGGTTCTGGCAGACAAAAAAGGTCAGTTCGTTTTCAAGGTTGCTACTGACGCAACCAAGCTGGAAATCAAGAAGGCCGTCGAAAGCCTGTTCAGCGTGAAAGTAGAGCGTGTGACTACCCTGAATGTTCTGGGTAAAAGCAAGCGCACTGCTCGCGGTCTGGGCAAGCGTAATGACTGGAAGAAGGCAGTTATCTCCCTTCAGCCAGGCCAAGATCTCGATTTCAGCAGCAGTGCTGAGTAAGGAAGGGGTGCATCATGGCAATCGTTAAATGCAAACCGACTTCCCCTGGCCGCCGTTTTGTGGTCAAGGTGGTCAACCAGGAGCTGCATAAAGGCGCTCCTCACGCACCGCTGCTCGAGAAAAAATCGAAGTCTGGTGGTCGTAACAACAATGGCCGTATTACCACTCGTCACATCGGTGGTGGTCATAAGCAGCATTATCGTCTGGTCGACTTCCGTCGCAACGACAAAGATGGCATCGCTGCCACTGTCGAGCGTATCGAATACGATCCAAACCGTACTGCTCACATCGCACTGCTGCTGTACGCAGACGGCGAGCGTCGCTACATCATCGCTCCTAAAGGCGTGAGTGCTGGTGACCAGCTGATCGCGGGCGCTCTGGCTCCAATCAAGCCAGGTAACGCTCTGCAACTGCGCAACATCCCAGTGGGTTCCACCGTACACGGCATCGAACTGAAGCCAGGTAAAGGTGCACAGATCGCTCGTTCCGCTGGTGCTTCGGCTCAGCTGATCGCTCGTGAAGGTGTCTACGTGACCCTGCGTCTGCGTTCCGGTGAAATGCGTAAAGTGCTGTCGGAATGCCGTGCAACGCTGGGCGAAGTCTCGAACTCCGAGCACAGCCTGCGTTCCCTGGGTAAAGCCGGTGCCAAGCGCTGGCGTGGCGTTCGCCCAACCGTTCGTGGTGTTGCCATGAACCCGGTTGACCACCCACATGGTGGTGGTGAAGGTCGTACCTCTGGTGGTCGTCATCCGGTATCGCCGTGGGGCTTCCCGACTAAGGGCGCGAAGACTCGTGGTAATAAGCGTACCGACAAAATGATCGTCCGTCGTCGCAAGTAAATAGAGGGATACGACAGTGCCACGTTCTCTGAAAAAAGGTCCTTTTATCGATCTTCACCTACTGAAGAAGATCGAAGTGGCGGCGGAAAAGAACGATCGCAAACCAGTGAAAACCTGGTCGCGTCGTTCGATGATCCTGCCACAAATGGTCGGTCTGACCATCGCAGTACACAACGGTCGTCAGCACGTCCCAGTTCTCGTGAACGAAGACATGGTCGGCCACAAACTGGGCGAGTTCGCCGGTACCCGCACTTATCGCGGGCACGTGGCAGACAAGAAAGCCAAGCGTTAAGGGGTTAGGAAATGGAAGTAGCCGCTAAGTTGTCGGGCGCTCGAATCTCCGCCCAGAAAGCCCGCTTGGTCGCCGACCAGATCCGCGGGAAGAAGGTGGGCGAAGCGCTCAACCTGTTGGCTTTCAGCAGTAAGAAAGCCGCCGAGATCATGAAAAAAGTGCTGGAGTCGGCCGTAGCCAACGCCGAGCATAACGAAGGCGCAGACGTTGATGACCTGAAGGTCAGCACCGTTTTCGTCAACGAAGGGCGTTCGCTGAAGCGTATCATGCCGCGTGCCAAAGGCCGTGCTGATCGCATCGTCAAGCGGTCTTGCCATATCACTGTCAAGGTTGCTGACAAGTAACGGAGTCGAAGAGATGGGTCAGAAAGTACATCCCATTGGCATTCGCCTGGGAATCGTCAAGGAGCACACCTCCGTCTGGTACGCAGACGGTCGGACTTATGCGGACTATTTGCTCGCAGATCTGAATGTGCGTGAGTACCTCCAAGACAAACTAAAAAGCGCGTCCGTAAGCCGTATCGATATCCATCGTCCGGCCCAAACTGCACGCATCACCATCCACACCGCTCGTCCAGGTATCGTTATCGGGAAGAAGGGTGAAGATGTTGAGAAACTGCGTCAGGACCTGACCAAGCAAATGGGTGTGCCTGTGCACATCAATATCGAAGAGATCCGCAAGCCGGAGCTCGACGGTATGCTGGTTGCGCAGAGCGTAGCTCAGCAGCTGGAGCGTCGTGTAATGTTCCGTCGCGCTATGAAGCGTGCCGTACAGAACGCAATGCGCATTGGTGCCAAGGGCATCAAAATCCAAGTGAGCGGTCGTCTCGGCGGTGCTGAAATCGCACGTACTGAATGGTATCGCGAAGGTCGTGTGCCACTGCACACCCTGCGTGCCGATATCGACTATGCCACCTACGAAGCTCACACCACCTACGGTGTGATCGGTGTGAAGGTTTGGATCTTCAAAGGCGAAGTAATTGGTGGTCGCCAAGAAGAACTGAAACCACAAGCACCAGCGCCTCGTAAAAAAGCTGCTAAGTAAGGGGTACGCCAAATGTTGCAACCAAAGCGTACGAAGTTCCGCAAGCAGATGACCGGCCACAACCGTGGTCTGGCACTGCGCGGTAGCAAAGTCAGCTTCGGCGAGTTCGCGCTGAAGTCTGTTGCTCGTGGTCGTCTCACCGCTCGTCAGATCGAGTCAGCACGTCGTGCTCTGACCCGTCACGTAAAACGTGGCGGCAAGATCTGGATCCGTGTATTCCCGGACAAGCCTATTTCCAAGAAGCCACTCGAAGTTCGGATGGGTAAAGGTAAGGGTAACGTGGAGTACTGGGTTGCCCAGATTCAGCCAGGCAAAGTCCTGTATGAAATCGAGGGTGTTTCTGAAGAGCTGGCGCGTGAGGCTTTCGCCCTGGCTGCTGCAAAGCTGCCGCTCGCCACCTCCTTTGTTAAACGGACGGTGATGTGATGAAAGCGAATGAACTTCGTGAAAAATCCGCACAGCAGCTGAACGAGCAACTGCTCGGCCTGCTGCGCGACCAGTTCAATCTGCGCATGCAGAAAGCAACTGGCCAGTTGGGGCAGTCTCATCTGCTCTCGCAAGTTAAGCGTGACATCGCTCGCGTGAAGACTGTGCTCAACCAGCAGGCAGGTAAGTGATCATGGCTGAAGCCGAAAAGACTGTCCGTACGCTGACTGGCCGTGTTGTCAGCGACAAGATGGACAAAACCATCACCGTTCTGATCGAGCGTCGCGTAAAGCACCCGATCTACGGTAAATACGTTAAGCGTTCGACTAAGCTGCACGCGCACGACGAAACCAATCAGTGCCATATCGGCGACAAAGTCACTATTCGTGAAACTCGTCCGCTGGCCAAGACCAAGTCTTGGGCACTGGTTGATGTTCTCGAACGCGCTGTGGAAGTCTAAGGACTAGGGGTCGGAGAAATTATATGATTCAGACTCAATCCATGCTCGATGTGGCCGATAACAGCGGCGCTCGCCGCGTTATGTGCATCAAGGTGCTGGGTGGCTCCCATCGTCGTTACGCTGGTATCGGTGACATCATCAAAGTTACCGTCAAGGAAGCAATTCCTCGCGGTAAGGTGAAAAAAGGCCAGGTGATGACTGCTGTTGTAGTCCGCACCCGTCACGGCGTACGTCGTGCTGACGGCTCCATTATCCGCTTTGATGGCAACGCTGCTGTTCTGTTGAACAACAAGCAAGAGCCGATCGGCACCCGTATCTTTGGGCCAGTGACCCGTGAACTTCGTACCGAGAAGTTCATGAAGATCGTCTCGCTCGCCCCAGAAGTGCTGTAAGGAGATCCGACATGCAAAAGATTCGTCGTGACGACGAGATCATCGTGATCGCCGGCAAAGACAAAGGTAAGCGCGGTAAGGTGCTTAAGGTTCTCGCTGACGACCGTCTGGTCGTTGGTGGCTTGAACCTGGTCAAGCGTCATACCAAGCCTAACCCGATGTCGGGCGTACAGGGCGGTATCGTCGAGAAAGAAGCGCCACTGCACGCTTCCAACGTCGCCATTTTCAACGGCGAAACCAACAAGGCTGACCGCGTTGGTTTCAAAGTAGAAGACGGCAAAAAAATTCGTGTCTTCAAGTCGACCCAAAAAGCGGTTGATGCTTGAACACTGCTAGGTAGAAGACCATGGCACGACTGAAAGAGATTTACCGGAAGGAAATCGCTCCGAAGCTTAAGGAAGAACTTAAGCTGGCGAACGTGATGGAAGTTCCGCGCATTACCAAGATCACCCTGAACATGGGTCTGGGCGAAGCGATCGGCGACAAGAAAGTCATCGAGCACGCTGTTGCTGACCTGGAAAAGATCACCGGCCAGAAGGTCGTCGTGACTCACGCTCGCAAATCCATCGCAGGCTTCAAAGTCCGCGAAGGTTGGCCGATCGGTGTCAAGGTGACCCTGCGTCGCGATCGTATGTATGAGTTCCTGGATCGTCTGCTGTCGATCTCCCTGCCTCGGGTTCGCGACTTCCGCGGCCTGAATGCCAAGTCCTTCGATGGTCGTGGCAACTACAGCATGGGCGTGAAAGAGCAGATCATTTTCCCGGAAATCGATTACGACAAGATCGATGCTCTGCGCGGTCTGGACATTACCCTGACCACCACTGCCAAATCGGATGAAGAAGGTCGCGCACTGCTGCGTGCTTTCAAATTCCCGTTCCGCAACTGATTGGAGTAGGAAAATGGCCAAGAAGAGCATGAAAAACCGTGAGCTGAAGCGTCAGCTCACCGTTGCCAAGTACGCCGTCAAGCGTGCAGCGCTCAAAGCAATCATCGTTGATCTGAACGCAAGTCCAGAAGCGCGTTGGGAAGCTTCCGTAGCCCTGCAGAAGCAGCCACGTGACGCAAGCGCCTCGCGCATGCGTAACCGCTGCCGCATCACCGGTCGTCCGCACGGCGTTTACCGCAAGTTCGGCCTCGGCCGTAACAAGCTGCGTGAAGCTGCAATGCGTGGTGACGTACCAGGTCTGGTCAAAGCCAGCTGGTAAGCCATACCGCCCAAGTCACTGCGGTCGGGGTCGCAAGAACCTGACCGCCGGTGACCTTGAGTATGAATCAAGCCCCTTTTGGGGCTTGATTCATTTCTGGTGTGTGTCTAGAATGACCGGCTCGCCTGAGCCCGCACTTTTTGCGTGCGGAGTACCTCGGCGACAGTTGCAGCCGCAAGGCTCATTTTTTTTGTATCAGGAGCGTCTAGCCCATGAGTATGCAGGACCCGTTAGCGGACATGCTAACTCGAATCCGTAATGCCCAGATGGCTGAAAAGTCCGTCGTAAGCATGCCGTCTTCCACGCTGAAGGTGGCTGTAGCAAAAGTCCTGAAGGACGAAGGTTACATCGCGGGTTTTCAGATCACCACCGACGCCAAGCCGTCGCTGTCCATCGAGCTGAAGTACTTCGAAGGCCGTCCGGTCATCGAGGAAGTGAAGCGCGTTAGCCGTCCAGGCCTGCGTCAGTACAAGTCCGTCGAAGACCTGCCGAAAGTTCGTGGCGGTCTGGGCGTGTCTATCGTCTCCACCAACAAGGGTGTGATGACTGATCGTGCTGCGCGCGCTGCCGGTGTCGGCGGCGAAGTTCTTTGCACTGTGTTCTAAGGGGGGATAAGCATGTCTCGCGTCGCTAAGAACCCCGTTAAGCTGCCAGCTGGTGTCGAAGTAAAATTCGCCGGCCAACAGCTTTCGGTGAAGGGTGCCAAGGGCACTCTCGAACTGAACATCCATTCGTCCGTTGAGATTGTTGAAGAAGCTGGTGAGCTGCGTTTCGCTGCTCGCAATGGCGATCAACAGACTCGCGCAATGGCTGGTACCACTCGTGCGTTGGTAAACAACATGGTCCAAGGCGTAAGCCAAGGCTTCGAGCGCAAGCTCCAGCTGGTCGGTGTTGGTTACAAGGCGCAAGCAAAAGGCACAGTGCTGAACCTGGCTCTTGGCTTCTCGCACCCAGTGGATTACGAACTGCCGGAAGGCATCACCGCTGAGACTCCTAGCCAGACCGATATCCTGATCAGGGGCATCGACAAGCAGCTGGTAGGTCAAGTGGCCGCCGAGATCCGCGACTTCCGTCCACCAGAGCCGTACAAAGGCAAAGGTGTGCGCTACGCGGACGAAGTCGTCCGTCGTAAAGAAGCCAAGAAGAAGTAGGGCATAGCAAATGACCGACAAAAAAGTTACTCGACTGCGTCGCGCTCGCAAAGCACGCCTGAAAATGCACGAACTCGAAGTCGTGCGTCTCTGCGTGTTCCGCTCTTCGCAGCACATCTACGCCCAGGTCATTTCGGCCGACGGCAACAAAGTCCTGGCAAGTGCCTCGACTTTGGATAAAGAACTGCGTGATGGTGCCACCGGCAACATCGACGCGGCCACTAAGGTTGGCCAGCTGGTCGCTTCGCGTGCTAAAGCCGCAGGCGTCTCGCAGGTGGCTTTCGACCGCTCTGGCTTCAAGTACCACGGCCGCGTCAAGGCGCTGGCTGATGCTGCTCGTGAAGCTGGGCTGGAGTTCTAAGTTATGTCAAATAACGACCAAAAGCGCGACGAAGGCTACATCGAGAAGCTGGTTCAAGTTAACCGCGTAGCCAAAACCGTTAAAGGCGGCCGTATCTTCACTTTCACCGCGTTGACCGTGGTAGGTGATGGTAAGGGCCGTGTAGGCTTCGGCCGTGGCAAGTCGCGTGAAGTGCCTGCTGCGATCCAGAAGGCTATGGAAGCTGCTCGCCGCAACATGATCCAGGTGGACCTGAACGGCACCACTCTGCAGTACGCCATGAAGTCCGCCCACGGCGCTTCCAAGGTTTACATGCAGCCTGCTTCTGAAGGTACCGGTATCATCGCTGGCGGCGCTATGCGTGCTGTCCTCGAAGTTGCTGGCGTTCAGAACGTTCTGGCCAAGTGCTACGGTTCGACCAACCCGGTAAACGTGGTTCACGCCACTTTCAAGGGTTTGAAGGCCATGCAGTCCCCTGAGTCCATTGCTGCCAAGCGCGGCAAAACTGCAGCGGAGATCCTGTGATCATGGCAACCGTAAAAGTAACGCTGATCAAAAGCATGACCGGCCGCATCCCTAACCACAAACTGTGCGTTAAGGGTCTGGGTCTGCGTCGCATCGGTCACACTGTAGAAGTCCAGGATACTCCCGAGAATCGCGGGATGATCAACAAGGCTTACTACATGCTGCGTGTCGAGGGTTAATCGATGAAACTCAATGATCTGAGTCCAGCGCCGGGTTCCCGTCGCGAAAAGCATCGTCCGGGCCGTGGTATCGGTAGTGGTTTGGGTAAGACTGGTGGCCGTGGTCACAAAGGTCAGACTTCCCGCTCCGGTGGCACCATCGCTCCAGGCTTTGAAGGCGGTCAACAGCCGCTGCATCGTCGCCTGCCGAAGTTCGGTTTCGTTTCCCTGAAAGCCATGGACCGCGCAGAAGTGCGTCTGTCCGAGCTGGCCAAGGTGGAAGGCGACATCGTTACCGTGCAGTCCCTGAAAGATGCCAACGTGATCAACCAGAACGTACAGCGTGTGAAAATCATGCTGTCGGGCGAAGTGACTCGCGCTGTAACTATCAAGGGCATCGCCGCCACCAAGGGTGCGCGTGCGGCTATCGAAGCAGCTGGCGGCAAGTTCGAGGAATAAATGGCTAAGCAAGGTGCTCTCTCAGCGCTCAGCAAAGGCGGGTTATCCGAGCTCTGGGCTCGACTGCGTTTTCTATTCCTGGCGATTATCGTCTACCGGATAGGCGCACACATCCCAGTTCCTGGTATCAACCCGGACCGGCTGGCGGACCTGTTTCGACAGAATGAGGGGACCATTCTTAGCTTGTTCAACATGTTTTCCGGCGGCGCGCTGGAACGGATGAGCATTTTTGCACTGGGGATCATGCCGTACATCTCGGCATCGATCATCATGCAACTGATGACCGCCGTCAGCCCGCAGCTGGAGCAGTTGAAGAAGGAAGGTGAGGCTGGTCGTCGCAAGATCAGCCAATACACCCGCTATGGCACCGTCGTCCTGGCCCTTGTTCAAGCCATTGGCATGTCCATTGGTCTGGCTGGTCAGGGCGTCGCTTTTACTGGTGACTTCGGCTTCCATTTCGTTGCAGTGTCCACCTTCGTGGCCGGTGCGATGTTCATGATGTGGCTGGGTGAGCAGATTACAGAGCGCGGTGTGGGTAACGGTATCTCGATGTTGATTTTTTCGGGTATCGTCGCCGGTCTTCCGAGAGCGATCGGGCAGTCTTTCGAGTCTGCACGTCAGGGTGATATCAACATCTTCGCCCTGGTTGCCATCGGTTTGCTGGCAGTAGCGATTATCGGTTTCGTGGTGTTCATTGAGCGTGGCCAGCGTCGTATTGCTGTTCACTACGCCAAGCGTCAGCAGGGCCGCAAGGTTTTCGCTGCGCAGACAAGCCACTTGCCGCTGAAAGTGAATATGGCCGGTGTAATTCCTGCTATCTTCGCGAGCAGCATTTTGCTGTTCCCGGCTTCGTTGGGTGCCTGGTTCGGTCAGTCTGAAGGTATGGGCTGGTTGCAGGACATCTCGCAGTCGATCGCTCCTGGTCAGCCGTTGAATATTCTGCTGTTTAGTGCAGGGATTATTTTCTTCTGCTTCTTCTATACGGCGTTGATGTTCAATCCGAAAGACGTAGCGGAAAACCTGAAGAAGTCCGGTGCCTTTATTCCGGGTATCCGTCCAGGCGAGCAGTCGGCGCGCTACATTGATGGCGTTCTGACCCGTTTGACCATGTTCGGTGCTCTTTATATGACGGCCGTGTGCCTGCTGCCCCAGTTCCTGGTGGTTGCAGCAAACGTTCCGTTCTACCTTGGCGGGACCTCGTTGCTGATCGTGGTCGTGGTTGTGATGGACTTTATGTCCCAAGTGCAATCGCACCTCGTTTCGCACCAGTACGAATCCCTGATGAAGAAAGCCAACCTGAAGGGCTACGGCAGCGGCATGCTGCGCTGAAGCACCCATAAGGTTCGAGGAGTTGGTGATGAAAGTTCGTGCATCGGTGAAAAAGCTGTGCCGTAACTGCAAGATTATTCGCCGCGAAGGTGTGGTTCGAGTAATTTGCAGCGCGGAACCGCGTCACAAACAGCGCCAAGGCTGAGTGTGATCTGCTTGAAGCCCAGCAGCTAGTGCGCTGCTGGGTTGATTATTTGTTATTACAGCGATATTATCTCGCGCCCTATTTCTTGGCTTCCGGGGCGTAGGTAGCTGTCAATTGGAGTCCCACTGAATGGCCCGTATTGCAGGCGTTAACATTCCAGATAACAAGCACACTGTTATCTCGCTGACCTACATCTATGGTGTTGGTCGCACTACTGCACAGAAAATTTGTGCAGTGACTGGGGTCAACCCAGCCGCAAAGATCAAGGATCTGAGCGACGAGCAGATTGAACAGCTGCGTGGCGAAGTGGCGAAGTTCACCACTGAAGGTGACCTGCGTCGCGAAATCAACATGAAAATCAAACGCTTGATGGACCTGGGCTGCTACCGCGGTCTGCGCCATCGTCGTGGTCTGCCAGTACGCGGTCAGCGTACCAAGACCAACGCGCGTACTCGCAAAGGTCCGCGTAAGCCGATCCGCAAGTAATCGCACCAGCGAATCGACAGGAATCTAGTCATGGCAAAACCTGCTGCTCGTCCTCGTAAGAAAATCAAAAAGACAGTGGTTGATGGCATCGCCCACATCCACGCGTCTTTCAACAACACCATCGTGACCATCACCGACCGTCAAGGTAACGCTCTTTCCTGGGCTACCTCCGGTGGTTCGGGTTTCCGCGGTTCCCGCAAGTCCACCCCGTTTGCTGCTCAGGTAGCTGCTGAACGTGCTGGTCAAGCTGCGCTGGAATACGGCCTGAAAAACCTCGACGTCAACGTCAAAGGTCCAGGTCCAGGTCGTGAGTCCGCTGTCCGTGCATTGAACGGCTGTGGCTATAAGATCGCCAGCATCACCGACGTGACGCCAATCCCGCACAACGGGTGCCGTCCGCCGAAGAAGCGCCGCGTGTAATCCAGGAGATTGTAAAGAATGGCTCGTTACATTGGTCCAAAATGCAAACTGGCTCGTCGCGAAGGCACCGATCTCTTCCTGAAGAGCGGCGTGCGCGCTATCGAATCCAAGTGCAACATCGAAGCAGCACCTGGTATCCACGGCCAACGCCGCGGTCGCCAGTCCGACTACGGCACCCAACTGCGTGAAAAGCAGAAGGTCCGTCGTATTTATGGCGTTCTTGAGCGTCAGTTCAGCGGCTACTACAAAGAAGCTGCCGGCCGTAAAGGCGCAACCGGTGAAAACCTGCTGCAACTGCTCGAATGCCGTCTGGACAACGTTGTATACCGTATGGGTTTTGGCTCGACTCGTGCCGAATCCCGTCAACTGGTATCGCACAAGTCGATCAGCGTTAACGGTAAAACCGTCAACGTCCCGTCCTACCAGGTTCGTGCTGGTGACGTGGTAGCTATTCGTGAGAAAGCTAAGAATCAACTGCGCATTGTCCAGGCTCTCGATCTGTGTGCCCAGCGTGGCCGCGTAGAATGGGTAGAAGTGGACACTGAGAAGAAGTCGGGCGTTTTCAAGAACGTTCCTGCTCGCAGTGACCTCTCCGCCGACATCAACGAAAGCCTGATTGTCGAGCTCTACTCCAAGTAAGGGCTAGAAAATAGGTGCATCCATGCAGATTTCGGTAAATGAGTTCCTGACACCCCGTCACATTGACGTGCAGGTTGTCAGTCCAACCCGCGCTAAAATCACTCTCGAGCCTCTCGAGCGTGGTTTTGGCCACACCCTGGGCAACGCGCTGCGCCGCATCCTGTTGTCCTCAATGCCAGGCTGTGCAGTAGTCGAGGCCGAGATTGACGGTGTGCTCCACGAGTACAGCGCCATCGAAGGTGTACAGGAAGACGTCATTGAAATCCTGTTGAACCTTAAAGGTCTGGCTATCAAGCTGCACGGCCGTGACGAAGTTACGCTGACCTTGTCGAAGAAGGGTTCGGGGGTGGTTACCGCTGCCGATATTCAGCTGGATCATGATGTCGAGATCGTTAATCCCGATCACGTAATCGCCAACCTGGCGTCTAACGGCGCCTTGAACATGAAGCTCACCGTAGCTCGTGGTCGTGGTTATGAACCAGCAGACTCGCGTCAGAGCGATGAAGACGAAAGCCGCAGCATCGGTCGCTTGCAGCTCGACTCTTCGTTCAGCCCGGTTCGCCGTATCGCATACGTGGTGGAAAACGCCCGTGTCGAGCAGCGTACCAACCTGGACAAACTGGTTATTGATCTGGAAACCAACGGTACTCTGGATCCTGAAGAGGCTATCCGCCGCGCTGCAACCATCCTGCAACAGCAGTTGGCTGCGTTCGTCGACCTCAAGGGTGACAGTGAGCCAGTGGTTATCGAGCAGGAAGACGAGATCGATCCGATCCTGCTTCGCCCGGTTGACGATCTGGAACTGACTGTACGTTCGGCTAACTGCCTTAAGGCGGAAAACATCTACTACATCGGCGACCTGATTCAGCGTACCGAAGTAGAGCTGTTGAAGACTCCGAACCTGGGCAAGAAATCCTTGACTGAAATCAAGGACGTTCTGGCCTCCCGCGGTCTGTCCCTCGGCATGCGCCTCGACAACTGGCCGCCTGCAAGTCTTAAGAAGGACGACAAGGCGACTGCCTGATCGTCGTAATCACCGAACGTAGTGTTTGGTAAGGAATGAACCATGCGTCATCGTAAAAGTGGTCGTCACCTGAGCCGCACCAGCTCGCACCGCAAGGCCATGTTTCAAAACATGGCGGTGTCGCTGTTCGAGCACGAGCTGATCAAAACGACTCTGCCAAAAGCCAAAGAACTGCGCCGCGTTGCCGAGCCGCTGATCACTCTGGCCAAAGTAGACAGCCTGGCTAACCGCCGTCTGGCTTTCGACCGTACTCGTTCGAAAGCTATCGTTGGTAAGCTCTTCAACGACCTGGGCAAGCGTTACGCTACCCGTGAGGGTGGCTACCTGCGCATCCTCAAGTGCGGTTTCCGCGCTGGCGACAACGCGCCTATGGCGTACGTCGAGTTGGTTGATCGTGCTACTGCCGGCGAAGCTGTATCCGCCGAGTAAGACGTCAGTCTGAAACGAAGAACCGGGCCTAGCGCCCGGTTTTTTGTGCCTGCTAATAAGTGATTGCAGTTCGATAGACCTTTCCTATCGCTTGGCATCATTTAATGAATTTGTACCTGTCATCTTCATGGTCAATACTCCTCTTCAGCCGATTAGCCGGCAGCACCAAGACCGAGAGAGGAAGGATGAGCATGAGTCAGAACAAAACGCTTACTACCGCCAGCGGCGCCCCCGTTGCCGATAACCAGAATTCCCGTTCCGCCGGCCCGCGTGGCCCGCTGCTGCTCGACGACTTTCACCTGATCGAGAAGCTTGCCCACTTCAACCGCGAAAACATTCCTGAGCGCCGCGTGCATGCCAAAGGCTCGGGCGCGTACGGGACTTTTACCGTTTCCAGGGACATCACCCAGTACACCAGCGCCAAGCTGTTCGAGTCCGTGGGCAAACAGACTCCGACTTTCCTGCGCTTCTCCACCGTGGGTGGCGAGCGTGGTTCGGCCGATACCGAGCGTGATCCACGTGGTTTCGCCCTGAAGTTCTACACCGAGGAAGGCAACTGGGACATCGTGGGTAACAACACCCCCGTGTTCTTCATTCGCGACCCGCTGAAATTCCCTGATTTTATCCACACCCAGAAGCGCCTGCCGCAAAGCAACCTGAAGAGCGCGCAGATGATGTGGGACTTCTGGTCACACTCGCCCGAGGCGCTGCACCAGGTCACCATTCTGTTCTCCGACCGTGGGATCCCAGATGGCTACCGTCACATGCACGGCTTCGGCAGCCACACCTATAGCCTGATCAACGCCAAGGGCGAGCGTCACTGGGTGAAATGGCACTACAAGACCAAGCAGGGCATCAAGAACCTGGCGCCGGCCGATGCCGCGCGTCTGGCGGGTACTGATCCGGACTACGCCCAGCGTGACCTGTTCAACGCTATCGAGCGTGGTGACTTCCCGAAATGGAGCGTGTGCATCCAGATCATGACCGAAGCTCAGGCCGCGGCACATTACGAGAATCCGTTCGACGTGACCAAGACCTGGTCGCAGAAAGAGTTCCCGCTGATCGAGGTGGGTGAGCTGGAACTGAACCGCAATCCGCTGAACTACTTCGCCGAAGTCGAGCAGGCGGCATTCGGTCCGAGCAATATGGTGCCAGGTGTCGGCCTGTCGCCGGACCGCATGCTGCAAGGTCGTGTCTTCGCCTACGCTGATGCCCACCGCTACCGTGTCGGTACCAATCACCAGCAGTTGCCGGTGAACGCGCCACGCAGCCCGGTCAACAGCTACCAGCGCGACGGCTCCATGGCCTTTGGCAGCAACGGTGGCGCTGCGCCGAACTACGAGCCCAACAGCTACGCTGATGCGCCGAAACAGGCCCCTCGCTACGCTGAGCCGGCCCTGGCCCTGAGTGGTGCGGAGGATCGTTACGACCATCGCGAAGATAGCGACTACTTCAGCCACGCCGGTGCGCTGTTCCGCCTGATGAACGATGAGCAGAAAACCCTGCTGATCAACAACATTGCCGGCGCGATGGCAGGCGTTTCCGACGATGTGGTGCAGCGTCAGCTGCAGTACTTCTTCAAGGCCGACCCGGCTTACGGAGAAGGTGTCGCGAAGGCGCTGGGCGTAGTGCTCAAGTAAGTCTAAACGAGAAGCAGAACCGCCCTCATTTGGGCGGTTTTTCGCTTCCGTTCGACGATTTTTCTCTGCTATTTCTCACTTTTCTACTGTTTTTACAGTGACCTTCCGGTCAGCTTGGTTCAAACTACAGACTTTCAAGCAGGGAGATGTAGGGCGATGCAAGGTCACCCGGACGTAATCGATTACCTCAACACGTTGCTGACCGGTGAACTGGCGGCTCGTGATCAATATTTCATCCATTCGCGGATGTATGAGGACTGGGGCTTCAGCAAGCTCTACGAGCGCATCAATCACGAAATGGAAGAAGAGGCGCAACACGCCGATGCCTTGATCCGTCGGATCCTGATGCTCGAAGGCACGCCACGCATGCGCCCCGACGACCTCGACACCGGCACCACCGTGCCCGAGATGCTCGCCAGCGATTTGCGCCTGGAGTACAAGGTGCGTGCCGCGCTGTGCAAGGGCATCAAGCTCTGCGAGCAGCACAAGGACTACGTGACCCGCGAAATCCTGCGCGTGCAGTTGGCCGACACCGAAGAAGATCACACCTACTGGCTGGAGAAGCAGTTGGGTCTGATCCAGTCCATCGGGTTGGAGAATTACCTGCAATCGCAGTTCTGAGAATGGCCGCTGCTGTGCAGCGGATCGCCGGCAAGCCGGCTCCTGCAGTTTGGCGTTCACCGCAGAGGTGTCGCCATACCTGATCCTTGCTGGCGATAACCATTTCAGCCTCAATAAAAAAGCCCCTGTCACCACTTGATGACAGGGGCTTTTTCATTTCACCGCTTTATGCCCGGTCGCGCAGCAACAGCGGCTTCAGATAATGCCCGGTATGGGATTGCGACATCTCCGCGACCTGCTCCGGTGTCCCCACGGCAATGATCTGCCCGCCCTTCGAACCACCTTCAGGCCCAAGGTCCACCAGCCAGTCGGCGGTCTTGATCACATCCAGGTTGTGCTCGATCACCACCACGGTATTGCCGTGGTCGCGCAGGCGGTGCAGTACGTCCAGCAGTTGCTGGATATCCGCGAAGTGCAGGCCGGTGGTCGGCTCGTCGAGGATGTACAGGGTCTTGCCGGTGTCACGCTTGGACAGCTCGCGCGACAGCTTGACCCGCTGCGCCTCGCCGCCGGACAGGGTGGTCGCCGACTGTCCCAGCTTGATGTACGACAGGCCCACGTCCATCAGTGTCTGCAGCTTGCGCGCCAGGGCCGGCACCGCGTCGAAGAACTCCCGGGCCTCCTCGATGGTCATCTCCAGCACTTCGTGGATGCTCTTGCCCTTGTACTTGATCTCCAGGGTTTCGCGGTTGTAGCGCTTGCTCTTGCAGACATCGCAAGGGACGTAGATGTCCGGCAGGAAGTGCATCTCCACCTTGATCAGGCCGTCACCCTGGCAGGCCTCGCAGCGCCCGCCCTTGACGTTGAACGAGAAGCGCCCCGGACCGTAACCCCTGGAGCGGGACTCCGGCACGCCGGCGAACAGCTCGCGGATCGGCGTGAACAGGCCGGTGTAGGTTGCCGGGTTCGAGCGCGGGGTACGGCCGATCGGGCTCTGGTCGATATCCACCACCTTGTCCAGGTGCTGCAGGCCGTTGATGCTGTCGTGGGCCGCGGCTTCCAGTGTCGTCGCGCCATTGAGGGCGGTGGCACTGAGGGGGAACAGGGTGTTGTTGATCAGCGTCGACTTGCCCGAGCCGGACACACCGGTCACGCAGGTCAGCAGGCCGATCGGAATCTCCAGGTCGACATTGCGCAGGTTGTTGCCGCGGGCACCCTTGAGGGTCAGCGACAGCTTCTTGTTGCGCGGCGTGCGTTTGGCCGGCACTGCGATCTTCACCCGGCCCGACAGGTACTTGCCGGTGAGGGAGTCCGGATGCGCCATGACTTCGGCCGCGGTGCCCTGGGCGACGATATGCCCGCCATGCACACCGGCACCCGGGCCGATGTCCACCACGTAGTCCGCCAGGCGAATGGCGTCCTCGTCGTGTTCGACGACGATCACCGTGTTGCCGATGTCGCGCAGGTGCTTCAGGGTGCCCAGCAGGCGGTCGTTGTCGCGCTGGTGCAGGCCGATGGACGGTTCGTCGAGGATGTACATCACCCCGACCAGGCCGGCGCCGATCTGGCTGGCCAGGCGGATACGCTGGGCTTCGCCGCCGGACAGGGTGTCGGCACTGCGGTCGAGGGTCAGGTAGTCGAGGCCGACGTTGACCAGGAACTGCAGGCGCTCGCGGATTTCCTTGAGGATCTTGTCGGCGATTTCACCGCGTCGCCCGGTCAGTTTCAGCGTGCCGAAGTAGTCGGTGGCATCGCCGATCGGCAGGTTGGTGACGGCGGGCAGGGTCTTCTCGCCGACCCACACATGCCGCGCCTCGCGACGCAGGCGGGTACCACGGCAATCCGGGCACGGCTGGGTGCTGAGGAACTTGGCCAGTTCCTCGCGCACGGTGGCCGACTCGGTTTCGCGGTAGCGCCGCTCCAGGTTCGGCACGATGCCTTCGAACGGATGCGAGCGCTTGACGATATCGCCCCGGTCGTTGAGGTACTTGAAGTCGACATTCTGGCTGCCACTACCCTGCAGCAGCAGCTTCTGCTGGTCCGCCGGCAAGGTGTTGAACGGCACTTCCAGGCTGAAACCGTAGTGGGACGCCAGCGACCCGAGCATCTGGAAGTAATAGACGTTGCGCCGGTCCCAGCCGCGTATCGCCCCTTCGGCCAGGGTCAGTTCGCCATTGACCAGGCGCTTGATGTCGAAAAACTGCTTCACCCCCAGGCCGTCACAGGTCGGGCAGGCGCCGGCCGGGTTGTTGAAGGAGAACAGCTTGGGCTCCAGTTCGCTGATGGCATGGCCGCAGATCGGACAGGCGAAGCGCGCGGAGAAGATCATCTCCTCGCCCGGTTCGTCATCCATCGGTGCCACCAGGGCGATGCCGTCCGCCAGCTTCAGCGCGGTCTCGAAGGACTCGGCCAGGCGTTGCTGCAGATCGCCACGGACCTTGAAGCGGTCGACCACCACATCGATGGAGTGCTTCTTCTGTTTATCGAGCTTGGGCACTTCGTCCAGCTCGCAGAGCCGGCCGTTGACCCGTGCCCGGACAAAGCCCTGGGCCCGTAGCTCCTCGAACACCGACAGGTGCTCGCCCTTGCGTTCGCGGATCACCGGCGCCAGCAGCATCAGCTTGGCACCCTCCGGCTGGGCGAGGACCAGGTCGACCATCTGGCTGACGGTCTGCGCCTCCAGCGGGATATCGTGGTCCGGGCAGCGCGGCGTACCCACTCGGGCGTACAGCAGGCGCAGGTAGTCGTAGATCTCGGTGATGGTGCCGACCGTCGAACGCGGGTTGTGCGAGGTCGATTTCTGCTCGATGGAAATCGCCGGCGACAGGCCTTCGATGGTATCGACGTCCGGTTTTTCCATCATCGACAGGAATTGCCGGGCGTAGGCCGACAGCGACTCGACATAGCGGCGTTGGCCTTCGGCGTACAGGGTATCGAACGCCAGGGAAGACTTGCCGGACCCGGACAGGCCGGTGATCACGATCAGCTTGTCCCGGGGCAGGGTCAGGTCGATATTCTTCAGGTTGTGGGTTCGAGCCCCACGAATCAGGATCTTGTCCAAAGTGGCCTCGCACGGCGGGCGGTAAACGCAGGAGTATAAGGCTAAATACTGGATGGATGCACACTATTGCAGCACAGCATTGCAGGCTTGCATGACAGGATGCTGAACGAGTTCGCGACAAAGCGTCGCCCTATACCCCCTCAAACGATGGGACTGATAGAATCGCCGCCGGTTCACACGAGGTTTTTCCATGCACGATCCCCACAGCGAACGCATGAGTGGCGGCGAGACCCGCGCGGCAGGTGGTCTGGCCCTGGTGTTCGCATTCCGCATGCTCGGCATGTTCATGGTCTTGCCGGTCCTGGCGACCTACGGGATGGATCTCGCCGGCGCGACCCCCGCACTGATCGGCCTGGCCATCGGCGCCTACGGCCTGACCCAGGCACTGTTCCAGATCCCGTTCGGGATCATTTCCGACCGCATCGGCCGGCGCCCGGTGATCTACCTGGGATTGATCGTGTTTGCCCTCGGCAGCGTGCTGGCGGCCAATGCCGACTCGATCTGGGGCGTGATCGCCGGCCGGGTCCTGCAAGGTGCCGGGGCGATTTCCGCGGCGGTCATGGCCCTGCTCTCCGACCTCACCCGTGAACAGCACCGGACCAAGGCCATGGCCATGATCGGCATGACCATCGGCCTGTCGTTTGCCGTGGCGATGGTCGTCGGCCCGCTGCTGACCCGTGCCTTCGGTCTCTCGGGGCTGTTCCTCGCGACCGGCGGGATGGCGCTGGTGGGCATCCTGATCGTCGCCTTCATGGTGCCCAAGGCCATCGGGCCGTTGCAGCACCGTGAGTCCGGCGTGGCGCGCCAGGCGCTGATGCCGACGCTCAAGCACCCGGACCTGCTGCGCCTGGACCTGGGGATCTTCGTATTGCACGCGATGCTGATGTCCAGCTTCGTCGCCTTGCCCCTGGCGCTGGTGGAAAAGGCCGGCCTGCCCAAGGAGCAACACTGGTGGGTGTACCTGACCGCCTTGCTGATTTCTTTCTTCGCGATGATCCCGTTCATCATCTACGGCGAGAAGAAACGCAAAATGAAACGAGTTTTACTCGGCGCCGTGACGACCTTGATGCTCACTGAGCTATTCTTCTGGGAGTTCGGCAACAGCCTGCGGGCCCTGGTGATCGGTACGGTGGTGTTCTTCATCGCCTTCAACCTGCTGGAAGCTTCGCTGCCGTCGCTGATCAGCAAGGTTTCACCGGCCGGTGGCAAGGGCACGGCGATGGGGGTTTACTCCACCAGCCAGTTCCTTGGCTCGGCTCTCGGCGGTATTCTGGGCGGCTGGATGTTCCAGCATGGCGGTTTGTCGGCGGTATTCCTTGGATGCGCCGGTCTGGCTGCCCTCTGGCTGGCCTTTGCTGTTACCATGCGTGAACCTCCCTACGTGACCAGCCTGCGCGTGCCGTTATCGCCCGAAGCGATCCGCGAAGCCGGTCTGGTCGAGCGCCTGTTGGCCGTCGTAGGGGTAACGGATGCAGTGGTGGTGGCCGAAGAGGCCGCCATTTACATCAAATTGGACACCGAATTGTTGGATCGCACGACCCTTGAGCGCCTGGTCAATGAGCCTGCGTCGCAAGCGTGCGAAGCCTAGGAGAACGTTATGGCCCGTGGGGTTAACAAAGTCATATTGGTCGGCACTTGCGGCCAGGATCCTGAAGTTCGCTACCTGCCTAACGGCAACGCCGTGACCAACCTGAGTCTGGCGACCAGCGAACAATGGACCGACAAGCAGACCGGCCAGAAAGTCGAAAAGACCGAATGGCACCGTGTCTCGATGTTCGGCAAGGTCGCCGAGATCGCCGGTGAATACCTGCGCAAGGGTTCGCAGGTCTACATCGAAGGCAAGCTGCAGACCCGCGAATGGGAAAAAGACGGTATCAAGCGCTACACCACCGAGATCATCGTCGACATGCAGGGCACCATGCAGCTGCTGGGCGGCCGTCCACAACAGGGCGACCAACAAGGCGGTGGCTACGATCAGTCCGCGCCACGCCAGCAAGCCCCTCGCCAGCAGGCGCCGCGTCCACAGCAGTCGGCCCCGCAGCAGTCGCGCCCGGCTCCACAGCAGGCCGCACCGCAGCCGGCTCCGGACTTCGACAGCTTCGATGACGATATTCCGTTCTAAGCACGATTCTTTCGTCGCCAGAAACAGACAAACCCGCAGATGAACTCTGCGGGTTTGTCGTTTCTGGCGGGGTATTTCTACGTGCCTCAGCCGGCCTCGCAGAAGCCTGCTGTTTCCTACTGCCCCTGAATCAACAACCCCAGCGGCGCCAGCGGACCGACCTGGATAAACTCGAAGGTCATCAGACTGGCCACGGTCAGCGGCAGTGCGTTGACCGCCGCCCTGGCCTGGTCGAGTGCTTCCACGTTCATCAGGAAAACCACCCCGGGCCGGTCTTCACGGAACCAGAACTGTTCGATCTGGCCGCCGAGGTAGAGCTTGAGCGTGGCCGGGACTTCGCTGGGCAAATGCTGTTGCTTCTGCTCCTGGGTGAGTTCGTTGATCGAGCCGATCGCGAAAACTTTCATCAGTGACTTCCTCGTTGATAGCGATGTTTGGAGCGCTCAATCTAGGCTTGCGAAGCTGTAGCTGGTATCGTCGTAAATGACAACTTTATGGTCATTCACGCCATGCGAATTTCTGTGCTCGCCCTCGAGGGCGTTTTCGATACCGGGCTGACCGTGCTACTGGATGCGTTCAGCCTGGCCAACAAGTTTTCCGCGGGGCAGGGGGCAGGCCCGGTGTTCGACGTATCGCTCGTGGGCGTGCGCAAGAAGGTCCGTACCGGCCAGGGGCTGCTGGTGCCGGTCCAGGCCATCGCCGCCGACCCGACGCCGGACTGGGTGATTGTCCCGGCCCTTGGCACCGGAACCCCCGAGGTCCTGGTGCCGGCCCTCGAACGGGCGGATGTGCAAGCGGCCAAGGCGCAATTGCTGAAATGGCATGCCGGGGGCGCGCTACTGGCGGCGTCCTGTATCGGTACCTTTCTTCTCGCGGATATCGGCCTGCTCGATCATCGCGAGGCCACTACCACCTGGTGGTTGGCTCCGCTGTTCCGGCAGCGTTACCCGAAGGTTCTGCTCGACGAGTCGCGCATGCTGGTGCCCACCGATGTCGGTGTCACGGCCGGGGCCGCCATGGGCCATCTCGATCTCGCGTTGTGGCTGATCCGCCGGGCCAGCCCGGAACTGGCGGAAATGGTCTCGCGTTATCTGCTGGCGGATATCCGCACCCTGCAGGCGCCGTATATCATTCCCAATCACCTGGCCCAGGCGGACCCGTTGATCCTGCGTTTCGAACGCTGGGCGCGCGACCATCTCAAGACCGGGTTTTCGCTACAGGACGCCGCCAGCGCCCTGGCGACCAGCCCGCGCACCTTGCAACGGCGCTGCGAAGCGGTGCTCGGCAAGTCGCCCTTGTCCTATTTCCAGGACCTGCGCGTCGAGCGGGCGCAATCGCTGCTCCACGGCAGCGGCCTTGACCTCGAGGCCATTGCCACCGAGGTCGGTTATGTGGATGGGGCGACGCTGCGGACCTTGTTGCGCCAGCGCCTCGGACGCGGAGTCCGGGACCTGCGCGCCAACTTGCGCTAGCGGCTGACGCGCCGGACGAGGATCCTGGCCGCGGCCTTTCAGCGAACTCACCTGCCTCTCCGCTGGCAAGCCAGGCTCCTTACCCTTCGGTGGTGGGATACCCCGGCGGCAACTCGTGCCGGGTCGGTGTCTTCTCTTCATGGTAATGCGGCCTGCCCACCTCGGAGGCCATCAGCTCGGGGTTGGCCAGGATGGTTTCGGTCAGCAGGCAATCCTCGCCGTCCTTGAACCAGCAGGCCAGCGCCGAGTTGCGGTTGCCGTGCATATCGACGATTTTCAGCCGCCGCTCGGCCTCGGTGGTGGGTGGGCTGGGAAAGGTCTTGGGCGGCAGCACCAGGGCTTCGCCCGGCTTGACCCACAGGTCCGCCAGGCAGATCTCGTTCACGTAGGGGCGCCAGCGAGCCACGCTGATCACCAGCGGCAGCCGTGTGTAGCGGGAAAAGAACACGTGGGCGAAGTTGTGGTATTCCAGGTCGGTCGGGTTGTAGGTCAGCAGCTCGCGCTGGCGCGCCGGCCCGAGGTAGGGCGATTGGTGACCGGCCCACTTGCCGTAGGTGTACTGCCCCAGCATCAGCTTTTCGTATTCGAAGCGGATGCATTCGCCGTTCTTGAGCAGGGTCATGCCGAAGGCCTGGGCGGTTTCTTCCGTGGCCCACAGTGGTTCGTAGTGCACCTCCCTGGCGTGGAAATCGAACTCCTTGATCCCATAGGAACCGGTGGCAGTCGGCACCTTGCGGGTTTCCCAACTGATGCCGGTGTACTTTTTGCCCCTTTCCAGTTCGGGTCTGTCGGGCGCGGGCGGGATCCTTCTGCCGCGGGCCTCGCGACAGGGGAGCGCGAGGCCCTGGTCGTTGTACAGGAAAGGGAAGGTACGGGTGTCGAGCGGCGATTCGGCGCCATCCTCGATAAAGGGAACGCTGTTGAAAAACTGCATCATGGAGAGACCGCTCATGTCAGGGGCTGCTAAAAGGACCAGTGGAACCAAGGGGCGCTCCGGCAAGTGTGCCGGAGCGACCGTGACAGCCCTTAACGATGCGGCTGTTGCTGCTCGCGCAACCAGTCCATGCCATGGGGCTCGCGCCATTTGCGGACCGCCGCGCGTTTCTCGACCTGGGTCAGGCACAGGCTGCGCATATGGTAGTACACCATCAGCAGGTGAAAGATGTCGCCGCCGCGGCGGTCCCAGATCACATCATCTTCCTGCCGGCCCGGCTTGACGGGGTGAAGCCGGCAATCGCCCTGGTCGAGCATGCCCTGCAGGCAACTGCCGGTCTCGTAGTTGATCAGCAGGATCGGGTTATTGATTTCCGGATAGGGTTTTTCCAGCTCCGGCATGTACCAGAATTGCCCGGGATTGCCCGTGTCCGGAGCCTGCATGACCACCCGGGTCTTGTTCTGCGGGTCGACGGCCAGCGCCGGGTGATCGCCGGTGTTGTTGCGTATCAGGTAGAGGACGGTTTGCGTGTCCTCGATGGTCCTGCCGGTCTGTACCAGCTTCACCCTGCCGAAGGAGTCGTGGGACAGGCGCGCGCTGATTTTCACCCGTGGGTTGAGGTCATAGCCCGGCTTGCCGAAGCCGGCGATCAGGCCATCGACTCCCGGCACTTCCAGGTCGTTGCCCGCCAGTGCATAGGTCAGGCCGGCCTGTGGGTTGGGCTGCATATGCTTGGTCAGGGTTTCCCAGCGCTTGAGGGCCTTTTCGCTGGCGCCGTTGTCCAGCAGCGCTTCGCGCATGGCGCGGCTCGGGTAGTAGTTGCCATGGCGCGGCCAGCGCTCCGTGGTCAGCAACAGTTTGTGTCCGCTCTTCTGTTTCAGCAGCAGCGCCAGGGCATCCCAGAACTGTTCGAAGGCGGTGGGGCTGGCGTCGGCAGCGGGTGGGTAGTGGAAGCTCTCGCTGGTGTTCTTGCTCTTGTTGTCGACGAACACCGTGCGCAAGGCCGGACCGTTGGCCGCGGCATTGAGCGAAGACTGGCGCGTGGCCCGACCGATGACGATCACCGAGTCGGCCCAGTTCGCGTCAATTTCCGCCTTGTAGCTGGTGTACCACTGGTAGGCCTCTTCCAGGGCGTTGCGGGTCGGCCCCTCCTTGACGAAGAGAAACACCGGCGCCAGCTTCAGTTCGACGACCCGTGGGCTGTCAGGCAGGGAATTGCGCCAGGCGGCGAAATCGGCGCTGTAGTCACGTGGCGTGAGCGAGTTGAAGCTGATGGAGTGAGTACCGCCGGAGGTGGTCAGCCGGCTGTTGCGATTGGCCAGGTGGCGCTTGACCTCTTCCTTGATCTCGGTGGAGGCGGTGGCGCTGACAAACGCACCGTACTCCGCCTCGACCATCGCCTTGAGGCTGGTCTTGCTGCTGAGGTAGCTCTTGGACGCGGTCATGGCATAGTTCAGCGAGCCGCCGACGAGCACTTCGTTGACGATATCGGCGCCGAAGTCGACGAAGAAGTTGAAGAACGTCTTGGGATCGGCCTGATCGAAGGTCTGGGGCAGTTCCTTGACGCGGTTCTTGAACACCTCGGTGGCATTGTCCGGATTGACCGCCAGGGTCAGTTTCCACAAGCGCACGGTGTGGCTGTAAATGGCGGCTTCGCGCTCTTCAAGCTGGGAGATATCGCTGCCGAAGGTGGCCTTGAAGCCCGCGGAGAAGGCACCGTAGCTGCCCTTGGCCTCGATGCTCGACTGGGTGTGCTTTTCATACTCGTCATGGGAGGAAAAGCTTTCCGTGAAATAGTCTTCCTTGCTCATCGGATCCAGCGTGACGTGCTGGCCGATGCTGTAGGACTTGTTGTCATGGGTCACCGTACGCTTGGCGCTTTCGGTATCCCCGACTTTCTGGCATTCCTTGCTTTCGCTGGCCCAGTCCAGTTTGTTCAAACCACGTCCCAGCAACTGTGAACCACCGATGTCATTGCTCATCGTTTTCTCCCTCGGCCCGGTTGTATTGATTGGTTCCAACTGACGGGAACCAGTATCGGAAGAGCGGGGCGGAGGAGACAGTTCAGAGCGGTGTCAGTCCGGTATCAGTTCGGTATCAGTTAAATCACCAAACAGTCGGTTCAGCCAGTGATCGCGGCCAGGATGCTGGGGTACACTCGACCGGCTGCCAGGCCATCACGGCCCGGCATTCGCTGATCTCGACATCCGTTTGTGCGGTTATTGGCGTGCCTGCCCAGGGTGACGGGGCGGCCGGGGCTATCGACATGGATTCCAGGAACCCTTCATTTTCCGCCACGGCCAGGACTGAGCCGGTGATTTCCGACGGCCGCGTGTTGCTCGATGGCGGGTTGCTGAAAGGCCTGCGCAAACAGCATGGCCTGAGCCAGGAAACCCTCGCCGAAGCCTGCCTGAACCGTCACCTGTGTGTGTCCATCGCGTCCATCAAGCGGGCCGAGACGGGCAAGCCCGTGCTGTATCGCACCGCTCGCCACCTGGCCAGCGCCTTCGACGTCGATGTCAGTGCCCTGCTCGGGCAATCGGTGGCGACGGCACTGGACGAGATCGAGCAGGCCATTGGCGAATTCCACGACAGCGTATTTCCGGCGCAGGCGGCGGATTATGCGGTCATTCGTTATGTGCTGGAATTGTGCTTCGTCACCGACCCACTCTCCGATACCACGGCCTCGGCGCTGCTGTTTGCCGAAGAAATCCAACGCTTGATCCGGCAGTTCGGCGGTGTGCCGGTCGAGGGTGCGCCGGGTCTGGTCATCGCCCGGTTCGGTTCGCCACAGGCCTATCGCAGTGACAGCGAACGCGCTTTGCTGTGTGCCCTGGCGCTGAGCCGCGAGCAGTTTGTGCGGGCGGGACACGGTATCGCGCTGCGGCTGGTTCGCGAGAGTCGCGACGTCGAGGCGCTGCCGGCCGAGGCGTTGGCCCTGATTCACCATGGGTTTCCCGTGCAACATGGCAATGCCCCGGTGCATGTCGCGCAGAACCTGGTCGAGCAACTGTCGTCGCGGTTCGAGTTCGCCGCGGGTGATGCCGCGTTTCCCGCCTATCGGCGATGCCAGCGCCAGCGCAGCCTCGATGAGAACGCACTACGGCCGCTGGTGGGCCGGGCGATAGAAGTGCTGCAGTTCAAGGGGGTGATCGAAGCCACCCAGGAGTGCCAGGACGGTCATGTGGTCTACCTGCGTGGCATGGCCGGCATCGGCAAGACGCGGCTGGTCAGCGAGTTTTTCGAGATGGCCCGGCAGGGCGGTTTTGCCTGCCATCGCGGCGATGTGCTGGATTTCGGCATGGACCACGGCCTCTGGCCCCTCGGACAACTGGTGTGCAGCCTGCTGGCGCCGGGGACGTCGGCACCCATGAGCGGGACGGTGCTGGAAGCGGCGGCGATGGGCTTGAAACTGTCAGCCGAGCAACTGATGTTCCTGCAGATGCTGACGGGCCTGCATCCCGCCGGCGAGTCGTTCAAGGCGCAACAGGCGCTGTATGCGGCGATGAGCAGTGAGGCACGCACGCAAGGCCTGTTCAACGGGTTGCTGCACCTGCTGCTGCGGATCGCGGTGCAGCAACCCTTGCTGATTGCCATGGAAGACCTGCACTGGGGCGACGCGACATTTTTCGCCATGCTCGGCAAGCTGCTCAATGCCACCGACGAGGCTCCGATCGTCTGGCTGCTGACCTCCCGCCCGGAGGGCGATCCGCTGGAAAGCCAGCTGCGCCCGCACTGCGCCAATCCCATGAGCCTGCTCGATATCGCGCCGATCCGCACCCGCGAGGCGGCCGTGCTGGCGGAGCAGTTTCCCGAGATCGATCCGGCCTATCGCGCCGACTGCGTGACGCGGGCCCAGGGCAATCCGTTGTACCTCACGCAATTGCTGTCGAGCCAGGAGGGCGTGCTTCCGGACAGCCTGCGGCATCTGGTGCAGACCCGGGTGGACCGGTTTGCCCCGGAACAGCGCCGGGCCCTGCATTACGCCGCCGTGCTCGGCAATCGCTTCGAACTGGCGCTCTGGCGCGAGGCGCTGGGCAAGCCCGACTACGTCCCCGACGTGCAGTGGCGCCAGAGCCTGTTGCGAGAGGTCGAGCCGGGCAGCTACATGTTTGTCCACGATCTGGTCATGCACTGTCTCTACGACGCGATGCCGCAGGCCCTGCGCGAACAATTGCACCGCGCGGTGGCAACGCTCTACCGCCATCGCGACCCCATCCTGCATGCCCAGCATCTGCTGCGCGCCGACGCGCCGGAGGCCTTCGACGCGCTACTGGTGGCGATGCGCGAAAAGCTCCAGGCCTGCCAGTACGACAGCGTCCTTGCCCTGGGACAGCAGGCGGCCAGTCGGGGCGAGCGGGCCGCGAGCAGCTTCGACCTGGCCTTGCTCCGCGCCCAGGCATGCTCGGGCCTGGGCCGGACGCTCGAGGCGCGTGACAGTTTCCAGCAGGCACTGACACTGGCCGCCCGGGACGAAGAACGGATCGAAGCGGCGCTGGGACTGGCAGCGGTACTGAACACCCTCGATTGCCTGGACGAAGAAGAGCACCTGATCGAACAGACCCTGCCCGTCGCCCGGGAGCAGCAGGCACATACGGCACTGGCCCGGCTGTATCACCTGCGCGGCAACATCTATTTCCCGCGGGGCGACTATGCCGAGTGTCGTCGCCTGCACGAAGAGTCCCTGTCCTTTGCCCGCATCGGCCTGCACCTCGAAACCCAGGCCAAGGCCCTCAGCGGCATCGGCGATTCCTACTATGCCCAGGGCAGCATGCAGACCGCCTACGAGGTCTTTGATCAGTGTGTGCGCCTGTGCGAGCGTCATGAGCTGGTGCAAGTGGAGGCGGGCAATCGCAGTGCGCGGGGTTCGGCGCAGTTCTACCTGGGCCACTCGGAACCGGCCCTGCGCGACGCGATGCAGGCCATCGAGAGCAGTCGCCGGATCGGCAACCACCGGGCGGAAGTGTTTTCCCGCCTGACCGCCGCCTGGGTGCTGTCGGCGGCCGGCCGCGATGGCGAAGCGGGGCAGGCGTTGTCCGCAGCCCTTGAGCTGGCGCGTAACCTCGGTGCCAGTCGTTTCGAGGCGATTCTCCTGGAAGGGCTGGCGCGGGTGGCGCTGCGCCAGGGCGAGCGGGGACGGGCGCAGGGCTTGATCATGGAGGCGGTGGAGCGGGTCGAGCGTTTTGGCCTGCAACGCTATATCGGCCCCTGGGTCTACGGCAGCCTGGCATTGATGCTCGACGACGAGGTTCTCAAACGCCAGGCGTTGGAGCGGGGCGAGGCCCTGCTCGACCAGGCGTGCCTGGCGCACAATGTCCTGCAGTTCCGTGTGAGCGCCGCCGAAATCTGCCTGCTGGCGGGCGATATCGAACAGGCGATCAGTCATGGACAGCGGATGGCGGTTCTTCCCGAGTCGGCTTCCTGTGCCTGGATCCGACACCATGTGCGCCTGATCGGCGCGGCAGGGCACTGGCTGCGGAATGGCGATCGTTCGAGCGCCGAGTTGCTGCGTGCCATCCGCCGCGAAGCCGAGCAGCTCGGCTTTGCCGCGACCATGCCCGAGCTGCTGGCGGTTCTCGACCGGTCTGCCTGAACGCCGGCTCAGGTTTTCCAGTTCGCCCGCTGTTCCAGCAGGAAATCGACGAACGCCTTGAGCCGCTGCGGTACATGTCGGCCATGGGGATAGAGCAGGGTGAAGGGGCGCGAGCGTCCGGTGTAGGGCTTGAGTACTTCCACCAGCGTACCCTCGGCGAGTTCCTGCTCGACGATAAAACGGTAGGTCTGGAACAGGCCGGCGCCATGCCTGGCCAGGGTCACGCCACCGAGTACGTCCTCCGAGCAGCAATAGCCGCTGTCCGCCAGCACTTCCCGGTCCTTGCCGTCTTCCTTGAACAGCCAGGCGATCCGTCGACCGCTGCTGGGCAGCTCGAACTGGATGCACTCGTGCTGTTGCAGGTCCTCCAGGCACTGGGGTGTTCCGGCCCGCCGCAGGTAGTCGGGGCTGGCGACCATCACCAGCGCCGCGTCCTCCAGGTGCCGGGCAATCAGCCCGGAGTCGGGCAGCACGCGGACGCGGATCGCCAGGTCATACCCTTCCTCGACGAAATCGATATTGCGGTTGCTGATATGGGTCTCGACCTTCACCGCCGGGTAGCGGGCGCGGAACGCCGGCAGCAGTGGCAGGATCCGGTGGTGCGCATAGGTGGTGGGGATGCTGATGCGCAGGGTGCCGGCGGGTTCCTGCTGCTTGCCCATGACCTCGCGCTGGGCCTCCGACAGTTGGGTCAGCGCCTGCCGGCACTGTTCGAAATAAGCGCGGCCGCCTTCGGTCAGGCGCACGCTGCGGGTGGTGCGGGTAAACAGCCGCACCCCCAGGCGTTCCTCCATCCGCGAGATCGACCGGCTCACCGCCGCCGGCGTGACCCCGGCCACCGAGGCGGCGGCGGTGAAGCTGCCGGCTTCGGCGGCCAGGCAGAACAGCTCGATGCTGCCAAGGAGGATGTCATCGAATTGTCTACGCATGATTGATTACACCGAGGATCAAATAAAGGTCGGGGCTCGATATTGCCCCGACCGCGGTTGATCAATACAGTGAGTTCAACGTGGACGCAATCCCTTGGAGAACAACATGCCTTTTGTCAGTGTGCGCATCACCCGTACGGGCGTGACCCGGGAGCAGAAAGCCCAGGTCATCGCCGAAATCACCGAGACCCTGGAGCGGGTGCTCGGCAAGGCTCCGGACCTGACCCATGTGGTGATCGAGGAAATCGATACCGACAACTGGGGGCACGGCGGCTTGAGTCTCACCGAGATCCTCAAGTCCGAATCCAACCCCCTGTAGGAGCCGGCTTGCCGGCGATCCAGGCAACGCGGTCCGGCAGGAGATCGTGTCGATACCATCGCCACAGCAAGCCGCCTCCCATGGGGCGAACTCAGTGTCCGCCCACCACCCGTGCCGAACCTGGCGCGGGTTCGGCATACACCGGCCCCAGGCGATCGAGGCGGCCGCTCCAGGCGGTCAGCGCCAGGGCGACCAGTACCACCAGCCCGCCGATCCAGGCGGTATGAATCAGACCCAGATGGGCGACGATCAGGCCGCCGGCCCAGGCGCCGCCGGCGATACCCAGGTTGAACGCGGCGATATTCAAGCCTGACGCCACATCCACCGCTTGCGGCGTGTGATGCTCTGCCTGGCGGACCACATACACTTGCAGGCCTGGCACGTTGCCGAAGGCGACCGCACCCCAGACCAGCACTGTAGCCAAGGCCAGCCACGGGTTGCTGGCGGTGAAGGTGAGGACGAACAGCACGGCGGCCAGCAGCAGGAAGATCAGTTTCAGCGCGCCGATCGGGCCACGCTTGTCGGCCAGCTTGCCGCCCCAGATATTGCCCACGGCGACCGAGATGCCATACACCAGCAGCACCAGGCTGACGGTCCCGGCGCTGAAGCCGGAGATGTCCTGGAGAATCGGCGCGAGGAAGGTGAAGGCGATGAACGAACCGCCGTAACCCACCGCCGTCATCGCATACACCAGCAACAGGCGTGGCTGTTTCAGCACCTGCAATTGTTGCAGCAGCGACGCTGGCTTGCTGTGGGCAATGTTTTTCGGCACGTAGATCAGGCTGCCGATAAAGGCGATCACACCCAGGGCCGAGACCGCCAGGAAGGTTTCCCGCCAGCCGAAATGCTGGCCGATGAAAGTCCCCAGGGGCACGCCGGTGACCAGCGCTACGGTCAGGCCGGTAAACATGATCGCAATCGCGCTGGCGGCTTTTTCCTTGGGCACCAGGCTGGTGGCGATGGTCGAGCCGATGGAGAAGAACACGCCGTGGGCCAGGCCGGTGACGATCCGCGCAATGATCAGCGATTCATAACTCGGCGCCTGCCAGGCCAGCAGGTTGCCGAGGGTGAACAGCACCATCAGCGACAACAGCAGCAACTTGCGCGGGACCTTGCCGGTGAGGGCGGTGAGCACCGGGGCGCCGATGGCGACACCCAGGGCATACAGGCTGACCAGCAGGCCGGCGGATGGCAGGCTGACCCCGAGGTCGGTGCCGATGGTGGGTAACAGGCCAACGATGACGAACTCGGTCGTCCCGATGGCGAAGGCGCTTAGGGTCAGCGCGAGCAAGGCAATGGGCATGGCTGCAAACTCCGGTGGGTTTAAATCAGGAGCGCAGTGTCGTTGTTTCACTTGTGCGGAAAAATACAGGTATCGGCACAACATATTTGAACTGAATGCAAATATCCCCTGGTTGATCGCTCCCATGCGCGGCGTGTGATGACCGCCGTGATACCGGGTGGCGGGGAATCTTCATCCACTTCGAACCGAACTTTGCTGATGCCCAGGGACTCAGTTTCTTACAGAGACTGCCGAAGAGGGCCCATCCGTGTTCCGGTTCAAGCTGGCAATCATGCTTTCGATTTTTCTGTTGTCCGTCAGTTGCGGCGTGGGCGCTGCGCCAGCCGCCGCGCCACCGACCCAGGCCTCACCGCCGCCGCTGGTGCAGGGTGGCCTGCTCGGGGCCCTGAGCTCCAGCATCGAGGACGTGCAGGACAAACTCGACCTCAACGAAAACCTGCTGGACGCCTGGCGCCTGCGCGCCGACCGGGCCGCCGATGAAATGGATCGGCTGGTCAGCCAGACTGTCGACCGCTCGCCCTGGAGCGTCGCCGCGGATTTCATCCTGCTGTCCCTGACCTGGATCGGCAGCTTTGCCGGGCTGGCGCTCCTCGGCCGACTCGCTGCCCGCCGGTTCAATCGCCATCGCCTGTTGCAGTCCCGCGAGCGCAGCCAATCGCTGGTGGGGTATGTGCTGCCCTACATGCTACCGGCGCTGATCAGCCTGCCGCTGACCCTCTACGCCAGCCACTTCCTGCCGACCTCCGTCGGTCGCGCGCTGGCGCTGTGCCTGGCCTATGCCACCAGCAGCGGCGTGTTCTCCACCGCGCTGCTGCTGTCCCTGAGTGTGCTGTTCGATGTCGGCCACAAGCGCCGGGCGGTTCGCATCATCCGTGACTACAGCCCGCGTCCGCTGTTTCTGATCGGCTTCCTCGCGGCCCTCAGCGATGCCCTGACCAGCCCGCAGATCGCCCGCCAGCTGGGCGGCAATATCACCAGCAGCGTGGCGGTGTTCACCGGCCTGTTCGCTTCGATCCTGTTCGGCGTGCTGGTATTCCGCCTGCGGCGTCCGGTGGCGCACCTGATCCGCAACCGTTCGCTGGCCCAGCGCCTGGGCCAGCCGGCGCTGCAGGAATCGCTGCGGATCTTTTCCGGCCTGTGGTACTGGCCGATCCTGCTGATGGTGCTGGTGTCGGCGATCAACCTGATCGGCGCTGGCGAGGACAGCCAGAAAGCCCTGCGCTGCGCCTTGCTGACCACCGTGCTGCTGATCGCCACGGTGTTTCTCAGCACCATTTTCCAGCACCTGTTCAAGGCCCGCGGAGCCCTGGCGATCCAGCGCAGCAGCGTCTACAAGGAACGCCTGCTGAGCCTGCTGCATGCGCTGTTGCGGATTGCCCTGGCCGTGACCTTCATCGAATTGCTCGGGCGGATCTGGGGGCTGTCGCTGTATGAGTTCGCCGTGCAGAACACCGTGGGCCGGGCCATCAGTGACGCCCTCAGCCGTATCGGCCTGATCCTGCTGGCCACCTGGCTGCTGTGGGTGGTGCTCGACACGGCGATCCAGGAGGCCTTGAAGCCGCCGATCAACCGCCGCTCCTCGAAGCAGCCGAGCATGCGGGTCAAGACCATCCTGCCGCTGCTGCGCAATGCGGTGAAGATCATCCTGGTGGTGATCTTCACCATCACCACCATGGCCAACCTGGGGATCAATGTCGCGCCGCTGCTGGCCGGTGCCGGGGTGGTCGGGCTGGCGATCGGCTTCGGCTCCCAGCAACTGGTGCAGGATGTGATCACCGGCTTGTTCATCATCATCGAGGACACCCTGTCCATCGGTGACTGGGTGGTGCTCGATTCCGGCCATGCCGGCACGGTCGAAGGCCTGACCATCCGCACCCTGCGCCTGCGCGACGGCAAGGGCTTCGTGCATTCGGTGCCGTTCGGCCAGATCAAGGCGGTCACCAACCAGTCGCGGCAATTCGCCTTTGCGTTCTTCTCGGTACAGTTCACCTACGACACCGATGTCGACAAGGCCAGCGCGCTGATTCGCGAAGCGGGGCGCTCGATCAGCGAGGACAGCTTTCTCAAGTTCAACCTGCAAGGCCCGCTGGAGGTGTTCGGCGTGGATCGCATGGACCTCAATGGCGTGGTCCTGACGGCACAGTTCCGCACCGTGTCGGGTGGGCAGTACAGCGTCAGCCGGGCGTTCAACGAGCGCCTGAAGAAACTGGTGGACCAGAGCCCGTGGGTGCATTTCGCGCAGACTTATCCACAGCAGGTGATGCTGCCGAACCGCACGCCGGTGCTGGAAGACGAGCCGCAGGTGTCTCCGGCAGAGGCTGCGCCGGTGGTCTTGTCGCGGCCCCAATAGCCGCCGGATGATCAGTGGCGGATCAGTTTCTGCCGGACCTCGGCCGCCGCCTGCTGCTCCAGCTCCAGCCAGAACAACGGCTTGCCGGCGATTTCAGCCGCTACGGGCACGCCATCGCGATACACCAGCCGATTACCCGCCAGCGCCGGGACCTTGCTGCCCGGCAACAGCGTGCCGGCGAGGTTCAACGGGTCGGCGCCACACACCGCGACGAGGCTGCCATCCAGGGGCCGGCGACGTACCTCGCGCAGCAGCGGGATGGCTTCGGGCAAGGCGAACTGTTCGCCGGCCAGGCCGCTGACAAAACGTCCGCCGCGAATCTCGCCACGGGCTTCCAGGCGATGCAAGGTGCGTAGCAACTCGCGCCAGCTCGGCAGCCATTCCGCTTCCCGTTCCAGCAGACGCCAGAACACCACGCCATAACGACGCAGCAAGGTCATGGCAACCTGTTCAAGGGTTTCCTCCGGCAGTCGCTCGGAGCCGGTCGCCTGCGTCGACGGCCGGCGCAGCAGCGCCCAGCGTCCGGCGTCGTCCATTCCGCCGACAAAGGCCCCGCGCCCGCGGCGACCGGGACGCTGCTGGCGTTTGCTGGCCGGGGTGATCAACGCCCGCAGCCCGGCGAAACTGTCGGCATTCACCAGGCCGGCGCCCACCAGTTCCTGCAACGCCGTCTCCAGCTCGGTGGGCAACAGATGGGCTTCGTGCAGCAGTTCATCGAAGAACAGCGCGCCGTGCTCGCTCAAGGCCGTATGGACTTTCAAGGTTCGCGGCGACAGTTCCTCGATGGCCGTCTGCTGCGCCAGGCTGCTCCATAGCTGCAGCCGATTGCGGGGCAACAACACGATCGGGGTGCTGCGCAACGTGGTGCTGGCAGCCTTGTTGCGCGCGTTCAGGCGTGTCCAGACCAGCTTGCCCGAGCGACACAGGTCATCCAGCCAGGTCGACGAATAATCCTTCAGGCGCGCGCTCAGCAGATCGCTGTCCCAGGCTCCGGCGGCGGCCGCATAACCTTCGAGCTGGCTGACAATCATCGGCAACGCGGCGTTGCCCTGGGCCTGGCTGGTACTGGACAGGTGCTGCCAGTCGAACAGGAAACGCATGAAGTCCTGGAGGGCCACGGGTTCGATCTCCCGCCGCAGGCGCTTGACCGTATAGCGGTGAATGCGCGCCAGCAGATGCCGTTCGCACCATTGCTCCGATGTCGCCCCGGGGGTGAATTGTCCCCGCAGCACATAACCTTCACTTTCCAGTTTCGCCAGGGCCTGGGCCAGTTGAGCTTCGTTCAGCGCCAAGGGCGCGGCGATCTCGCCCAGCGACAGCGGGCCAAAGCCGCTGAGGCGGGCACGCAGCACTTCGACGGCGGCAGCGTCCGCCTCCCAGGCCTGGTCGAAATCCGCCAGTGGCAGCAACGGCGGTTGCGCAATGGCCTGTGGATAAAGCGCCAGCAGGCAGGTCAGGCGCTCCAGGGCGACCCACAAACCGTGGCCGTCGACTCGCAGGCAGGTGGCGCGCCCGCTGGCGGCCAGGGCCTCGAGCCAGCCCGGCCAGTGCTCATTGGCCTCGGCCTCGACTGCGCCGATCACGGCGAGACTCATCAGCGCCTCATGCATTTCATCCGTGCCGTTGGGCTGTGGCCAGGCTTCCGCGCGCACCGCGGCAATGGCCTCGTTGTCCAGCGCGCCGAGATCGTCGGTACTGCTCGGATCGCTCCAGCGGCGATTGAGCACGGCCTGGGTCCGCCGCTCTTCCAGCGGTGCATCGTCGAGAAAGGTATAGGGTTTGGCGCTGAGGATTTCCGCCGCCAGCGGCGATGGCGCCGGCAGGTCGCGGGCGATCAGGCGTACCTCTCCGGCCTCCATGCGCCGCAGCAGGGCCAGCCAGCCTTCGCTGTCCATGGCTTCGTGCAGGCAATCGTCGAGGGTCTGCTCCACCAGCGGATGGTCGGGAATCTCGCGCTCGCCGGCGAGGTTTTCCAGGCAGGCGATCTGGTCCGGAAAGACACAGGCCGTCAGGTCCTCGCCTTTCATCCGCTGGATCTGCGGCGGCACCTTGCGCCCGCCGACAAAGCGCGGCAGCGCCAGCGCGACCCCGGCATTCCAGCGCCAGCGCACGCCGAACAGCGGCGCGTCGAGCACCGCCTGGACGAGGATCTGCTCGGCACTGTTGCTGCGCAGATAACGCCACACTTCCTCCAGGGCAAAGCTGTGGCTGGTGGAGAGCGACAGGACAATGGCGTCCTCGCTCGCGGCGGCCTGCAATTCGAAATTGAAGGTACGGCAGAAACGCTTGCGCAGGGCCAGGCCCCAGGCGCGGTTGACCCGGCTGCCGAACGGTGTGTGGATGATCAACTGGGTGCCGCCGGACTCGTCGAAGAACCGCTCCATCACCAGGGTGTCGCGGGACGGCAGGGCGCCCAGGGCCAGGCGGGCGCGGGCGAGGTATTCGACGATCTGTTCGGCGCCGGCCGGCTCCAGGCCTATGCTGTCGCGCAGCCAGTCGAGGCTGGGCTGCAAGTCACCGGGCGTGGCCCCCAGCAGTTGATCCAGATGCCCGTGCAGGCGTGCCACGGCGAAGGACAGTTCGTTGCTGCGTCCCGGCGCTTCGCCGAGCCAGAAGGGAATGCTCGGCGGCTGGCCATGGGCATCCTCGACCCGCACCTTGCCGGTTTCGACCCGCAGGATCCGGTAGGAACTGTTGCCCAGCTGGAACACGTCGCCGGCAATGCTTTCCACCGCGAAGTCTTCATGGACGCTGCCGATATTCAGCGCCTGGGGTTCCAGCAGCACGGCGTAGTCGGCGTTGTCCGGAATCGTCCCGCCACTGGTGAGTGCCGTCAGCTGGCTGCCGCGACGCCCGCGCAGGGTACGGGTCAGCGCGTCCCGATGGAGGTAGGCGCTGCGCAGTCCCTGACGACTGTTGAACCCCTCGGCGAGCATCTGCAGCAATGCCTGGTAATGGGCTTCGTCGAAGCCGGCATAGGGGCTGGCGCGGCGGATCATGTCCAGCAGCGCGGCTTCCTGCCACTCCTGGCAACTGACCTCGGCGACGATCTGCTGCGCCAGCACATCCAGCGGCGCCCGGGGAATCAGCAGGGTGTCCAGTTCGCCCCGGCGCACGCAATCGAGCAGGGCGGCACATTCGATCAGGTCATCGCGCGAGGTCGGGAACAGGCGGCCCTTGGGGGTTCCATCGATCTTGTGACCGGAGCGACCCACTCTTTGCAGGAAGGCCGAAATGGACCCTGGCGAACCGATCTGGCAGACCAGTTCGACCTCGCCGATATCGATGCCCAGTTCCAGCGAAGCGGTGGCGATCAGCACTTGCAACTCACCGCGCTTGAGCCGTTGCTCGGCCTCCAGGCGCTGCTCCTTGGCGAGACTGCCGTGGTGGGCGGCGACCGCTGCCTTGCCCAGGCGCTCGCTCACGTGGCGGGCCAGTCGTTCGGCCAGGCGCCGGGTGTTGACGAACACCAGGGTGGTGCGATGTTCCCGGGCCAGTTCGGCGAGTCGTTCGTAGACCAGCTCCCAGACGTCATTCGCCATCACCGGGCCCAACGGCACCGGCGGCACTTCGATGCCCAGGTCCCTTGGGCGGGCATGGCCGATATCGATGATCTCGCAGGGACGTTCGTTGCCCGCGAGAAAACGCGACACCGCGTCGATGGGCTTTTGCGTGGCGGACAGGCCGATGCGCAACAACGGCTCGCGGCACAGCGCCTGCAGGCGTTCGAGGCTCAGGGCCAGGTGGCTGCCGCGCTTGCTGGCGGCGATGGCGTGGATTTCGTCGACGATCACCGTGCGGGTGGTGGCGAGCATGCGCCGCCCGGAGTCGGAGCCGAGCAGCACGTACAGCGATTCCGGGGTGGTGACCAGGATATGCGGTGCGCTCTTGCGCATCTGCGTGCGGTCTTTCTGCGGTGTATCGCCGGTCCGCACCGCGGTGCTGATCTGCAAGGGCGGCAGGCCCTGCTGTTCGAGCTCGGCGGTGATGCCGGCCAGCGGTTCCTGCAGGTTGATGCGGATATCGTTGGACAGCGCCTTGAGCGGCGAGACATAGACGACGAAGGTTTCGTCCGGCAGCTTGCCGCCCTGGTCCAGGCCCTGTCGCACCAGCTCATCGATGACTGCGAGAAAGGCCGTGAGGGTCTTGCCGGAGCCGGTGGGCGCGGCGATCAGCGTCGAGCGGCGCTGGCGGATCAACGGCCAGGCACGCGCCTGGGCGGCGGTGACGTCCGGGAAGGTCCTGCGAAACCAGGCACTGACGGCCGGATGGAACGCCGCCAGAGCGCCGGGGGCTGGTTCGGGAAGGTTCATACCCTACTTTATGCGGGCGATGCGGATAAAGTGCAAGGCTGTGGGGACCGCAAGGCACTTTCCCCGTGACGGTTGCATCCGAAACCCGCAAAATGCAACGATTGTGGTTATTGCCAACGGGAAAACCTCGGTTTTGCCGCCAACCTCCATCGTTCTGAACAGACCTGGGCCTGCTGAATCTATGCGAATGCGCCTTATGTTGTTGGGCGGCGGGAATGCCCTCGGGCAGGCGCTGATTCGCCTGGGAGCAGAGGAAGACATCGGTTTCCTCGCCCCCCGCCCGCCGCAAGACGGCTGGGATGCCGCGAGCCTGACGCAACTGCTCGACGACACCCGTCCCGATGCGTTGATCAACCTTGCTTACTATTTCGACTGGTTCCAGGCGGAGGCGGTGAGCGAAACCCGCCTGTCCAGCCAGGAATCCGCAGTCGAGCGCCTGGCCGAACTGTGCCAGCATCACAATATCGTCCTGGTGCAGCCCTCCAGCTACCGGGTGTTCGACGGTTCGCGGGCGACCGCCTACAGCGAAAAAGACGAACCGGTTCCCCTCGGCCTGCGCGGCCAGGCGCTGTGGCGTATCGAGCAGAGCGTGCGCGCGACCTGCCCGCAACATGTGCTGCTGCGTTTCGGCTGGCTGCTGGACGACAGCATCGACGGCGCGCTGGGGCGTTTCCTCGCCCGCGCCGAGCGCCCCGAAGAATTGCTGATGGCCGATGACCGGCGCGGCAACCCGACGCCGGTGGACGACGCGGCGCGGGTGATCATCTCGGTGCTCAAGCAGCTCGATTGCGCGGCGCCGTTGTGGGGCACCTATCACTATGCCGGCCATGAGGCGACCACGCCGCTGTCACTGGGGCAGGCGATCCTCGGCGAAGCCCGCAATTTCCATGCGCTGGCGATCGAGGCACCGACCGCCCAGGCCCACGCGGCGCGCCCGGATGCCGCCGAAGAGCCGCAGCATGCGGTACTGGCCTGCAAGAAAATCCTTCACACCTTCGGCATCAAGCCCCGCGCCTGGCGCGCCGGACTGCCGGCTTTACTGGACAGGTTCTATCGTCATGGCTGATGCGCCGATTCTGATCACCGGCGGGGCCGGCTTCATCGGTTCCAACCTTGCCGAGCGGCTGCTGGCCAAGGGTTACTCGATCCGCGTGCTGGACGACCTGTCTACCGGCAAGCGCGGCAACCTGGCCCTGGACGACCCGCGGGTCGAGCTGATCGAGGGTGATGTGGCCGATGCCGCGCTGGTCGCCCGGGCGATGCTCGGTTGCCAGGCGGTGGTGCACCTGGCAGCGGTGGCGTCGGTGCAAGCCTCGGTGGACGATCCGGTGCGCACGCACCAGAGCAATTTCATCGGCAGCCTGAATGTCTGCGAAGCCATGCGCGAGGCCGGCGTGAAGCGGGTGATCTTCGCCTCCAGCGCAGCGGTCTACGGCAACAACGGCGAAGGTGAGTCGATCGACGAGGACACGCCCAAGGCGCCGCTGACGCCCTATGCCTCGGACAAGCTGGCCAGCGAATACTACTTCGACTTCTACCGCCGCCAGCATGGCCTGGAACCGGTGATCTTCCGTTTCTTCAATGTCTTCGGGCCGCGCCAGGATCCGTCCTCGCCGTATTCCGGGGTCATCAGCATCTTCAGCGAGCGCGCCGAGAAAGGTCTGCCGATCACCGTGTTCGGCGATGGCGAGCAGACCCGCGACTTCATCTATGTCGGCGACCTGGTGCAGGTCCTGGTGCAGGCGCTCGAGGCGCCGCAGGTGCAGGAGGGCGCGATCAACGTCGGCCTGAACCGCTCCACCACCCTCAACCAGATGCTGCAGGCCCTGGGTGAAGTCGTCGGTCCCTTGCCGCCGGTGACATTCGCCCCGGCCCGCTCCGGCGATATCCGCCATTCCCGGGCGAACAACCGGCGCCTGCTGGAGCGCTTCGCCTTCCCCGAGCCGACGCCGATGAGCGTGGGACTGGCGCGGTTGCTGGGGCACTGAGAGCTGGCGCGGGTAATGAAAAAGGCGCCTTTCGAGGCGCCTTTTTTCATTCGGGGGTGGGCTTAGAACTTGTAGCCCAGGCCGACCATGTAGACCATCGGGTCCACGTCGACATTGACCTTGGCACGGGTGCCGCCGGCCACGGCATTGTTGTCCACGTAGGCGGTGGTGTCGATGTCGATGTAGCGGACCTGGGCGTTGATCATCACGTTGTCGGTGAGCATGTAGTCGGCACCGACCTGCCAGGCCACGCCCCAGGAATTCTTCGCGCGGAAATTGTCGAAGCCGGCGGCATTGGCTTCGCTGCCGACGTGCTCGTCGTAGATCCAGGTGTAGTTGATGCCTGCACCGACATAGGGCTGGAATGCCGACTTGTTGTCGAGCGGGTAGTACACCACGCTCAGGGTCGGTGGCAGGTGCTTGAGGGTGCCGAGCTTGCCGTTGGCGGCGCCGAGGGCGGTGTTCTTGAGTTTCACGTCGTGTTCGAACGGGGTGGCGGCCAGCAGTTCGAGGCCGACGTGATCGGTGAGCATGTAGGCGAAGTTCAGGCCCAGCTGGGTGTCGCTGCTCATGGTCGCCTTGCCGCCGAGGTCGGCGCCGGCCAGCGGGCCGCGGTCGACCTTGACGCTGGAACTGTCGGCTTTCGGATTGACCGTGATCGCCCCGGCGCGAACGATGATGTCACCGGCATCGTGGGCATGGGCGAGCGGGGCGGCGAGGGCGAGCGCGACGAGGGACGCGCTGAGCAGGGACTTGTGCATGGAAGGCTCCAGAGGACGTTTCGAATTCACTGGAGCCAATGGTAAAGAGCGAGCTGATCCGGTCTTTGACTCAGCTCAATGAAAGGCGAGTTGCCTTATTCCGGCAACTCGTACACGTAGATCTTCTGCGCCTCCATGCTATAGCCGGCATCCGCCAGCTCGCTGGTGCTCGGCTTGACCTGCAGTTCGCCCTCGATCCAGTACGGCTGGTACAGCTCGTCGAGCTTGACCCCCAGCTCGCTGGTCACATGCACGATCTGGTTCGACGGCGGTGGCGGCACATGGATGCAGGCGCCGAAATACGGCACCAGCAGGAACTCGGTGGTGCGGCCTTCCTCACTCACTTCCAGCGGCACGATATAACCCGGCAGGCGCACATGCTGACCATCGAGGGCCTTGACCACCGGGGCATTCGGCAGGTCCTGCCTGGCTGCAGGGGCGGCCTCGGGGTCCATGTTGCCCAACTGCGACAGGTCATGCAGCGGGCGCATATCCGGGACTTCCGGCGGTGCGTCCGGCGGAATCATCTCCTGCCAGGCCAGCTCCCGCGGCTCGTCCTTGGCCCATGACGGCAGGGGCGCGAGCAACAGCAGCGCCAGCAGCAGGTGGGACAACACAGGCTTTTTCATCGCACAGACACTCATAAACGGATGGACAGGCCATCGGCCAGGGATTGTCGATAGGCGCGCCAGGCCGGCACGCTACCCATCAACAGGGCGGCGACGAGGATACCGCCGAGCAGCGTCCATTCATATTCGCTTGGCCAGGACAGCGGCAGGTACAGCCCGTAGTTCGACTGCACATAACCCTGGGCCAGGGCGATGCACAGATACAGCAGGCCCACCCCGGCGACCACCCCGGACAACGCCAGGGCAAAGGCTTCCAGCACCAGCAGGCTGGCGATATGCCAAGGCCGCGCGCCCACCGAACGCAGGATCGCCATCTCCCGGCGGCGCTCGTTGAGGCTGGTGAGGATCGCCGTGAGCATGCCGATCAAGCCGGTCAGCACCACGAACAGCGAGACCACGAACAAGGCCTTTTCCGCCGTGCCCATCAGGCTCCAGAGTTCCTGCAAGGCCACGCCCGGCAGGATCGCCAGCATCGGCTCGCCCCGGAACTCGTTGATCTCGCGCTGTACGGCGAAGGTCGCGATCTTGCTCTTGAGGCCGAGCATGAAGGCTGTGATCGCCTGGGGCGTGAGGTCCATGTTGCGCGCCTGGTCGGCGCTGATCCGCCCGGCGCCGCGGGCCGGTACGCCGTTGTGCCAGTCGATGTGGATCGCTTCCATGCCGCCGAGGCTGATATGCAGCGTGCGGTCCACCGGCGTCCCGGTACGCTTGAGAATGCCGACCACGGTGAACGGCTTGTCATCGTGCTTGACCAGGCTGATGGCCGCGACGCCATGGGCCAGCACCAGCTTGTCGCCGAGCTTGTAGTGCAGGGCGTCGGCGACTTCGGCGCCGAGCACCACTTCGAACGGATCGCTGGCGAAGGCGCGGCCGGTGGCCAGTTCCAGGCTCTGCTGGTGACCGTACTGATAATGCTCGAAATAGGACTCGTTGGTGCCCATCACCCGATAGCCGCGATGGGAGTCGCCGAGGGAGATCGGGATGGCCCATTTCACCTGCGGATTGCTGGCGAAATGCTCGTAGCTGTCCCAGCGGATGTTGTTGGTGGCGTTGCCGATGCGGAACACCGAATACAGCAGCAGGTTCACCGAGCCCGAGCGGGCGCCGACGATCAGGTCGGTGCCGCTGATGGTGCTGGCGAAGCTGGCGCGGGCTTCGGTGCGCACGCGTTCCACGGCCAGCAGCAGACAGACCGAAAGGGCGATGGCAAAGGCCGTGAGAATGGCGGTAAAGCGGCGGTTTGCCAGGCTGGCCAGGGCCAGTCGTAACAGATACATCTCAAACCTCCGCGGGCGCGGCCGCGCGATTCAGTTCGGCCAGGGACAGGTGACGATCGAACAGCGGTGCCAGGCTCTGGTCATGGCTGACGAACAGCAGGCTGGAACCGGCTTCCCGGCACTCGGCGAACAACAGACGGATAAAGGCTTCGCGGGCGTCGTAGTCGAGGGCCGAGGTCGGCTCGTCGGCGATCACCAGTTCCGGCTGGCCGATCAGTGCGCGGGCGGCGGCGACCCGTTGTTGCTGGCCGATGGACAGGGAGTCGGCACGTCGTTCCAGCAATGCCGGGTCCTTCAGGCCGAGGTGAGCGAGCAGGGTTGCCGCGGCCTGGTCGATGCTGCCGTGGCGTTGGCTGGCGCGGCTGGCGCGCAGTTTGGAAAAATGGCAGGGCAGTTCGACGTTCTCGCGCACAGAGAGAAACGGCAGCAGGTTGAACTGCTGGAAAATGTAGCCGGTGTGATCGACGCGAAAGCGGTCGCGGGCGCCTGCTCCGAGTTCGGTCAGTTCCTGGCCGAGCAGGCGGATGCTACCCCGGCTGGGCTTCTGCACGCCGCCCAGCAGGCCGAGCAGGGTGGTCTTGCCGCTGCCGCTGGGGCCCTTGAGAAACAGGGTCTCGCCGGGCTCCAGGCGGAACGCGGGAATGTCCAGCAACTGCGGGTGACCGGGCCAGTTGAAGCCCAGGTCGGACAGTTCGATAAGTGCTTGGGTCATGGGAGCCGATTCATGTGGGGCATACCCCTGTGGAAGCGGGCTTGTCCGCGAAGCGTGGTCATGCGGTATCACACGGGAACCGGGTCACCTTCTTCGCGGGCAAGCCCGCTCCCACAGGATTCATGGATGTCAGAACTTCAGGGTGGCGGCCTTCGGCGTCGCATCCACGCCCTGCTGGCCGCTTGGCGAGATGAGTTGTACCTGAATTTTCTGGGTCGCGGGGAAGGTCTTGAAGACCTGGGTCAGGTCGAGCTGCTTGAGGGCTTGCGGGGTGCTGCAGGTGAACTGGTAGTGGGCGTGGATTTCGCTGTGGTCGTGATGATGTTCGTGCTCGTCGGTGCCCTTGGCGTGATCGTCGTCATCGTCATCGTGGTCGGCGTCTTCCGGGGCCGGATCACCGAACAGCGGACTTTCCAGTTCCTGGTTGGCGACCACGCAACCGGCCTCCCTGGGCAGGTTGAACAGCGCCAGCGGCTTGTCGAGCAGGGCGCGCACGGCGGCGACCCTGGCCTTGTCGGCGTCGCTGGTGGCCGCGTGCTCGAAGCCCACGAGGTTCATCGCCGGGCTTTGCAGTTCCAGCTCCAGGGTCTGTGCGTCGAGGGCTGCGTTCAAGCGGCCGACACCATGTTCGTGGGCGCCGAGGCTGCCATGTTCTTTTTCATGGGCCTGGGCGGCGACCAGGGGCAGCAAGGCAAAAGGCAGGGCGAGAAGCAGGCGGCGCATAGCGTTTCTCCGGAAACGACGAGAGGGTGTTTTGTTATGTGATCTTATAACAATTTATCGCGCTTGCGGCCACTCGCTTGGCGATCCGGCTGACCCATGGGAGCATGCGCGCAGGACTATTCGGTCAAGGGTATCGAGGACGGTTTTATGGTGCGGATTCGCGGAACCATCGGTGAGTGGCCGGTGGATTTGACAGTGGAGTTGGATGACGGCGATTGGGCCCGGCTTGGCGCGCAGTTGCAGGTGGAGACGCCGCAGGAGCCGGTGGTGGCGGCCAGGCCGGTGAGCCAGGACGATGCGCTCTGGCAGTTGACCAGGGATCTGGTGCGTCAGGCCGGGCAGATCAGCGGACCGGAGTTGCTGGAGCAACTGGAAGGCTTGACGGGCAGCACCGCGGCCGCCAAGCGGCTGCTGGTGCGCCTGCGTCATTGCGCCGAGGTCAAAGTGCTGAGCGGCGCTGATTCACCGCTCTACAGCTGGGTCGGGGTTTGACCGGCGGGCACGGACCTTGTCTCGCCTGCATACGACAGGGATCCTGCAGGAGCCGGCTTGCTGGCGATGAACGATAACGCGGTCTGACGGATGCACCGCGGCGCCTGCATCGCCGCGCAGACCGTTTTCGTACAGAGCCTAGTACAACGCCGCGAACAACTTGCGCCGGTAGGTGGTCACCAGCGGATGGTCGTTGCCCAGCAGGTCGAACACTTGCAACAGGGTCTTGTGGGGCAGGCCTTCGCTGTAACCGCGGTTGCGGGTGAACAGCTTGAGCAGGGCATCCAGCGCGGCGTCGTACTGCTGGCGGGCCAGTTGCTGGATCGCCAGTTGGTAGACCGCCTCGTCGTCTTGCGGATCCTGCGCCAGGCGGGCTTTCAACTCGGCGGCATCCGGCAGGTCGGCGGCCTGGCGCAGGAACGTCAGCTGGGCCTTGGCGCCGGCCAGGGCGGCCTTGTGTTCGTCGCCCTTGACCGCCTCGAGCACGCTTTGCGCTTCGCCCAGCTCACCCCGTTCGGCGAGGCAGCGGGCATACAGGATCAGCGCCTTGGCGTTGCTGTTGTCTTCGCCCAGCAGCGTCACCAGGACCGCTTCGGCGTCGGCGATCCGGCCTTCGGCGAACAGCGCCTGGGCCTGTTCGAACGGATCGGCTGCGGCCGGCGGCGGCATCTGTACATGGGGTTCGAGCATGGCGCGTACCGCCGACTCCGGCTGAGCCCCGGCGAAGCCGTCCACCGGCTGGCCGTCCTTGAACAGCACCACGGTCGGCAGGCTGCGGATACCGAAGCGGGCGACGATGTCCTGCTCGGCGTCACAGTCGACCTTGGCCAGCAGCAGTTCGCCCTGATAGCTCTCGGCGATCTGTTGCAGCATCGGCATCAGCGCCTTGCAGGGCGCACACCATTCGGCCCAGAAATCCACCAGCACCGGTTTGTGGAACGAGTTCTGGATCACCGCCTGGTCGAAGTTCAGGGCGGTGGCGTCGAAGATGTAGGGCGTGTCCTGAGTCATCGGGAATCTCGAAGAGCGTGGAATGGTGCAACTATAAGGCCTGGGGCGGGTTGGCCGAAAGCGGCGGTTGCGCCTCAGGGCCGGCTGGCGTGGTACAGGCTGACCTGGCGAAACTCATGCGGCTCCATCAGGTCCGGCAGGGTCAGGGCTTCGAGCATTTCCAGGCGCCGGTACAACGGGTGATGGAAGTCCCGTACCCGTGAGTCGGCCACCAGCGTTTCGCGGCCACGGCTGAGGAACTGATCCAGCAGTGGCAGGTTTTCCCGGTCATAGAGGACGTCGGCGACCAGGATCAGGTCGAAGCGGTCGCTCTCGGCGAAAAAGTCCGCGGAATAACTCAGCTCCACGCCATTGAGCGTGGCATTCGCCCGGCACGCGGCCAGCGCCAGCGGATCGAGGTCGCAGGCCACCACTTCCAGTGCCCCGGCCCTGGCCGCGGCAATCGCCGCCACGCCGGAGCCGGCACCGAAATCCAGCACCCGCTTGCCGGCCACCCAGTGGGGGCGTTCAGCCAGGTAGCGGGCCAGGGCCAGGCCACTGGCCCAGCAGAAACTCCAGTAAGGTGGCTCGTGGAGGATCCGCAGGGTCTCTTCCGAGGTGAAGGCGCGGTCCATGTTCCCGGCGTCGATCAGCCACAACTGCAGATCGGTCTGCGGCAGAGGGCAGGCCACCAGTCGCGCATCCCCCAGCAGCCCGCTCAGTGACTGTTGCAGGTCGAGCGGTGGATTCATGGTGCGCCGACGAATTGCAGTTGGCCCATGGCCTGGGTGGTCGGCTGGGTCACCGATACGGAGGGCAGGTGCAGGATCAGTTGCCCGGACTGGCTGGCCCGGCCGCGCAGTTCGACGCGGCTGTTCGGCGGAAACACCTCCGGATTGAAGCGCAGGCGGAACGGCAGCGCCTGGCCGGTGCCATTGATCTTGCTGCTGGCCAGCAATTGTTGCGGACGACCACGCTCATCGATCACCAGCAGGGCCAGCTCGACCTCGGCATTGGCCGGCACGCCGAGCAGGGTGCCGCTCAGTTCACGCTGGAACGCCGGCAGCGGGCCGAGTTCTTCGTAGGGGCTGACCGGTTTTTGCGTCTGGACCTGGGGGACGGGTGCCGGCACGGGCTTGGGGGCGCTGCCGCAAGCGACAAGCAGGCCGGCGAGACTGAGCAAAACAAGCGGTCGTACTGACATCTACAGCTCCAACTGAGGCAGAAAACGGCGGTTCTGATGGGATAACGTTAGTCTGCCGACTGTATACCGCAAACCCTATGGCTTGTCTTGCCACGGGGATGCGCTACCATGGCCCTCCCATTTTTTGTTGCCTGCCACCATGCACTGTCCCTTCTGCGGTGCCAACGACACCAAAGTCATCGACTCGCGTCTGGTCGCCGAGGGCGAACAGGTGCGCCGCCGGCGTGAATGCCTGGCCTGCGGTGAGCGTTTCACCACCTTTGAAACCGCTGAACTGGTTTTGCCGCGCCTGATCAAGCAGGACGGCAGTCGCCAGCCCTTCGACGAAGAAAAACTCCGCGCCGGTATGCAGCGGGCCCTGGAAAAGCGCCCGGTGAGTGTCGAGCGCCTGGAAGCCGCGCTGGTGCACATCAAGCACAAGCTGCGGGCGACCGGCGAGCGCGAGATCAAGTCGCTGATCGTCGGCGAACTGGTGATGGCCGAGTTGCAGAAACTCGACGAAGTCGCCTACATCCGTTTCGCCTCGGTCTATCGTCGCTTCCAGGACCTCAACGAGTTCCGTGAAGAGATCGACCGCCTCGCCCGGGAGCCCGCCAAGGAATGAGTCTTTCCAGCGAACAGGCGGTGCTCGACGCCCACTACATGGCCCGTGCCCTGGAGCTGGCCCGCAAGGGGCGCTACTCGACGCACCCGAACCCGCGGGTCGGTTGCGTGATCGTGCGCGACGGCGTGGTGGTCGGCGAAGGCTGGCATGTGCGTGCCGGTGAGCCTCATGCCGAAGTGCATGCCTTGCGCGAGGCGGGCGAAAACGCCCGTGGTGCGACGGCCTACGTGACGCTGGAGCCGTGCAGCCACTTCGGGCGTACGCCGCCGTGCGCCGATGCGCTGGTCAAGGCCGGCGTGGGCCGGGTGGTCGCGGCCATGCAGGACCCGAATCCGGAAGTCGCCGGGCGCGGCCTCAAGCGCCTGGCCGACGCCGGGATCGCGGTGCACAGCGGCGTGCTCGAAGGTGAAGCGCGGGCGATCAACCAGGGTTTCCTCAAGCGCATGGAACATGGCCTGCCGTTCGTGCGGGTCAAGCTGGCGATGAGCCTCGACGGCCGCACCGCCATGGCCAGTGGTGAAAGCCAGTGGATCACCGGTCCCGCCGCGCGTTCCGCGGTGCAGCGGCTGCGGGCCCAGTCCAGCGTGGTGCTTACCGGCGCCGATACGGTGCTGGCCGACAAGGCCCGGCTGACCGTGCGCCCCGCCGAACTGGGCCTGGACCCCGAACTCACGGCCCTGGCCGAACGCCGGCCGCCGTTGCGGGTGCTGATCGACGGGCGCCTGCGGGTGCCGCTGGATGCGGCCTTCTTCCTGGCCGGTCCGGCACTGGTGGTGACCTGCGCAACGACCGTCGGCGCCGACTACCAGGCCGCCGGGCATGAAGTCCTGAGCGTGCCGGGCAGCGACGGCCAGGTCGACCTGCGCCAGTTGCTCGGCCTGCTGGCGGCCCGTGGCGTCAACGAACTGCTGGTCGAAGCCGGTCCACGCCTGGCCGGGGCCTTTGCCCGACAAGGCCTGGTGGACGAATACCAGATCTTTGTCGCCGGCAGGTTCCTCGGCTCCAGCGCGCGTCCGTTGCTGGACTGGCCGCTGGAGCGGATGAGCGAGGCGCCACGGCTGAAAATCACTGAAATGCGCGCGGTGGGCGATGACTGGCGAGTCACCGCGATACCTGACCCGGCACCCGGCGTATAATTTGCGGCTTGCGCCCTGCGCTGGCTCGTTCTCGAGGAGGATTTCATGTTTACCGGCATTATCGAATCCATCGGCAGTATCCGTGCGCTGAGCCCAAAAGGCGGCGACGTGCGGGTCTATGTAGAAACCGGCAAGCTCGACCTTGGCGACGTCAAGCTCGGCGACAGCATCGCGGTCAACGGCGTGTGCCTGACCGCCGTGGAGCTTCCGGGCGACGGTTTCTGGGCTGACGTCAGCCGCGAAACCTTGGACTGCACCGCGTTCAACGAATTGAAGGCCGGCAGCCGGGTCAACCTGGAAAAGGCCCTGACCCCGACCACCCGTCTCGGCGGTCACCTGGTCAGCGGTCACGTCGACGGTGTCGGCGAAGTCGTGGCCCGTGAAGAAAACGCCCGGGCCATCCAGTTCCGCATCCGTGCGCCGAAAGACCTGGCCAAGTACATCGCCCACAAGGGTTCGATCACCGTCGACGGCACCAGCCTGACGGTCAACGCGGTGAATGGCGCCGAGTTCGAGCTGACCATCGTCCCGCACACCCTGGCCGAAACCATCATGGCCGACTACCGCCCCGGTCGTCAGGTCAACCTCGAAGTCGACCTGCTGGCCCGTTACCTGGAGCGCCTGCTGCTGGGCGACAAGGCTGCCGAGCCGTCGAGCGGTGGCATCACCGAAAGTTTCCTGGCCGCCAACGGCTACCTCAAGTCTTGAAAGAAGGGGGTGCCGCGTGGCGCTCAACACGATTGAAGAGCTGGTCGAAGACATTCGCCAGGGCAAGATGGTCATCCTCATGGATGACGAAGACCGCGAGAACGAAGGCGACCTGATCATGGCCGCCGAATGCTGCAAGGCCGAGCACATCAACTTCATGGCCAAGCACGCCCGCGGCCTGATCTGCATGCCGATGAGCCGCGAGCGTTGCGAGCTGCTCAAGCTGCCGCTGATGGCGCCGCGCAACGGTTCCGGTTTCGGCACCAAGTTCACCGTCTCGATCGAGGCCACCGAAGGCGTCACCACCGGCATCTCCGCCGCCGACCGCGCGCGCACCGTGCAAGCGGCGGCCGCCAGGGATGCCAAGGCCGAAGACATCGTCAGCCCCGGCCACATCTTCCCGCTGATGGCCCAGCCCGGCGGCACCCTGGCCCGCGCCGGCCACACCGAGGCTGCCTGCGACCTGGCGCGCATGGCCGGTTTCGAACCGAGCGGGGTGATCTGCGAAGTGATGAACGACGATGGCACCATGTCCCGTCGTGCCGAACTCGAGACTTTTGCCGCCGAACACAACATCAAGATCGGCACCATCGCCGACCTGATCCACTACCGGATGATCCACGAACGTACCGTTCAGCGGATTGCCGAGCAGCCGCTGGACAGCGAACTGGGTCATTTCACCCTGGTGACCTATCGTGATTCGGTCGAAGGCGACGTGCACATGGCCCTGACCCTGGGCAATGTCTGCGCCGAAGAGCCGACCCTGGTTCGCGTGCACAACATGGACCCGCTGCGCGACCTGCTGATGGTCAAGCAACCGGGTCGCTGGAGCCTGCGGGCCGCCATGGCCGCGGTGGCCGAGGCGGGCAGCGGGGTGGTGCTGCTGCTCGGGCATCCGCTGGATGGCGACGTGCTGCTGGCGCATATCCGTGAAACCGCCGACCACGCGCCGGCGAAAAAACCGACCACCTACAGCATTGTCGGTGCCGGTTCGCAGATCCTGCGCGACCTCGGTGTGCGCAAGATGCGCCTGATGAGCGCGCCGATGAAGTTCAATGCGATATCCGGTTTCGACCTGGAAGTAGTAGAATACGTGCCCTCCGAATAAAAGGCTGGCGGGTGCCGGCCTTGATTCGCGGTTCAAATATCACTGAGGGGCGCGTACTTGACGCGTCCCGGCTCTTTAAGAGATTTGTCGAATGACCCTGAAGACCATCGAAGGTACCTTCATCGCCCCTAAAGGCCGCTATGCCCTGGTGGTCGGCCGCTTCAACAGCTTCGTCGTCGAAAGCCTGGTGAGCGGTGCCGTTGACGCCCTGGTTCGTCACGGTGTGAGCGAAAGCGACATCACCCTCATCCGCGCGCCTGGCGCCTTCGAAATCCCGCTGGTCGCGCAGAAAGTCGCCCAGAAAGGCGATTTCTCGGCAATCATCGCCCTCGGTGCGGTCATTCGTGGCGGTACCCCGCACTTCGAATACGTCGCCGGCGAGTGCACCAAGGGCCTGGCCCAGGTGTCCATGGAGTTTGGCGTGCCGGTAGCCTTCGGCGTACTGACCGTTGACTCCATCGAGCAGGCCATCGAGCGTTCCGGCACCAAGGCCGGCAACAAAGGTGCCGAAGCTGCCCTGTCCGCCCTGGAAATGGTCAGCCTGCTGTCGCAGTTGGAGGCGGTGTGATTAGCGACGAAAGCGATCGTTTCAACCCGCGCGATCCGAAGCCTGAAGGCAGCGGCAAGCCGTCCAAGAGCGCCAAGCGTCGCGAAGCCCGTCAGCTCGCGACCCAGGCACTCTACCAATGGCACATGGCCAAGCAGTCGCTGAACGAAATCGAAGCGCAGTTCCGGGTCGATAACGACTTCAGCGATGTCGACGGCGCCTACTTCCGTGAAATCCTCCACGGCGTGCCGCAGTTCAAAAGCGAGATCGACACCGCGCTCAAGCCATGCCTGGACATCGAGATCGACGAACTGGACCCGGTCGAGCTGGCGGTCCTGCGCCTGTCCACCTGGGAACTGCTCAAGCGCGTCGACGTACCGTACCGCGTGGTGATCAACGAAGGGATCGAACTGGCCAAGGTCTACGGTTCCACCGACGGTCACAAGTTCGTCAACGGTGTGCTCGACAAGCTGGCACCGAACCTGCGCGAAGCCGAAGTGAAGGCGTTCAAGCGCTGACCGGCGCTTGCACTTCCCATGGGTGAGTTCGAGCTGATCCGCAACTTCTTTGCCGCCGCGCCCTGTGCGCAGGCCGGCGAAGGCGTTGACCTGGGGATCGGCGACGACTGCGCCCTGCTCAGTGTTCCTCCCGGGGAACAGCTGGCGGTTTCCACCGATACCCTGGTGGCCGGGGTGCATTTCTCCGACCCCTGCGATCCTTTCCTGCTCGGACAGCGCGCTCTGGCCGTCGCCGCCAGTGACCTGGCCGCCATGGGCGCCACGCCCATTGCCTTTACCCTTGCCCTGACCCTGGCGCATAACGAAGCGGGCTGGTTGCAGGCGTTCGCCCAAGGGTTGAACCAGATGGCGCAGCACTGTGCCCTGCGGCTGGTGGGGGGTGATACCACGCGCGGCCCCCTGAGCGTGACACTGACGGTGTTTGGCCGGGTGCCGGTCGGGCAGGCACTGACTCGCGGCGGTGCGCAGGTTGGCGACCTGCTGTGCGTGGGTGGCGAACTGGGCAATGCGGCAGGCGCCTTGCCGTTGGTGCTGGGCCAGCGCACGGCCGCGCCGGCAATTGCCGAACCGCTGCTGGCCCACTACTGGTCGCCTCGGCCGCAGTTCGCCCTGGGCCTGGCCTTGCGCGGCAAGGCGAACTCGGCGCTGGATATTTCCGATGGACTGCTGGCCGATTGCGGGCATATCGCGAGCGTGTCCGGCGTGCGTCTGCTGATCGAGCGCGAAAAGCTGCCACTGTCCCCGGCATTGCTGGCGTTTCTCGGCCAGACTTCAGCCGGGGATGCAGCGCTGAGTGGCGGTGACGACTACGTGCTGGCATTCACCCTGCCACCGGCTGAGCTGCCCGGACTGTTGCTCAACCATCCTTCGGTGCGGGTGGTCGGGCAGGTGGTCGCCGGACAGGGCGTGGCACTGCTGGATGCCGACGGCCAGGACATCACCCCGCAGATCCGGGGCTACCAACATTTTCCGGAGACACCGTGACAGATCATCCCAAACAGGTCCCCGCTGAATTCGTGCCACCGTCGGTGTGGCGCAATCCCTGGCATTTCCTCGCCTTCGGCTTCGGCTCCGGCACCTTGCCCAAGGCCCCGGGCACCTGGGGGTCGCTGGTTGCGCTACCCTTTATCCCGTTATGGCAGATGTTGCCGGACTGGGGTTACTGGCTGATGCTCGGCATCACCATGCTGTTCGGCTTCTGGCTGTGCGGCAAGGTGGCCGACGATCTGCGGGTGCATGACCACGAAGGCATCGTCTGGGACGAAATGGTCGGCATGTGGATCACCCTCTGGCTGGTGCCGGAAGGCTGGTACTGGCTGTTGGCGGGGTTCCTGATGTTCCGCTTCTTCGACATCCTCAAGCCGTGGCCGATCCGCTGGATCGACCGGCATGTGCATGGCGGCGTGGGGATCATGCTGGATGACGTGCTGGCCGGGGTGTTCGCCTGGCTGGCCATGCAGGGATTGGTGCATTTCCTTACCTGAGGGATTGGGTATGTCTGGCTGTCGCTTGTGGGGGCTGCTGTTATCGCTGTTGCTCTGTCCGCTGGCCTGGGCCGCTGAGAACCCGGGCCTGCCCGCGCAGATCCGCCTGGTCAGCGAGGAGTGGATCGACTACACCAATGCCGATGGCAGCGGGCTGGCCTGGGATGTGCTGCGGGAGATATTCGAGCCCCGGGGCGTCAAGGTCGAGATCCGCAGCGAACCCTACATCCGCTCGGTCGGCCTGGTGGAGCGCGGCGAGGCGGATGCCTGGGTCGGCTCCTACAGCAAGGAAATCAGCGACGCCCTGTACCCGCGCTGGAACTTCGATACCGACCATATCTACGCCCTGGGGTTGGCCAGCAACCCGGCCCCCAGCCTGGAAACCCTGGGTGCCTATCGCCTGGCCTGGGTGCGCGGCTACAAGTACCAGGACTACCTGCCCAATGTGCGCCACTTCAACGAGGTCCGCCGTCGCGACGGCATCCTCTCGATGCTGCAGCACAGTCGTGCCGACTACTACATCGACGCCGTGGCCGAGGTCGACTATGTCCTCGGCCAGGCCCCGGACCCCACGGTCTTCCGGCGTACCCATCTGCTGGAACTGCCGCTGTACCTCGGTTTTTCCGACAGCGAGCGGGGACGGGCGTTGCTGGCCCTGTATGACCAGCGGATGGATGAGCTGGTCAAGGGCGATCGGTTGCGCCATCTGTTCGAGCGCTGGAAACAACCTTATCCGTTCGAAACCGGCAGCGCCCCGGCGGCAACCAATCAAACTTATTGATAGTTATCATGGATAATTCGGCCTAAGCGTCTGTAGGAACCTCCTGTTACAATGCGACCTCTGCGAATTTCCAGTCCTCATACTGATCAGGAGCACACGGTGCCCGTCGTTTTCGTCGCCGCTTCCAAACTGCCCACCCCTTTTGCGACCTTCACCATGAACGGCTTTCTCGAAGAAGCCACCGGTCGTGAACACGTCGTGCTGACGCTCGGGGATGTGGCTGATGGTGCACCGGTTCTTGGCCGCGTGCACTCCGAATGCCTGACTGGCGATGCCTTGTTCAGCCAGCGTTGCGACTGTGGTTCGCAACTGGAAGCCGCCTTGCAGGCAATTGCCCGCGAAGGGCGTGGCGTCCTGCTGTACCTGCGCCAGGAAGGCCGTGGCATCGGCCTGATGAACAAGATCCGTGCCTACGAATTGCAGGATGGCGGTGCCGACACGGTCGAGGCCAACGAGCGCCTGGGCTTTGCCGCCGACCAGCGCGACTACGCCATCTGCCTGCCGATGCTCGAACACCTGGGCATCCAGTCCCTGCGCCTGATGACCAATAACCCGCGCAAGGTCAAGGCGTTGACCGACATGGGCATCACCGTCGCCGAGCGCGTGCCGTTGCACACCGGCCACAACCCGCACAACAAACTCTACCTGGCCACCAAGGCTGGCAAGCTCGGCCACATGATGGGCAATGAGCACCAGAGCGAGGCCGATCCGGCGTGACCCGTGGTCAGGTCAAGCGTCGACTGGCGATCGGCTGGTACAAGCAACTGGTGCTGAGTGTGTTGCCGCTGTTTGTCGCCAACTGGTTTTTCGCCCGGTCGGAGTCGTTGTTGCCGGTGCTGGCGATGCCGTTCTTCATTGCCGGCGTGGCTTCGATGTTTATCAGCCTGCGGTTTTTCGGCGCCTACAAGCGTTCGCTGATCGCCACCCAGGCTGCCCTGGATACCCCCGAAGAACCGGCGGCCTGGATCGCCCTGGCGAATGTCCGGCGCAAGGCGCTGGTAGTGGCTGCACTGCCGACCTGGATCGGCACCCTGGCGGTCTTCGTCGGCCTGGAGGCGGTGCCACTGGTCTTGCTGGTGCTGTCCACCGTGGTGCTGTTCTACCTCTACCGCATTCCGCGTCAACTCGGCTGACGCATCGCTGGCTGGCGATTCTGCTGCCAGCCGCAGCGACCCCTGCCAGGCCATCGAGACACCCGATTCAGAGTCCCGGTGTCCAGATCACCCCGAACAGACTTTCCTCAGACCCGGCCGCCGCGCTGGCATTTCGGGCAATGCGACCGCTTGCGGGAACCGGCCAGCCGATTCCCGCAGGGGAGAGAGTTTTTTACAGCCCCAGCAGTTGCATGCGCCCAGTGACCGAAGCTTCGATCCCCGCCACATCCAGTCCGCATTCGGCGAGCATCTGTGCCGGCTTCGCGTGTTCCACGTAGGTGTCCGGCAGGCCCAGGTGCAGGATCGGCTTGAGCAGGTTGTCGCGCGCCAGGAACTCGCTGACCGCCGCACCGGCGCCGCCCATGATGGCGTTTTCCTCGATGGTCACCAGCAGTTCGTGGCTGCCGGCGATCTCGCGCACCAGGGCTTCATCCAGCGGCTTGACGAAACGCATGTCGACCACGGTCGCGTCGAGCTTCTCGGCCACCACCAGGGCTTCGGCCAGTTGCACGCCGAACACCAGCAGGGCGACCTTGCTGCCCCGGCGGCGAACCACGCCCTTGCCGATCTCGATCGGTTCCAGGTCTTTCTCGATGGTCGCGTTCGGGCCGTTGCCGCGTGGGTAGCGCACGGCCGCCGGGCCGTTGTACAGGTGGCCGGTGCTGAGCATCTTGCGCAGTTCGTTCTCGTCGCTCGGGGTCATCACCAGCATGCCGGGGATGCAGCGCAGGTACGACAGGTCGAAACTGCCGGCGTGGGTCGGGCCATCTTCGCCCACCAGGCCGGCACGATCGATGGCGAACAGCACGTCGAGGTTCTGCACCGCGACGTCATGCACCAACTGGTCATAACCGCGCTGCAGGAAGGTGGAGTAGATCGCCACCACCGGCTTTGCGCCTTCGCAGGCCATGCCGGCGGCAAAGGTCACCGCGTGCTGCTCGGCAATCGCCACGTCGAAGTAGCGCAGCGGGAAACGCTCGCTGAAGGCCACCAGGTCGGAGCCTTCCTTCATGGCCGGGGTGATGCCCACCAGCCGTGGGTCGGCGGCGGCCATGTCGCACAGCCATTCGCCGAACACACCTGAATACTTTGGTCCGCCGGCTTTCTTCGGCGCGGCGGCGGGAGCGTCCAGCGGTTCGAGCTTGGTGATCGCGTGATAGCCGATCGGATCTACCTCCGCCGGGGCGAAGCCCTTGCCCTTCTTGGTCACCACGTGCAGGAACTGCGGGCCCTTGAGGTCACGCATGTTGCGCAGGGTGGCGATCAGGGTCGGCAGGTCGTGGCCGTCGATAGGGCCGATATAGTTCCAGCCCAGCTCTTCGAACAAGGTGCCGGGGACCAGCATGCCCTTGGCGTATTCTTCGGTGCGGCGGGCGATTTCCCAGGCGCCGGGCAGGCGCGAGAGCACTTTCTTGCTGCCCTCGCGCATGCTCGCGTAGGTGCGGCTGGAAAGAATCTTCGCCAGGTAGTTCGACAGGCCGCCGACATTGCGCGAGATCGACATATCGTTGTCGTTGAGGATCACCAGCATGTTGGCGTCGACTTCCGGCGCATGGTTCAGCGCTTCGAACGCCATGCCCGCGGTCAGGGCTCCATCGCCGATCACCGCGATGGCCTTGCGGTCGCTGTTCTGCAGCCGGGCGGCGATGGCCATGCCCAGGGCGGCGCTGATGGAGGTGCTGGAGTGGCCGACGCCAAAGGTGTCGTACTCGCTCTCCGAGCGGCGCGGGAAGGCGGCCAGGCCGTCCTTCTGACGCAGGGTATGCATCTGCTCGCGACGACCGGTCAGGATCTTGTGCGGATACGCCTGATGACCCACGTCCCACACCAGCCGGTCATCCGGGGTGTCGAACACGTAATGCAACGCGATGGTCAGCTCGATGACCCCGAGACCGGCGCCGAAGTGCCCACCGGTCTGGCCGACCGAATAGAGCAATTCCAGGCGCAACTCATCGGCCAGGGTTTCCAGCTCGGCTTCACCCAACCGGCGCAGGCCGGCCGGCGTATCGGCACGGTCCAGCAGGGGCGTGGTCGGGCGCTTGCGGGGAATCTCATGGAACGTCGTGGGCATCAGGCGAATCGTTATAGGTATGGAGAGGCGGCAGTTTACCTTATGGAGCGCACGCTGCCCACGCGCTGTGACATCGGCGGGTCGGACGAGAGCCCCGCGCGGGTGCGAAAGGCCCGTGGCAACGCCAGGTCAGCTGCGCCGTTCAACGATATAGCGGGCCAGCTCGCGCAGCGGTTCGGCGGCCGCGTCAAACGGTCGCAGGGTGTGCAACGCCTGGTCGCGCAGTTCCAGGGCGTAGGCCTTGGCGTTGTCGAGGCCGAGCAGGGCCGGGTAGGTCGGCTTGTCCCGGGCGATATCGGCGCCCTGGCGCTTGCCGAGGGTCGCGGTATCGCTCTCGACGTCGAGAATGTCGTCCTGCACCTGGAATGCCAGGCCGATGGCCTGGGCGTAGGTCTGTAGGGACTTGAGCTCGTCTTTCTGCGCATCGCCGCTGGCGAGGGCGCCGAGGACGACACTGGCCTCGATCAATGCGCCGGTCTTGTGCCGGTGCATGTATTCCAGGGCTTTCTGGTCGAGCTTGAGGCCCACCGAGCCGAGGTCGATGGCCTGGCCTCCGACCATGCCGGCGGGGCCGGCGGCCTGGGCCAGGGTGCTGACCATGGTCAGGCGGATCTCGGCGCTCAGGTTGCTCAGGCGCGGATCGAGCAGGGCGCTGAAGGCCAGGCTTTGCAAACCGTCGCCGGCGAGGATGGCACAGGCTTCGTCGAAGGCCTTGTGGGTAGTCGGCTGGCCGCGACGCAGGTCGTCATCGTCCATGGCCGGCAGGTCGTCGTGGACCAGCGAGTAGGCGTGGATCAGTTCCACCGCGCAGGCCGCGCCATTGGCCTGTTCCGGCTTGCCGCCGAGGGCTTCGCAGGCGGCGTAGGCGAGCAGGGGGCGGACACGCTTGCCGCCGTTCATCACGCTGTAGCGCATGGCTTCGTAGAGGCGGGCGAGTTCGCCGCTCGGGGCGGCGAACAGCGTGTCCAGCGCGGCGTTGACCCGTTGCTGGCTGCTGTCCTGGTAGGCTTTGATCATTCTGGCTGTTCCGCGTCGAAGGGTTCTTCGGCCAGCTCGCCATCGCGCTCCAGCAGGATCTGCACCTTTTGCTCGGCCTGGGCCAGGGCGCCCTGGCAGTCGCGCGTCAGGCGGATGCCTTGTTCGAAAGCGGTCAACGAGTCTTCCAATGACAGCTCGCCGTTCTCCAGGCGCTCGACCAGCGTTTGCAGGTCAGCAAGGGATTGTTCGAAATCCAGGGAAACTTTTTTGCGGGCCATGGCGGCGATCTCGATAGGCGTTAAACCGGCGCGACACTAGCAGACAGCGGGTTTCGGGGCAAATGCGAGGGAGTTGCAGTCACGGTCCTGACGGGCCACCTATCCCTTGTAGGCGCTGGCTTGCCAGCGATGAGGCCCTTGAAGCTTGCATCATCCTTGCGGATGCCATCGCCAGCAGGCGGCTCCCACAGGTGGGAGATTATCCCGATTCCTGGCGAGGGGCATCCCGGTTTGTCCCGCTAGTCGGTACAAAGTCGTCTCTTTATAGTAGTCCATCGATCAAGGATGAATGATCGACATGGACCGCCCTCTCGTCGCCCCCGATATTCTCCTGCGCTTCTACACATAAGGCTGTCATCCATGGCGTCTTCTTCCGCTCGTACTCCCGGGACCGGTGTTCTGTTGCTGATCATCCTGGCCTGCCAACTGATGATAGTGCTCGACGTGACGGTGCTCTACACAGCCCTGCCACATATCCAGAAAGCCCTGGACCTGTCGCTGCCCGACCTGACCTGGGTACAGAACGCCTACACCCTGACCTTTGGCGGGATGATGCTACTCGGTGCGCGTTCCGGCGACCTGCTCGGGCGGCGCCGGGTATTTATCGTCGCCGTCACGGTCTTCACCCTGGCCTCGCTGCTCGGCGGGCTGGCGCAATCGGCCCACGAGTTGCTGATTGCCCGTGGCGTGCAGGGCATCGCCGCGGCGTTCCTCGCGCCGTCGACCCTGGCCCTGATGATGACCCACTTCGCCGCCGGTCCCCAGCGGCTGCGGGCGATCAGCTTCTACACGGCGGTGTCCGGCGGCGGTGGCGCGGTCGGGTTGGTGCTCGGTGGGGTATTGACCGACATGCTGTCCTGGCGCTGGGTGATGTTTATCAACCTGCCGGTGGGCATCGGCCTGTTCCTGCTGGCCTGGCGTTATCTGAAGGAAACCGAGCGACATACCGGGCATTTCGACCTGTCCGGCGCGCTGACGGTTACCCTGGGCATGAGCGCCCTGGTCTACTGCTTTGTCCGTGCCGGTGCCCAGGGATGGGACGATGCACCGACCCTGATCGCCCTGGCCTGTGCCCTGGTGCTGCTGACCCTGTTTGTCTGGATCGAACGTCGGGCCGAGCAACCGATCATGCCCTTGCACCTGTTCGCCAGCGCCGAGCGTTCCGGCGCCTATATCGGCCGGATGTTGCTGGTGGGCGGTATGGTCGGCACCTATTTTTTCCTGATCCAGTACGTGCAGGAGGTGCTCGGCTACAGCGCGCTCAAGGCCGGTGAAGCGTTTCTGGCGTTGACCATCACCCAGTTCGCCATGTCGATGTACGGCGTGAAGTGGCTGGCGCGGCATATCAGTGCCTCGACGATGCTGTTCTTCGGCCTGGGCACGGCGCTGGTGGGCATGCTGATGCTCACCGGGCTGGGTAGCGAAGTGGACTACTTCCCGCGGTTGATGCTGCCGTTGATCATTCTCGGGATCGGCTGCGGGGCGGCCTTTGTGCCGCTGACCAGCGCCGGGATCGCCGGGGTGGAACCGCAGAATGCCGGGGCCGCGTCCGGCCTGGTCAACGTCGCCCACCAGGTTGGCGGCTCCCTTGGCACGGCGGTGATCATTGCGATTGTCGGCATGGTTGCGCGGCTGTCGCCGCAGCCCGTCGCGGCGGGGGCCGATGCCCAGGCCCGCTTGGCCTTGAGCCAGGCGTTGTCGGTGGGCGCGACCAGTTCCGCGACCTTTTTCGCGCTGGCGCTGGTGGTGCTGTTCCTCACCTCGCGCCATACCCGGCGGCGGGAACGGCTTCAAGCGGCTGACGCGGCCTCCTGAACCCGGCTGGCCACCGCGCTCAGTTGCGAGCGCAGCCAGCGCTGGGCCGGGTCTGCATCATTGTGGCTGTGCCAGATCAGTTCCAGCGACCTCGACACGCAGTGATAGGGCAACTCCTGGGTCACCAGGCCCAGGGTCCGGCTGAACACGGCGGCGAGGGGGCGTGGGACGATCGCCATCAGGTCACTGTCTTCCAGCAGCATCGGAATGGCCATGAAATGCGGGATCAGCACCTGCCGGCGCGGCTGCAACCCCAGGGTTTCCAGGGCGTTTTCGAGGGCCGCGCGGTCGTAGCCGTCGGTTTGCCGGGACAGGCCGCGCTCCAGGATATAGCTCGGTGGCGCACCATCGGCGGCGGTGCCCAGCGACATGACCACCAGCGAATAGGCCGCCATGTCCTGCAGGGTCACGCAGCGCTGTGCGGTCGGGTGGTGTTTGCCGGTCACCAGCACTTCTTCCTGCTGCCACAGGGTATGCGAACGCAAGCGTTCCGGGCGGTCCTGGAACATGCCGAGGGCGACATCGATGCGCCCCAGGTCGATCTGTTCGGCCAGGTCCAGGCGGGTCGACGGCGTGATGACCAGGTTGACGCCCGGGGCCTCGGCAGCCAGCAGGCGGTTGAACGGCGGCAGCAGCACTGTCGACGAGTAGTCGCTGGCGGCGATGACGAACGAGCGCCGCGCCGAAGCCGGGTCGAAGGCCGTTGTCGCCCGGCTCAGCACGGCGTTGATGTTCAGCAGCGCCTCGCGCACCGCACCGCTGATCTCGAAGGCGTAGTGAGTCGGCGTCATGCCCTTGCCGGTGCGCACGAAGATCTCCTTGCCGACGCTGTCGCGCAGGCGTGACAGCGCATGGCTGACCGCCGACTGGCTCAGGTGCAGGCGCTGGCTGGCGCGCAGGACACTGCGTTCCTCCATCACGGCATCGAAGACCCGCAGCAGGTTGAGGTCGAGACGGTCGAAAGCAATCATTCACGGGGCTCCGGTGGCGATGGCGAATTCTGTGCCGAGCTGGCGCCGTGGGCAATCGGTGATGCAGGTTCCGTTGCTGATGATTGTTGTGCAGATTCGGCGAACGTTGAGAAGTGAATCCTGTGCACTTCGACAGTGCAGGAATGTCCCTTCAGTCGCCCACGTCCCTATGTGACCCTATTGCCCATGCCGCACGATCGGTTTCGAGAAAAGGTGGAAAAGTGCAATGTTCGACAACGTCAGGAATCATCGAACCCTGTGTGCCGATCCGCATGTGCAATGGCAACTGGCCGGGCAACTGGGCGCCGGACTCGAGGCATCGGTTGCCGATTACCTGCTGGATCCGGGGTCATTGACCCAGCGTCTGGTCGAGATTTCCGGTGGTCGCTTCGCTATCACCCCGCTGTATGAGCGCGAAGACGTTTTGCTGGACAGCGAATGCACGGCGCTGCAATTACCCGCCGGCAGCCGTGGCTGGATTCGCGAGATCTATCTCACCGGCCAGGGCGTGCCCTGGGTTTTCGCCCGCACGGTTATCCCGGCTGCGGTGCAGCAGATGACCGGCCAGGACTTGCGGACCCTGGGCGATCAGCCGATCGGACCTCTGCTGTTCGGTGACCTCGACTTCCGGCGTGGGCCGATAGAGTTCTGCCGTTACGAGGACTCGGCCCGCAACGGTCAGTTGACGGCATCCCCGCTGTGGGCGCGACGCTCACGCTTCGAACGGGGCGACCTGGGCATTCTGGTATCGGAAGTGTTTCTGCCGACGTTCTGGGCGAAGGTGGATGAACCGGCACTCCTGGAAAAGCGCAGGGCCTGAAAGGATGGGGAGCAGGGGCGTCGACAACCCACGGGTGCGGCTCAGACCCTACTGCGGGTCGCCAGCCAATACCCCGAAGCCCTGCGTGATCTGCAGCCGGTGTGACGCTGCTGAATAGTGGCCTTTGGCCTTGTTTTTCGCGGCTTTCACGGGATTGAGTGTGCACGACCTCTCATTTGCCGATCCGCCCGGCAAATAGCGCTTTTGCGCCATTGTGCAAGCAGATGTGAATCGCTAACCTCTGCGACTTCCCGACCTGTCCTCGACAGGTCCTTTCTGATTTCAGTGTTTCAGTGGTGCGCCGTGGATGGATCGGGCGCAGGGTTTCGTGATGTCTGGCAAGGAGGCATAGATGCGCCGGTTTTTCCCCATCCTGATCGCCCTCTGGGCCGCGAGTGCCTGGGCCGAGCCCTCGGCCGAGTTGCAGGAGCCGACAGGCGGCTGGCGCTATTCCGGTTTGCTCGATCGCAGCGATGCGCCGCAGGTCGCCTATCCGACGCCGCCCATCGACCGCGGTATCCAGCGCAGTCGCACGCCGATCGAGGGCAAGGTCAATCCGCCGTCCGGCCCGCGCCAACCTCATACCTTGTCGGTCAACGGCAACCCACTGAATCTCTACACCGATGACAACGGCCGCTTCGTGCGGCCCTATGCCTTCGGTGCTGGCTCCAACAGCGTCGAAGTGCGCAGCTCCGCCGGCAAATCCCTCAAGCGCGTGCAGTTCTACGAAGCCAACCGCTCGGTCACTCCGGCGCGTATCCGCGTGGTGCTCGGCTGGGACGACCCCAAGGCCGAACTGGACATGCACATCATCACCCCGGATGGCCAGCACGCCTTCTTCGGCCATCCCGGCCTGACCAATGGCGGCGGCCTCGACCCGGATGGCGTCGACGGCCCGGGCCCGGAAATGTTCACCATGACCGCGCCGCTGCACGGCACCTACCTGATTTACGTCAACTACTGGGGCAACTTCGGCGCCGAAGGCTATAACTTCGATGAAGGCAAAAACCAGAACGAAGTGATCACTTCGCAGATCAACCTGATCCTCGATGAAAACACCGTCAACGAGAAACGCGAGACGTTTATCGTGCCGATGCGCGCCATCGGCGACCTGATGCTGGTCAAGACCTTCAACTACTGAATATTTTCAATTACTGGGCATCCCGCTCCACGGATGAATGGGCTTTGTGAACATGAGCGATAACACTGCTTCCCCGGACGCCGGCACACCCGCCGCGGCCAAACCCGCCGGCTCGCGCCGCTGGCTGGGTCTCGTACTCGGGCTGTGCGTGGTGGGTGTGGTCGGTGGCGGGTTGGGCTGGTTTCTCCACCACAAGCCCAAGGCTCCGGCGCCGGAGCTGGCCCTGGAAAAGCTCGGTCTGAGCCGGCCGGACGCCCTGCTGGAAACCGCGTCCCTCAGTCAGTTGCCCAAGGACCTGCTCAGCGTGCCGTTCCTGCGCGAAACCCTGACCGAGGATTTCGTCTTCTACTACGAAACCCATGGCGACCGCCTGGGGTTGATCGGCAGCCTGCGCCGGATCATCTACGAGCATGACCTGAAACTGCAGGACACGCTGATCGAGCAACTGTTCGACCAGCCGGCGGACGTGGCGCTGTGGCGCGGCAAGGACGGCCGACTCAAGGACTTCCTGCTGGTGCTGGATCGCGGTGGCCTGGCCAAGGTGCTGGAGCCGCTGGCCCAGGTCGCGCTGGACGATACCCAACTGAGCAAGGTCGGCGAACTGAAGGTGGCCGGCGACAATGTCTCGCTGTACCGCCTGGCCTACAACGCCAGCAAATCGCTGCTGTTCGCCTCCCGTGGCGACAAGATGGTGGTGCTGTCCAACCCGGACAAACTCTACGACCACACCGACGATGCGGTGGCCGAGCAGGGTGAAGTCTCGCTCCAGGCCATGGCCGCGCTGCTCAATGGCGACAAGTTGTTCCCCGAGGCCTTTGGTCTCAAGCCACGGGAATCCACGGTGAAACAGCGCATCTCGGTCGGTGCCAGTGTCCTCGCCATGGGCTACCAGCGCTTTATCCCGAACTTCGTCGGCCTGCGCCTGGACATGGACGACAAGGGCTGGCACAGCTTCCTGGCCATGGACGAGCTGGACAACCAGCCGGATTTCGACTTCAAGCCGATCTGGCAAGCCATGCCGGTGGGCGCCAGCGCCTGTGTCGCCTTGCCGGTGGCGGCCGAGCAACAGAAGCCGTTGCTGGTCAAGCTCGGTGCCGACGAGGCCACCGCGCAGAAGCTTACCGAACACATGAACGGTGCCGCCGGCCTGTGCTGGTACGCCGACTCGCGTCTCTACACGCCGTTGCTGGTGGCGAGCCTCGACAGCAAGGCCGGGGACGCTCTCGACGCTGACCTGGGCAAGCTGTTCGGCTCCATGGTCGGTTCCAACGAAAGCAATGTCGAAGGCGGCCTGTTCCCCATCGACGAGCAGAAGAAAGACAGCGTCCACCAATGGAAGCGCCAGGTCAGCTCGACCTTCGGCCAGTACGCGGCCAAGGAAGCGCCGCAACCGGATGCGATCACCGGCAAGGGCTTCTTCCGCGTCAGCCTGGCCCGCCATGGTTCGACGCTGCTGTTCTCCCTGGACGACAAACTGGTGGACAAGGCCCTCGGCACCCTCGACAAGCACTTCCCGCCGTTGGCCGATGTGCTGCCCAAGGATGTGCTGATGCCGATCTACTTCGGCCCGGACTCCCTGGCGCAACTGATGAAGCAGGAAACCCTCGACAGCCTGCCCCAGGACATGGAACCGGTATTCCGCAACGCCGCGCAGACCCACCTGCTGCCCAAGCTGCAGAAGCTCGCCGGCTACGGCAAGTACGCCCTGACGCTGCCCGAAGGCAGTGAGCCGGACGGCCACTGGCAGTGGTTGCCGTTGCAATGGCGGGCAATGTGACGCCTATGCTCGGAATTGGCACAGCGCTATCGGGATGGCAACGCAGCACTACTGTGGCGAGTGGGCTTGCCCACGCTCGACTGCGCAGCAGTCGCAAAACCGGCCAACTCATTGCGCCAGATAAACCTCGCTTGCAGGTTTCAGGGCGGTTTCGCAGCCCAGCGTGGGCAAGCCCACTCGCCACAATGGGTGGGCGTGCTCGCAAATATCTGGGGGTGCTGGCGTTGCTGTTCAGCGCGCCTGCGTTCGCCCTTGAAACACCGTCCCTGAACGTCGAGCAGTCCCAGGTGTTCCGCGCCTGGTTCGTGCGCATCGCCCAGGAGCAACTGACCCAGGGCCCGAGCCCGCGCTGGTACCAGCAGGACTGCGCGGGTCTGGTGCGCTTCGCCGCCAATGAAGCGCTGAAAGTCCACGACGACAAGTGGCTGCGGGCCAATGGCCTGTCCAACCGCTACCTGCCGCCGGAGTTGGCGCTGGATGCAGGACAACGCAGCCTCGCCCAGCAATGGCAGCAGGGCGGCGGCAAGGTCGGGCCCTACGTCAATGCGATCAAGCTGATCCAGTTCAACAGCCAGTTGGTCAGCCGCGACCTCAACCAGGCGCGGCCCGGCGACCTGTTGTTCTTCGACCAGGGCGACGACCAGCACCTGATGATCTGGATGGGCCGCAACATCGCCTATCACACCGGCACCACCACCCCTACCGACAACGGCATGCGCTCCGCCAGCGTGCAGCAACTCATGACATGGAAGGACACCCGATGGATACCCGATGCAACGAACCCCAACTTCATCGGCGTCTATCGGCTGAACTTCCTCTCTCGATGAACGGGTCTCGAATGATGCGTCTGTTATCCCGAATGGTTTTTGCCCTGGCCGTGCTGCTGCCGGTGGCCGCCGGTGCCGCCGACGACTCGGTGCCGCCGAGCAATTACACGCCGGTTGCCGGGGAGAGTTTCTTCCTGCTGGCCGACACCAGCTTTGCCAGCGACGAACAGGCGATGGTCCGCCTGGAAGCGCCGGGTCGCGACTACCGGCGCTTCCGCATGGAGCCCTATGGCGGCGCGGACATCCGTGTGTACCGCATCGACCAGCCGCTGGAATTCCTCAAGCGCCAGAAGAACCTGCACCGAGTGGTCAGCGACGCCCAGTTCAAGGGCGAAGGACTGTCCAACACCCTGGCCTACCTGTGGGACAACTGGTACGCCAAGTCCCGCCGGGTGATGCAGCGTGCGTTCTCCTACGAGTCGCGCAAGCAGGTTACCGAGGAAGTGCCGGAACTGAAGATGGGCGACACCCTTGGCGCACCGACGCCTTACGACGCGCATCCGCAATACGCGCCGCTGCCGGGCCTGCCGCTGGTCAGCCAGTTCCGCTACCCGCTGTGGGAAGCCAAGCCGATCCAGCCGCCGAAGGGCGTCGACCTGGCGGGTTCGTCGAGCCAGTTCATCAGCGTTTCGCCGGGCAACGTCTATGTGCCGCTGGGCAAGCTGAAACCAGGCCTGTACCTGGTGGAAGCGCTGATCGGCAAATACCGCGCGACCACCGTGGTGTTCGTCTCCAACACCGTCGCGGTGAGCAAGATCACCGGCGACGAACTGCTGGTCTGGGCCGCGCGCAAGCATGAAGGCAGCTCGGTGCCCAAGGTCAAGGTGCTGTGGACCGACGGCCTCGGCGTGATGAGCAGCGGCGAGACCGATGCCGATGGCCTGCTGCGGCTCAAGCACGTCAGCCCGGAACGCTCGTTCATGATCGGTGAAGATGAGGAGGGCGGGGTCTTCGTCTCCGAAAACTTCTACTACGACAGCGAAATCTACGACACCAAGCTCTACGCCTTCACCGACCGGCCGCTGTACCGGCCGGGTGATTGGGTGTCGCTGAAGATCGTCGGCCGCGAATTCAAGAACGCCCGTGACTCGGTCAACCCGACCACCGCACCGGTGCGTGTCACCGTGCTCGATGCCACCGGCACCGCCTTGCAGTCCCTGGACCTCAATCTGGACGCCAAGTCCGGGACCCAGGGCCGTTTCCAACTGCCGGACAATGCCGTGGCCGGTGGCTACGAGTTGCGCTTCAGCTATCGCGACCAGACCTACAGCAGCGCCTTCCGCGTCGCCGAGTACATCAAGCCGCACTTCGAAATCTCCATGGACCTGGCCAAGCAGGACTTCCGTACCGGCGAGGCGATCAAGGGCAAGTTGCTGCTGCTCTATCCGGACGGCAAGCCGGTGGCCGACGCCCGCGTGCAACTGAGCCTGCGGGCCCAGCAACTGTCCATGGTCGACAACGAGCTGCAATACCTCGGGCAATTCCCGGTGGAACTGACCAGTGCCGAACTGACCACCGATGACAAGGGCGTTGCCGTCCTCGACCTGCCGGCGGCGGAGAAACCGAGCCGCTACATGCTCACGGTATTTGCCAGCGACGGCGCCGCGTATCGGGTCAAGACCACCAAGGAAATCCTCATCGAGCGCGGCGCGGCGCGTTATCGCCTGTCGGCGCCGCAGCGCTTCAGCGCCACCGGCGAGAAGGTCCAGTTCGGCTACGTCAGCGAAGCCAGCGCCGAGGCGGCCGCGCGCCAACCGGCGAGTTACAGCTGGGTGCGCCTGGAAGACCAGTCCACCGGCGGCGGCAAGCTCGCGGCGGTGGACAAGGGCTTCAGCGTCACCTTCGATCGTCCGGGCACCTACAACCTGTCGATCAAGGACGACCACGAGCGCATCCTCGGTGCCACCGGCCACTCGGTGACCGGCGATGGCGTCAAGGCCGTACCGGGCACCGTCGAAATCCTCCTCGACAAGCCCGAGTATCAGGCCGGTGACGAAGCCCTGGCGTTGATCACCTTCCCGGAACCGGTCAGCGATGCACTGCTGTCCCTGGAGCGGGACAAAGTCGAGGCCACCGCGTTGCTGTCCAAGGGCGCCGACTGGTTGCGCCTGGAAAAGCTCAGCGACACCCAATACCGCGTGCGCATCCCGGTGAAGGACAACTTCGCCCCCAACCTGACCTTCTCCGTGCTCTACACCAAGGGCGGCGAATACAGCTTCCAGAACGCCGGGATCAAGGTCGCCGCGCCGCAGATCGACATCGCCGTCGCCACCGACAAGGACAGCTACCAGCCGGGCGACACCGTCTCCGTGGACCTGACCACGCAGTTCGCCGGCAAGCCGATTCCGGCGCACCTGACCGTCAGCGTGGTGGATGAAATGATCTACGCGCTGCAACCGGAAGTGGCGCCGAGCATCGACCAGTTCTTCTATCATCCACGGCGCAACAACGTACGCACCAGCGCCAGCCTGTCGTTCATCAGCTACGACGTCGCCCTGCCGGGCAGCCCCGGCGCACCGGGCAAGGCCAATCGCAGCGAGCGCGGCGTGAAGGTGCTGGAGCGGCCACGGCGTGAAGACGTCGACACCGCCGCCTGGCAGCCGGAGCTGGTCACCGATGCCAACGGCAAGGTGCGTTTCACCTTCCGCATGCCCGATTCCCTGACCCGCTGGCGCATCACCGTGCGTGCCATGGCCGACGCCGGGCAGGTCGGGCAGAAGAACCAGTTCATCCGCTCCGACAAGCCGCTGTACCTGAAATGGAGCGGACCGACCCACTTGCGCAACGGCGACAAACCGACCTTCGGCGTGTTCGCCTTCAGCCAGGCCGACAAGCCGGTCAAGGCCGAACTGCTGATCCGCCTGGCCGGCCAGGAACAGCGCCTGCCGCTGTCGCTGAACAAAGGCATCAACTACATTCCGCTACCGAGCAGTGCCTTGAGCAGCGGCGAGTGGAGCGCCGAGCTGCAGCAGGATGGCAAGACCCAGGATGCCCTGGAGGTGCGCCTCACGGCCGTCGGTGACGGTTGGCAGATCACCCAGAGCCAGAGTCTCGGCGTGGCGGCGGGCGATACGCCATTGAGCCTGCCGGCGGACGCCAGCGATATCCGCCTGCGCCTGGACGACAGCCCGCAAGCGCTGTTCCGCGCCAGCCTCGACGACCTGCTCAGCTACCCTTACGGCGGCGTCGAACAGACCGCCAGCCAGTTGTTGCCGTTGAGCATCGCCTACCCGGCGCTCTCGGCCAATGCCCAGGTCCGCGACCGTCTGCGTCTGATCATGCAGAACAGCCGCCTGCGCCTGGTGCAGATGGCCGGCCCGGATGCGTGGTTCACCTGGTGGGGCGAAGACGTCACGCCGGATGCCTTCCTGACCGCCTATGCCTATTACGCCGACTGGAACGCCAGCAAGGCCCTGGGTATCAGCCTGCCGCCGGAACACTGGCAGCGGGTGCTGGACGTCTACGCCAAACAGGCCGCCGCCACACCGCTGTTGCAGCGGGCCCTGGTGGTGGCGTTCGCCAAGGAAATGCAACTGCCGGTGAACACTCTGTTGAGCGGCCTGGTGGACGAACTGGCGAAAGCCGGGGAAGGCGACAACACCAACCTGCTGGACGATGGCGAAGACAGCCTGGTCATGAGCGCACCGGATTCGGCCCTCGGCCTGGCCAGCGCGCGGGTGCTGACAGCTGCCTTGGCCCGTCAGAACAAAGTGGCCTTGCCGGACGCCTTCACCAAGCAACTGGCTACTGCCGAGCAGCGCCTGGGTGCCAGCTCGCAACCGTTCGCCACGGCCTTGAGCCTGTCGCTCAAACCGTTCAATGCCGACCAGGCCCAGGACCTGTTGCAGCGTCTGTTGCCGCAGCAATCGACCTTGGAGCGTGCGCTGGCCCTGACCTGGCTGCAACGCAGCGTCGAACAGGCGCCGAAGACCGTGGCCCTCGCCCCGGGCGAAGGCTGGCAGCCGCGCCAGGGCGCGACCGGCGAAAACTACTGGCAGTGGCAGGGCGCGGGCGTGCCGTCCGTGCTCTCGCTGAGCGGTGCCCAGGAGCGTCCCGTGCGGGCGAACCTGAGCTACCTCAGCCAGACCAAGGTCCCGGACGACCTGCCGGTGACCCTCAAGCGCCGCTTGTTGCAACTGGTGCCGGGTGATGACGCCTACAGCTTCAGCCTGAAGGCGGTGGGCAAGGAGCCGCTGTCCAGCGACAACCTCTACCTGGACGAAGTCATCCTCACCAGCAAAGGCCCGAAACCGCTGCGCTACGGCATGCTCGAAGTGCCGCTGCCGCCGGGTGCCGACGTCGAGCGCACCACCTGGGGCGTGAACATCGTCGGCGCGCCGGGCACCGATTCCGCGCCGTTGGAGAAAGCCCGTTTCGAAGCCGGGCAACTGGCCTACGCCGTACCGGTGAACAGCCTGAGTGGCGAAGTGCGGGTCCGTCACCTGATCCGCTTCTCGCAGAAAGGTCAGTTCAACCTGCCGCCGGCACGTTTCAGCCAGATCTATGCGCCGGAGCATCAGGCCCAGGAGCAGAAATCGAGCCTTGGACAGATCACGGTCGAATGACATGACCCGTCGCCTGGCCTGGCTGTTGTTGTGTGCCCTTCCTCTGCTGGCGACGGCCGAGGAAGAGCCCGTGCGCCTGGCCTGGAAGGGCGCCGATGGCTACGAACTGGTGCAATTGAATCGCACCCAGGTGCTCGCCCGCGAGCCATTGCCGGCAAGCCTGCAAGCACCACTGGGCAGCCTGTGGAAGTTGTTCGTCTACGCCTGGCTGGTGGATACCGACCAGCAGGAGCCGGCCTACGATTGCCACGGCCAGGACCGCGACGAAGTCTATTGCTGCACGCCGGGTGGCAGCATCGCCCGGGATCCGGCGCTGGTGAAATCCTGCGGACTGTATTTCGAGCCCGAGCGGCTGCAGATCGACGCCGCCCGCTGGCGGGACTACTGGCAGGCACGACACGCTCCGGCGTGGCTGCTCGATCTCGACCAGCTCAAGCCACAGACCCGTGTGTCGATTGCCGAGCTGCTGGAAACCCTGCGCACCTTGCCGGCCCAGGAACCGGCTCGCAAACTGTTGCTCGATGTGGTGCTCGGCGCCGCCGATGGCCAGGCGGTCGGCGTGTTGGGCGCACGCCTGCGGGTCAAGACCTGGAGCTGGCTGGGCGACAACGATCCGCAATCGCGCCAGGGCGGCTTTGCCGGCTGGCTGGAAGACGGCACGCCACTCTGGGTCGGTGGGCGTGGCACCAGCCAGATGGTCCTGCGGCACTACTCGGACGTCCTCGGCAACTTCCTGCCCGCGCCGTCGCCCGCGGATGTCGGGCGTTGCGTGCAGGTCGAACTGTTTTCGCGCTACCCGCTGAAAGGCGTCAGCCGCGCGGACGGCCAGACGGCCTCCAACGGTGCGCTGCAAGGCCGCTACCGGGTCGACTTCGCCAATGGCAACCAGCTGGATATCGAAAGCGCCGGCGAACTGTTCCTGCTGCAGAACGCCGGCCGACCGCAACTGGTCGCCCGCCTGGATCGCGAAGAATACGTCGCCCGGGTCCTGCAGCGGGAAGCCAAGAGCGAACCGGTGGAAGCGGCCAAGGCCCTGGCTGTCGCGATTCGCACCTACCTGCTGCAAAACGCCGCGCGCAATGGCGATTGCCTGAGCATCGACGACAGCAGCAGTCGCCAGCGCGTCGCCCCGCGTCCTGCCACCGCCGATGCCCGCACGATTGCCGCCTGGACCAGCGACCTGGTACTGGCCGGCAGTCCCGTGACCTACCACAGCGACCAGCCCGGCCCGGACAAACTGTCCTGGCAACAGGCCGTTGAACAGGCCAATGCCGGTGCGCGCTACGACCTGATCCTGCAGCGCGCCTACCCGCGCGCGAGCCTCAGCCGCTGGGACAACCCGGTCGCTTCCTGCGAGCCGCTGCCCGCCGCCCGTGACTGGCTGCTCAAGCAGCGCCGTGGCTGGCGCCCGCGCCTGGACCAGGAAGTCGGCTATAACGAACTCAGCCAGTTCGCCGTCTGCCGGTTGTCGTTTGGCCGGCCATATGTCGACCGCGAACGCCAGCGCATCTACGTGCGCGGCGTGCTGACCCAGCAAGACCGGCTCGACCTGACCCATGAATACCTGCACCTGGCGTTCGAGGCCCATCCGAACGGCCAGGACGAAGACTATATCGAAGGGCTTGCCCGCCACCTGTTACTGGAATAGGCCATGACATTGCGTATCCACACCGTTGCCCTGTTCCTCAGCGCGCTGGCCGTGCTGACCCCGGCCCAGGCCGACAACGCCATCCGCCTCGACACCCCGATCGGCGGCTGGCGGGTCGGCTCGGCGGACGAAGAACGCTACAGCCAGACGGTCAACTACCCGGCCTCCTCGGTCAACACCCCGCAAGGCCAGGCCAGCACGGCGCGCATCCTCGGCCAGATCAAGGGCGCGCCGAAGGACGCCAAGGCACCGGGCAACCTGATCATCAACGGCATCAGCATGCCGCTGAAGCTCGACGAAGCCGGCGACTTCGATCGCCCGTACTCATTCCCGGGCGGCACCAACAGCGTCGAAGTGCGCAGCCCCGATGGCCAACAGCGCAAGCGCGTGCAGTTCCTCAACTCCGGCGGCGGGACCAAGGCCAAGCTGCGCATCCTGCTGTCCTGGGACAGCGACGGCACCGACCTCGACCTGCACGTGGTCACACCGGACGGCGCGCACATCTGGTACGGCGACCGCACGGCGCCCAACGGTGGCTCGCTGGACGTCGACGTCACCACCGGCTACGGCCCGGAAATCTTCTCCATGCCCGCACCGATCAAGGGTCAGTACCTGGTGTATGTGAACTACTACGGCGGCGGCTACCGTAGCGATGACGACGAAGACGGCGGCCAGGAAAACGCCGTCCAGGCCCTGACCACGGCCAAGATCACGCTGATCACGGAAGAAGGGACGGTCAACGAGAAGATGGAATCGTTCATCGTGCCGATGCGGGCACCGGGGGAGCTGACGTTGGTGAGGCGGTTTAGTTATCCGTAAAGCGCGGTACACCGTTGATGACGACATGAGTAGACCGGGCTAAACGCCTCCCCTCTAGGAGCGGTGCTTGCCCGTGAGGGGGCGGTGAGAACGCAAAAGGTCTTTCAGAGAACTCCAATTTTTAGATTAGCCTGATATCGCTTTTGGACCTCCGCGACTTGCAACCATCTGCGTTGTGAATGCACAACGCGATGGCAGTTGGCGCATAGCAATGCTAAATCGGCGAGTTTGGTCTTATCACCAGGCTGAAGCGTGTGTAGGGGCTTCGTGTGGTGAACGTCGATGATGCCCTCCGCCTCCGGGCCATAGGTTTTGCTGAAGTTGAAGCCACAGGCCTCGCACTGGAGTATGCCGTGTTTCTTGAGGGCTTCCTCTTTTTTGCGTTTGACGAGGTTTTTATCCCTTTCCCGTACCCGATGTACTCGGGTGAGCACTTTGCCTTCCTCTGCCTCGAAAAATCCCGGATCGTCATCTGCACTTAAATTTATCGATGTTGGCGCAGGGGACTCGACATGGGCGGTGATGGCCATCACTACCTCGGCGAGACGCTGCGGGTCATTCGCAAACTCTCGCCATACCAACTCTTCGTCTTTGTTACCCTTCGCAAGGCCGGTACGACCGCTATCGGTGTAGCTTGGGTCCCAGCGACGGAAATTGTTGAGTTTCATGTAAACGCCATTGGCGTTGCGAAAGCTCTGGTTCTTGCTCACCCCAGTGGCGTTGCCAATGAGATTGAGGCTCTGTGATAAGGCCTGGACTTCCGGATGGTCTTTCCCTGGTAACTTGGTGCGGTGGCGGAGGTACAGGTCCAAGGCAAGGACGAGTTCATCGCGGCTCCAGGCCGGGTTGGATTGATTGCTGGCAACTAACGAGGGCATGCGGCGCTGTCCGTATATATCCCATTTTTATGTGGGAAAAATCACTTTATGCGGACAGAATATTGCCTTCTGATGTCATTTGGGAATCATGCGCTGTGCGATATATCCAGCGTATGGGTTTTAGTCCGTGCCCCAGCGGCAAACAGGGAGTAGACGTATGGCCGTTTGGCTGGTCCGGGCGGGTTCTGCCGGAGAGTTCGAAGAGAAATTCATCAGTGAACGGCGGGTCTATCTGACTTGGAGTTTGCTGAATGTGAGTCTGAGCCGCTGCATTGAACGGGAGCAGGTGCAAAGCCTTTTGGCTGAGCTCTATCCTGAGCATAAACCCAAGACGTTGCAGAACTGGAGCAGTCAAGTCTGGCCCTTTGCCCAACGTATGCAGGTGGGTGACTGGGTTGTCATGCCATTGAAAACCCAACCGGTCGTCTACATCGGTGAAATCGTTGGCGACTACCAGTTTGAGGCGCAAGGCTCCAGCCCGTTCTTTCACTGGCGTTCCGTTCATTGGGTTGGCGAAGCGATTCCACGGGCTCATTTCTCCCAGGACTTGCTCTACAGTTTCGGCGCATTCATGACCATCTGCCGTATTCGTCGTAATAACGCCGAAGCTCGGATTCGCGCGATGGCAGCCAACAAGTGGCAGCCAGAAACGATGAAGCAACTGGTCGGCGATTTAGCCACTGCCTCGGACGAAGCAGCAGTAGAAGAGGCTGAAACTGATCTGGAATTGACCGGTAAAGATCATATTGCCCGGTTGATTTCTCGCCGCTTCAAGGGGCATCGACTTACTACCTTGGTGGCGGCGATCTTGAAGGCCCAGGGGTTCAGTATCTGGCAGAGCCCGGAAGGTGCCGATGGTGGCGTCGACATTCTGGCCAGCAACGGCGTTATGGGTTTTGGCGAGCAAACGATATGTGTCGAGGTGAAGTCGGGCGAAGGCCTTGTCGACCGGCCGACTGTGGATAAGTTGTTGGGTGCGATGAGCAAGTTCAACGCGAGCCAGGGGCTATTTGTGGCTTGGGGCGGGTATCGCAGCACGGTACAAAAGGAGTTGGCGTCCAGCTTTTTCCGCTTACGACTCTGGAATCAAAATGATTTGTTGGATCAGCTTTTCTTGTATTACGACCGATTGGACGAGTCCATTAAATCTGAGCTGCCGCTGAAACGCATCTGGACGGTTGCACTGACTGAGGACGTTTAGTCAGTGGAAAAGGGGGGCAAGCTCCCCCCTTCTGTCACGCTTCTTTCTGTCAGCTTGTTACCCCAGCGGGCAGTTCCTCGATCAGTGAATCCACTTGCCGTAGCGCTAGCTCGATCAAATGCACCAACCCCATAGCCACCTTGCGATTCGGGCCGGTGAGGTTGTCGGCGTGTTCATAAGCAGTGGCGGCAGCGGACTCCAGGATTGAACTGGCACTGACGAGGTGGTCCTCATGACTTTCAGGCAATGACAGGCGGCTGCCTGATGCCTGTGGTTGGATGTAGTGAGCCAGAGCTCGGTCGGCGGCGAGTGGATCGATACTTTTGACAGCGGATGAAACCGGCGGATTGGGCGTAACCTTGAACATGTCTGAAACTCCTAACGCGTTATAGGAGCTGCCAGCTTTCGCGACTAAACGAAGGGGTGGCAGCTGTACGCAGGTTAGTCGACCGGAGCGTTAGGAACCCGGCGCACCCGAAGGTGCCCTGCGCACAGCCACCATAAAACACAGGCATAAAAAAACACCTGGGGAAGGTGGCGCATTGCGCCTAACGACTGCCTGGGCGACTAAACCCGGTCACTGATTTGGCAGTGACGAATCGAAGACTAGCCACCCGAATTGGCAGGCACAAGCGCTCAGGATTTTCTAGGAAACTTCAGTCAAAGGAAAGCGAGTTGTCTTGCTGGCCGGGGCAAATCACTGCCAAAACGCTACATCCGCCGATGCTCCGTCATCGCCGACAGCACCACCGAAGTAGCCGCCGTCCGAGTCTCCACTCCCAGCTTGATATACACATGCTCCAGATGCTTGTTCACCGTGCGTGGGCTGAGGTCCAGGATGGTGCCGATATCGCGGTTGGTCTTGCCACAGGCCACCCAACGCAGCACTTCCACCTCGCGCCCGGTCAGTTGGAAACGCGCCGACAGGACCTTGCTCGCCGGTTCATCGTTCAGGCTCAACGCCGCCACCGGCTGCGACGCCGCCCGCGCCGATAACAGCGTACGCGAGGTGCGCAGATGCGCCGCGACCCGCGCCAGCACTTCGTCGATCTGGATCGGCTTGGTCACGTAATCGCTGCCGCCCACTTCAAAACCCTGGACCACGTGCCGGCTCTCTGTCAGCGCGGTCATGAACAGCACCGGGATATCGGCGCTCTCCGGCTGCGCCTTGATCCGTCGGCAGGTCTCGAAACCGTCGAGGCCCGGCATCATCGCGTCCAGCAGGATCAGGTCCGGGCGTCGGCGCTCGATGCGGTTCAGCGCACTCAGCCCGTCGAGGGCCACCAGCACCATATAGCCGGCATCGTTGAGGGCGTCGGAGAGCAGGGCGAGGTTGTCCGGGGTGTCGTCCACAATCAGCACGACGCCAGGTTCAGTGACTGTGGTCAGTGCATTCATCTTCTGCCTCCTTGAGGGCGCGGTTGATTTCGTCCAGGCGAAAGTTTTTCAGCAGTTTGCGGAGCGAGCCGATAAACGCTGCCGTGTCTGGCGTCTCGGCCTCGATGCTGTCGAGTTTTTCCTGCAGGCCACGGACATAGCCGATGGCGCTGAGTTCGCCGAGGGCGACAAGGTCGGGGTGCGCAGGCAGGATCCAGGGGGCGGGCAGGGCGGCAGGGGCCGGCGTTTCCCGACGCAGCCATTGCAGGTCGAGCTGCTTCTGGATGCGCTCCAGCAACTCCGGCGTGCGCACCGGCTTGGCCAGGTAGTCGTTGCAGGCGCTGGCCAGGCTGCGCTCGTCGTTGAAGGCGTTGGCCGAGATGACGATGATCGGCACCGTCGACAGGGCGTTGCGGCGGATCAGGCGGCTGGTTTCCCAGCCGTCCATGGTCGGCATCGACAGGTCCATCAGGATCAGGTCCGGCCCCAGCAGCGCCACCTGACGAATCGCTTCCTGGCCATTGCTGGCCTGCACCACTTCGAAGCCCAGCGGGCTGAGCATGCCGTTGAGCACCTTACGATGGTCGACATGGTCGTCCACCACCAGCACCCGCCGCCGTGGACCCTGGTAGCCGATGATGTCGTGCTCGACATGCACCACCGCCTGGGGCGCGCGGACCTGGGAGAGAAACAGCCGCACCTGGAAACAGGTGCCCTTGTCCTGTTGGCTGCGCACCTGCAGCTCGCCGCCCATCAGCGAGGTGAGCATGCGGGTGATGGTCAGGCCGAGGCCGACGCCCTTGTCCTGGCGCATCAGGTCGCCACGTTCGAACGGCTGGAAGATCCGCTCGATATGCTCGGGGTCGATGCCGATACCGGTGTCAATGATCTCGAAAGTCGCGGTTTCACGCATATAGCTGACCCGCAGGCAGACTTCGCCGCTGTCGGTAAAGTTGACCGCATTGCCCAGCAGGTTGATCAGGATCTGCCGTACGCGTTTCTCGTCGCCACGGACCACCGCCGGCATCTTGCCGATCAGTTCCAGGCGAAAGCGCAGGCCTTTCTCCCGGGCTTGCGGGGTGAACATCAGCTCCAGGTCGTGGATCAGTTCGGGGAAGGGAATCTCCGTCAGTTCCAGGCGCAGCTTGCCGGCCTCGATCTTGGCCACGTCGAGCAGGCCGTCGATCAGCGACAGCAGGTGCGAGCCGCTGCGCAGGATGGTCGCCAGCGCGTCCTGGTGCTGTTCGGGCATGGCCGCATCGCGCTGCAGGTTTTGGGTGAAACCGAGGATGCTGTTGAGCGGCGTGCGCAACTCATGGGACAGCCCGGTGATGTAGCGGCTCTTGGCCGCGTTGGCCGACTCCGAGGCTTCCTTGGCATCCTGCAAGGCCTGGTCGGTGACGCGGTGGGCGGCGATTTCCTGCATCAGCAACTGGGTCTGGCGGTTCGATTCCTCCTGGGCGACGTGGCGGCTTTCGCGGGTCAGGACGATCCACCAGGCGAGGATCGCCGCCAGCATCGAGAGCACCAGGAAGGCCTTGAAAAATGCCTGGTACAGGGTCGCCGAATGAGGCAAACCCTGGGAGGCCTGGCCGTAGATCAGGGCCAGGGCGCCGCTGAGCATCAGGATCAGTACCAGCAACAGGCCGAGGTAGTGCATCAGCCGGGTGTGCAGGCGCGGCACCATGGTGTTCGGTAGTAGCCAGCGCAACAGTGACTCGAACTGTGCGGACAGGCGGCCCTGGGGTTTGCAGCGGTCGCCGCAACGGGCGTCTAGCGAACAGCATAGCGAGCAGATGGGCGTGCTGTAGGCCGGACAGAAGGCCATGTCGGCGGTCTCGAAGGCATTGCGGCACAGACCGCAGGTGACCTGCAGGCTCGGCGCCACCGGCTGCAGCAGCAACGGATCGCTGGTGCGGGCGATGTAGTAGCGGCTGCGGGTCGCCCAGGCCAGCAAGGGCGCGGTGATCAGTGCCGTGCCGAGGGCGACGAAGGGCGGCGCGGCCTGGGCCAGGGCGCCGAACAGGCCGAAGTGGGCGAGGATCGACAGCAACGAGGCAATCAGCATCGAGCCGACGCCCACCGGGTTGATGTCGTAGAGGTGGGCGCGCTTGAACTCGATATGTTTCGGCGACAGGCCCAGGGGTTTGTTGATCACCAGGTCGGCGACCACCGAGCCGATCCAGGCGGTGGCGATATTGGCGTAGAGGCCGAGCACCTGGTCGATGACGTCGAACACCCCCAGCTCCATCAGCATCAGCGCAATCGCCACGTTGAACACCAGCCACACCACGCGGCCGGGATGACTGTGGGTGACCCGGGCGAAGAAGTTCGACCAGGCCAGGGAGCCGGCGTAGGCGTTGGTCAGGTTGATCTTCATCTGCGAGACGAACACGAACAGCACCATGGCGCCCAGGGCCCACTCCGGTGAGGAGAACACGTAACTGAAGGCCACCAGGTACATCTGTGTCGGTTCGGCGGCGCGCTCCATGGGGATTTCGTGTTGCAGGGCAAGAAAGGCCAGGAAGGCGCCGGCGGCCATTTTCAGGGCACCGGGGATGATCCAGCCGGGCCCGGCGCAGAGCAGGGCGGCCCACCAGCGTTTGCGGTTGGCGGCGGTCTTCTCCGGGAGGAAACGCAGGTAGTCGACCTGTTCGCCGATCTGCGTCACCAGCGACAGGGCCACGGTGCAGGCCGCGCAGAATGCCAGCAGATTGAAATCGCCACCGCTGGCACTGCGGCCCTGGAAGCTGGTCCAGTCGCTGAAGGCCTGGGGATTTTTCAGCAGGACGAACAGGTAGGGCAGCACCAGCAGCACCAGCCACAGCGGCTGGGTCCAGAGTTGCAGGCGGCTGATCAGGGTGACGCCGTAGGCCACCAGCGGGATCACCAGTACGGAGCAGATCACATAGGCGAAGGCCAGCGGGATATGGAAATACAACTCCAGGGCCAGGGCCATGATCGCCGCTTCGAGGGCGAAGAACAGGAAGGTGAAGCTGGCGTAGATCAGCGAGGTGATGGTCGAGCCGATGTAGCCGAAGCCGGCGCCACGGGTCAGCAGGTCCATGTCGACGCCGTAGCGGGCGGCGTAGTAGCTGATGGGCAGGCCGGTGAAGAAGATCACCAGGCTGACTGCGAGAATCGCCCAGAAGGTGTTGGTGAAGCCATAACTCAGGGCCAGCACCCCGCCGATCGCCTCCAGGGCGAGGAACGACACCGCGCCCAGGGCGGTGTTGGCGATGCGCAATTCCGACCACTTGCGAAAGGACTTCGGCGTGTAGCGCAGAGCGTAGTCTTCCATGGTTTCGTCGGCGACCCAGCTGTTGTAGTCGCGACGGATCTTGGCGATGCGCTGGGTACCCGGTGGTAGCACGGTGAAAGACTCCTGCGAACAAGGCGCTCCATGCCTGGCGGGTGGTGGTGAAAAATTGAGCAATTTCCGTGCCCCGTGTTGCCAGACCCTGCCGGCAGCTGCGCTCGTGCGTAGTCCCTGTGTCGCTGGGCAACACCAGGCGGGCCGGGGCTCGGGCGCTAGCCTGCGCCACCTTGGTGCGATTTTCCCTACGTCAAATGACGTATGCGCTTACGTCAGGCTGCGTATACCGGCCAGCGCTGCTCGCCGCCATGCTGATGCCATCACCGTTGCTGGCCGCCCCTGGGGCGAACCGGCAGCGCCACCGCAGAGGAGTAGCAGCATGGAACCACGATTGATCCGCACCAAAGGTCTGTTGCCGCGCCGTCTGGCGCTGGGAGCGGCGGCCCTGTCGTTACTGGCCGCCAGTGTGTTCAGCCAGGGCGTCATGGCGGATGACGCCAACAGCACCGGCCTGGCCGTGACCCCGACTGAAGTCACCGTCGGCCAGTTGCACTCGGCCACCGGCACCATGGCGATTTCCGAAACCGGTTCGATCCAGGCCGAGCGCCTGGCCATCGAGCAGATCAACGCCTCCGGCGGCATCCTCGGCCGGCAGATCAAGGTGATTCAGGAAGACGGCGCCTCCGACTGGCCGACCTTCGCCGAGAAGGCCAAGAAGCTGCTGGTCAACGACAAGGTGGCGACGGTGTTCGGCTGCTGGACCTCGGCCTCGCGCAAGGCCGTGCTGCCGATCTTCGAGAAGGAAAACGGCCTGCTCTACTACCCGACCTTCTACGAAGGGCTGGAACAGTCGAAGAACGTGATCTACACCGGCCAGGAAGCCACCCAGCAGATCCTCGCCAGCCTCGACTGGATCGCCAAGACCAAGGGTGCCAAGACCTTCTACCTGGTGGGTTCGGACTACATCTGGCCACGCACCTCGATGAAGATCGCCCGCAAGCACATCGAGAACGTGCTGCACGGCACCGTGGTCGGCGAAGACTACTACCCGCTGGGCAACACCCAGTTCGGTTCGCTGATCAACAAGGTCAAGCTGAAGAAACCCGATGTGGTGTTCGCTGCCGTGGTCGGTGGTTCCAACGTGGCCTTCTACAAGCAGCTCAACGCGGCGGGCGTCAACGCGGCCAAGCAGACCCTGCTGACCCTGTCGGTGACCGAAGACGAACTGCTGGGTATCGGCGGCGAGAACATGGCCGGTTTCTATGCATCGATGAAGTACTTCCAGAGCCTGGACAACCCCAACAACAAGGCCTTTGTCGAAGCCTTCAAGGCCAAGTACGGCAAGGACGCGGTGATCGGCGACGTGACCCAGGCGGCCTACCTCGGCCCATGGTTGTGGAAGGCCGCGGTGGAGAAGGCCGGTAGCTTCGACGTCGACAAAGTGGTCGCCGCCTCGCCGGGCATCGAGTTGAAAACCGCGCCTGAAGGCTACGTGAAGGTGCACGAAAACCATCACCTGTGGAGCAAGACCCGTATCGGTGAAGTGCAGCCCAACGGCCAGTTCAAGGTGGTCTACGAGTCCGATCTGATCGAGCCGAATCCGTTCCCCAAAGGCTACCAATAACGTTCGACCGCTATCGCCGGCAAGCCGGCTCCTACAAAGGTTGGGTACGACGATCCCTTTGTGGTGGAGCACCTATCTGTGGGAGCTGG
>NZ_JBMOUG010000022.1:0-83168 GCF_049319725.1 Pseudomonas sp. Mn2068 | reverse complement strand
AACCCTCCCCCCCGAGTCTCCACGTTTCGTAGGTCGCCGAGGGAAACCCCCCCCTGTCGGTGGCCGCTTTGTCCCCCGATCCGCCGCAGGCGGCCATTCCACAAGAATGCCAGCGACCGTGCGAGCGCTATCGCCAGCAAGCCGGCTCCCACCAAAGCACAGCCCTGCACTGGAGGGGCTGTGCCGTCAGTTGTGGGCGGCCTGCCAGGGGTAGGCCAGCCACTTCTGCAGCCGCTTGGCAAAGCGCCCGCTTTCCATGTCCTGGTGCAGCCACTGGTCGACGTACTGCTTGAGCACGATGTCCCGGGGCAGCAGCATGGCCTTCTCGGAAAAGTCGAAAGGCTGGTCCGGATGCACCGCGCACAGTTCCGGATGCAGTTTCTGCTGCACCAGCGTCTCCACCGCATCGGTCATCATCAGGTCGGCCTTGCCGTCGACGATCTGCTGGAAGATGGTGACATTGTCCTCGTGCATCACGATCTGCGCCTGCTTGAGATTGGCCCGGGCGAACTTCTCATTGGTCCCGCCGGGGTTGACGATGGCCCGCACTTGCGGCCGGTCGATCTGCTCCAGGGTCTGGAACGCCTGCTGCCGTGAACAGAGGGTGATCGGCGTCTTGCCGTCACGCTGGTAAGGCTGCGAGAAGAACGCCTGCTTCTGACGCTCCATATTCACCGAGATGCCACTGATGCCAAGGTCGAAGCGATCGGCCTGCAAATCGCTCATCAGCGTCGGCCAGGTGGTCGGCACCAGTTCCAGGCGCACGCCCAGGGAACTCGCCAGGCCTTCGGCCAGTTCGATATCCAGGCCGATAAAACGCTCGCTCGTCTTGTAGCTGAAGGGTTTGTAATCCCCCGTGGTGCCGACCCGCAGCACGCCCTGCTGGAGAATCTGGTCCAGTCGGCTGAAGGCCAGTTGCTGGGGCACGGGAGGGATCGGCTGTGCGGCTTCGGCGGCGGTACCGGCCAGCAGCAGCGCGGCGAGCAGGACTCGGGAAAAACCCGAGGGAATGGAAAACGTCATAGGCGGCCCTTTTTATAGTCTGGTATCCATGGGTGCGCTGGAAGCACTGGAGCAGACTACCTGCAAGGGCTCGGGCAAGCGACCCTCGGACAGCCTGGCGCCATCCGCGGGTCGGGGCTTCACCCCATCAGGCGACCGGAACGGGTGGGGGCTCGTCGGGCAGGGTCGGCTCTCCCGGCTCGGTGGGTTGCTCGTTGGGGGTGTCGGGATCGGGCTGGCCCGGAATGCCCCCGGTCAGGCTGTGGGGATGAGCCAGCAACGACCAGGCCAGCAGGCCCACTTGATTGGGTTCCAGTTTCGCCAGTTGGGCGCTGATGCTTGGATCGATCTTCATGGGCAACTCCTGAACGTTGTGGCCCGGCCGGCCTTGCGCCAACCGAGGCGGTACACCCAATAGAGTGTGCCACCGTCCAGGAATTCCCTCGGGTGCGGCGCCCTTCGTCAGGTGCGCGGCAGGGTCACGCCGCGCTGGCCCTGATACTTGCCGCCGCGGTCCTTGTAGGAGACTTCACACTCTTCGTCGGACTCCAGGAACAACATCTGCGCCACGCCTTCGTTGGCATAGATCTTCGCCGGCAGCGTGGTGGTGTTGGAGAACTCGAGTGTCACATGGCCTTCCCACTCGGGTTCCAGCGGGGTGACGTTGACGATGATGCCGCAGCGGGCATAGGTGCTCTTGCCCAGGCAGATGGTCAGCACATTGCGCGGAATCCGGAAGTATTCGACGGTACGGGCCAGGGCGAAGGAGTTCGGCGGGATGATGCAGACGTCGCTCTTGATGTCGACGAAGCTCTTCTCATCGAAGTTTTTAGGATCGACGGTCGCCGAGTTGATATTGGTGAACACCTTGAATTCATCGGCGCAACGCACGTCGTAGCCATAGCTCGACACCCCGAAGGAAATCAGTCGGTCAGCGCCTTCGCCACGCATCTGGCGCTCGACGAAGGGTTCGATCATGCCGTGCTCTTGCGCCATGCGGCGAATCCACTTGTCCGATTTGATGCTCATGGCGGGTGTCCTGAATAGCGAGGTGGAGAAATTCTGTCCGGCATCTTACCGGGGCGCGGCGCGGGGTTCAAAGTCCGCCGCCGATTTGCGCCAAAATAGCCTTGCCGCAGCGGCCCGCCGAGCAGCGTCAGGCCGCTGAACGGAGGCGCTTGCGGGCCCCGCCGGCCGCCGTCAGTCATGAAATAGGCGAAACCTTGGCAAAGACCATTGGCACGTTCCGGAAAAAGGGTTAAGGTGGCGCCACTGTGCTGCTTGTGTCACTGAGAATCTCTACACGATGTTGAATTTCGATCCAACCATCTCCAAGAATTTTTCCTGCTCTTTGCACTCAGTCTCGGCCAGGGCTTTTCCTGAGTCGCAGTTAACTTTGTCCAAGGAGACATCAAATGTCTAATCGCCAAACCGGTACCGTTAAGTGGTTCAACGATGAAAAAGGCTTCGGCTTCATCACTCCACAATCCGGTGACGATCTGTTCGTACACTTCAAAGCAATCCAATCCGACGGCTTCAAGAGCCTGAAAGAAGGCCAACAGGTTTCTTTCATCGCTACCCGCGGTCAGAAAGGCATGCAAGCTGAAGAAGTTCAAGTTATCTAACTTGTCCTGATCCAGTAAAAAGCCCCGCTCTCTCACGAGACGCGGGGCTTTTTTGTGGGCGGGTGTTTTTGTCGACGCCTGCAAGGCATCAGCCCATATGCCACAAAACCGTGGGAGCCGGCTTGCTGGCGATGGCGGCTTATCAGACAACAGCGATGTCGACTGTCAGGTTGCAATCGCCAGCAAGCCGGCTCCTACGGGTACTGCATTCCACCTCGATCGAGGTGGACTGGTATCAGTCGTCGCTGATGGTGATGTTCGGCATCGCCTGGCTGCCCGCTTCCTGCAACACAATCCGCGCACCCACGTGTCGTGCCAGTTCCTGGTAGACCATGGCGATCTGGCCATCGGGATCGGCGGCCACGGTCGGCTTGCCGCCATCGGCCTGCTCACGGATGACCATCGACAGCGGCAACGACGCCAGCAGTTCGACGCCATACTGCGACGCCAGCTTCTCGCCACCGCCCTCGCCGAACAGGTGCTCGGCATGACCGCAGTTGGAACAGATATGCACCGCCATGTTTTCCACGACGCCCAGCACCGGGATATTCACCTTGCGGAACATCTCCACGCCCTTGCGCGCATCGAGCAGGGCCAGGTCCTGCGGCGTGGTGACGATCACCGAGCCGGCCACCGGGACTTTCTGCGCCAGGGTCAGCTGGATGTCGCCGGTGCCCGGCGGCATATCGATCACCAGGTAATCCAGGTTGCCCCAGTCGGTCTGGGTCACCAGTTGCAGCAGTGCGCCGGAAACCATCGGCCCGCGCCAGACCATCGGTGTGTTGTCGTCGGTCAGGAATGCCATGGACATCACTTCCACACCGTGGGATTCGATGGGCACGAACCACTTCTGGTCCTTGATCTTCGGCCGGGTGCCTTCGGCAATGCCGAACATCACGCCCTGGCTCGGGCCATAGATGTCCGCATCGAGAATCCCCACCCGCGCGCCTTCACGGGCCAGCGCCAGCGCGAGGTTGGCCGCCGTGGTGGACTTGCCCACGCCGCCTTTGCCCGATGCCACCGCTACCACGTTCTTCACGTTGACCAGGCCGGGAATCTGCGCCTGGGCCTTGTGCGCGGCGATCACGCACTCGATCTCGACCTTGGCCGAGGCCACGCCGTCGAGGCCTTCGATCGCCATTTGCAGCATCTGCGCCCAACCGCTCTTGAACAGGCCGGCGGCATACCCCAGCTCGAGCCGGACGCTGACACGGTCAGCCTGGATATCGATGGCCTTCACGCACCCGGCGCTGAGCGGATCCTGGTTCAGATAAGGGTCGGTGTACTGGCGAAGGACGGCCTCCACCGCTGCGCGATTGACTGCGCTCATGGGCAACTCCCGAAAAAGACTGAGTAAAACAGGCAGCTATCGTAACCGTTCTGAACAGCCGAAAGCAGGTTCCGACAGCAATTGTGGCGGTCGGGCCCGCCGCCGGGTCCTCGCCAGGGGTGAATTATGTGCGCCGGCGCTTTATAGTGTTCGGTCTCCGTTTCACTTCAAGTAGCCGAGCCCCATGTCCGAGCCACGCCAGATCCTCGTCACCAGCGCCCTGCCCTATGCCAATGGTTCCATTCACCTTGGCCACATGGTCGAGTATGTCCAGACGGACATGTGGGTGCGTTTCCAGAAGCACCGCGGCAACCAATGCATCTACGTCTGCGCTGACGACGCCCACGGCTCGGCCATCATGTTGCGCGCGGAAAAGGAAGGCATCACCCCGGAACAGCTGATCGCCAACGTCCAGGTCGAGCACAGCACCGACTTCGCCGACTTCCTGGTGGAGTTCGACAACTTCCACTCGACCCATGCCGAAGAAAACCGCGAACTGTCGACACAGATCTACCTGCGCCTGCGCGAGGCCGGGCATATCGCCACGCGCTCGATCACCCAGTATTTCGACCCGGAAAAGCAGATGTTCCTGGCGGATCGCTTCATCAAGGGCACCTGCCCGAAATGTGGCACCGAAGACCAGTACGGCGACAACTGCGAGAAATGCGGCGCCACCTACGCCCCCACCGACCTGAAAGACCCGAAATCGGCGATTTCCGGTGCGACCCCGGTGCTCAAGGACTCCCAGCACTTCTTCTTCAAGTTGCCGGACTTCCAGGCCATGCTGCAGACCTGGACCCGCAGCGGCTCCCTGCAGGACGCCGTGGCGAACAAGATCGCCGAGTGGCTGGATGCCGGCCTGCAGCAGTGGGATATCTCCCGCGACGCACCGTATTTCGGTTTCGAGATCCCCGATGAGCCGGGCAAGTACTTCTATGTCTGGCTGGACGCGCCGATCGGCTACATGGCCAGCTTCAAGAACCTCTGCGCGCGCCGCCCGGACCTGGACTTCGACGCGTTCTGGGGCAAGGACTCCACCGCCGAGCTGTACCACTTCATCGGCAAGGACATTGTCAACTTCCACGCCCTGTTCTGGCCGGCCATGCTCGAAGGCGCGGGCTACCGCAAGCCGACCGGGATCAACGTGCATGGCTACCTGACGGTCAATGGCCAGAAAATGTCCAAGTCCCGTGGCACCTTTATCAAGGCCCGCACCTACCTCGACCACTTGTCGCCGGAATACCTGCGCTACTACTACGCGGCCAAGCTGAGCAAGGGTGTCGACGACCTCGACCTGAACCTCGAAGACTTCGTGCAGAAGGTCAACTCGGACCTGGTCGGCAAAGTGGTGAATATCGCCAGCCGTTGCGCCGGGTTTATCCACAAGGGCAACGCCGGCGTGCTGGTCGCGGGTAACGCCGCTCCGGAGCTGACCGACGCGTTCCTCGCCGCCACCCCGAGCATCGCCGAAGCCTACGAGGCCCGCGACTTTGCCCGGGCAATGCGTGAAATCATGGCCCTGGCCGACCGCGCCAACGCCTGGATCGCCGACAAGGCACCATGGTCCCTGGCCAAGCAGGAAGGCAAGCAGGATGAGGTCCAGGCCGTCTGCGCCGTGGGCATCAACCTGTTCCGCCAGTTGATCATCTTCCTCAAGCCGGTGCTGCCGCTGCTGGCCGCCGATGCCGAGGCGTTCCTCAACGTCGCGCCGCTGACCTGGAATGACCACGCCACCCTGCTCGGCAACCATCAGTTGAACGAGTTCAAGCCGCTGATGACCCGCATCGACCCGGTAAAAGTGCAGGCCATGACCGACGCCTCGAAGGAAGACCTCGCCGCCAGCCAGACCGACACCGGCAGCGCCGCCCCACAGGGCAACGGCGAACTGACGAAAGACCCGCTGTCGGCGGAGATCGACTTCGACACCTTCGCCGCCGTCGACCTGCGCGTCGCGCTGATCGTCAAGGCCGAAGCGGTCGAGGGTGCGGACAAATTGCTGCGCCTGACCCTGGATATCGGCGACGAGCAACGCAATGTGTTCTCCGGCATCAAGAGCGCCTACCCGAACCCGGCCGAGCTGGAAGGTCGCCTGACCATGATGATCGCCAACCTCAAGCCGCGGAAAATGCGTTTCGGCATCTCCGAAGGCATGGTGATGGCTGCCGGCCCCGGCGGCGAGGAAATCTATCTGCTGAGCCCGGACAACGGCGCCAAGCCCGGCCAGCGGATCAAGTAAGCCCCTCCCTGCCCCGCGAGCCACGCACAATCGTGGCTCGCGACGCTTCATAACTAGTGCAGCCCGCCTCCTTGCCGGATAATCACTGCTATCCGTTCACCCGGCACGATCATGACCGACCTTCTTCTCATCCTTGTCAGCGCCGCCTTGATCAACAACGTCGTGTTGCAATGGCCGCTGGCCGTCGATCCGCTGTTGCAGGCGACACGCGCGCCAGGAACCGAACGACGCAAGCTGCACGCACTGGGTATCGCCACCACCTGGCTGATGCTGGTCGCCACCCTGCTGAACTACAGCCTCTATCACCTGCTGCTGTTGCCGCTGGACCTGGGCGCCCTGCAACTGCTGGTGTTCCTGCCGCTCAGCGTCGCGCTGATCGGCCCGAGCCTCAAGCTGTTGGCGCGCTGGCTGCCGGGCCTGCCTTTCGACGGGCTCTGGCCGCTGCTGCTGGCAAACGCCGGCACCCTCGGCCTGGCCCTGATCAGCACGCAGAACGACCATGGCGCGGGCCACGCAGCCCTGCTCGGCCTGGGCACGGGGCTGGGTTTCTGGCTGGTCCTGGGACTGTTCAACGACCTGCGCCAACGCACCTATCATGAAGAAGTGCCCCTGCCGTTTCGCGGGCTGCCGATCGAACTGATCAGCGCCGGCCTCATTGCATTGGCCTTTCTCGGCTTCAACGGACTGGTCAAACCATGAGTCTGATTCGACATATCGACGCGCTGCTGCCACAGACCCAATGCGGCAAATGCGGTCATCCGGGCTGCCACCCCTACGCCGAAGGGATCGCCCGGGGCGAGCCCATCAACAAGTGCCCGCCGGGCGGCAGTGAAACCATTGCCGCCCTCGCCGGCCTGCTGCGGGTGCCCGTGCTGGAACTGGACCCGGAGCGCGGCACCGCGCCCGCCCAGGTCGCCTTTATCCGCGAGGCCGAGTGCATCGGCTGCACCAAGTGCATCCAGGCGTGCCCGGTGGATGCCATCGTCGGCGCGGCCAAACTGATGCATACGGTGATCATCGATGAATGCACCGGTTGCGACCTGTGCGTCGCGCCGTGTCCGGTGGACTGCATTGAAATGCACCCGCTGCCGCTGGCCGAGGTCGTCCCGATTGTCGGCGGCCTGGCCTTCAATGCCGAACAACAGCAGGCCCGCAGCGAAAAGCGCAAGCGTGCCCGTCGTCGCTTCGACCAGCGCAATACGCGCCTGCACGCCGAAGAAGAACGCCGCCACGCCGAACGCCAGGCGCGCGTGCCGCGCCCGACGCAGACGGACAGCGGGACCAGCGATCCGGTCAAGGCCGCCCTGGAGCGGGTCAAGGCGCAAAAAGCGCTCGACTCCGACGCCGCGCTGAAAAAAGCCCGGATCGACCTGGCCATGAGCCGGGCGCAGTTGAACAAATCATTGAAGGCCTTCGGTCATCCGCCCATTGCCGAACAGGCCGCCCAACTGGTCATCCTCCAGCAGCAGTTCGAGGCCGCGGAACAGGCCCTGGCCCGCCTGGAAAGCAGTGCACCGCCTCCCGTCCCCGCCGCCCCCGGGGACGCCGAACTCAAGCGCGCGAAGATCCAGTTGGCCATGCGCCGCGCCGAACTGGGCAAGCTGCAGCGGGATCCGGAAACCTCGGGGCAGGCGCTGGAAGACGCCCAGCGTCGGCTCGAGGAAGCCCAGCGCCAGGTCGACGCCCATGCTACGCCGTGACGCCGGCGCAGAGCCGGATGAGCGCCTCCAGCAAGCCATGCGCTGGGTGCTGCTCGCCACGCTGCCCGCTGCCCTGACCCTGTTCCTGTGGTACGGCTGGGGCGTGCTGATCAACCTGCTGCTGTGCGCGATCACCGCGCTGCTGGTGGAGGCCGGCGTGTTGCGCCTGCGGGTACGACCGATCCGACCGGCATTGATGGACGGCAGTGCCCTGGTCAGCGCCACGCTGCTGGCACTGGCATTGCCGCCCTACAGCCCCTGGTGGCTGCCGGTGTTTGCCAGCGCCGGCGCCCTGCTGGCGGGCAAGCACCTGTATGGCGGAGTCGGCAGGAACCCCTTCAATCCGGCAATGCTGGGCTATGCCCTGGCGCTCGTGGCGTTTCCACAATCCATGACCCACTGGCCCGCCTCCCATGGAATGGACCTGCTGGGCGGCTTGCAGCAGGTACTGGGCTTTCATCTCGCCGGGCAGCCGGATGCCTGGGCCCAGGCGACCGCCCTGGATACGCTGCGGATCAACAAGAGCCTGACGATGGAGGAACTGTTCGCCACCCAGGGCGCGTTCGGCCACTGGGGCGGCAAAGGAGCCGAATGGGTCAACCTGGCCTTTCTGACCGGCGGCCTGTTTCTGCTGAAACAACGGGTGTTCAGCTGGCACGCCCCGGTCGGAATGCTCGGCAGCCTGTTCCTCATCAGCCTGGTCTGCTGGAATGGCTCCGGCTCGGACTCCAACGGTTCGCCAGTGTTTCACCTGCTGAGCGGCGCCACCATGATCGGCGCGTTCTTCATCGCCACCGAACCGGTTTCAGGCCCCAGGAGTGCCAGGGCCCGGCTGCTGTTCGGCGCCGGCATCGGGCTGCTCACCTACATCATCCGCACCTGGGGCGGCTACCCCGATGGCGTGGCCTTCGCGGTGCTGCTGATGAACCTGATGGTCCCGACGCTGGAGCGCTGGTCCTTGCCCCGCTCTAAGCGGGTGGCGCCATGAGCAGAACACGCTCGCTGTTTGTCCTGACACTGCTGGCGGCGCTGGTCGCCGGCCTGACCTGGGAACTGCACCAGCAGGCGACACCACGAATCCAGGCGCAGCAGCAGGCGATTCAGACCCGGGCCCTGGCGCAGGTGCTGCCGGCCGGCGAGTATCGGCAGGAACCACTGGCACTGAGCGCTGAGCCGTTGCCCCACAGCAGCCTGATACGCGGCTATCGGATGCTGCAGCAGGGGCAACCGGTGGCAGTGATACTCCAGAGCACCGCCCAGGGTTATGGCGGCCCTGTCGAACTGCTGGTCGGCATCGGCGCGAGCGGCAAACTGCTGGGGGTGAAAACCCTGTCGCACAAGGAGACACCGGGACTGGGCGGCAGGATCGCCGAAGAAGGCAATGCCTGGCTGAGTGGATTTCTCGGAAAGTCCCGGAGCGACACACCCGACGCGGCGTGGGACCTGAAACAGGACGGCGGGCAATTCGATTCGATGGCCGGGGCGACGATTACCTCCCGGGCAGCGCTCAACGCGATTCACGATGCCCTGCGTTATTTTGACGAACACCGGGATCAACTGCTGGGAGGCAGCGGCCATGAATAGCACCAGGTTGTTGCCGGGCTCACTGATGCTCCCGCCCCTGCTCGGAGCCAGCGACTTGCTGGTCAAGGCGATCTCGTTATGGCTGGCGAGCGTGGCCGTGGTCCTGATCTATACGGCAACGGGTCGCGCGCTGAAGCCCTGGATCCACCCGGAACTGGTGTGGCCGGCACATGTTCTGCTGGCGGCCGGTAGTGTCAGCCTGGTGTCCCTGGGACTGCAAGCCTGGTCCTGGGAGCTCTGTCAGGCCCTGGGTATCTACCTGGCGCTGCTCAGCGTGCAGTGCCTGGCGCTCGAGCACCTGGGCTTCTTCCAACCGGGCAGGCTGAACGACAGTATCCGCCTGTTCGCGGGCTTCGGCGTCCTGCTGGCCAGCCTGGGCCTGCTGCGCGAGCTACTGGCGAACGGTACGCTGCTGGATCATCTGCAATGGTGGACCGGAGCCGCCAGCCACGGCCCCATCACCTTGTTCGCCGCCGAGAACGGCCTGCACCTTGCAGGACTGGTCCCGGGAGCCTTCCTCCTGCTGGGTTTGCTGCTGGCCGGAAAAAAAGCCTGGACCCTGCGCTCAACCTCAAACCAAGTGCTTCAAAGGAAATGACTGCCCCATGAATGCCGCCAAACGCCTGGAGATTTTCCGCCGGCTCCACGAGGACAATCCAGAGCCCAAGACCGAACTGGCCTACTCGTCGCCGTTCGAGCTGCTGATCGCCGTGATTCTTTCCGCCCAGGCCACCGACGTCGGCGTGAACAAGGCCACGGCCCGGCTGTACCCAGTAGCCAATACGCCAGAGGCGATCCATGCGCTGGGGGTTGAGGGCCTGTCCGAGTACATCAAGACCATCGGCCTCTACAACAGCAAGGCGAAAAACGTCATCGAGACCTGCCGCCTGCTGATCGAACGCCATGGCAGCCAGGTCCCGCAGACCCGGGAAGAACTCGAAGCCCTGCCCGGGGTCGGCCGCAAGACCGCCAACGTGGTCCTCAACACGGCCTTTCGGCAACTGACCATGGCAGTCGATACGCATATTTTCCGAGTGAGCAACCGGACGGGGCTGGCCCCGGGAAAAAATGTGGTGGAAGTGGAAAAGCAGTTGATGAAATTCGTGCCAAAACAATACCTGCTCGACTCCCATCATTGGCTGATCCTGCTCGGGCGCTACGTCTGCCAGGCCCGCAAGCCGCGCTGTGGCAGTTGCCGGATCGAAGACCTGTGCGAATACAAGCACAAGACATCCGACGATTGAGCCGCTATTGCTTTTATTGATAAGTCGATTGAAAAAATCTTTTTTACCCGACAGGTAATTATCGTTATAAGGAGCGCCAACGGCAGTCTTAGCCCGGAGTTGACTTTATGAGTACCGATAAAGAAGCACTGGATGTAGAGGACGACCTGATGCAGGTCGATTCGGACGAAACAGAACCTCCGGTGGAGGTAGCGAAGACCAATCTGAGCAAGCGTCGCACCATCGACAACCTGCTGGAAGAACGCCGCCTGCAAAAGCAGCTGGCTGATTACGATTTTGACCTGTAAGTGATGTAGATCCCCCCTCAAAAGCCTCCTTATCGGAGGCTTTTTGGCTATGACGACTCGCCTGCCGTACCGCCTTCATGACCCTGTGGTCGTCAACTCTCCCTGCACGTTGCCCGAATGGTGCGCCTGTTCGTCTCAAACCAGGCCATTGCGCTGGGCGAGTTCGATCAGGTCAACCAGTGAGCGGGCGTTCAGCTTCAACAGCAAGCGGGTCTTGTAGGTGCTGACCGTCTTGTTGCTCAGGAACATCCCATCGGCAATTTCCTTGTTGCTCTTGCCCCGGGCCAGTTGCTGCAGGACCATCATTTCCCGACCCGAAAGCCGGTTGACCATGTCCGCCTCGCTGGCATTGCCCATGCTGGAGCGCACGGTATGCAACGCCTGGTTGGGGAAATAACTGTAGCCGGAAAGAACGGCCTTTATGGCACTCAGCATTTCGGTAAGGTCCTGCTGCTTGCACACATAACCGGCGGCCCCCGCCTGCATGCAACGCATGGAGAAATGGCCGGGAGCCTGTGAAGTAAGTACCAGCACTTTGAAAGAAAGCCCCATGGAAGTTAGGCGGGCAATGACTTCCAGCCCGTCCAGCTTGGGAATTCCTATATCGAGTATAACAATATCCGGTGCATGCTCTCGCGCCAGTTGCAAGGCATCCACGCCGTTATCCGTCTCCGCAATGACTTCGTAGCCATGCCGTTCCATCAGCATGCGTACGGCAAGGCGAATGACGGGATGATCATCCACGATCAGCACTTTATTCATGGGCAAGTCCAATTTTCGCTGTTCGAATTTTCAGAGTCAGCACAATAGCCTAGTCACAACCTCCTGGGCATAGCGCCTACCCCGAGCAGTACCAGCCAAAGACCTTCCCTACAAACAACAAGGATTTGCCCTACAAAAAAAGCACTACAAGAAAAGTGCTGTTTTCAGGAGCGAGGTGACAATCGATTTATCCAACAGTCAGGAACGTTACCTCATAACCCTCTGGTCCGCTGCCCGGATGCAGCTTCAATGATGCTGGAGAAGATACGGATAAACAGGGTAGACAAACATCTGCATACAAGACGCTACCCGTCACGGATAAACATTAGAGACGCCAGGCGCCGGATGTCTAATGGTTTTCTGCAACAAGAAATAACCCCACTCCTTCCGCACACGCCGGAGATCATCAATGGCGCACGACCGCCGCCCGAGGTTCGAAAATTCCAGGCCCACGACAGATAAACACTGCCCCCATCGCGCCATTGTCGTCATCCTGGCCAGACATTAAACACCCAAGGCTCGGCATGGTTTCCTTCAAGTACCGGCCTGACATCTCATGAGAAAATGCTTTTGAATAGGCATGATGCGCATTTGAATAGCGGATTGCTCACTCCAAAAAACTCCTGATATATTGAAAACAGCAGCTCTTTCGACTTCAAGTAAATACCACCAAAACATTTAAATCCATCACCCCCCCCAAACTAAAGGAAACGTACTACGCGGCACAGGGAATACTTACCGAACTTTTAAAATCAGCCTTTCCAGAAAAAAACCAAACAATTGAGCGGCATATTTTTCTTGCAAACCATATGCTCTACCGCTAGCTTTTTAAAAACAGGAAACACCATAACAACTGACTTTTTCAGACGAGAAAGTCACGACGGCCTATCCCCCTTTACGAGCAGGCTATACTTTATGAAGAACACCACTATAAACAAACAGAAGAACAACTATAAACCCCATGATCTCGAGCTCGCCATCACCGAGTTCATCAAGCGTGGCGGAACGATAGAGCCTGCCCCGGCAAAAGAAGCAAGCCGCGGCGATGCTGAAATACCAGCCCCAGTGGAAACAGAAGTCGATACAAAGGAAGAATATGCAAGAAAAGTTGAGCTGCTGAAAAACCTCATAACAAAAGGTGCGGGAATATCCGCCTTGCAATACTCATTGAAAATGAATAAAGGAGAGATAAGAAGGATCGCCCAGGAACAGGGACTGAGAATCCCCCATCGCCGCCCATTGTCCACGCCGCGGAAATACCGAAGTACTCTTTCAGAACCTGCCGGCTCACTCGCCGATGATGTAGTCGCCGGGCACGCCATGCATTACGCGGCACTGGGATACACCGCCATGGAGATTGCCCAGACGCTGGAACTGACCGTCCGCCAGGTATGGGAGTTGGGCAGGAACTATCGATTCGAACTCAAGCATCATCGAGACGACCCAAGGGAATGAACAGCAGGTTTGATCCTTGATGAAGAAAGCCTCTCCCCAACCCACCTCCCGCCTGACCCCTCTTCTGTCCGTGCGCACGCCCCTGTGCTCCCCTGGCGCCATCGGAGCAGCGCTTCCCGGGCAAAAAAAACCCCGACCTGCCGGCCGGGGCTTTTCATGCAAACAGGCGGATCAGAACAACTTGCGTCCTTTGTTTGCGGCAATGCGCATACGCAGTGCGTTCAGCTTGATGAAGCCTGCCGCGTCAGCCTGGTTGTAGGCGCCGCCGTCTTCTTCGAACGTCGCGATATTGGCATCGAACAGCGACTCGTCGGACTTGCGCCCGGTAACGATCACATTGCCCTTGTACAGCTTCAGGCGAACCACACCGTTCACGTGGGCCTGGGAAGCATCGATCATCTGTTGCAGCATCAGACGCTCAGGGCTCCACCAGTAGCCGGTGTAGATCAGGCTGGCGTACTTGGGCATCAGCTCATCCTTGAGGTGAGCGACTTCGCGGTCCAGGGTGATCGACTCGATCGCCCGGTGTGCGCGCAGCATGATGGTGCCGCCAGGGGTTTCGTAGCAGCCGCGGGACTTCATGCCCACATAGCGGTTCTCGACGATATCCAGACGACCGATGCCGTGTTCGCCACCGATGCGGTTCAGGGTCGCCAGCACGGTGGCCGGAGTCATCTCGACGCCGTCCAGGGCGACGATGTCACCGTTGCGGTAGGTCAGTTCCAGGTACTGCGGCTTGTCGGGAGCGTTCTCCGGGGAGACGGTCCAGCGCCACATGTCTTCTTCGTGCTCGGTCCAGGTGTCTTCCAGCACGCCGCCTTCATAGGAGATGTGCAGCAGGTTGGCGTCCATGGAGTACGGGGACTTCTTCTTGCCGTGACGCTCGATCGGGATCGCGTGCTTTTCAGCGTAATCCATCAGCTTTTCACGGGACAGCAGGTCCCATTCACGCCATGGCGCGATGACCTTGACGCCTGGCTTGAGGGCATAGGCACCCAGCTCGAAACGCACCTGGTCGTTGCCCTTGCCGGTCGCGCCGTGGGAAATGGCGTCGGCGCCGGTTTCGTTGGCGATTTCGATCAGGCGCTTGGCGATCAGCGGACGGGCGATGGAGGTACCCAGCAGGTACTCGCCTTCGTAGACGGTATTGGCACGGAACATCGGGAAGACGAAGTCACGCACGAACTCTTCGCGCAGATCGTCGATATAGATCTCTTTCACGCCCATGGCCTGCGCCTTGGCACGAGCAGGCTCGACCTCTTCGCCCTGACCCAGGTCCGCGGTGAAGGTCACCACTTCACAGTTATAAGTATCCTGCAGCCACTTGAGGATCACCGAAGTGTCCAGGCCGCCGGAATACGCGAGAACGACCTTGTTTACGTCGGCCATGCCATCACTCCACGGGGTTGTACGGAAAGGCGCGATTCTACCGGCCAAAACCATGAATTTACAGAGGCGCGACAGCTAAGGACGACAAAGCGACAGATAATGTCGAACGGGCGACGATGACAGCCGATTCAGGAAGTGGCCGCCGCGTTTCCAGCCGCGGCTGTCGGCGCAGCCTTTTCAGGCGCGGGGACACGCTCAAGATGAATGTTGACCCGGCGGTTCTTCGCCCGGTTGGCGGGGTTGGTGTTGGGGGCCAGCGGGTAGCGCTCACCATGGAAACGCATGACGATCTGCGATTCCGGGATGCCATTGGCCTTGAAGAACTCCATCACCGACAGCGCCCGTCGACGCGACAGGTCGCGGTTGGTCAGGCGATTGCCACTGTTGTCCGAGTGACCGTCGAGTTCGATGTGATTGACGCTCGGGTCGGCCTTGATGAAGTCCAGCATCACCTGCAACTGGGCCTTGGCCTGGGCGTCCAGGTCGATGCCGCCGCCGGGAAAGCCGATCTCGGCCTGCTTCACCTGCTCGAAGTTCTTCGGCAGCAACTTGGCGGTGCAGGCCTGGAAGTCGCTGTAGGCCTGGGTGAACTTCACCGGCAGCAGCCGCACCTCGGAAACCCCACCGTCCCGCGAATAATGGCGAATGACCGGGCTGCGGCCATCGAGCAGGCCATGGAACAGACCACCGGCCTGGCCCTGGGAACTGTTGAACAATACATCGCCGTTGCCGACTTTCACCGACCCCAGGTTGATATCGCCGCGTCCCGGCTGCCAGGGGGCGGCCGCGGCCAGCAGGGTCGCCGAACCGCCACCGAGCACGTGGTTATAGGCTTTCAGGCGAAAGATCGCCTGCTCGCCGGCCCGGCGCACGAATTCGCCCGAACCGAAGTCGGTGATCGGCTGAGCCAGCCGGCACTCGAACTTGTCACCTTCCACCTTCCACTCGATGCTCTCCAGACGGGTCTGGAAAGTCAGCGCCATGGCAGGCAGGCTGGCGAACATACTGAGCAGGGCTAAATAACGCTGGCGCACGGGAGGCTCCAATGGTTCCACGACTTTGAGACTGGCGTACCGGTTCTACGCCATACGTTCTGGATATCGGTCGCGTGCGGCAAAACTTGATAGCGAGTGCCTGATAGAGTCTTTTCCGGTAGCATTCCCATCAGTTCGACCCGCCTGGAATCCCCAATGTCCGACCGCCTGACCCTGCTGCGTCCCGACGACTGGCATATTCATCTTCGCGATGGTGCTGTGTTACCCCACACTGTAGCGGATGTTGCGCGCACCTTTGGTCGCGCCATCATCATGCCCAACCTGGTGCCTCCGGTACGCAACGCCGCCGAAGCCGATGCCTATCGCCAGCGCATTCTCGCGGCCCGGCCGGCCGGCAGCCGTTTCGAACCGCTGATGGTGCTCTACCTCACCGACCGCACCCAGCCCGAGGAAATCCGCGCCGCCAAGGCCTGCGGTTTTGTCCACGCGGCCAAGCTCTATCCGGCCGGTGCGACCACCAACTCGGACTCCGGCGTGACCAGCGTGGACAAGATCTTCCCGGTCCTGGAAGCCATGGCCGAAGTCGGCATGCCCCTGCTGATCCACGGTGAAGTGACCCGCGGCGACGTCGACGTGTTCGACCGCGAGAAGCTGTTCATCGACGAACACATGCGTCGCGTGGTCGAGCATTTCCCGACGCTGAAAGTCGTGTTCGAACACATCACCACCGCCGACGCGGTGCAGTTCGTCAACGAGGCCCCGGCCAACGTCGGTGCGACCATCACTGCGCACCACCTGCTGTACAACCGCAACCACATGCTGGTGGGCGGTATCCGGCCGCACTTCTACTGCCTGCCGATCCTCAAGCGCAACACCCACCAGCAGGCCCTGCTCGACGCCGCCACCAGCGGCAACGAGAAGTTCTTCCTCGGCACCGACTCGGCTCCCCATGCCCAGCACGCCAAGGAAGCCGCCTGCGGTTGCGCCGGTTGCTACACCGCTTACGCAGCCATCGAGCTGTATGCCGAGGCGTTCGAACAACGCAATGCCCTGGACAAGCTCGAAGGCTTCGCCAGCTTGCACGGCCCACGCTTCTACGGCCTGGCCCCGAACAGCGAGCGCATCACCCTGGTCCGCGAAGAGTGGACCGCCCCCGCCAGCCTGCCATTTGGCGAGCTGTCCGTAATCCCGCTGCGCGCCGGTGAAAAACTGCGCTGGCGCCTGCTGGAGGAAACGCTGTGAGTGAAGACCATTTCGATGACGAACTGGAAGGCAATGGCAACTCAGGTGGCTCGCGCCACCCGATGGCCGCACGCTTTCGCGGCTACCTGCCGGTCGTCGTCGATGTAGAAACCGGTGGTTTCAACGCCGCTACCGACGCGCTGCTGGAAATCGCCGCGACCACCATCGGCATGGACGAAAAAGGTTTCGTGTTCCCCGAGCACACCTACTTCTTCCGCGTCGAACCCTTCGAAGGCGCCAATATCGAGGCCGCCGCCCTGGAGTTCACCGGGATCAAGCTCGATCACCCGCTGCGCATGGCCGTCAGCGAAGAAACCGCGCTGACCGACATCTTCCGTGGTGTGCGCAAGGCGCTGAAGGCCAACGGCTGCAAACGCGCGATCCTGGTCGGACACAACAGCAGTTTCGACCTGGGCTTCCTCAACGCCGCGGTCGCGCGACTGGACATGAAGCGCAACCCGTTTCATCCGTTCTCCAGCTTCGACACCGCCAGCCTCGCGGGCCTGGCTTATGGCCAGACCGTGCTGGCGAAGGCCTGCCAGGCCGCCGATATCGACTTCGACGGTCGCGAAGCCCACTCGGCGCGCTACGACACCGAGAAGACTGCCGAACTGTTCTGCGGCATCGTCAATCGCTGGAAGGAAATGGGCGGCTGGGAAGACTTCAACGACTGATCGCTCGTCAGAGCAGCTCCCGCCCATAAAAAAACCGGCCCTCAAGGCCGGTTTTTTTGTCCGTGAAACGGCGGCTTACAGCTTGCCGGCGTTCTCGGTCAGGTAAGCAGCAACGCCTTCTGGCGAAGCGTTCATGCCCTTGTCGCCTTTCTTCCAGTTGGCCGGGCAGACTTCACCGTGCTCTTCGTGGAATTGCAGGGCGTCGACCAGGCGGATCAGCTCTTCCATGTTACGGCCCAGCGGCAGGTCGTTGATGATCTGCGAACGGACAACACCCTTGTCGTCGATCAGGAACGCGCCACGGAAAGCCACGCCGCCTTCGGACTCAACGTCGTAGGCCTTGGCGATTTCGTGCTTCATGTCGGCAGCCATGGTGTACTTGACCTTGCCGATGCCGCCATCGTTGATGGCCGTGTTGCGCCAGGCGTTGTGGGTGAAGTGCGAGTCGATGGAAACGGCAACCACTTCAACGTTACGCGCCTTGAAATCGTCCATGCGGTGGTCCAGGGCGATCAGCTCGGACGGGCAGACAAAGGTGAAGTCCAGCGGGTAGAAGAACACCAGGCCGTATTTGCCTTTGATGGCCGAGGACAGGGTGAAGCTGTCGACGATTTCGCCATTGCCCAATACGGCCGGGACGGTGAAGTCGGGGGCTTGTTTGCCTACGAGTACGCTCATTGGATATCTCCTGGTGTAGTAACGTTCAGAACAAGATCGTGCGCCCAGCCTGCCAGCCTTGAGCGACAAGCCTGTGACACGATCCCGTGTCCTTGGAACCGACCATCATACACCGCGTTTTTTGACGCTCCTAAACGGTTTTTGCAAAGTCGTCCCGACACCGATCGCCAGGCGCCGGTCTCCGTTCGTCAGCCAATCGCCGAACTGACAAAAAGCTTACATAAACCACTTTGACAATCATTCTCGTTAACATTAAGATCCATGGCAATTGAGCCCTAACCAGCGACGGTTCTCACCTTATGTATGTCTGCCTCTGCACTGGCGTCACCGACGGACAAATCCGCGATGCGATCTTCGAGGGTTGCTGCAGCTACCGCGAAGTGCGCCAGGCGACCGGTGTTGCCAGCCAATGCGGCAAATGTGCGTGCCTGGCCAAGCAAGTGGTACGTGAAACCCTGACCGAGCTGCAAAGCAGCCAGGCTGCCCTGCCTTACGCGGTAGAATTTTCAGCGGCGTAAATACCGCGATTCAAAGAACCGGACTTGATGTCCGGTTTTTTTATGCCTGTAATTCAATCGCTTAGCGCCGAGACGCGGAACACAAACATTCTTATTCCGATTAATTTTCATATATTATTCAATAACTTAGGTTTGACACTCGAAGTTGCCGGGATCAAACTCTGCCTTATAGACAGCTATTACAGGGCAGGACCCCATCATGAAAGGCGACAAATCAGTCATCCAGCATCTCAACAAGATCCTTGCCAATGAACTGGTCGCGATCAATCAATACTTCCTGCATGCCCGCATGTATGAGGATTGGGGCCTGAACAAGCTGGGCAAGCACGAGTACCACGAGTCCATCGACGAGATGAAACACGCGGACAAGCTGATCAAGCGCATCCTGTTCCTCGAGGGCCTGCCGAACGTGCAGGACCTGGGCAAGCTGCATATCGGCGAGAACACCAAGGAAATGCTCGAGTGCGACCTGAAGATCGAAAGAACAGGCCACAAGGATCTGAAAGAAGCGATTGCCCACTGCGAAAAGACCGGTGACTTCGGCAGCCGCGAACTGCTGGAAGACATCCTCGAATCCGAAGAAGAACACATCGACTGGCTGGAAACCCAATTGGGCCTGATCGACAAGGTCGGTATTGAAAACTATCTGCAATCGCAGATGGGCGACGAATAACCCGCCTCCAGTAAAAAGCCCCGCCCTCTTATGGAGAGGCGGGGCTTTTTTATCCCCGGCAGCGCTGGACGCTGTCCGGGGTCTGGCGAAATCAGGCTTCGGTCTTGGCCGCGGCTTTTTCGGCAGCGTCCTTGATCAGGCTCTGCAGTTCACCGTTGGCGAACATTTCAGCCATGATGTCGCTACCGCCGACCAGCTCACCGCCGACCCACAGTTGCGGGAAGGTTGGCCAGTTGGCGTACTTCGGCAGGTTGGCGCGAATTTCCGGGTTCTGCAGGATGTCCACGTAGGCGAACTTCTCACCACAGCCCATGACAGCTTGAGCGGCTTTCGCGGAGAAGCCACATTGAGGGGCATTCGGCGAGCCTTTCATGTAAAGCAGAATGGTGTTGTTGGCAATCTGCTCTTTAATCGTTTCGATGATATCCATGGAACACCTCGGCTAAACTTTCCGACTCAGTTGTCGGCACGGTGACGCATTGTATCGGAAAGCCGAGCGTGGTGCTCGGTCTCCCCGACGGATATCGCGTCTGCCTGGCCGCCTGCGGCGGTTCGCGGGCAAGCCCGCGGCCATAATGTCCGCTGCCATACGCAAACCCCAGACTCAGGCCGCCGCCACCTGCACCGGAACGCCGTTCAGCGCAGCATTGCCCGACAATTCATCCAACTGGCGCTCATCGGTCAGGTCATTGGCGCTGGAGCCCGGCTGGCCGCTGGCGATGCTCATCTGCACGCCCGGCCGGGCATGCCCCCAACCATGGGGCAGGCTCACCACCCCCGGCATCATCTCCAGGCTGGCGAGTACCTCGACCTCGATCATCCCGACCCGCGAACTGACCCGGACCCGCTGCCCGTCATCGAGCCCGCGGCTGGCCAGGTCGTCGGGGTGCATCAGCAACTGGTGGCGCGGCTTGCCCTTCACCAGCCGATGGTAGTTGTGCATCCAGGAGTTGTTGCTGCGCACATGCCGCCGCCCAATCATCAGCAGTTCGCCCGCCTCGGGCACCTGCTGCGCGGCGAAGCGCGCCAGGTCGGCGAGGATCTCCGGCGGCGCGGCCTGGACACGCTGTTCCGGGGTTTTCAGGCGCTTGCCGAGATTCGGGCGCAAAGGCCCGAGGTCGACGCCATGGGGATGCCCGGCAAGGGCCTGTACCGACAGCTTGTGCTCGGAAGCATCGCCGTAACGCCCCAGGCGCAGCCCCATGTCGATCATCTGCGCCGGCGGCATCGTCGGCTTCAGTTCCTTGCCCGTCAGCGCGGCAAACGCCTTGGCCAGGCCGACAAAGATCTCCCAGTCATGCAGGGCGCCTTCCGGCTTGGCGAGGATCGCCCGGTTGAAACGCGTGACGTTGCGCACGGCGAACATGTTGAAGGTGGTGTCGTAGTGATCGTTCTCCAGCGCCGAGGTCGAGGGCAGGATCAGATCGGCGTAGCGGGTGGTCTCGTTGATATACAGGTCAATGCTGACCATGAATTCCAGGCCATCCAGCGCCTGTTCCAGTTGGCGGCCGTTGGGTGTCGACAGCACCGGGTTGCCGGCCACGGTGACCAGCGCCCGCACCTGCCCTTCGCCTTCGCTGAGCATTTCCTCGGCCAGCGCCGACACCGGCAGCTCGCCACCGTACTCCGGCAAGCCGGAAACCCGGCTCTGCCAACGGTTGAAATGCCCGCCCGCGGTCGAGGCCACCAGGTCCACCGCCGGGCTGGTGCACAACGCACCGCCGACCCGGTCGAGGTTGCCGGTCACCAGGTTGATCAGTTGCACCAACCAATGACAGAGCGTGCCGAAGGCCTGGGTGGAGACTCCCATGCGCCCGTAGCAGACGGCCTTGTCCGCCGCCGCGAAGTCACGCGCCAGCTGCCGGATCTGCTCGGCGGGCACGGCGCACAACGAGCTCATGGCCTCAGCCGTGAACCCGGCCACAGCCTCGCGGACGTCATCCAGGCCGTCCACCGGCAGATGGCTGTCACGGGTAAGACCTTCCTGGAACAGGGTACTGAGCAGGCCAAAGAGCAGCGCCGCGTCGCCGCCCGGGCGTATGAACAGGTGCTGGTCGGCCATGGCCGCGGTTTCGCTGCGGCGCGGATCGACCACCACCAGCTTGCCGCCACGTGCCTGGATGGCCTTCAGGCGCTTTTCCACATCCGGTACGGTCATGATGCTGCCGTTGGAGGCCAGCGGGTTGCCGCCCAGGATCAGCATGAAGTCGGTGTTGTCGATATCCGGGATCGGCAGCAGCAGGCCGTGGCCGTACATCAGGTAGCTGCTCAGGTGCTGCGGCAACTGGTCGACCGAAGTCGCGGAGAAACGGTTGCGGGTCTTCAGCAGACCGAGGAAGTAGTTGCTGTGGGTCATCAGCCCGTAGTTGTGCACGCTGGGATTGCCCTGGTAGATCGCCACGGCGTTCTGGCCATGCCGGGCCTGGATCGCCCCGAGGCGCTCGGCGACCAGGGCAAAGGCCGCCTCCCACTCGATCGGCTGCCATTCGCTGCCGACCCGCAGCATCGGCTGGCGCAGGCGATCCGGGTCATTCTGGATATCCTGCAGGGCCACGGCTTTCGGGCAGATATGACCACGACTGAAGGTATCCAGGGGGTCACCCTTGATCGAGGTGATCTGCACCCGGTCTTCGCTGGTGGTGGTTTCGATGGTCAGGCCACAAATGGCTTCGCACAGATGGCAGGCACGGTGATGAAGAGTCTTGGTCATGGCCAGTCTCTGTTTTATTCGAGGCAACCTCGCTCAGGTTGCGGGAATAGAACTATGGCCCGTGACGGATAAGCCCGCCAGCGACGTTCGTCTTGTGAATCGAGGGGCATCAGGCGAGCCGATGACGGCCGCGAGAATCAGGCCAGGGGGAGTCTGGGGGCGGGTTGCAGCTGGATTTCCTGGACGGTTTCGACCTGCTCGTGGGCGACATGCACGCCGGTCAGTTCGCCGATCAGACGCCAGTGCTCGTCGAGACCGGAACTGATGGTGGCCATGCGGTCGATCATGCGCCGCCCGGCCGCACGGGTGACTTCGTCCTCGCTACGTAACAATTCGAAAGACATTGACGTCACGGAAGCGGTCATATGCGTCAGCGCCTGGGCGGTCAGCCTGAGCAACTCCATGAGTTGCTGTTCCTTCGATTCCATTCCAAAGCCTCCGTGTGTCTGCAATGACACATTTATAACCTAGCAGCATAGTTTAGGAAATGTTTCCGCTTGTGCCCGAGAGCGTGATGCTGCACGCAAACACCCCGACCGGAGATTCAGAAAACGACCAGAAGCCGCCTGTAGCCGCCGCCTTCAATTGCCAAGCGACGCGACGCCAGTGTACAAGTGCACCGGCTGTAATGATGACAACAGGCTTGGACAGACGCGGAAAAGCCGCTGGGAACAGCTCCATTCCCTCCCTTCGGCGCGCCAAAACAAAGCCTCCTATTGGTAACACGCGACATTTTCTTATACGATCGCGTCTTCCCCTATTTCGTCGCCCCGTGCGGCTTACGCCGCAGGTCTCGCCCGTTTTTCCGAAAAACCCGGCTTTGAGCATCTGCGGTCTGTTGCAAAAAGGTAGTTAATGATGAGCGCAAGGCACTTTCTCTCCCTGATGGATTGCACGCCCGAAGAGCTGGTCAGCGTGATTCGTCGAGGCATCGAGCTGAAGGACCTGCGTGATCGCGGCGTACTGTTCGAGCCACTCAAGGGTCGGATTCTCGGCATGATTTTCGAGAAGTCCTCGACGCGTACCCGCGTCTCGTTCGAGGCCGGCATGATCCAGCTCGGCGGCCAGGCGATCTTCCTTTCGCCACGCGACACCCAACTGGGCCGTGGCGAGCCGATCGGCGACAGCGCCATCGTCCTGTCGAGCATGCTCGACGTGGTCATGCTGCGTACGTTCAAGCACAGCACCCTCACCGAATTCGCCGCCAATTCCCGCGTCCCGGTGATCAACGGCCTGTCCGATGACCTGCACCCCTGCCAGTTGCTGGCCGACATGCAGACCTTCCTCGAACACCGCGGCTCGATCCAGGGCAAGACCGTGACCTGGATCGGCGACGGCAACAACATGTGCAACAGCTATATCGAAGCGGCGATCCAGTTCGACTTCCAACTGCGCATCAGTTGCCCCGAGGGCTACGAACCCAGCCCCGCGCTGCTGGCCCTGGCCGGCGAGCGGGTACGCCTGGTCCGCGATCCGCGGGAGGCCGTGCGTGGCTCGCACCTGGTGAGCACCGATGTCTGGACCTCCATGGGCCAGGAAGAGGAAACCGCCAAGCGCCTCGCCCTCTTCGCGCCGCTGCAAGTCACCCGCGAACTGCTCGACCTGGCCGCTCCCGACGTGCTGTTCCTGCATTGCCTGCCGGCCCACCGTGGCGAGGAAATCAGCCTCGACCTGCTCGACGACCCGCGTTCGGTCGCCTGGGACCAGGCCGAGAACCGCCTGCATGCGCAAAAGGCCCTGCTGGAGTTCCTGGTCCGGCCGGCGTACCGCCCGGCATGAGTCATCCGCTGCTGTTGAATCTGCGCGACCTGGCCTGCGGTTATCAGGACCAGCGGGTGGTGCAGAACCTCAACCTGCACCTGAACGCCGGCGATATCGGCTGCCTGCTGGGCTCCTCCGGTTGTGGCAAGACCACCACCCTGCGCGCCATCGCCGGCTTCGAGCCGATCCATGAAGGCGAGATCCGGCTGGCGGGCGAAGTCATCTCCAGCGCCGGGTTCACCCTGGCCCCGGAGAAACGCCGGATCGGCATGGTGTTTCAGGACTACGCGCTGTTCCCGCACCTGAGCGTCGCGCAAAACATCGCCTTCGGCATCCGCAAGCACCCGCAGAAAAACCGTGTCATCGATGAGTTGCTGGAGCTGGTCAACCTCAAGGGCCTGGGCAAGCGGTATCCTCATGAGCTCTCCGGCGGCCAGCAGCAACGCGTGGCCCTGGCCCGCGCCCTGGCTCCGGAGCCGCAGTTGCTGCTGCTCGACGAACCCTTCTCCAACCTCGATGGTGAACTGCGGCGCAAGCTCAGCCAGGAAGTACGCGACATCCTCAAGCTGCGCGGCACCAGCGCGATCCTGGTCACCCATGACCAGGAGGAAGCCTTCGCGGTCAGCGACCATGTCGGTGTGTTCAAGGAAGGTCGGCTGGAGCAGTGGGACACCCCGTACAACCTCTATCACGAGCCGGCGACTCCTTTTGTCGCCAGCTTTATCGGCCAGGGCTACTTCATCCGCGGGCAACTGAGCAGTCCGGAGTCGGTGCAGACCGAACTGGGCATGCTGCGCGGCAACCGGGCCTATGCCTGGCCCGTGGGCGGCCCGGTGGACGTGCTGCTGCGTCCGGACGATATCGTCCACGCCCCCCACAGCCCGCTGAAGGCGCGGGTCATCGGCAAGACGTTCCTCGGTGCTTCGACCCTCTATCGCCTGCGACTGCCGACCGGCAGCCAGCTGGAGTCGATCTTCCCCAGCCATGCCGATCACCTGCCGGGAGACGATGTCGGCATTCGCGTCGCGGCCGAACACCTGGTGCTGTTCCAGGCGTCGAACCACGCGACCTGAGCCGGAGCGGCGGCGTAGCTCCGGTGTTCTCAGGCCAGGCTCAGCCGCCCGCTCGCCACCAGCGTCGCCTTGCCACCGATCTTCACCCGATCGCCTTCCAGGCGGCAGGACAACTCGCCGCCCCGCTGCGAACACTGGTAAGCCGTCAAGGCGGTCTTGCCCAGGCGTTGCGCCCAGTAGGGAATCAGCGCGCAATGGGTCGAGCCGGTGACCGGGTCCTCGTTGATGCCAATGGCGGGGGCAAAATAGCGCGAGACAAAATCATGCTGCTGGCCCGGCGCGGTAACGATCACCCCGGGCCAGGGCAGCTTCGCCACTGCCGCCCAATCGGGCGCGCATTCACGTACCGCCTGTTCCGAGGCCAGCACCACGAACAACTCGTTGGCCCCGAGCACATCGACCACTGTCGTGCCCAGCGCCCGTTCGATCTCCAGGGTGACTCCGAGCCCGCCAGGCGCCCTGACCGGAAAATCCAGCCATAGAAGATCGCCCTCGCGACTGACGCTCAGCGGACCGGACTTGCAGACGAAGTCGATACTTTCCAGGCTTTCGCCATAGACCTCGAACAGGACAAAGGCACTGGCCAGGGTCGCGTGACCACAAAGGGGAACTTCGGTGGTGGGGGTAAACCAGCGAATGCGCCATCCCGATTCCTCGCGGACCACAAACGCGGTTTCCGCCAGATTGTGCTCGGCGGCAATCTTCTGCATCAGTTCGTCGGCCAGCCAAGCGTCGAGCCGATAGACCATAGCCGGGTTGCCGCCGAAGGGGCGCTCGCTGAAAGCGTCGACCTGGTGAAATTCAAGCTGCATGGCGTCATCTCCCTGTTTTTGCCAGCCAGCATGACGTCGACGTCGCCCGACGCCTAGTGACAGAAACGCCTGATTTCCACCATACAGCCCGCCGATCAGGCCCGGCCGATATCCGCGAACTTCGCCTGGGTGTGTTCGGCCAGCACCGCCGGCGCCAACTCCACCTCCAGGCCACGACGCCCGGCGCTGACAAAAATGCTCGCGAAGGACTGCGCGCTCTGGTCGATAAAAGTCCGCAGGCGCTTCTTCTGTCCCAGCGGGCTGATACCGCCCAACAGATAGCCGGTGGCCCGCTGGGCCGCGGCAGGATCGGCCATTTCGACTTTCTTGACCCCTGCCGCGTGGGCCAGGGCCTTCAGATCCAGACTTCCGACGACCGGTACCACCGCCACCAGCAATTCGGCTTTTTCGCTGCTGGCGAGCAAGGTCTTGAACACCTGGGCCGGCGCGAGGCCGAGCTTCTCCGCAGCCTCCAGGCCATAGGAAGCGGCTTTCGGATCATGTTCGTAACTGTGCACACGATGTTCGGCACGAACTTTTTTCAGCAAGTCCAAGGCAGGGGTCATGGTCATTCCCGACGGGTAGGAAGATAAGCCCGGATTTTAGGCCATCCCAGGGGAAAAGGCTCTATTACCGACGTGCAAGCGTCTATTTCAAGCTAAAGGACAGGTCGAAAGCATCATCCCCAGCGCCCGACTCCGACAGACAAAACCATTCCATTCATCCGATCAATAGTCAGAATGTGGACGATAGTTCAATTTCGACCTTTGACAGCAGTGTTTCTTGTCTATATTTTTTCGAATCTGAAGATAAAAGTCCTACACCAGCAGTACCCAGCGACACACCGCTTTCAGGGATGGGGATCCCCGCAAGTCGGCGAAAGACCACGCCAACCAACGGGATTGGCGTCAGACAACAACAAAAATCGAGGTATCCAATGACCACCGCTTTGAAACAACCGTCGCTGTCGGGACAATGCATTGCCGAGTTTCTCGGTACCGCATTATTGATTTTCTTCGGCACGGGTTGCGTTGCCGCGCTCAAGGTCGCGGGTGCCAGCTTTGGTCTGTGGGAAATCAGCATCATCTGGGGGATCGGAGTCAGCATGGCGATCTACCTGACCGCCGGCGTTTCCGGCGCTCACCTCAATCCGGCCGTCAGCATTGCGCTGTGCCTGTTCGCTGACTTCGAAAAACGCAAACTGCCGTTCTACATTCTCGCCCAGGTCGCCGGCGCCTTCTGTGCCGCCGCGTTGGTTTACACGCTTTACAGCAACCTCTTCTTCGATTTCGAACAGACACACCACATGATCCGTGGTTCGCAGGCCAGCCTGGAACTGGCTTCGGTGTTCTCCACCTACCCGCATCCGGCCCTGACCACCGCCCAGGCGTTCCTGGTCGAAGTGGTGATCACCGCCATCCTGATGGGTGTGATCATGTCCCTGACCGACGACAACAACGGTTTGCCCAACGGCCCCCTGGCGCCGCTGCTGATCGGCCTGCTGATTGCCGTGATCGGCAGTGCGATGGGCCCGCTGACCGGCTTCGCGATGAACCCGGCACGGGATTTCGGTCCGAAGCTGATGACCTTCTTCGCCGGCTGGGGTGAAATAGCCTTTACCGGCGGACGCGATATCCCGTATTTCCTGATTCCGATTTTTGCACCGATTGTCGGTGCCTGCCTTGGCGCTGTGCTGTATCGCGGGATGATTGCCCGCCATCTGCCCGGTGCCGCCGTTGTTGTAGAGGATGAACCGACGACCGCTGCCAAAAAGGTCCAGGCTTCCTGAAACACCGCAACATGCCCGACCCTGCGGGCGTTGTTTTCCCTGACGACGTCCGCCGACCCCATTTTTCCCTATTTCAGTCCAAGGCAATCGAAAATGACCGACATTCAGAATAAGAACTACATCATTGCCCTCGATCAGGGTACGACCAGCTCCCGGGCGATCATCTTCGACCGCGACGCCAACGTGGTCTGCACCGCCCAACGTGAATTCCAGCAGCACTATCCGCAAGCCGGCTGGGTCGAACATGATCCGATGGAGATCTTCGCCACCCAGAGCGCGGTGATGGTCGAGGCCCTGGCACAGGCCGGCCTGCACCATGACCAGGTCGCCGCCATCGGTATCACCAACCAGCGGGAAACCACCGTGGTCTGGGACAAGACCACCGGCCGCCCGATCTACAACGCGATCGTCTGGCAATGTCGTCGCAGCACCGAGATCTGCCAGCAGCTCAAGCGCGACGGCCATGAAGACTACATCCGCGAAACCACCGGCCTGGTCACCGACCCGTACTTCTCCGGGACCAAGCTGAAATGGATCCTCGACAACGTCGAAGGCAGCCGCGAACGCGCACGCAATGGCGAGCTGCTGTTCGGCACCGTCGACAGCTGGCTGATCTGGAAATTCACCGGCGGCAAGACCCACGTCACCGACTACACCAACGCCTCGCGCACCCTGCTCTTCAACATCCACTCCCTGGAATGGGATGCGAAGATGCTGGAGCTCCTGGACATTCCCCGGGAAATGCTCCCGGAAGTGAAATCGTCCTCGGAAATCTACGGCCGCACCAAGAGCGGCATCGCCATCGGCGGGATCGCCGGCGACCAGCAGGCCGCCCTGTTCGGCCAGATGTGCGTGGAGCCCGGCCAGGCCAAGAACACCTATGGCACCGGCTGCTTCCTGCTGATGAACACCGGCACCAAGGCGGTGAAATCCAACCACGGCATGCTCACCACCATCGCCTGCGGGCCCCGCGGTGAAGTGGCCTACGCCCTGGAAGGGGCGGTGTTCAACGGCGGTTCCACGGTGCAATGGCTGCGTGACGAGTTGAAGATCATCAACGACGCCCACGACACCGAGTACTTCGCCAACAAGGTCAAGGACAGCAACGGCGTCTACCTGGTCCCGGCCTTTACCGGCCTGGGCGCGCCGTACTGGGACCCCTATGCCCGTGGCGCACTGTTCGGCCTGACCCGTGGCGTGCGGGTCGACCACATCATCCGCGCGGCCCTGGAATCGATTGCCTACCAGACCCGCGACGTGCTGGACGCCATGCAGCAGGATTCGGGCGAGCGCCTCAAGGCGTTGCGCGTCGACGGTGGCGCGGTGGCGAACAACTTCCTCATGCAGTTCCAGGCCGACATCCTCGGCACCCAGGTCGAGCGCCCGCAAATGCGCGAGACCACCGCCCTCGGCGCCGCCTACCTGGCTGGCCTGGCGTGCGGCTTCTGGGGCAGCCTGGAAGAATTGCGCGGCAAGGCGGTGATCGAGCGTGAGTTCGAACCGCAACTGGCCGAAGTCGAGAAGGAAAAACTCTACGACGGCTGGAAAAAGGCCGTGAGCCGTACCCGCGACTGGGAACCCCACGAAGGCAGCAACTAATCCGGACACGCCCCCTGTAGGAGCCGGCTTGCCGGCTCCTACAGGGGACTTAACCGACAGACATTGCCCGATTTACGACGCAACCACCGCTCCTCCACGATTCATTGGCCCTGCAAGTGGCAGACAGGTCCTTCCTGCGGCATGATGGAAGAATTTGTACGGCAGCCCAAAAGGACGCCCCATGAATCTGCCTCCCCGCCAGCAGCAAATCCTCGAACTGGTCCGCGAACGCGGCTATGTCAGCATCGAGGAAATGGCCCAGTTATTTGTCGTCACCCCGCAAACCATCCGCCGCGATATCAACCAGCTGGCGGACTCCAACCTGCTGCGCCGCTACCACGGAGGGGCCGCCTACGACTCCAGCGTGGAGAACACCGCCTACGCCATGCGCGCCGACCAGATGCGCGATGAAAAGCAGCGTATCGCCGAGTCCATCGCCGCACAGATCCCCGATCACGCCTCGCTGTTCATCAATATCGGCACCACCACCGAATCCATTGCCCGCGCGCTGCTCAACCACAACCAGCTGAAGATCATCACCAACAACCTGCATGTGGCGTCGATCCTCAGTGCCAAGGACGACTTCGAAGTGCAACTGGCCGGCGGCAACGTCCGTCGCGACGGCGGCGTGGTGGGCCAGGCCAGCGTCGACTTCATCAACCAGTTCAAGGTCGACTTCGCCCTCGTCGGCATCAGCGGTATTGATGAAGACGGCAGCCTGCTGGACTTCGACTATCAGGAAGTGCGGGTTTCCCAGGCGATCATCGCCAATGCCCGCCAGGTCATTCTGGCGGCGGACTCCAGCAAGTTCGGCCGCAATGCCATGGTGCGCCTGGGGCCGATCACCCTGATCGACTGCCTGGTAACCGACCAGGCCCCGGTCCCGGCCCTGGCGCAACTGCTCAACCAGCACAAGATCCGCCTGGAAGTGGTCTGAGTTTCAATCGCTGATCGTTGACGATCGTTCCTACGCTCCGCGTCCGTCCTGCAGGTGACGCGGAGCGTCGCGGGCTGCATGCCCACGCGGAGCGCAGGAACGATCATGCCGCCATATCCCGCCCGGGCGCATCGTCGATCGCCCTACAATGTTCGATAATTTTCCTTTCAGCCTGTATTGATCAATTTTTTCAATCAGACTTCGGTGGTCGTGTGCGCGTTTATCCGCTACTATTTTCGAAAATGAACATTAATGTTCGAATTCAAATATAGAAAGACCAACGCGAGGCTCACCCATGACCCCCAGCACCTTGCCTGCACCACCCCTTGCCGAGATCTATGACATCGCCGTGATTGGCGGTGGTATCAATGGTGTCGGGATTGCCGCGGACGCAGCCGGTCGCGGTCTTTCGGTGTTCCTTTGCGAAAAGGACGACCTCGCCAGCCATACCTCGTCGGCCAGCAGCAAGCTGATCCACGGTGGCCTGCGCTATCTGGAGCACTACGAGTTCCGCCTGGTGCGCGAAGCGCTGGCCGAACGCGAAGTGCTGCTCGCCAAGGCGCCCCATATCGTCAAGCCGATGCGTTTTGTCCTGCCGCACCGCCCGCACCTGCGTCCGGCCTGGATGATCCGTGCCGGCCTGTTCCTGTATGACCACCTGGGCAAGCGCGAAAAACTCGCCGGCTCCCGCAGCCTGAAATTCGGTGCCGACAGCCCGCTCAAGGCCGAGATCAGCAAAGGCTTCGAATACTCCGACTGCTGGGTCGACGACGCCCGCCTGGTCGTTCTCAACGCCATGGCCGCCCGCGAGAAAGGCGCCCATATCCACACCCGCACCCGTTGCGTCAGTGCTCGTCGCAGCAAGGGCCAGTGGCACCTGGAAATGGAGCGCGCCGATGGCGCCCGCTTCTCGATCCAGGCCAAGGCCCTGGTCAACGCGGCCGGCCCATGGGTCGCCAAATTCATCAAGGATGACCTGAAACTGGATTCGCCCTACGGCATCCGCCTGATCCAGGGCAGTCACCTGATCGTGCCGCGCCTCTACGAAGGCGAACACGCGCACATCCTGCAGAACGAAGACCAGCGCATCGTGTTCACCATTCCGTACCTGGAACGATTCACCCTGATCGGCACCACCGACCGTGAATACCAGGGCGATCCGGCCAAGGTCACGATCACCGAGGCGGAAACCGACTACCTGCTCAAGGTGGTCAACGCGCACTTCAAGAAGCAGCTGGCCCGCGGCGATATCCTGCACAGCTACTCCGGCGTCCGGCCGCTGTGCAATGACGAATCCGACAACCCGTCGGCGGTCACCCGCGACTACACCCTGGCCCTCTCCGCGAATACCGGGGAAGCGCCGTTGCTGTCGGTATTCGGCGGCAAGCTGACCACCTACCGCAAGCTGGCCGAGTCGGCGATGGCCCAGTTGCTGCCATTCTTCACCCAGATGCGCCCGAGCTGGACCGCCACCGCGACGCTGCCCGGCGGTGAGCAGATGACCACGCCACAGGCCCTGGCCCAAGCGATCCGCAGCCGTTTCGACTGGGTGCCGAGCGAGATCGCCCGTCGCTGGGCCACCAGCTACGGCAACCGGACCTGGCGCCTGCTGGAAGGCGTGCAGGACCTGGCCGACCTGGGCGAGCACCTCGGTGGCGGCCTCTACAGCCGCGAAGTGGATTACCTGTGCAGCGAGGAATGGGCCACCACCGCCCAGGACATCCTCTGGCGCCGCAGCAAGCTCGGCCTGTTCACCAGCCCGGCGGAGCAGCAGCAACTGCAGGACTATCTCGACAAGCTCGAACAGCATCGCAGCAAGATCGAAGCGGCCTGATTCCAGGCCAGTCGGGGGCCTTTGCAGGAGCCGGCTGGCCGGCGATGAGGCCCCCAAGCCTTGCAGCGTCGATCAGGACGCCATCGCCGGCCAGCCGGTTCCCACAAGTTCCAGGCCAACCGCAAGATCCTCACAAGCGTCGAAAACAAGCCATTCCCACCGCCCCTTCCCCATTCGGCTTTCCGAACGCCATCACGGGCCAGTATTCGGCTTACCGGACGATAGCTCCCGCCTCGCCGCCTCTACTCGAACTAAAATCCCTTTAAAATCAACACCTAAATCCCTCTCGCCTGGCCTGGCATGACTCATGCTCTACACTTCTGAGCGAATGTTCTGTCCGCCCTTGAGCCGGTCGAACCGTTCGAGGTATCCGAGAGTCGATTGAACGGCTCCATAAAAAAAACAATCTCGAGGAAATTATCTGATGCGCATCGTTCCCCATATCCTGGGCGCAGCAATCGCTGCCGCTCTGATCAGCACTCCAGTTTTCGCCGCCGAACTGACCGGCACCCTGAAGAAGATCAAAGAGTCCGGTACCATCACCCTCGGGCATCGCGACAGCTCCATTCCGTTTTCCTACATCGCGGATGCTTCCGGCAAGCCAGTGGGTTACTCCCACGACATTCAGCTGGCCATCGTCGAGGCCCTGAAAAAAGACCTGAACAAGCCCGACCTGCAGGCCAAGTACAACCTGGTCACCTCGCAAACCCGTATTCCGCTGGTTCAGAACGGCACCGTCGACATCGAGTGCGGTTCCACCACCAACAATGCCGAACGCGCCCAGCAAGTTGACTTCACCATCAACATGTTCGAAATCGGCACCCGTCTGCTGGTCAAGAAAGACAAGGATGGCAACCCATCCTACAAAGACTTTGCCGATCTGAAAGGCAAGAACGTCGTGACCACCGCCGGCACCACGTCCGAACGCATCATCAAGGCGATGAACGCCGACAAGCAGATGGGCATGAACGTCATCTCCGCCAAGGACCACGGCGAATCCTTCCAGATGCTGGAAAGCGGTCGCGCCGTGGCGTTCATGATGGACGACGCCCTGCTGGCCGGTGAAGAAGCCAAGGCCAAGAAGCCGGATGACTGGGTCATCACCGGTACTCCACAGTCCTTCGAAGCCTACGCCTGCATGGTTCGCAAAGACGACCCGGCCTTCAAGAAAGCGGTGGATGACGCCATCGTCGCGCTCTACAAGTCCGGCGAGATCAACAAGATCTACAGCAAGTGGTTCGAAAGCCCGATTCCACCGAAAGGCCTGAACCTGAACTTCCCGATGAGCGACAAGGTGAAGGAGCTGATTTCCAATCCAAGCGACAAGCCAGCGCCTGAAGTAAAAATCTGAGTCGCGACTAACCTTGTTTCCAGGGCCGCCGCGGCAGCCCTGGAAGCCTGTTGACCACCTGCTGTACTGGCTTCTTATTGATTGCATGGAACAACACTCGGACCGCGAGCGGTGCGCGTGTGCCTGACGAACGCTGTCGGGCGGGGCGGAGTCCCGGGGAAGCACGTGCTTGTACATCGATCGAATCCGAGGGGAGACCCTAATGAATTACAACTGGGACTGGGGCGTGTTCTTCAAGTCCACCGGCGTGGGCAGCGAGACCTATCTCGACTGGTATATCGCCGGCCTGGGCTGGACCATCGCCATCGCCGTCGTGGCCTGGCTTGTCGCCTTGCTGCTTGGCTCCATTCTTGGCGTCATGCGCACGGTGCCAAACCGCATCGTATCGGGCATCGCGACCTGCTACGTGGAGCTGTTCCGCAACGTGCCACTGCTGGTCCAGCTGTTCATCTGGTACTTCCTGGTACCCGACCTGCTGCCGCAGAACCTGCAGGACTGGTACAAGCAGGACCTGAACCCGACCACCTCGGCCTACCTCAGCGTCGTCATCTGCCTCGGCCTGTTCACCGCCGCGCGGGTCTGCGAACAGGTACGCACCGGAATCCAGGCACTGCCACGCGGCCAGGAAGCGGCCGCCCGCGCCATGGGCTTCAAGCTGCCGCAGATCTACTGGAACGTGCTGCTGCCCCAGGCCTATCGCATCATCATTCCGCCGCTTACCTCGGAATTCCTCAACGTCTTCAAGAACTCGTCCGTGGCCTCGCTGATCGGCCTGATGGAACTGCTCGCGCAGACCAAGCAGACCGCCGAATTCTCCGCCAACCTGTTCGAAGCCTTCACCCTGGCGACACTGATCTACTTCACCCTGAACATGAGCCTGATGCTGCTCATGCGCGTGGTCGAGAAGAAAGTCTCGGTGCCCGGCCTGATCTCCGTGGGGGGTAAATAATGGAATTCGACTTCAGTGACATCGTCCCGGCCATTCCCGGCCTGTGGAACGGCATGCTGATGACCCTGCAACTGATGATTCTCGGCGTCGTCGGCGGGATCATCCTCGGCACCATCCTGGCGTTGATGCGCCTGTCCCACAGCAAGCTGCTGTCGCGGGTCGCCGGGGCCTACGTCAACTATTTCCGCTCGATCCCGCTGCTGCTGGTGATCACTTGGTTCTACCTGGCGGTCCCCTTCGTATTGCGCTGGATCACAGGCGAAGACACACCGATCGGTGCGTTCACCTCCTGCATCGTGGCCTTCATGATGTTCGAGGCGGCGTATTTCTGTGAAATCGTCCGGGCCGGCGTGCAGTCGATCCCCAAGGGCCAGATGGGTGCCGCCCAGGCGCTGGGCATGGGTTATGGCCAGACCATGCGCCTGATCATCCTGCCCCAGGCGTTCCGCAAGATGACCCCGTTGCTGCTGCAACAGAGCATCATCCTGTTCCAGGACACCTCGCTGGTCTACACCGTCGGCCTGGTGGACTTCCTCAACGCCTCGCGCTCGAGCGGTGACATCGTCGGCCGTTCCAACGAGTTCCTGATCTTCGCCGGTCTGGTCTACTTCACAATCAGCTTTGCCGCCTCGCTGCTGGTCAAGCGTCTGCAAAAAAGGTTTGCCGTATGATCTCTATCAAGAACATCAACAAGTGGTATGGCGACTTCCAGGTGCTGACCGATTGCAGCACCGAAGTCAAAAAGGGTGAAGTGGTCGTGGTCTGTGGCCCGTCGGGCTCCGGCAAGTCGACCCTGATCAAGTGCGTGAACGCCCTGGAACCCTTCCAGAAAGGCGATATCGTGGTCGACGGCACCTCCATCGCCGACCCGAAGACCAACCTGCCGCAGCTGCGTTCGCGGGTGGGCATGGTGTTCCAGCACTTCGAGCTGTTCCCCCACCTGACCATCACCGAGAACCTGACCATCGCGCAGATCAAGGTCCTCGGCCGCAGCAAGGAAGAAGCGACGAAGAAAGGCCTGCAACTGCTCGAGCGCGTCGGCCTGTCGGCCCATGCCCACAAGCACCCCGGCCAGCTTTCCGGGGGCCAGCAGCAGCGCGTGGCGATTGCCCGGGCCCTGGCGATGGATCCGATCGTCATGCTGTTCGACGAACCGACCTCTGCGCTCGACCCGGAAATGGTCAACGAAGTGCTCGACGTGATGGTCCAGCTGGCCCATGAAGGCATGACCATGATGTGCGTGACCCACGAAATGGGGTTCGCCCGCAAGGTCGCCAGCCGCGTGATCTTCATGGACCAGGGCAAGATCATCGAAGACTGCAACAAGGACGAGTTCTTCGGCGACATCAGCGCCCGCTCCGACCGTGCGCAGCACTTCCTCGAGAAAATCCTGCAGCACTGAAACGGCCAGGCTCGCACGCCCGCAAGGGCGCGCGAGCAGGTATAGGTAGGAGCGGGTTTGCCCGCGAAGGCGTTATTCCAGGCGATATCCGGTTTCGCGACCCGTATCGCTTTCGCGGGCAAGCCCGCTCCTACAGGTTCCGCGTACACCCCGATCAGTGTTTCCACAAGAAAGACGATCTGGTTGACCCAAGGCATCTGTGATGAAATGCGACCCCAATTCCTATCGCGCGACGCCGCCATCACTCGCCGTGAAACCCCGCCTGATCCGCCACCTGTTCCTGCCGCCCCTGGTCATCCTGCTGATGATCGGCCTGGGTTATGCCGGCTATCGCATCAGCGAACACTACGGCATCCGCACCCTCAGCGAGAGCGGTGAACGGGCGCTGGAGCTGCATGCCCGGACCGTCGAGAGCGAGATCAGCAAGTACACCTACCTCCCCAGCCTGCTGGAGCTCGAATCCAGCGTCTCGGCCCTGCTCAAGGACCCCGACGCCGAACACCGCCAGACCGTCAACGAATACCTCGAAGGCCTCAACCGCCGCAGCCGCAGCAGGGCGATCTATGTCCTGGATACCACCGGCCGGGTCCTCGCCACCAGCAACTGGCGCGACGCCGACAGCTACCTGGGCGAAGACCTGTCGTTCCGCGCCTACTTCCAGGACGCCGTGCGCGGCCAGCCCGGACGCTTCTACGGCATCGGCAGCACCCTCGGCGAGCCGGGCTACTACCTGGCCCACGGGCTCGAGGAGCAAGGCAAGATCATCGGCGTGGCAGTGATCAAGGTCCGCCTCGAAGCCCTCGAAGAACGCTGGCAGCGAGCACGCCTGGAAGCCTTCGTCAGCGACGAGAACGGCATCATCATTCTCTCCAGCGATCCGACCCGGCGCCTCAAGTCGGTCCGGCCGCTGACCCCGGAGATCAAGGAGCGCCTGGCGCGCAGCCTGCAATACTACTGGTGGCCGCTGAACGAACTGCAGCCGCTGGCCCGCGAACGCCTGGCCGAAGGGGTGGAAACCCTGACCTTCCCCGCCAACAGCGAGCTGGTCAAGGACGGCGATAATGTCAGCTACCTGGCGCAGACCCGTGGCCTCGCCGACACGCCCTGGCATTTCACCCTGCTCACACCGTTGCAGGACCTGCGCCGGGAAGCCGCCAACCAGGGCATCCTGGTGGCGGTGGCCTTCGCCCTGGTGGCATTCCTGCTGATCGCCTGGAACGAGCGACGCAAGGTGATCGCAACCCGGCTGGCCGCTCGCGAAGCCTTGCAGGAAGCCAACAACCAGCTGGAACGACGGATCACCGAACGCACCGTCGACCTGCGCGCCAGCAATGACCGCCTCAAGGACCAGATCCGCGAACGGCGCCAGGCCGAGGAAACCCTGCGCCGCGCCCAGGACGAACTGGTCCAGGCCGGCAAGCTGGCCGCCATCGGGCAGATGTCCACCAGTATCGCCCATGAACTGAACCAGCCGCTGGCGGCCTTGCGCACCCTGTCCGGCAATACCGTGCGTTTTCTCGAACGCGGCGAGCTGGAGACTGCCAGCACCAACCTGCGGACCATCAACGAACTGATCGATCGCATGGGCCGCATCACCGCCAGCCTGCGCTCCTTCGCCCGGCGCGGCGACGACAAGGGCGAGGCGAGCCTGGGCAAGGCCATCGAGGCGGCCCTGCAGGTCCTCAACAGCCGGATCGAGGCGCTGCACCTGGAAAGCCATCGCGACTATGACGATGTCCAGCTGGCGATCGACCAGACGCGCCTGGAACAGATCCTCGTCAACCTGATCGGCAACGCCCTCGATGCCATGCAGGCGCAGCCGCTGCCGGAACTGTGGCTGGAAGGCGACTTCGTCGAGGGCAAGTATCGCCTGCTGGTACGCGACAACGGCCATGGCATCGAACTCGAAGCACGCAAGCACCTGTTCGAACCCTTCTTCACCACCAAGCCCGGAGAACAGGGCCTGGGGCTGGGCCTGACCCTTTCCGCGAGCCTTGCCGCGGCAGCCGGCGGCCACCTGGGGGTGGAACACCCGGCCACCGGCGGCACCGCTTTCGTCCTCCATTTACCGCGGGTCAACCCTGCCAAGGCCGAGCCGATATGAACAACGACCTGACCGTCCTGATCGTCGAAGACGATCCCCATGTGCTGCTCGGCTGCCAGCAGGCGCTGTCCCTGGAGGATATTCCCAGCGAAGGCGTCGGCAGTGCCGAAGAAGCCCTGGCGCGGATCGGTGACAACTTTCCCGGCATCGTCATCAGCGATATCCGCCTGCCGGGTATCGACGGCCTGGAACTGCTGACCCGCCTCAAGGCCCGCGATCGCAGCCTGCCGGTGGTGCTGATCACCGGCCATGGCGATATCTCCATGGCGGTCGGCGCGATGCGCAGCGGTGCCTACGATTTCATGGAAAAACCCTTTTCTCCCGAGCGCCTGGTCGAAGTCGCCCGCCGCGCCCTGGAACAACGCGGCCTGGCGCGGGAAGTCTGGTCGTTGCGGCGGCAACTGGCCGAGCGCGACTCCCTCGAGGGGCGGATCATCGGCCGCTCGCCGGCCATGCAGAATCTGCGGGAATTGATCGCCAACGTCGCCGATACCTCGGCCAACGTGCTGATCGAAGGTGAAACCGGAACCGGCAAGGAACTGGTCGCCCGCTGCCTGCACGACTTCAGCCGCCGCCAGTCGCAACAGTTCGTCGCCCTCAACTGCGGCGGCCTGCCGGAAAACCTTTTCGAAAGCGAGATCTTCGGCCACGAGGCCAATGCCTTCACCGGTGCCGGCAAACGCCGGATCGGCAAGATCGAACACGCCCATGGTGGCACGCTGTTTCTCGATGAAGTGGAAAGCATGCCGATTGCGCTGCAGATCAAACTGCTGCGCGTCCTGCAGGAACGCACCCTGGAACGCCTGGGCTCGAACCAGAGCGTGGCGGTGGACTGCCGGGTGATCGCTGCCACCAAGTCCGACCTGGATGAACTGGGCAAGGCTGGCGAATTCCGCAGCGACCTGTATTACCGCCTGAACGTGGTGACCCTGGAACTGCCACCCCTGCGCGAGCGGCGCGAGGATATCCTGCAACTGTTCGAACACTTCCTGCAGCAGTCCTCGTTGCGCTTTGACCGCGCCGCGCCGGAGCTGGACAACCAGACCCTGTCGAACCTGATGAGCCACGACTGGCCGGGCAACGTGCGCGAACTGCGCAATGTCGCCGAGCGCTTCGCCCTCGGCCTGCCGGCCTTCAAGAAGTCCGGCACGCAGAGCACCGGCGGCCTGGGCTTCGCCGAAGCGGTCGAGGCTTTCGAGCGCAACCTGCTCAACGACGCCCTGCAGCGCAGCGGCGGCAACCTGACCCAGGCCAGCCAGGAACTGGGCATGGCCAAGACCACCCTGTTCGACAAGGTCAAGAAATACGGCCTAAGCCACTGAATAGGGATTGGCTCTTCAAGGCTGCGCCTGGTGTGCTGGCGAGCATCGGCCTGCGCTTGCAGGGCTGAACTCACTCACGAACACATCGCACACCTGTAGGCGCTGGCTTGCCAGCGATAGCGATCGGTCAGCCAACATGACCTTCGACCGGCCAACCGCTATCGCCAGCAAGCCGGCTCCCACGGATGTACCTGCGCATTCAAGATCCCGTGGCATGGCTGGCCCGTCCTTTGCATTTACCCGGCAAAGCCCGCAATGCCTGCCTTTCAGCCTGGCCAGGTACTTTGATGTGGGGGCGCTGCCACGGATAAATCGACGTTGTGAACATTTTAGATCTCGACCACAGCCTGACGGCCCAGGCGCCGATCCGGCACCTGCTCGACAGCGGTCGCGCGAAACGCCTGGACCTGCTGGACCTGGGCCCCAAACTGCGACTCTGGACCACCGAACGCCATTACCGCCGCTTTGCCGAACGCCTGCGCCAGCTTCCGGCGCCCGCCACCGGCAAGCCGTACATCTATTTCGTCGGCTCCGGCGACTACCATCACCTGACCCCGGCCTTCCTCGGCAACCTGCCGGAGCCGGTCAGCCTGATCCACTTCGACAACCATCCCGACTGGGTGCACCTGGCTCCACGCCGGCATTGCGGCTCGTGGGTCAACCGCGCGCTGAAGCTGCCGAACATCAAGCGTATCGTCACCCTCGGCCCATGCAGCGAAGACCTCGATACCCCGCAACTGCGCGGCGGCAATCTCGGTGCCCTGCGCCGCGGCGACCTGCAGCTGTTTCCCTGGCAGCATGCGCCGTCCAAGGTCTGGGGGCGGATCGGCGACGGTGCCGGCCACCAGCAGCAGGAAAACCACCTGCACTGGCGCAACCTGGCCGACGAACACTGGCCGGACTTCCTCGACCGGCTGATCCGGGACCTGCCCACCGAGGCCATCTGGATCACCATCGACAAGGACGTACTGGCCAGCGAAGATGCCGCCACCAACTGGGACCAGGGCGGCATGCGCCTGACCCACCTGCTCGATGCCATCCGGGCCCTGGCCGCGCACAAGCGCATCCTCGGCATCGATATCTGCGGCGAATTCGCCAAACCGGCCTTCAGCAACGCCTTCAAGCGCTGGGAAGCCAAATCCGATCAACCGCCGGCCGAACGCTGGAGCGCCGCTGACCTGCAGCGCAACGCGACCACCAACCAGGCGTTGATCACGCTGTTCGAGGAGCTGTTTCCGTGACCCTGACCGTTGTTCTGCTGGTGGCCTTTTCCATTGTCCTCGACGTGGTCGGCCAACTCTGTTTCAAGATCGGCCTGGACCGCTTGCCGGAACTCGAAGGCGGCTTTCGCCTGAATGCCTTCTGGGGCCAGGTGTTCAATGCGCCCCTGCTGTGGTGCGGCATCGGCGCCTATGCCGTCGAATTCCTGGTCTGGCTCGAGGCGCTGTCGCGGGCCCCGCTGAGCCTGCTGTTCCCTTCCGCCGCGCTGGCCTATTGCGGGGTGGTCCTGGCGGGCAAGCTGGTGCTCGGGGAAACCGTCAGCCGGCGCCGCTGGATGGGCACGCTGGTGATCACCCTGGGCGTCATGCTGGTTGCCATCGCCGGTAGCTGAGACTCAATTCATGTTTGAAGGAACGGATTTATGAGCACTTCCAAGCACGTGGACTGGCTCCACGGGCGCTTCGGCACGATCGTGCTGTGGGCCCTGCTGATCACATTCGAAAGTGCCGGGCAGATCGCCACCAAAGTCGGCGGCGATCAGTTGGGACAGATGAATTTCAACCTGCAATGGCTGGCTGCGGTCGTGGTCAACCCGGGTGTCTGGGTGGCGATCGGTTGCTACATCGGCGCCTTTTTCGTGTGGATGCTGATCCTGCGACGCAGCAGCCTGTCCCTGGCGTTTCCCCTCAGTTCGCTGGTGTTCGTCGCAGTATTGCTCGGTTCCTGGCTGGGGCTGGGCGAGCAGATCAGCGTGCTGCACTGGGTCGGCGTGCTGGTGATTATCGGCGGGATCGCCCTGCTGGCCGAAGGCGAGAAGAACTGAGCATCACCACCCAGCCGGCTCCCACAAAGTCCCAGGCTGGACAATAGTCCGTGGCGAGCCCCCCCGTCCTGTGGGAGCGGGCTTGCCCGCGAAAGCGGCGGCGCGACTGGCATCGTCATCGCTGGCAAGCCGGCCCCCACCGTCAGCGGTGTTTCACCAGAAAGCCCAGGCCATGGGATACCGGAATCACCTTCACTCCCGCCTCCCGCTGCTGCTCCCTGATCTGCGCATGGAACGCCTTGACCTTGGTCCAGTGCATCTTCGGCCGATAGTGATGCTCGGCGTGATAGCCGTTGTTCATCCAGATCAGGTTGTAGAGCCGGCTGTAGGAACTCACGCCCCAGGCGATCGGCAGGTCCGGGTTGCCACCCAGGTGCTCGTAGTAGCCGTTGAGCGATGACAGCGACTGTCCCAGGTACCAGAACGGCAGCAACACCAGCACCGCGCGCCAGTCACAGGCCGCCAGGCCCAGGTAGAACGCCACCGTCGCATAGATCTCGACCTTGACCCAACGGGCATCCGCCGGGTGCTTGCGCTTCATTTCCTCGTAATAGGCCTTGGGATCGTCACGGAAGAAACTCAGGAAGGTATAGGCCCAGACATTGTCCGGCTGGCCGTCCTTGCCGTGCAGGTAGATCGACAGCGGGTCGATGGTGGTCCCGTCCTCCCGTGGCAGGTCGGAGTTGCCGCGATGGTGACGGTTGTGGATATCGCGGTACATCGTCTGCGAAAAGCCGATGGTCAGCGACAGCAGCAGGTCGAACCCGCGATTCATCCAGTGCGGGGTGAAGTAGGGGTTGTGGATCTGGTTGTGGGAGATGCTGTTGATGCTCCACGACAGACTGACCGCATAGAGCAGCGCCGCCGGGATGATGATCCACCAGGACTGGTCGTGGAATCCCAGCACCAGCCACAACACGAAGGAGAAATGCGCCAGCGCCATGACAATGGGTACCAGGTCCCAGAGCGAATAAGCCAACAGGCGGTAAGCAGGACGAGCCATCTGAAAAACTTCCCGGAAAATGATTTCCGGGGGGGCATTGCAAACACCAGACCAGCTTTCACTACTTTACAAAAACCGGCCGGGCGACGATCGGGCGAGCCGGCCTACAACGCGGCATGATCGTCGCGCAGGCGGGTTCAGAACTTGTAGCTGATGGCGGTCTGCACCTGGCCCTGGTTGTTGTCGCCACGCTCTCTGACAATGCTGCTGTCGGCGGCGTTGCCCACCAGGTGAATCCAGCTCGCGCTGGTCATCAGCGACCAGGCCCCACCCAGCGGGATCGCGAAGTTCTGGGTCAGGGTGTAGTTCTGCAGGCCGCCGCCCGGCTTGTACTGCTCGATCCCCGAAGCCTGGGCTTCCTCGGCGCTCACGCCGAAAAAGGTCCGGGTCTGGCGGGCATCGGCAAAGTGTGCGCTCAGGTTGCTGCTGCCGATGATGCCCATGCCCAGCGGGTAACCCAGCTCGCCGCCAATCTTGCCGAGCAGGCCGCCCTGGCCGTTGCCACCGCCGACCGCGCTGCCCAGCTGGACGAACACCCGCCAGAAGTCAGCCGGCGCGTACTGCACATAACCGCCGATCTGGCCCATGTCCGGCACATTGCGCAGGCCACGCAGGTCGCCATCGGCGTTGCGGCCCGGCAGGTAGTTGATAAACGGCCCGGCGGTGAAACCACTGTCCTTGAAGGCATCCCAGGTCAGGCCGTCGTCGCCGCTGAGGCTGACGTCCCCCCAATCCAGGTCCAGGTAAGGCAAGGGCACCGTGTCATAGCTGCTGCCCGTGGGGTCATGGGGCTGGTAGCCGATACCGGCACCGATCTGCCCGGTAAGGCCTTCCTCGGCCAGCACGCCGGTGCTCAGGCCACTCAGGGACAAGAGACCGGCGAGCAGCAATGTGGGGGTAAACCTGGCCATTAATCGTTTCCTTGTTCTGAACATGCGCGCATCAATCACCAGCGCACCCAGTGTAGGCAAGCACTGATGTTCTTTGTAGCAAGCTACAAAATTTGTAGCTCTTTGTAGCCTTTCCCATACAAACACCGGCAGGAGCCCGCGAACAAAGGCGTTCCAGCCGGTTGGCACGCTCCGTGCTCTGGCACCTGGCATGCGCAAAGTGCGCTCTTATTCAACAGGTAACTGCAGATGATGCACTGGCATATCGTGTGTGACTTCGACGGGACCATCTCCCGCACCGACGCGATCGACAACATCCTGGAACAATTCGCCGACCCGAGCTGGGAGACGATCGAACAGGAATGGCTGGACGGTCACATCGGTTCGCGTGAGTGCCTGAGCCGCCAACTGGCCCTGGTCAAGGCAACGCCCGCCGAGTTGCTGGCCTACTTCGACACCATCGACATCGACCCCGACTTCCCCGACTTCGTCGACCACGTGATGAGCCTGGGCGCGACCATCGAAGTGGTCAGCGACGGTATCGAGCAAGGCATCGCGCGGATTCTGTCACGCAACTACGTGACCTTGCTACCGATCCTCGCCAACCGCCTGCGCCAGGTCGACCAGAACAGCTGGCGCATCGATTTCCCCTATTCCAGCGATGCCTGCCGCGCCGCTTCCGGCAACTGCAAATGCAAGTCCACGCCCAAGGGCAAACGCGTACTGGTGATCGGTGACGGTCAGTCGGACATGTGCGTGGCCTCGACCGCCGACTTCGTGTTCGCCAAGGACCGCCTGGCCGAACACTGCGAACGCAACGGCATCCCGCATGTGCGTTTCGAATCGTTCGCCGAACTCCCGGCGCTGCTGGCCCTGCTGCCGAGCAGCGAAGCCGCCAACGCCAACACTTTCGCGCTCGACAGCGCTGAAAACTCTTCACAAACTCAGGAACTCTTCCACCATGTCTGAGATTCGTATCGCTACCGCCGAAGACCAGGTGCTTCTGGAAAAAGAAGCCAAATATTGCTCCTACGGCGATACCGTCCACTACATCGAGCCACCGCGCATTTTCAGCCGCTGCGAAGGCTCCTACGTCTGGGACACCGAAGACCAGGCCTACCTCGACCTGCAGATGTGGTACTCGGCGGTCAACTTCGGCTACGCCAACCCACGCCTGAACAACGCCCTCAAGCAACAGATCGACACCCTGCCGCAGATCGCCAGCCAGTACCTGCACAAAGGCAAGATCGAGCTGTCGGAAAGGATCGCGGTCGACGCCAAGAACAAGTTCGGCCTCGACGGTCGCGTGCACTTCAACGTCGGCGGTTCGCAGTCCATCGAAGACTCGCTGAAAGTCGTGCGTAACGCCACCAACGGCAAGAGCCTGATGTTCGCCTTCGAAGGCGGCTACCACGGCCGTACCCTGGGTGCGTCCTCGATCACTTCGAGCTACCGCTACCGTCGCCGCTACGGCCACTTCGGCGAGCGCGCCCAGTTCATCCCGTTCCCGTACCACTTCCGCGGCCCGAAAGGCATGACCAAGGAAGAGTACGGCAGCCACTGCGTGCAGCAGTTCGCCCGTCTGTTCGAGACTGAATACAACGGCGTGTGGGACCCGAAAGTCGGCTCCAGCGAATACGCGGCGTTCTACGTCGAGCCGATCCAGGGCACCGGCGGCTACGTGATCCCGCCGATGAACTTCTACAGCGAGCTGAAGAAGGTCCTCGACCAGCACGGCATCCTGATGGTCGTCGACGAAATCCAGATGGGCTTCTGGCGTACCGGCAAGCTGTGGTCGATCGAACACTTCGACGTCAAGCCGGACGTGATCGTCTTCGGCAAGGCGCTGACCAACGGCCTGAACCCGCTGGGCGGCATCTGGGCCCGTGAAGAGCTGATCAACCCGAAGGTCTTCCCGCCAGGTTCGACCCACTCCACCTTCGCCTCGAACCCACTGGGTACGGCGGTAGGCCTGGAAATGTTCAAGATGACCAGCGAAGTCGACTACGGCGCGATGGTCATGGCCAAGGGCAAGTACTTCCTCGAAGGCCTGCAAGAGCTGCAGAAACGCTTCCCGATCATCGGCGACGTCGATGGCCTGGGCCTGGCCCTGCGCTGCGAAATCTGCACCACCGACGGCTTCACCCCGGACAAGGCCACCCTGGACTACATGGTCGAGGAAGGCATGAAGGGCGACATGGTGGTTGACGGTCAGAAACTCGGCCTGATCCTCGACGTCGGCGGCTACTACAAGAACGTCATCACCCTGGCCCCGTCGCTGGAAATCAGCTACGCGGAAATCGACCTGGGCCTGAAACTGCTCGAGCAGTTGCTGAACCGGGCCATGAAGCGGTGAACATGGCAGCCATCGATCTGGGCGAAGGCGACGCGGGCTTCGTCCTCGGCGACGGTCCGGTCGGGGTCTTGCTGATCCATGGCCTGACCGGCACCCCGGCGGAACTGCGCCGGGTCGCCCAGGGCCTGGTCAAGCGTGGTGGTTGCACGGTCTACGTGCCCACCCTGCCCGGCCATTGCGGCGGCAACGCCGACCTGCAGGCCACCGGTTGGCAGGACTGGTACGAAGGTGTGCGCAAGACATTCGTCGGCGTGCAGCAGCGTCACGCCCAGGTGTTCGTCGGCGGCTTGTCCATGGGCGCGGTCATGTCCATGTACGTCGCCTCCGAGTTCCCCGGGCAAGTAGCCGGGTTGTTGATGTATTCGACCACCCTGCGCTACGACGGCTGGAGCATCCACAAGCTGGCGTTCCTGACGCCCTTGCTGATGAAGATTCCGTTCGGCGTGCACATCTGTCGTTTCGAGGAAAAGCCGCCCTATGGCATCAAGAACGAACGCCTGCGGGCGATTGTCGAACGCCAGATGAAAGCCGGCCAGAGCAGCGATGCCGGGCTGTTGACCATGGAGGGCATCACGGTGCGCGAGCTGCACCGGATGAACGCCGTGGTCATGCGGCGCATGCCGTCGATCAAGACCCCGGCGCTGGTGATCCACTCCGTCGAGGACGATATCACCAGCCCGTGGAACGCCAACTACGTCGAACGTCACCTGGGTGGCCCCGTCACCAAGGTCATGCTCGACAATTGCTACCACATGATCACTGTCGACCTGCAGTACCGCGAAGTGATCGAGTTGAGTGCCGACTTCATCGAACGTCTGAGTGACGTCCCGAGCGTGCGCGAAGACTACCGGCAACTGGCCTAAGGAAAGACCCGTGATTACCGCCCAAGCCTTCTCTAGCATCGAGGCGATTGAACGCGCAGCCTGGAACGACTGTTTCCCGGGTGCGCTGGAGAATTGGGAGTACTACCTGGCGGTGGAGAAAGCCCGCATCGACGACTTCGAATGGCGCTACCTGGCGCTCTTCGAAGACGATCGGCTGCTGGCGGTCGCCCCCGCCTTCATTACCCGCTACAAGCTCGACACCACGGTGCAAGGCACCAGTAAACGCATTACCGGCTGGATCAACAGGATCCTGCCGGGCGTGCTCGAATTCCCGCTCTACGCCATCGGCTCGCCGGTGGCGGAGCGATGCAGTGCCGGCATTGCCAGCCACGTCCCGGTGCAACGGCGCCAGGAACTGCTGGAGCGCCTGCTGATCCTGGCCCGCGACGATGCCGCCACCCTCCGGATCCGCCTGACCGCGGTCAAGGACGCGCCCAGCGCCGACGATGACTGGAGCGCCAGCTGCAAGGCTGCCGGGTTCCAGAAGGTGCTCAGCCTGCCGAGCGCCCTGTTGCCGATCCCCTTCGGTTCGGTCGACGCGTACCTGGGCACCCTGGGCAAGTCCACCCGCAAGGACCTGCGGCGCAAGCTGCGGGCACCGGGGCCGCGGATCGAATGGCGGCGCAATATCGATGACGTCCTGCCGCAGATCATGCGACTGTACGAGGCGACCCTGGAACGCAGCGAAACCCAGTTCGAACGCCTGCCGGCGGATTACTTCACCAGCGTGCTGGAACACCTGGACGAACGTGCCGCCTGTGTCCTTTACTGGATCGACGAGCAACTGGTGGCGTTCAACCTGATCCTGCTGGATGGGGAGCGGCTGATCGACAAGTTCTTCGGCCATGACCCGAACCAGAGCCGCGAGCACAACCTGTATTTCCGCAGTTGGCTGGCCAATGTCGAATACTGTATCCGCGAGGGGATTCCCCTGTACGAATGCGGTCAGGCCGGTTATGCCAGCAAGATTCGCCTGGGCTGTACCTTCCAGGGCAACAACCTGTTCTTTCACCATCGCAACTGGCTGATCAACAATGTCCTACGACTGGTCAAACTGTTTATCCGCCCGGACCGATTCGACCCTGCCATGGCTGCTGCGATAAGCGAAACCTGATGACTTCCACTCCAGAACGCCGCCGTAAACGTCGCCCCTTCTCGATCTCGCGCTGGAGTGTGCAACGCAAACTGCTGCTGGCGTTCTGGCTGGTCAGCGTGGTGCCGACCATGATCGCCGCCGAACTGGCGGCGACCACCCTGTCGCAGATCTTCGACAGCAACGTGCGCATCTGGCTGCAGGAGTCGACCAAGATCGTCAAGGACGAGATCAGCGAGATCCAGCGCGACAACGCCCGGGTCGCCCAGCTGTTCCTGCTCTACACCCGGCCGCCGACCTCGCGCCAGGCCGCCAAGCACGACAAGCTCACCGCCGACATCGCCGACGCCATGGGCATCGACCTGGTGGCGCTGATCCGCACCCAGGACCACAAGGTGGTGTTCACCACCGAGCCCGACGATATCGTCAGCCAGATCAGCCTGGCGCCCAACGCGGTCCTGCAGACCATCAAGGTCGCCGGGGTGCCGACCGGCGTGGTTGTCTCGACCTTCCAGACCTCGCAGGAAGGCGTCGACTACCAGTTGCTGATCGCCACCTACCTGGACAGCAGCTTCCTCAACAGCGTGGCCGACGTGCACTCCCTCGACCTGCGCCTGTACCTGGCGAACTCCAAGGGCTTTTCCGAGATCTTCTCGACCCAGCGCTTCGAGGATCACCCGCTGCAGATCCCGGCGAAAATCGAAAAGACCCTGCGTGACACCCGCCTGCCCAGCGAACTGTTCACCAGCCGCTACAGCGGCCTGTACTGGCCGATCTTCAACGATACCGGCGACCTGCAGGGGGTGATCTTCAGTGGCCTGCTGCGCCACAGCAGCCTGGTCGGGCTGGTCAACCAGAGCAACCTGTTCATCCTGATCTTCCTGATGGGCTCGGCCTTGTCCCTGAGCGTCGGCTGGCTGGTCTCGCAACGCCTGACCCAGCCCCTGCGCGGCCTGTCCGAAGGCGTGCGGGCGGTGATCTCCGGCAACTACAGCAAGCGTATCCCGGTGACCGGCAGCGACGAGCTGGCCGAACTGAGCCACACCTTCAACCACATGACCGAGCGCCTGGGCGAGCTGCATCACCTCGAGGCCCAGTTGCGCCGCCGCGATCGCCTGCACGCGCTGGGCGAGGTCGCCATGGGCCTGGCCCACGAGATCCGCAACCCGCTGGGCATCATCAAGACCGCCACCCAGTTGCTGCACCGCCGGGCCAACCTGCCGGATACCGACAAGCGCCACCTGGAATACGTGATCAGCGAAGTGTCGCGGATCAACGACCTGATCACCGAGTTCCTCGACTTCGCCAAGCCGAGCGCGCCGATTCGCTCGATCCAGCCGGCGCGGGAGCTGGCCGAGGAGATCCTCGGCTTCTGCGCACCGGAACTGGCCACCCACAACATCGATGCGCGGATCGACGACCAGGCACCCGGCGCTACCCTGTACGCCGATGCCCGGCAACTGAAGCAGGCCTGCCTGAACCTGATCCTCAATGCCATCGACGCCATGCCCAAGGGCGGCCGCCTGACCCTGGGCATTGCCAAGGACCAGGAAAACACCATCATCAGCGTCTCCGACACCGGCCAGGGTATCGAACCGGACATGATCGAACGGATCTTCACGCCGTTTGTCACTACCAAGGCCTCGGGCACCGGCCTGGGCCTGGCGAAAGTCTTCTCGATCATGGAAAACCATGACGGACGGATCGAATGCATCAGCGAGAAAGATGCAGGCGCCAGCTTCAAGCTGTACATTCCGGCCCATGGCGAAGACCTGGATGTCGAGGATGACGAGGAACACGACGATGACGCATAAGGTCCTGGTGGTCGATGACGAACCCAAGCTCTGCGACCTGCTCAGTTCGGCCCTGAGCCAGAACGAGATCCAGGTATTCACCGCCGGCAACGGCATCCAGGCCCTGGTGGTGCTGGATCAGGAAGACATCGACCTGGTCATCAGCGACTGGCGCATGCCCGGCATGGACGGCCCGCAGTTGCTGGCCGAGATCAAGCTGCGCTTCCCGCAGTTGCCGGTCATCGTGATGACCGCCTACAGCACCGTGAAAAATGCCGTGCAGTCGATGCGCAACGGTGCTTTCGACTATATCGCCAAGCCCTTCGATATCGACGAACTGGATATCACCGTCAGCAAGGCCCTGCAGTTTCGCGACATCCTGCGGGATAACGCGCGGATGCGCGCCGAACTCGACGAACACCAGCAGATCGACAGCCTGGTGGGTGACAGCCCAGCCTTTCGCCGGGTCCTGCAGGCAGTGGACTCGGTCCGTGACAGCAACGCCACCATCCTGCTGACCGGTGAGAGCGGGACCGGCAAGGAAATGGTCGCCCGGGCGATCCACAAGCACGGCAACCGCGCCGACAAGCCGTTTGTCGCGGTGAACTGCGCGGCCATTCCCGAAGGCCTGCTGGAAAGCGAGATGTTCGGGCACCGCAAGGGCGCCTTTACCGGCGCCGTCTCCGACCGTGTCGGGCGCTTCATGCAGGCGGACAAGGGCACGCTGTTTCTCGATGAAGTCGGCGATATGCCGCTGGCCTTGCAGGCGAAGATCCTGCGGGCCCTGCAGGAGCGGGTGATCGAACCGGTGGGGGACCCGCGCGAACGCAAGGTCGACGTGCGGGTGATTGCCGCGACCAACAAGAACCTGCTCGAAGCGGTGGCGAACAAGGAGTTTCGCGAAGACTTGTACTACCGCCTGAACGTTTTCCCGATTCCCCTGCCCTCCCTGCGCGAGCGGGTCGAGGACATCGCCCCGCTGGCCCGGCATTTCGCCCACTCGCTGGGGGCCAGCGCCGGCAAGCGCATCAGCGGTTTCAGCCCGCAGGCCATGCAGGCCATGGCCAACTACAGCTGGCCGGGCAATATCCGCGAGCTGCAGAACTGCGTGGAGCGGGCGACCATTGTCGCCGCCAGCCCGGTGATCGAGGAAAGCGACCTGCCGGCCTACCTGTTTGCCCCGCCGTCAGCGGAACCGGGCAACACGGCGGCGGCCTTGAGCGTCGGCGCCGCGGTACCGAAGGATCTGGATGCGGCGTTGGCGGAAGTGGAGAAGGCCTACATCCTCGCCGCGCTGCATGAAACCAATGGGGTCCAGGCCGCGGCGGCGCAGATGATCGGGATTTCCGAGCGCAGCTTCTGGTATCGCCTGAAGAAGCTGGCGATCCAGGTCGACAAGATCATTCGCTGAACATCCTGGGCAGCGACGGTAGCAGACGCCTGTGGGAGGAATTCTGTGAGAGGGGGCTCGCGGGAAGGAGCTCTGTGAGAGGGACTGGTGTGGAATTGGCTTGTGTGGGAGCAGGCTTTTGTGGGAGCGGGCTTGCCCGCGAAGAGGCCCTAAAGGTCGCCAAAAGCTTCGGGGGCAAGCCCCCTCCTACAGAGCCCACTCCCCCATCAAGGTCAGGCCTTCGCGGATTCGGCGATGATCTGCCGGATCGCGCCGACAAAGGTCTCCACCGGCTGCCCGCCACTCACCGCATACTGATCGTTGAAGACGATGGTCGGCACGGAACTCACCCCGCGCGACACCCACAATTGCTCCTGTTCACGGACCTCGGCGGCGTACTCGTCGGAGGCGAGAATCGCTTCGGCGCGCTGGCGATCCAGGCCGACGCTCTCGGCGATCAGGCTCAACTGGGCGTGATCGGACGGGTTGCCCTGGTCGGTGAAGTACGCCTTGAACAAGGCTTCCTTGAGGTTGTACTGGCGCCCTTCCAGGCCGGCCCAATGCAATAGCCGATGGGCATCGAAGGTGTTGTAGATACGGCTGTCGCCGCTGGTCCTGAAACTGAAGCCCACCTCGGCCCCGCGCTCACGGATCATCTCGCGGTTTTTCTGCGACTGCTCCGGCGTAGAGCCGTATTTCTGGGTGATGTGCTCGGTGATGTTCTGCCCTTCGGCGCCCATCTTCGGGTTCAGCTCGAACGGCTGGAAGTGAATCTCGGCCTGGACCTCGGCGCCCAGGCGATCCAGCGCCGCGGTCAGGCCGCGCAGGCCGATCACGCACCAGGGGCAGGACACATCACTGACAAAATCGATTTTCAACGGGGTACTCATGATCAACCTCACAGGCGTTGATTCGCCGTAAAGCCTGCACGATACACCCGCCTCAGAGTTGCGCCCAGTGGCTGACGTCCTGCTGGTGCGCCCGCAGGTACGGCAGCACCGCCGCCAGCAATGGCGCCTTGAATGCCTCCTGGAAACGATGGGCCAGCCCCGGGATCAGCACCAGCTGGCTGCCCTGGATATGGGCCGCCAGGTGCACGCCGTGCATCACCGGCAACAACGGATCGGCCGTACCATGCACCACCAGGGTCGGCACCCGCAGCTGATTCAGCAGCGGCACCCGGCTCGGTTCGGCGAGAATCGCCATGATCTGGCGCTTCACCCCTTCCGGATTGAACGCCCGGTCATAGGAGGTCGCCGCCTGCTGCAACAGCTTGTGCCGGTCATCGCGGACCTCGGGACTGCCCAGCGCCGCCAGCAGATCGGCCTGCTGCTCGATCGCCACCTCGCGATTCGGCGCACTGCGCCGCGACAGCAACTGCACCAGGGCCGCATTCGGCGCCGGCAGGCCTTCGGCACCGGAACTGGTCATCACCAGCGTCAGGCTCTCGACCCGTTGCGGCGCCATCGCCGCCACATGCTGGGCGATCATTCCGCCCATGCTCGCGCCGAGCACGTGGAACTGCTCGATCTGCAAGGCATCCATCAAGCCCAGCGCATCACCGGCCATATCGGTCAGGCTGTACGGCGCCGCCACCGGCAGACCGAGCTTGTAACGCAGGACCTCGAACGTCAGGTTGGCGCTCGCCGGCGCCTGTCGCCAGCTCGACAGGCCGACATCGCGGTTGTCATAGCGGATCACCCGGAAACCCTGCTGGCACAGGGCGACCACCACTTCGTCCGGCCAGTGGATCAGCTGCCCGCCCAGGCCCATGATCAGCAACAAGGCCGGATCCGAGGCACGACCAATGCTCTGGTAGGCCAGGCTGACCTGATCCAGGTCGACATGCTCGGTTGGAACATTGACATCGCATCGAGAAGCCGCAAAGGACGGCAGGCCGAACAACAGTGCGGCCAGGAAAATAACTACACGCATGAAAAAACACCAAAACGCAGAACCCCAGTGGAGCGCGAGTCTGATGAAATTTGTTCAAGCGCGCTGCCACAGTTCAATGACAGTTTGATGAAGATTGCCCAGTGGCGCTTTTTTTGTCTAGCGACCCGCGCCTTGTGTCGCCCACCCCAGTGGAAGTCGGCTTGAGCGATAAGGCACCACCGTCCCCGGCAGGCCGATCGCTACCCGTCGACAGCCGCCCCAGCATGAGACAAACTCACCCCCTGCGCGCTCATTACAAACTTTGCTCATGGAGCCCCTGGTGCTGGAAATCCGTCACTTGAAAACCCTGCACGCCCTGCGTGAAGCCGACAGCCTGGTGGAGGCCGCCGAACGGCTGCACCTGACGCAGTCGGCCCTGTCCCACCAGTTCAAGGAACTGGAGGAACGCCTGGGCATGCCATTGTTCGTGCGCAAGACCAAGCCGGTACGCTTCACCAGCGCCGGCCTGCGCCTGCTGCAACTGGCGGATGCCACCCTGCCGCTGCTGCGCGGGGCGGAACGGGATATCGCGCGACTGGCCGGTGGCACCGCGGGGCGGCTGCACATGGCGATCGAATGCCACAGTTGCTTCCAGTGGCTGATGCCGACCATCGACCAGTTCCGCGATGCCTGGCCGGAAGTCGAACTGGACCTGGCCTCCGGGTTTTCCTTCGCCCCGCTGCCGGCCCTGGCACGCGGCGACCTGGACCTGGTGGTGACCTCCGATCCGCTGGAACTGGCGGGCATCACCTATGTCCCGCTGTTCACCTACGAGGCGATGCTCGCGGTCGCCAACCAGCACGCCCTGGCGAACAAGGCGTATATCGTGCCCGAGGACCTGCTCAAGGAAACCCTGATCACCTACCCGGTGGAGCGCGATCGGCTGGATATCTTCACACGCTTCCTGGAACCGGCCGATATCGAGCCGGCGCAGGTGCGCACCTCGGAACTGACAGTGATGATGATGCAGCTGGTGGCCAGCGGCCGCGGTGTCTGCGGCATGCCCCACTGGGCACTGCATGAGTACAGCTCACGGGGTTATGTGAAGGCCAAGCGCCTGGGTGAGAAAGGCCTGTTCGCCACGCTGTACGCGGCCATCCGCGCGGACATGCTCGATGCCCCCTATATGCGCGACTTCCTGCTGACGGCCAAGGACACCTCGTTCTCGACCCTGGATGGCGTCAGCGCAGTGCGCTGACGCGCCACACCCTGTTCAAGCGGTACGGCGTTGCTCGAGCATCAGGCGCACGGCCAGCCCGGCCAGGACGAAGCCCATGAAGTAACGTTGCACCGCCAGCCACAGCGGGTTGTGCATGAACCAGGTGGCGAGGCCGCCGGCAAACAGTGCGATCAGCAGATTGACGGTGAAACTCACGCTGATCTGGGTGACACCGAGCATCAGGCTCTGGGCAAATACCGAACCGTGCTCCGGGGTAATGAACTGCGGAAACACCGAGAGGTAGAACACCGCGATCTTCGGGTTCAGGGCACTGGTGAGAAAGCCCATGGCGATCAGCCGCGCCGACGAGTCCGGTGGCAACTGGCGGGGCTCGAACGGCGAGCGGGCACCCGGCTTGAGGGCCTGCCAGGCCAGCCACAGCAGGTACAGCGCACCGGCCCACTTGAGCACTTCATAGGCCACCGGCACGGCCATGAACACCGCCGTCAGCCCCGCCGCCGCGGCAAACAGGTGAACGAAGAAACCGCCCACCACCCCGAGCAGCGACACCACCCCGGCCTTGGGTCCCTGGCAGATCGAGCGGGAGATCAGGTAGATCATGTTCGGTCCCGGAGTCAGGACCATCAACAGACTGGCGGCAGCGAACAGCAGCAACTCTTGGGCGGGAATCATGGACAGTCCTTGGTCGACAAAACAAGTCAGGTTCCACTGGGATCAGGCAGGGGCCTGCAGCGAGGCACGATAGAACGGCAGGATCAGGTCCCGTGTCAATGGCGCCAGGCACAGATTGCCGTCGGTGGCCGGATCGATCCACACCACCTCTTCGATCTCGGCCGCAGGCTCGACCGCTTCACCGATATCGAGCAGGAACAGCTCGGCGCTCACATCGAAACCGGGTTCGTTGGCGGCCGGCGCGCAGAACTGCCCGAGGTATCGGGCGGCAGCGGGATCGACGCGCAGCCCCAGTTCTTCCTCAAGCTCGCGGACCAGGGCCGCGGCCGGCTGTTCATGGGCTTCGATCTTGCCCCCGGGCTGCATGAAAGACTGGGTGCCACGCTTGCGTACCAGCAGGGTCCGGCCATCGGGGCCGATCAGCAGGGCGGCGGCGATACGGATGGTCCGGGAAGCGGAAAAGGCGGTCATGGTCTCGGCACAGTCCTGAAAAAAGCCGGCAGGATCACATCCGGGGCGACCGGCAGGCAAGCCCTGAACCTGTCGGTCAAGGCGAATACTCCCCCGGCGCCTACAGGTTATCGGATCGGATTCAGGTCTCCTGCTCCAGTAGCGCCACCTCTTCGGGCACCTTGACGAAGACGCTGTACTTGGCTTTCTCCATCGCCTCGAAGCTGATCAACTTCTCCACCAGCAGGCCACTCAGCACCTTGCCGGCATTGAGCAGCAGCATGCCGTTGTCGGCATTCAGGTTGCGCGCCAGGATCATGCCCGCCACCAGCTCGCGGGTGCCCAGTACCTTGACGCTCGGATCGCCAGCGGTGACATCGCTCAGGTGGTCGGCACAGACCTTGACGAACGCCTCGACCAGTTCCGGGTCGTACAGGCGCCCCGCATACTTGCGGATGAACACCAGGGCCTCGTCGCTGTTCAGATGCCGCTCGAGAATCAACCCACGCTGCAACTCGACAAAATCGACGGCCAGTTTCAGCACCCTTGCGCCGAGGGGAATGGCGTCGCCCTTGAGGTGATCGGGGAAACCGCTGCCATCCCAGCGCTCCTGATGATGAAGAATCAAGCGGGCCGCGTCCTGCATCGGCTCCAGGGTCATCAGCAATGATTCGCTCTGCTTTGGATAACCACGATAACGCTCACGATCGGTATGGTGCAGCAGGTCCGCCGGCGCGCCCATCATGCCGTCGGTCCAGCTCATCTTGCCGATGTTGTGCAACGCCGCCGCCATGGCCAGGTTGCGGGTATCGGCCTCGTCCAGCTCATGGGCCTTGCACCAGGCCTTCACCAGATCGATGATCGCCCGGTTGGTCTGCTTGTCCTGGGGCAGGCGCCACTCGACCATCCGCGAAAACACCTCGGCGGTCACCGCATAGCTGCGCTTGAGTTCCTCATAGGCCAGGTCGAGCATGTCGGCGGTCTGCTGGACTTCGCTGGTGCGTGCCAGCACGCGTTTTTCCAGGGTCGCGTTGAGCGTCTGCAACTGCTGGTTCTGTTCCCGGGCCAGCGCCTGCAGGCGCTGGCGCTCGCTTTCTGAATGCTGGAACGCCAGGGCCTGGCGCACCGTCAGCATCAGTTCCTCGTCGTTCCAGGGTTTGCTGATATAGCGATAGATCTGCCCCTCGTTGATCGCCTTGATGATCATGTCCATATCGGCATAACCGGTCAGCAGGATCCGCAGCGTGGAGGGATACAGCTCATGGATGCTCGCCAGCAGGGTGGCGCCATCCATGTTGGGCATGCGCGCATCGCTGATGACCAGGTCGATGGGCTGCCCGGCCATGATTTCCAGGGCACTGGCTCCACTATTGGCGAGGAACAGCTCGTAGGGCTGGCTGCGCAACAGGCGTCGCAGGCTATTGAGAATCGATTCTTCGTCATCGACCAGCAGAACACGGGGTCTGGTCACGGAACCGGCGGTGGATTCATCCATGGAGCACCTCATGTCAGCATAGGACTTTCGCGTGCGGGATCTCTAAATGGCCGACGATCCCTGTCTTCGCCCTTAGGGTAGATTTTTATGGCCGCCTCGACCACCGATCAACGCAACTATTTCGACAGGTGTGTGCAAGCCGATCTATGCTCCAGGCAGTCGAGCGCGCAGTCGCTGTGTGCCCACCGGGAAAGGATTTCTGCATGCATTCGGTACATTTCGACAATCATATGATCCGAGCCCTGCGATGAACAGCACGGCGGACCGCAGCAACCGGCGCATCCTGGTCATCGACGATACGGCGTCGATCCACGAAGATTTCCGCAAGATCCTCTGCCCGCACGTCGTCGAAGACGATCTGCAATCGGCCGAGGAAGCCTTGTTCGGTACTCCCGTCACCCGTGCGCAATACGCGTTCGAGCTGGACTCGGCGTTCCAGGGCCAGGACGGCCTGGCCCGGGTCGAGCAGGCGCTGGCCGAGGAACGTCCCTATGCCATGGCCTTTATCGACATGCGCATGCCGCCCGGCTGGGACGGCCTGGAAACCATCGAGCGACTCTGGCAGGTCGATCCCAAGCTGCAGATCGCCCTGTGCACCGCCTACTCCGATTACTCGCTGGAGGACATGAACGAGCGTGTCGACATGGGCGATCGCCTGTTGATCCTGAAAAAACCGTTCGATGCGATCGAGATCCGCCAGCTCGCCAGCGCCCTGACCGCCAAATGGCAGATGACCGAGGACGCGGCCCTGAAAATGGACCAGCTCGAACAGGCCGTCGAGGAGCGTACCCGCGAACTGTCCGATGCCAATATCATCGTCCAAAACAGCCCGACCATCCTCTACCGCCTGCGGGGCGAGCCATCGTTTCCACTGATGTACATCTCCCACAACATCACCAAGTTCGGGCATGTGGCCAAGGACCTGGTGGGCTCGGAGGATTGGCGTCAGGTGCTGATTCATGCCGAGGACCAGACCAAGGTCGACACGGCCATGGCCCGGGTACTGGACAAGGACGCCCAGGGCGCCTCCATCGAATACCGCCTGCGCACGGGCGATGGTCACTGGCGCTGGGTCGAGAACCGTTATGTGCCGGTGCGCGATGGCGAAGGCCGTCTGCTCGAGGTAGAAGGCATCATCATCGATATCACCGAGCGCAAGGTGGCCGAGGAAAAGATCGCCCTGCTCGCCCGCACCGACGGGCTCACCGGGCTGGCCAACCGCTCGACCATGATCGAACGCCTGCACCAGAGCTTCGCCGCCGCCCAGCGCGGGGCCTCGCCATTCGCGGTGTTCTATCTCGACCTGGACCATTTCAAGCGCATCAACGACACCCTCGGCCATCCTGTCGGCGACTTGCTGCTCCAGGAAGTGTCCCGCCGCATCAAGGCCTGTACCCGCGACAGCGATGTGGTGGCACGCCTGGGCGGCGATGAGTTCGCGGTGCTGCAGACCGAGATGAGCGACCCGGCCCATTCCGGTGCCTTGGCAGCGAGAATCCGCAATGCCCTGGTCGAGCCCTACCAACTCGACGGCAACGACGTGCGGATTTCCGTCAGCATCGGCATCAGCACCTACGCCCCGGACAGCGAAAGCGCCGATACCCTGCTGGTCCAGGCCGACATGGCGCTGTACCGTTCCAAGGAACAGGGTCGCAACCAGTACCACTTCCATTCCGAGGAGATCAATCAGGAAGTCACCGAGCGGGTCGCCATTGCCAATGACCTGAAACATGCCATCGAACACGATGAACTGGAACTGCACTACCTGCCCGAAGTCGACCTGGCCAGCGGCAAGATCCTCGGCATGGAGGCACTGGTGCGCTGGAACCACCCCGAACGCGGTCTGCTCGGTGCCGATGTGTTTATTCCGGCGGCGGAAAAGACCGGCACCATCGTCGCCCTCGGGCACTGGGTGCTGGACCGGGCCTGCCGGCAGATGCGCCAATGGCGCGACGAAGGCATGGCTCCGCCGGTGATCGCGATCAACCTGTCGCTGGTCCAACTCAAGAGTGGTGGTGAACTGGTTCGCGACGTGGTCGAAACCACCACCCGCTGGGGTATTTCGCCCGCGGACCTGGAGTTCGATGTCACCGAGGCGACCCTGGCCCAGACCAAATGGACACAGAACGACGTGCTGCCGCAATTGCGCGAACTCGGGGTGAAGATCGCCATCGACGATTTCGGCACCGACTACTCGTCGTTCGACTACCTGAGGACCTACCGGGTCAATCACCTGAAACTGGCGCAGTCGTTCATCCGTCACGCGACCCAGGATCCGGAGAGCGCCAATACCCTGCGCGCCATCATCAACTTCGCCCGGGAAGTGGGCATCGGCATCATCGCCGAAGGGGTGGAAACCCTCGAGCAGCGCAGCTCGCTGATTTCCACCGGTTCGCCGATGAACGCCCAGGGCTATTACTTCAGCAAGGCCGTCGACAGCCAGCACGCCTCGCAGTTGTTGCAGGCGGGCAATATCAACCCTGAAACGCCGCACGATCGCGAGGTACCGTGATGAACGTCCTGGCCGGCGCCGCCAATCGGCGCATTCTGATCATCGACGACACCACCTCGATTCATGATGACTTTCGCAAGATCCTCGGTCCGGAGCAGGACGACGAACTGAGCCTGGATTCCACCGAAACCCTGCTGTTCGGTGTTTCCAGACCCGAGCGCCAGACGTTCGAACTGGACTCGGCCTACCAGGGGCAGGAAGCCCTGGAACTGGTCAAGCTCGCCCAGGCCGCCAGCCGCCCCTACGCCATGGCTTTTATCGATATGCGCATGCCGCCGGGCTGGGACGGCCTGGAAACCATCGAGCGGCTGTGGAAAGTTGCCCCGGACCTGCAGATCGCCCTGTGCACCGCCTATTCGGATTACTCCTGGGAATCCATGGCCGACCGCCTGGAGTTCGGCGACCAGTTGCTGATCCTGAAAAAGCCCTTCGACAGCCTGGAAATCCGCCAGATGGCCAGTGCCCTGACCTGGAAATGGCAACTCGCCCAGGACATGGCCATGCGCATGTCCGACCTGGAGCGCACGATCGAGGAGCGGGTCCAGGAATTGTTGCAGGTCTCGCGCCTGCTGCAATTCGATGTGTTGACCGAACTGCCCAACAGCACCCTGCTCGGCGACCGGCTGGGCCAGGCCATCGCCCTGGCCCGGCGCCACGACGAACAGGTGGCGGTGATGTTCCTCGGCCTCGATCGCTTCAAGCGCATCAACAACGCACTCGGTCATCCGGCCGGCGATGAAATGCTCAAGCATGTGGCGCGCTGCCTGATCGGCGCGTTGCGCCAGTCGGATTCGGTGTTTCGCTACGGCTCCGACGAGTTTGTCCTGCTGCTGCCCGATATCGCCCACCCCCACCAGACCAAGGGTATCGCCGAAAAGGCCCTGGCCGCCGTGAATACGCCCCTGGAAGTGGCCGGGCATGATCTGCGGGTCACCGCAAGCCTGGGTATCAGTCTCTTCCCTGGCGATGGCGTGGATGCGCTGAGCCTGATCAAGAAGGCCGAAACCGCCATGCGCAGCGCCAAGGAGCACGGGCCCAGCGGTTTCGCCTTTTTCATCGAGGACATGAACCTGCGGGCCCGCGAACAGCAGTCCATCGAGTCCGGTATCCGCCAGGCCCTGGAACGCGATGAGTTCGTGCTGCACTACCAACCCAAGCTGGAACTGAGCCACGGTAGGGTGGTCGGCGCCGAAGCATTGATCCGCTGGCGACACCCGGAGCGCGGCTGGGTCTATCCCGCGGACTTTATTCCGGTGGCCGAGGACAGTGGCCTGATCGTGCCCCTGAGCCGCTGGGTATTGCGCCAGGCCTGTGCCCAGGCCCAAAGCTGGCAACGGGAAGGACTCGACCCGATCATAATCTCCGTCAACATCTCGGCCATTGACTTCCGACAGCGAGGTTTTCTCGAAGGTATCCAAGAGGTGTTGGAGGAAACCGGCCTGGACCCGAAACGGCTGGAACTGGAAATCACCGAAGGCGTGCTGATGCAGAATGTCGAGGCAACGATCGAACTGCTGCATGCCATCAAGGCCCTGGGCATCCGCCTGGCCATCGATGATTTCGGCACCGGCTACTCCAGCCTCAGCTACCTGCAGCGTTTCCCCATCGACGTGTTGAAGATCGACCAGTCGTTCGTGCTCAATCTCAAGGGCGAAGGCAACGATGCGGCACTGGTCGACGCGATCATCAGCCTGGGCAGGAGCCTGAACCTGAACATTATCGCCGAGGGCGTGGAAACCCTTGAACAACTGAACTTCCTCAAGGCCCATCATTGCGAGGAAGGCCAGGGCTATTACTTCAGCAAGGCCGTCGCGGCCGATGAGTTTGCCCGCCTGTTGAAGGACCGGCGATTCGAAACGCCGCGACACGACTGATTGACACCACAGCCCTTACCGCCAAGGAAGCACGCGATGTCATCACCTGGAACGCTTGTGTTGTTGCTCTGGACAGCGCTGTGCCTGCCCGTCCTGGCTGCGCCCCTCGATGAACCGCTCAAGCCCCTGCCGGATATTCCGCAACAGGACCCGCGCCGGGTGGAACTGGGTCGCCAGTTGTTCAATGAGAAGCGCCTGTCGATCAATGGCAGCGTGTCCTGCGCCACCTGCCATCAACTGGAAAAAGGCGGTGCCGACGACAAGCCGTTTTCCATCGGTTTTCATGGCGCGACGGTCGGCGTGAATACCCCGACCGTACTCAATGCCGCGCTGAACTTCCGGCAATTCTGGAACGGACGCGCCGAGAGCCTGGAAGCCCAGGTCGAGGAAGTGGTGCGCAGCCCGATCGAGATGGGCAACAGCTGGCCGAACATCATCGACGTCCTGGTCAAGGACCCGGCGTACCAGGCGGCCTTTCGCGGCGCCTATCCCGATGGCGTGAGCGCCGTCAACGTGCAGAACGCCCTGAGCAGCTACGAACGGACCCTGCTGACGCCCAACTCGCGGTTCGACCAGTACCTGCTGGGCAACACCGACATCCTCAGCCTCGACGAGAAGTACGGTTACCAGCGCTTCAAGGACTACGGCTGCATCGCCTGCCACCAGGGAGTGAATATCGGCGGCAACATGTTCCAGAAGTTCGGGGTGATGGGCGACTATTTCCAGGCCCGCGGCAATCCGACCGAGGCCGACCTGGGACGCTACCTGAGCACCGGGGACGAGGAAGACCGTCACGTGTTCAAGGTTCCCAGCCTGCGTAACGTCGCCCTCACCGCACCGTACTTTCATGATGGGTCGGCGAAGACCCTCGATGAGGCGGTCAGCGTGATGTTCACCTATCAACTGGGGCGCATTCCCTCTGCCGAGGACAAGCGCCTGATCATCCTGTTTCTCAAGACACTGACCGGAGAACTGGGAGGCAAGCCGCTATGATACTGACCCGTCGCTTGTTGAACCGCGTGCTCTTGCCGCTGCTCACCCTCGTACTGGCGTCGGTGCTGGTGTTTCTGTACCTCATGTCACGCCCCGACACATCCCAGGACTACGCCGGAGCCCGTGACCTGATTGCCCAGGTCAAGCAACTGGACGCGCGCTGGGACACGGAAATCCTCAAGGCCAGGATTGCCGTCGCGCGTAATTACGATCCGCTGATCAAGCCCCAGGTCGACATGAAGACCCTGCTGCATACGTTCGAAGCGACAGCGCTGAACCAGCCGAAAGATGATCCGGGCGCCTGGAAGGAACGTCGGGCGACCCTGAGCCAGGCACTCTCGGAGAAAACCCGGCTGGTCGAACAGTTCAAGTCCCACAACGCCGTGCTGCGCAACTCGCTGGCCTTCCTGCCAACCGCCGAAGACGACATCCAGCTTCAGCTCAGCGGGCTCCAGGACTACGACAAACTGATGCTCCAGGCCACTTCCAATGACATCTACGACCTGTTGCTCAGCACTCTGGAGTTTGCCCAGAGCACCACGGAAGATCGCGCCAACAGCATTCTCCTGGGGATCAACCAGGTCACGGTCGACCAGCAGCGCCTGCCGCCGGAGTTCAAGGTGCCGATGGAGATCCTGCTCAACCATGTGCAACTGATCCTGCGCGAGCAACCCCTGGTCAACACCCTGCTCGACGAGATCGCCGCCGTCCCGGTGTCCGAAAGCCTGGATGCAATCACCGACCAGTTGAACCAGGACCAGCAGAGCGCCGACCGCGTCGACCAGCAATATCACCTGTACCTGTTGATCTTCTCCGCCCTGATGGTCGTCCTGCTGCTGTACCTGGCCAGCCGCCTGGTTCGCAGCTATGCGCAGATCAACCAGATCAACCGGGACCTGCAGACCGCCAACGAGCACCTGGAGCAACGGGTCGAGGAACGCACCCGCGAACTGCGCGAGGCGCAGAGCGAACTGATGGACACCGCCCGCCACGCCGGCATGGCCGAGATCGCCACCAACGTGCTGCACAACGTCGGCAACGTGCTCAACAGCGTGAACATCTCCGCCGACCTGGTGGCCCGCAAGCTGCGCACCAGCAAGGCACTGGGCCTGGGCCGGGCGGTCGCGCTGATGAACGAGCATCGCGACGATCTCGGCGAGTTCCTGACCCGTGACGAAAAGGGCAAGTTGCTGCCGGGCTACCTCAACCAGCTGGTCGAGGCCATTGCCGCGGAACAGCAAGGCATGGCCGACGAGCTGGTCCAGCTGGGCAAAAGCGTCGACCACATCAAGGACATCGTCTCCACCCAGCAATCCTATGCCGGGGTCTCCAGCCTCGAAGAACCGCTGCACATCGGCGAGCTGCTCGAAGATGCCCTGCGCATGAACTCCGGCGCCCTGACCCGGCACAATGTCACCGTGGTCCGCGACTACGAGGATGTGCCCCAGGTGATGGCCGACAAGCACCGCATGCTGCTGATCCTGATCAACCTGATCAGCAATGCCAAGCAGGCGATGTCCAGCCTGTCCGACCGGGCCCGCAAGCTGACCCTGCAGGTCCGGGTGGTCGAGGGCTCGACCCTGCATATCAGCGTCAAGGACGACGGTGAAGGCATCCTGCCGGAGAACATGACGCGCATCTTCGCCCACGGTTTCACCACCCGCAAGGACGGCCACGGCTTCGGCCTGCACAGCTGCGCCCTGGCCGCGATAGAGATGAACGGACACCTCACCGCCCATAGCGACGGCCCTGGAAAAGGCGCTGTCTTCACCCTCGAATTGCCATTGAAAACCGCCGTGGGGGTCTCATGACAACGCACTCGAACCGTCGCATCCTGCTGGTGGACGACACACCGTCGATCCACGATGACTTTCGCAAGATACTGATGCCGGCAGCGGACGAAAGCCCGGACCTCGACCTGATGGAAGCGGCGCTGTTCGGCCACGAGGTCAAGGCCGACAGTCGCCAGCCGTTTGAACTCGACTCCGCCTATGGTGGCCAGGAAGGCCTGGCCAAGGTCGAGTACGCCCTGGCCCATGAACGGCCTTATGCGCTGGCATTCGTCGATATGCGCATGCCCCAGGGTTGGGACGGTGCCGAAACCATCGAGCACCTGTGGAAAGTCGACCCGAACCTGCAGGTGGTGGTCTGTACCGCCTATACCGACTATTCCTGGGAAGAGTTGCTGGAGCGCCTGCACGGCCATGACCGGCTGTTGATCCTGAAAAAGCCCTTCGACAATATCGAGGTCCAGCAGTTGGCCAATACCCTGACCAACAAATGGGAAATGACCCAGCGCGCCAACCTGCAGATGCACACCCTCGAAGACCTGGTGGAACAGCGCACCCTGGCCCTCAGGCAGGCGAGCCAGGCCCTGCAGCACGAGATCGACGAGCGCAAGCAGCTCGAAAGCCAGCTGGTGCAGTCGGAGAAACTCGCCTCCCTCGGCCAGCTGGCCGCCGGGGTCGCCCATGAAATCAACAACCCCATCGGTTTCATCGGCTCCAACCTCGGCACCCTCGATGGCTATTTCAACCAACTGCAAGAAATGCTCGACGCCTACCGCGGCGCCGAGGAAGGCATCGCTTCGAGCGAATTGCTCGCGCGCCTGCAGGCCTTGCGCGAAAGGGTCGAACTGGATTTTCTCAAGGAAGATATCCCGTTGCTGATCAAGGAGTCCAAGGAGGGCATCGGGCGGGTCGGGCAGATCGTCAAGGACCTGAAGAACTTCTCCCGGGTCGACTCGACCCAGGAGTGGCAGTGGAGCAATCTCCAGCAGGGGATCGAATCCACCCTGAACATCGTCGCCAACGAGCTCAAGTACAAGGCCGATGTGATCAAGGACTACGCCGGACTGCCGGAAATCGAATGCCTGCCCTCGCAGATCAACCAGGTCATCATGAACCTGGTGGTCAATGCCGCCCAGGCGATAGGCCCGGAACGCGGCACCATCAGCCTGCTCGGCGGGGTCGCGGGGGACCGCGTCTGGCTGGAGGTGGCCGATACCGGTTCCGGCATGGCGCCGGAAACCGTGCAGAAGATCTTCGATCCGTTCTTCACCACCAAGCCGGTCGGCCAGGGCACCGGGCTGGGATTGTCACTGTCCTATGGCATCGTGCAGAAACACGCCGGGCAGATTTCGGTACGCAGCGAGTTGGGAACAGGCACGACCTTCAGGGTCGAGCTGCCGATCCGCCAGAGCAAGACCGGCACATGATCGCTCCCATCCTTTGATCGTTCCCACGCGCAGCAAAGGTTTGATCGTTCCCACGCTCTGCGTGGGAATGCAGCCCGTGACGCTCCGCGTCACAAAAGCGGGCGCAAAGCGTGGAAACGATCAATCAAGGGCCTGGCCCTGGCTCAGTTGGCTTCCTGGAAATCCATCTCCGGTGGCTGCTTGCGAAAGCCGCCGGTCAGGAACGCCAGGTAGATCAGGCCGATTGCCAGCCAGCTGACGCCCAGGTAGATCGCCAGGTGATCGAGGCTGACCATCAGCCACAGGTCCGCCAGCAGGCCGATCAGCGGGCAGATCAGGAACAGCAGCAACTCGCGCGGGCCGCGTTTCTCACCACCGATCCAGTAATGGAAGATCACCGACAGGTTGACCAGGCTGAAGGCCAGGAACGCACCGAAGTTGATGAACGAGGTCGAGGTGGTCACGTCCAGCTTCAGCGCCAGCAAGGCCACCACGGCGCACAGCAGGATGCTGTTGATCGGCGTGCCGAAACGTTCGCTCAGGCTGCCGAAGAACGCCTTCGGCAACACGCCGTCGCGGCCCATGGCGTACAGCAGGCGCGAACCGCTGGCCTGGGCCGACAGACCCGAGGCGAACTGGCCAACGATCAGGCCGATCAGGAAGATGGTCACGAACAGGTCACCGCCGATATTGCGGGCGATCTCGTAGGCCGCCGAGTCGACGTTGTCGAACACGAACGCCGGATGGGCCAACTGCACGAAATACGACACGCCGACGAAGATCAGGCCACCGATCAGGGTGATCAGCATGATCGCCCGTGGAATGGTGCGGCGCGGGTCGCGGGTTTCCTCGGTCAGGGTGCTGACCGCGTCGAAGCCCAGGAAGGAATAGCAGGCAATCGCCGCGCCGCTCATCACCAGCGGCATCTGCATGTCGCCATTGAAGAAGGGCGCCAGGGTCCACAGCGGCTTGCTGGCGTCACCACCGATATAGTGGATGGCCAGGGCGACAAAGGCCACCAGCACCAGGAACTGCACCAGCATCAGCAACGCGTTGATGCCGTTGGCCAGGCGCAGGCCGACGATATTGATCAGGCTGGTGATGACGATGAAGGCCAGCACCCAGACCGCCTGCGGTACCGCGGGAAATGCCGAATTGAGGTAGGCCGCGCCGATCAGCCAGATCGCCATCGGCAGGAACAGATAGTCGAGCAGTACCGCCCAGCCGGCGATAAAACCGAGTTTCGGGCTGATGGCCTTGCGCACATAGCTGTAGGCCGAGCCGGCCACCGGGAAGGCCGCGGCCATGCGACCGTAGCTCATGGCGGTGAAGAACATCGCCACCAGCGCCGCGAGATAGGCGGCCGGCACCATGCCTGCCGTGGATTGAGCGAGAATGCCGAAAGTACCGAGGACAATGATCGGCGTCATATAGGCGATGCCGAACAGCACCACCGACCCCAGCGAAAGGGTGCGTTGCAAACGAGCCATGAGGCGACTACTCCGAATGTTATTGGATTTATGGCAGAGCCGAGTTCGGCAAAGGTGCAGCGGTACTACGAAATTCTTATGAGTGCAGCATTCAGATCCTGTGGTGTCGGGGCCGGCGCCTTCGTGGGCAAGCCCACTCCCACAGGCCTTGCATCGTCCCTCCAGACCCGTCCATCCCTCCAGGCCTCACATCACGCCCCTGCAGACAAGCCCACTCCTCCAGGCCTTGCATCGCGCCCTGCAGACAGGCCCATCCCTCCAGGCCTCACTGCCACTGTGGGAGCGGGCTTGCCCGCGAAGAGGCCCTGAAGCACAACAGCGCTGCCCGGGCCTCCCTCGATCAGATCTGAGGAATCAGCAACTCCCGCACGCCATTGGCATGTTCGATAACCTCGCCCGGCAAGCGCAGGCGCTGGTCGTCCAGATAACGGTAGTCACGCCGGGCCGCGGCCAGTTGGCCCAGGTCCAGTTGCACGCTGAACCGGCCTTCCTCGCGACCGGCTTCCATGAGCAGCGTCCCGAACGGATCCACCAGGGCACTGCCGCCGGCGAACAGCAGGCCGCCATCGCCCTCTTCCACCCGGTTGACCATCAGCGCGAAGGCCTGGTTTTCCTGGGCCCGGGCCATGATCGCGGTGCGGTGGGTCGGCCCGTAGGGGTCCATGTTGCCGTTGGTGACGATCAGCAGTTCGGCGCCCAGCTGCGCCAGGGCGCGGGCGGTTTCCGGGAATTCTATGTCGTAGCAGATCAGCAGGCCGACGCGCACGCCGTTCCACTCGCAGGTCACATAGCGATCGCCGGGATTGAACACACCGCGATCCGAGGCCCACAGGTGGGTCTTGCGATAGCGCAGGGCGATGCCCTGCGGGGTGATCATCAGGGTGGTGTTGTAGAACTGGCCGTTGTCGTTCTCGGCCATGCCGATGACCACCGCCACGTTGCGCTCGCGGGCGGCCTGCTGCACTGCCTGCACGGTCGGGCCGTCCAGCGGCTCGGCGATCGCGGCCACGGTCTCGGCGGACGGGAAGCCCATCAGGTGGGTTTCCGGAAACACGATCAACTGGGTATCGGCGGCGCAGGCAGCGATGGCGGCGAGTGCCCGTTCGAGGTTGTAAGCTGTATCGTTGTCCCGGCCAGCAAGCTGGGCAAGTTCGACTTTCATGGGTATTCCTTGTTTTCTGTCGCAGGCAAAGCTCAATGACGGCGCCGAGCTGGCACAATAAGTGCCGGGCCATTGCGTGTGGCCTCAGTATGCGCACCCACGCCGGGCCATGGGAATTACGCGGCCGGGGTAACTCGATAGGGGTAGACGAATGACACTTGTCCTCGATGACATCGCCTGGCACCGCTCGGTGGGGCAAATGATCGAAGCCCTCGACCGGCCGAACTTCTGGACGCAACTGGTGCGCCTGCTCAACCAGTACGTGACGTTCGACAGCTGGGTGGTCCTGCTGTTCAGCAGCCAGCGGCGCCCGGAAGTGTTCGCCGAATGCCCGGGAGAAGACGGCAGCCCCGACCAGTTGTTCCAGGATTACCTCAAGGGCCTGTACCTGCTGGACCCGTTCTACATCGCCAGCCGCGAGTATTCGCGCACCGGCCTGTATCGCCTGGCCGAAGTGGCGCCGGAGCACTTCGAACTGACCGAGTACTACCAGCGCTACTTTCGTCTGAATGTGGTGGCCGACGAAATCCAGTTCAATTGCCAGCTCGACGACGACCGCACCTTGTGCCTGTCGCTGGGTTCCACCAGTCGTTTCAGCGCGGAGCAGATCGCCCTCCTCTCACTGATCCAACCCTGGGTGCTGGGCTTGTTGCGCCAGCGCCTGCCCCATGAGGTCCACGAAGAGACCGCCGTACCGGCCACACCGCAACAGGGCGACTGGCGCATCCAACTGGAAGCTTCGGTACAACAACTCAAGGGCGCGCAACTGACCGCCCGCGAACTGGATGTCGGGCGCCTGATGCTCAGCGGCTGTTCGAGCAAGGAAATCGCCCGCAAGCTGGAAATCTCCATCGAAACCGTGAAAGTCCACAAGAAACACATGTACAGCAAGCTGGGGATCAAATCCCAATCCGAGTTGTTCTCGATTTTCCTCCAGGCGCAGAATGCCTGACCGACCTGATGAGTCCGAACCCAAGGAAACCGTATGAGCCTGTCCCTTCTGAGCCGCTACGCCTTCTTTGCCGGCTGTGTGATCTTCACCCTCGCCAGCCTGCCGTTCCTGGAACATGACTGGCTCTGGCCGTTCACCCTGGTCACCGGCCTGCTCAGCCTGCTGGGCCTGTTCGACCTGCTGCAGAGTCCCCACGCGGTGCGCCGCAACTATCCGATCCTGGGCAATATCCGCTATCTGGTCGAAGGCATCCGCCCGGAAATCCGCCAGTACCTGCTGGAATCCGACAGCGACGCCCTGCCCTTCTCCCGTGCCCAGCGCTCGCTGGTGTACTCGCGGGCCAAGAATGAAAGCGCCGACAAGCCCTTCGGCACCCTGATCGACGTGTACCAGTCGGGCTTCGAATTCATCGGCCATTCGATGCGCCCCGCGCCGTTGAGCGATCCCAGCGCCTTTCGGGTGATCGTCGGCGGGCCGCAGTGCAAGCAACCGTACTCGGCCTCTGTGTTCAACATTTCGGCGATGAGCTTCGGCTCCCTCAGTGCCAACGCCATCCGGGCCCTGAACCAGGGCGCCAAGCTCGGCAACTTCGCCCATGACACCGGCGAAGGCAGCATCAGCCCCTACCACCGGGAAAACGGCGGCGACCTGACCTGGGAACTGGGCAGCGGCTATTTCGGCTGTCGCACCGCCGACGGCCGTTTCGACCCGGAACGCTTTGCCACCCAGGCGCAGGACCCGCAGGTACGGATGATCGAAATCAAGATGAGCCAGGGCGCCAAGCCCGGCCACGGCGGCATCCTGCCCAAGCACAAGGTCACCAGGGAGATCGCCGAGACCCGCGGGATCATGATGGGCGAAGACTGCATCTCGCCGTCACGTCACAGCGCCTTCTCGACCCCGCTCGAACTGATGCAGTTCATCGCCCAGTTGCGTGAGCTGTCCGGCGGCAAGCCGGTGGGCTTCAAGTTCTGCCTGGGCCACCCATGGGAGTTCATGGGCATCGCCAAGGCGATGCTGGAGACCGGCATCTACCCCGACTTCATCGTGGTCGACGGCAAGGAAGGCGGCACCGGCGCGGCACCGGTGGAGTTCACCGACCATATCGGCGTACCGATGCGCGAAGGCCTGCTGTTCGTGCACAACACCCTGGTCGGCCTGAACCTGCGGGACAAGATCAAGCTCGGCGCCAGCGGCAAGATCGTCAGCGCCTTCGATATCGCCAGCGTCCTCGCCATCGGCGCCGACTGGGCCAACTCGGCGCGCGGCTTCATGTTCGCCATCGGCTGCATCCAGTCGCAGAGCTGCCACACCAACAAATGCCCGACCGGCGTCGCCACCCAGGACACCTTGCGCCAACGCGCCCTGGTGGTGCCGGACAAGGCCCAGCGGGTATTCAATTTCCATCGCAACACCCTGAAGGCCCTGGCGGAAATGCTCGCCGCGGCGGGCTTGGATCACCCGTCCCAGCTGGAAGCCAAGCACCTGGTCCGGCGGATGTCGGCAACCGAGATCAAGCTGTTCTCGCAACTGCACGTGTTCCTCAAGCCGGGCGAACTGCTCACCGGTGAAGTCAACGGCGAGTTCTATTCGCGCATGTGGCAGATGGCCCGGGCCGACAGCTTCGAACCCCACGAAGTCGTCGCGGCCTGAGACCGTGACGACTGGCCGGTGCAAGGTCCGGGCACCGGTCAGGCCGATCAGGCAGACCGCTCGATGACCGACCTGTCGGCTGCGGGCGGGCTGTTAAACTTTTTATAAACAATGCAGCACGGACCTCGGTTTGCCGGTGGCATCGGTTCTATGATCAGGCGGCGCCTGCCCTTTACCCGGCCATGGCGCTGCCAGTCCCGCCCTCTCACAAGCTGGAGATCACGATGCGAAATCGCTTGCTGGTTGCTGTCTGTCTGTTGATGTCGTTCACCCTGGCCCAGGCCGCCGAACGCTGGGAAACCCTGCCGCCGACCCCGACTCCTGTCGTCGGTGCAAAAACCGGTTATGCCGCCGTCAACGGCATCAAGCTCTACTACACACGGACCGGCCACGGCTCCCCGGTGGTGCTGTTGCACGGTGGCCTCGGCAACTCCGATTACTGGGGCAACCAGGTCAAGGCCCTGGCGGCGAAACACACGGTGATCAGCATTGACAGCCGGGGTCATGGGCGCAGCTCGCGCGATGCCCAACCCTACGGCTACGACCTGATGGCCGATGATGTGGTCGCGGTCCTCGATACCCTGAAAATCCCCAAGGCCGACATCGTCGGCTGGAGTGACGGTGCGATCCTCGGCCTGGACCTGGCCATGCGTCATCCAACGCGTGTCGGCAAGATCTTCGCCTTCGCCGCCAACAGCACGACCGCGGGCGTGAAAGACAATGTCGAGAAGAACCCGACCTTCGCCGCCTACATCGAGCGGGCCGGCAAGGAATACGCCAGGCTGTCGCCGACACCCGGGGAATATGATGCCTTCGTCGAACAGATCGGCCATATGTGGGCCAGCCAGCCGAACTGGACGGACGCCGACCTGGCGAAGATCAAGACCCCGGTACTGATCGTCGACGGTGACCACGACGAGGCGATCAAGCGCGAGAATACCGAGTACATGGCGGCGACCATTCCCGGCGCGGGCCTGCTGATCCTGCCCAATGCCAGCCACTTTGCGTTCCTTCAGGATCCGGCATTGTTCAATGCCGCCCTCCTGCACTTCCTCGACGACAAGTAGATCACCGCAGCCGCCCGCGAACCGCCCCCCCGGGCCGATTCGTGGGCCGGCCCCACGCCTGTCAACGCACGCAAAGACTCGCCTCGCGCGCGTAGGCAGAAAAATGTGACATTTGGTAATAGCCCACTTTTGCAATTAACGGAAAATCACGCCACCCTGCGCGCCGCCGACCTGTGGTGTGCAATTTCTGACAGCCGCACCGGTCATATTCAACATTCGCCCACAGAGCCCGCTGCCATGCTGAACGGACGCGACCCGCGCATCGACTTTTTTCGGGGACTGGCGCTGATCTTCATTTTCTGGGATCACGTGCCCCACAATCCACTCGGCCAGATCACCCTGCGCAACATCGGTTTCAGCGATGCGGCGGAGGTCTTCGTGTTCCTCGCCGGCTACGCGGCGATTCTTGCCTACGGCAAAATCCTGCAACGCGACGGTTACTGGTTCGCCACCTTGAAAATCCTGCGCCGCACCTGGGTGTTGTATGTGGTGCATATCTTCCTGCTGGCGATGCTGATGGGCATCGTGTTCTTCGCCAACAGCCACGTGGAAACCCGTGACCTGGTCCAGGAAATGGGCCTGACCCACTTCGTCACCCACCCGCAACAGGCCCTGGTGGATGAACTGCTGCTGCGTTTCAAACCGAACCTGATGGACCCGCTTCCTCTGTATATCGTGCTGCTGGGTGGCCTGCCGCTGGTGTTGCCCCTGCTGCTGCGCAAGACCTGGCTGGTGGTGCTGGTGTCGCTGACGGTGTACCTGCTCGCGCCAAGGCTGGGCTGGAATCTGGCGGCGATTGCCGACGGCGTGTGGTACTTCAATCCGGTCACCTGGCAGTTGCTGTTCGTGCTCGGCGGCGCGGCGGCGATTCACGCGCAGCAACCCAAGCCCGTGCAGCCGCTGGGGCTGTCGCGCCAGCCACTGTTCATGGTGGCGGCCCTCTATGTGCTGGTGTGCGCCGTGCTCACCATTGCCTGGCGATGGCCACAGGTCCACGATGCCCTGGTTCCGGCGACGCTGAGCGAGCTGATCTACCCCATCAGCAAGACCGATCTGTCGCCGGTACGCCTGCTGCACTTCCTGGCGCTGGCCTATGTCACCGCGAAGTTGCTGCCCAGGGGCAACTGGACAGACAACTGGCTGGCCCGCCAGACCTGCCGCATGGGGCGTTACTCGCTGGAAGTCTTCTGCCTGGGCGTGTTGCTGGCACCGCTGGCGGACATGATCAATGCCATGGCCGACGATGCCTTCGCCATGCAGATATTCACCGCCCTGGTCGGTGCCGGGCTGATGGCATTGCTGGGGGCGTGGCTGGATTTCAACAAGCGCCTTGGCCAGCGCCTGGAACAACCGGCTCGGACAGCGACAGCGTAGAACGACGACACCCGTAAAAAAGCCCGCAGCCGATCACTCGCCTGCGGGCTTTTTCATCGCGATCCGGCGTTTACGAGGCCGAGTGGGTGGCACCGGCCGATACGCTGTTCGGTTGCAGCTTGAACACATGGAACAGCAGCGTCAGCAGCACCAGGAACGCCGGGCCGATATACAGCGCGACGCGCGTGTCCGGGAAGTACGCCATCAGGCCGACCACCAGCACCAGGAACGCCAGCGCCAGGTAGGAACTGACCGGGTACAACCACATGCGGTACTGCAGGCCGGCACGCTGCGCCGCCGTCAGGCCACGGCGGAACTTCAGTTGTGCCAGCAGGATCATCACCCAGGTCCAGATCGCGCCGAAAGTGGCGATGGACGTCACCCAGACAAAGACTTTCTCCGGCACCAGGTAGTTGAGCAGCACGCCCAGCAGCAAGGCACCGATGGACAGCAACAATGCGCGGCGTGGCACGCCGTTGCTCGAGGTCTTGGCGAAGCTCGCCGGCGCCTGGCCGTTCTGCGCCAGGCTGTAGAGCATGCGCCCGGTGCTGAAGATGCCACCGTTGCAGGAGGACAACGCGGCGGTAATCACCACGAAGTTGATGATGCCCGCAGCGGTCTTGATCCCCAGGCGTTCGAAGGTCATCACGAATGGGCTGCCCTGGGTGCCGATGGCGTTCCAGGGGTAGATCGACAGGATCACGAACAGCGCGCCGACGTAGAACAGCAGGATGCGCCAGAACACCGAGCCGATTGCATTCGGAATGGTCTTCTGCGGGTTGCGGGCCTCGCCGGCGGTCAGGCCGATCATCTCCACGCCCAGGTAGGCGAACATCACCATCTGCAGGGACATCAGCACACCACTGATGCCGTTGGGCATGAAGCCGCCATTGCTCCACAGGTTGGAAATGCCCAGGGCCACGCCATCGTTGCCGAAGCCGAAGGCAATCACGCCCACGCCGCCGATGACCATGGCGATGATGGTGACGATCTTGATCAAGGCGAACCAGAACTCGAATTCGCCAAAGGCCTTCACCGCGATCAGGTTGATCGTGCCCATGCTGACCAGTGCCGCCAGAGCCCAGATCCAGCGTGGCACATCGGGGAACCAGACGCCCATGTATACCGCGACCGCGGTGATTTCCGCGACGCAGGTCACCAGCCACAGGAACCAGTAGTTCCAGCCGGTGAGAAAGCCCGCCAGCGGGCCGAGATAGTCCTGGGCATAGCGGCTGAAGGAGCCGGCGACCGGATTGTGCACGGCCATTTCGCCGAGGGCGCGCATGATCACCAGGATCGCCAGGCCACCGATGATGTAGGACAGCATGATCGCCGGACCGGCCATTTCGATGGCCTTGGCGGAGCCGAGGAACAGGCCGACGCCGATACAGGCGCCGAGCGCCATCAGGCGGATATGCCGCTCACCGAGTTCGCGTTTGAGCGGGCCGCCTTGAGCGGTCTCGCCAGGGGGCAGGGGGGTGCCAACGGGCATGGGGGACAACCTCGTCTTGTTATTGGATATGAACCACCGGGCAAAGGAGCGACGGACGGGTAGGCCCGGACTCCCGGATGCCGGCTGCGCTTCGTGAGCGCAGCCGTCCCGCAGGGCAGACCTGCAGGATCAGCGGGCCGGCGAGTATTGCACAACAATGGTGCAGCGTCATGCCTCCCGCCCGGACCGTTCCTACTCTGCGCGGGGCTCTATCCCAGGCTTGTCAGCCCTTGGCCCGGCCATACGCCTGACGTCGTGTTCCCGACGTATCTGCGCCGAAAAACCGTTACCGGTCGGAAATACCTGACCGCCCTCACAAAATTTTCCTGGCCTTCTGGCAGCGTCTAAGCTTCAGGCAAGTGCGATCAATCTGCGTGAATGGATGAATCGACTATGGGTGCTCAATGGAACTCCGATTCGACCAAGACTGTGGTGCCAACCAACAGTTCGGATGAGGCGCCTTTACCGAAAAAACCCCGCAGACGCAGGCCCTGGTGGCGCCTGTTCTGGCTGGTGGTGTTGATCGCCCTGATTCTGCTCGGCGTCGCCGCGTCCCGCGAGATGCGCACGTCGAAACTCCAGGCCCGGGAATTCAGCCGTTTTGCCGGCGACCTGGGTTACTCACTCGCCTCGGGTCCCAGCGATTCATTGCTGTATCCCGGCGAAGGCCCCTTCGACAAACGCCTGGGCTACAGCGACCTGGGGACTTTTCTCACCCGGCTGGCCAAACGCGGCTACCTGATCGAGGCGCAGGCGCGCTTCTCCCCCGCCCTGCTCGACTACAGCAAGGCCGGCTTCTTCGTACCCTATGCAGAGAAGATCCAGGCCGGCCTGTCGATCACCGACTGCCGGGGCGCCGACCTCTACCAGTACAACTATCCACAACAGCTCTATGCCAGCTTCGCGGCCATTCCGCCGCTGGTGGTCAACAGCCTGCTGTTCATCGAAAACCGCGATCTGCTCGACCCCGCGCAACCCATGGCCAACCCTGCCGTGGACTGGCCGCGTTTCGGCAAGGCGGTGCTGTCGCAGATCGCCAAGGTCCTGCATGTCGGCGGCCAGACCGCCGGCGGCAGTACCCTGGCGACCCAGTTGGAGAAGTACCGGCACTCGCCGGATGGCCTGACCCTGTCCGGCAGCGAGAAGATCCGCCAGATGATTTCCGCCAGCGTGCGCGCCTACCAGGACGGACCGCAGACCCTGCAGGTGCGGCAGAACGTGGTGCGTGACTACCTCAACAGCGTGCCCCTGTCGGCGGTGCCCGGTCACGGTGAAGTGCATGGCATGGCCGAAGGCCTGCGGGTCTGGTATGGCGCGGATTTCGCCCAGGTCAACGCGCAGTTGAGCAGCACCGCCAGCGATCCGCAGAGCCTGGCCAAACGCGGGCTGGCGCTGCGCGAGGTGCTGTCGCTGATGATCGCCCAGCGGCGGCCATCGCACTACCTGGCACGGGGCCGCGATGAACTGGCCGACCTGACCGACAGCCACCTGCGCCTGCTGGCCCAGAATGGCGTGATCGACGCGCCGCTGGCTGCCGCCGCGCTGGCGAGCAAGGTCAGCTATCGCGACTGGCTGCAGGAGCCGACGATCCAGCCGGTGGAGTCGAACAAGGGTATCAGCGTCGCCCGCAGCCGCCTGGCGGCGATGCTCAACCGCCCCCTGTACGACCTCGACCGTCTCGACCTGTCGGCCACCAGTACCTTGCAATCGGACCTGCAAGGCCAGGTCAGCGACTACCTGCGCCGCCTGGCGAACCCGGAGTTCGCCAATTCCATCGGCCTGCTGGGCGAGCGCCTGCTGACCGCCAGCAGCACCCAGCAGGTGCGCTACAGCTTCACCCTGTTCGAACTGACCCCGGACAGCTATCGGGTGCGGGTACAGACCGACAGCACCGACCAGCCGTTCGATATCAACGAGGGCAGCAAGCTGGAACTGGGCTCCACCGCCAAGTTGCGGGTCCTGACCACCTACCTGCAGATCATCGCCGAGCTGCATGATCGCTACGGCGACCAGACCCCGGCGGCGCTGAAGAAAGTCGAGATCAACGACCAGGACCGGATCACCCGCTGGGCCGTGGACTACCTGGCGCAGAACAGCGACCGCGACCTGCCGAAAATGCTCGAAGCGGCGCTCAACCGGCAGTATTCGGCAAGCCCCGGCGAAAGCTTCTTCACCGGCGGCGGCCTGCATCACTTCCACAACTTCCGCAACGAAGACAATGGCCGCAACCCGACCTTGCTCGAGGCCCTGCGCGAATCGATCAACCTGCCCTTTATCCGGCTGATGCGCGACCTGGTGCGCTACAGCACCTACCAGGGCCCGAACAACAGCGCCGAATTGCTCAAGGACGATGACAATCCGCGTCGCCAGGAATACCTGGCGCGCTTCGCCGACCGCGAGGGCACGGCCTTCATGCTGCGCTTCTGGAAGAAGTACCAGAACAAGGATTCCCAGGAACGCCTGGAGACCTTCCTCGACAGCATGCATCCGACACCGATCCGCCTGGCGGCCGTGCACCGCTACCTGTTGCCGGAGGCCCCGCAGGCGGCCTTCAACACCTTTGTCCGGGCCCACCTGAAAACCGAGAAGGTCACCGACGAACGCCTCGCCAAGCTCTACAAGAGTTATGGTCCCGGGACCTACGACCTCCCGGACCAGGGCTATATCGCCAAGGTCCACCCGCTCGACCTGTGGTTGCTGGGCTACCTGCTGAAGAATCCCCAGGCCAAGTTCAGCCAGGTGGTGGCCGCCAGCGAATTCGAACGCCAGGAAGTCTATGGCTGGCTGTTCAAGAGCAAGCACAAGAGCGCCCGCGACAGCCGGATCCGGGTGATGGTGGAGATCGAGGCCTTCCTCGATATCCATCAGCGCTGGCAACAGGTCGGCTATCCCTTCGATCACCTGGTACCGTCGCTGGCGACCGCCATCGGCAGCTCCGGCGACCGGCCGGCGGCATTGGCCGAACTGATGGGGATCATTCTCAACGACGGCGTGCGCATGCCGATACTGCGCATCGACAGCCTGCACTTCGCCGCCAACACGCCGTACGAAACGCAACTGGTCAATGATCCGGGCAAGGGCAAGCGGGTGCTGCCCTCGGAGGTGGCCACGGCCCTGCGCCTGGCGCTTTCACAGGTGGTGGATGCGGGGACCGCCCGGCGTGTGTCCGGCAGTTTCAAACAGCCGGACGGCACTCCACTGGCCATGGGCGGCAAGACCGGCACCGGGGATAACCGGATCGAGGCCATCGGCGCCGGCGGCCGGGTGTTGAGTTCGAAATCGATCAACCGTACGGCGACTTTCGTGTTCTACATCGGCGCCCATCACTTCGGCACCCTGACCGCCTTTGTCCCGGGGCGCTCGGCCGAAACCTTCAAGTTCACCTCGGCCCTGCCGGTCCAGGTGCTCAAGGGCATGGCCCCGATCCTGACGCCCTACCTGCAGGCGGGCAGCAACACCTTGTGCACCACCACCAGCGTCGCACAGGCCCACCCCTTGTAGGAGCCCGCTGGCTGGCTCCTACAATCAAGGTGACATCAACTCTCGGAATGAAAGCGCTTGGCCAGGGTGTAGCTCTTTTTCCAATAGGAGTTGCTCAAGGAGTCGATGCGCACGGTCTTGCCACTGCGTGGCGAGTGGATGAACTTGCCGCCGCCCACATAGAGCCCGACATGGCTCACGCTGCCCTGGCCATTGCGATTGAAAAACACCGCATCGCCGGGCTGCAGGCTGCCGCGCTGGATGGTCCTGGCGCTGGAGCGACGCATCCCCACCGTGGTTCGTGGCAGCTTGATATCGGCCTCGTTCTGGAACAGATAGACCAGCAGGCCACTGCAATCGAAGCCCTTGACCGACATGCCGCCCCAACGATAAGGCGTACCGATCAACTGGTGCGCGCGGTCGATGACATTATCGATGGACGACTCCGCGGCCCCACCGGTGGCCGGGACCTGAGTGGTCCTGGCCGAAGAATTTTTCGCTGACTTGAGGGTGGCATGGGCTGATCCGAAGCTTCCCAGCACCATCAATAACAATACAACCAACACTGACCTGGACATGATAAACGTCGCCTTTGTGGACATCAGGCGGCATGGTACGGAGCGGCCCAGGGCTTGCTCAGAGTGCTTTTCTCAGCTTCACGTAGGAAACATCCTAGGAAACCACGCGAAAATCTCCTCTCCCCTGTAGCACGGCCAAACCGCCCTACTGCTCGATCGGCACTCCCGGGTTCTTCTCGCGGTCGGGATGACGTTCGTCGTTTTTCTTGCACGACAGTTAAGATATATCTTAAGGTATATCTAACGAAGACAGGAGAAAGAGAAAATGAGAGAGCATCACCATCACCCCCACCGCGAATTCGGCGACGGCCATGACGGTTTCGAGCGTCGTCCCGGCCGCGAACGCGGCGGTCGCGGCCCGCGGGTCTTCGCCCCGGGCGACCTGAAACTGCTGTTGCTGGCGCTGATCGCCGAACAGCCCTGCCATGGCTACGACCTGATCCGCCAGATCGAAGGCATGTTCGACGGCGCCTACAGCCCGAGCCCCGGCGTGATCTATCCGACCCTGACCTTCCTGGAAGAAAGCGAGCTGATCACCGGCGACGCGGAAGGTGGGAAAAAGCGCTACAGCGTGACCGACAGCGGACGCCAGTCCCTGGCCGACCAGGCCATTGCCCTGGATGGCGTGCGCATGCGCATCGATGTCAGCAAGCGTTCCCTGCGTGGACATGACCGTCCGCCGGAAATCCACGAGGCCGTGCACAACCTGCGGCACGCCCTGCAACTGCATCACGGTCGCTGGAGCGCGGAGGAAATCCTGCGCGTGCGCGACCTGCTCAACGACACCGCCAAAGCCATCGTCGACGGACCTGTAGCCACGCCATCCTGCTCGGAGAAACCGGAATGAATGCAGTCAATCAACAAGGGATTCACCGTGTCATGCACGAGATCAAGCGCCGCCGCCTGGAAGTGCTGCGCGTGGTCGACCTGACGCCACGCATGCGTCGCATCACCCTCGGCGGCCCGGAGCTGGCCGGTTTTGTCAGCCTGGGCACGGACGATCACGTGAAACTGATGTTCCCGCAGAACGCCGCCGAACAGGCGGCCCTGGATGCCTGGGTTCCTGGCACCAAGGACAACGGTTCGCTGCCGGCGATGCGCGACTACACGCCACGGCGCTTTGACCTGGCCATCGGCGAACTGGACATCGATTTCGTCCTGCACGGTGACGGCCCTGCTTCAACCTGGGCTGCCCAGGCGGCGCCGGGGCAGTTCCTGGACATGGGCGGGCCGCGCGGTTCGATGGTGGTGCCGGATATCTTCGACAGCTACCTGCTGATCGGCGACGAGACCGCCCTGCCGGCCATCGCACGGCGTCTGGAAGGCCTGGCGGCCAACCGGCGGGCGCTGGTGGTGGTCGAGGTGGAGAACGCGGCGGAACAGCAGCCACTGCACAGCCCGGCGCAGGTAGAAGTGATCTGGGTACGGCGCGATGCACCGGAGCAGGATCTACTGCAGACGGTCGAACACTTGAGCATCCCGTCCGGCAGCCTGTACGCCTGGGTGGCCACCGAGGCGGCGCTGTCGCGCAAGGTGCGCAAGGTGTTGCTGGGCACCCATGGCTTGAGCGAGGAATACCTCAAGGCGGTCGGCTACTGGAAGCTGGACGACAGCGCCGAAGACTGATCCGGCACCGGAGAGGCTGATGCAAGCCTCAAGGGCCTCTTCGCGGGCAAGCCCTGCTTCTACGGGTGGGTATCGTACACAAGGTCAGTGGACACCACGAAACTGTAGGTGCCGGGCTTGCCCGCGAAAGCGTCGGTCCAGATGCAACAGCCCTACCTGCTGCCCACCCGGCGATCCACGCCGATCAACAGCAGCGACACCAGCACAAACCCCAGCAGGATCTGCCCGGCATTGATGAACACCTGTGGATAACCCAGGGTGTCGACATCGACAAAGGGATAGGGGTACGTCCCGATCAGGTGGCCGCGCAACAGCACGTAGGCGAAATACACCAGCGGGTAGACCATCCACGGCAGCACCTGCCACCAGCGCAAGGTGCCCTTCGGCACGCAGCGCCACCAATAGACCACGAACAGCAGCGGCATCAGGTCGTGCAGCAACTCGTCGGCCAGCCACTGGAAGCCCTGGGGGTGCCACAGGGGGCGCAGCAACAGGTTGTACGCCAGCGCCACCACCACGATATTCGCCACAATCGCCGTACGCACCGAAGGCCGGAGAAAGAACCGCCGGGCGCCCGACTCCCGCGGCGTCACTTCCCAGGTCAGCACCACCGCCACCAGGGTGTTGGTCAGCACGGTAAAGAAACTGAAGAATGTCAGCAGCCCGCCCAGCAGGCTCGCCTCGACCTGCCAGCGGGCAATCAGGATCAGGTACAACTGGATGCTCAGGCCGCTCCAGCCCAGCAGCGCCGCGATCTGCAGCGCGAGACGCGGACAAGCGCCGGCGGCGTGATGGTCAGGCATGCCCTTGAACTCCACGGCAAGGTCTCAGCGCTTGGTGCGCATCAACTTCACGTACAGCTTCTCGACCTTTTCCCGTGCCCACGGGGTCTTGCGCAGGAAGGTCAGGCTCGACTTGATGCTCGGATCACTCTTGAAGCAACGGATATCGATGCGTTCGGCCAGGCCTTCCCACTCGTAATGAGCCACCAGGGCGTTGAGGATCTGCTCCAGGGTCACGCCGTGCAGCGGGTTGTTGGGTGTCTCGGTCATGCCGAACCTTCAGTGAGGAAATGGAACAAGCCGCGCACCTTAGCCGAGGCCTTCGCCAGGGGGAAGAGCTGCGACGGGCGATACGGGTCCGGCACCGTGCAATAACGCAGAAACCGCTCTGGATTGAGTCTAGCGCCAGAACGGGGCGCTGGCGTCGGGAGTATTTCCAAATCGATAAAGTATGTTACGTTATAACAACACAACACCATTCATCGGCAGAACCCCGCCGTTTCAAGCCTGTTCTTTCGACTCAAAGGTGCACTTTGCACCTCGCTTGCCAAGGAAACATCAATGCCTCTCTCCTCTCCCCTGCGTACTCGTCTGACTCCGCTGGCCGCCGCCTTACTGATGGCCGGCCCGGTGCATGCCCTGGAGCTGCAACCCCAGGTCATCACCGCCAACCCGCTGGGCAGCGCCCAGACCGCCTCGCCGAGCACCGTGCTCGAAGGCGACGATCTGACCTTGCAGCAACAAGGCAGTCTCGGCGAGACCCTGAACAAACAACCGGGCGTGTCGTCGTCCTATTTCGGACCGGGCGCCAGCCGACCGATCATTCGTGGCCAGGACGGCGACCGCATCCGCCTGCTGCGCAACGGCGTCGGTGCGCTGGATGCCTCGGCCCTGTCCTATGACCACGCGGTGCCGCTGGACCCGGTCAATGTCGAACGGATCGAGATCGTCCGCGGCCCGGCCGCCCTGCTCTACGGTGGCAGCGCCATCGGCGGGGTGGTCAACACCTTCGACAACCGTATCCCGACCAGCCCCATCGATGGCATCCACGGTGCCGGCGAACTGCGTTATGGCGGCGCCGACACCAACCGCAGCAGTGCCGGCAAGCTGGAAGCCGGCGATGGCACCTTCGCCTTGCACCTGGACGCCAACGCCCGCGAGTTCAACGACCTGCGGATTCCCGGTTATGCCCGCAGCCGCAATGCCCCGGCCAGTGAAGACGGCGATGGCCGCAAGGGTCGCCTGGGCAACAGCGACGGACGCCAGGACGGTGGCGCGGTAGGCGGTTCCTACACCTGGGACGATGGTTATGCCGGCCTGTCCTACAGCAACTACGACAGCAACTACGGTTCCCCCGCCGAGCAGGATGTACGCATCCGCATGCAGCAGGATCACTACGCCTTCGCCTCGGAAATCCGTAACCTGCAAGGGCCCTTCAGTTCGGTGAAACTCGATGCCGGCTACACCGACTACGAACACCGGGAAATCGAAGGCGGCGAAGTCGGCACGATCTTCAAGAACAAGGGTTATGAAGCCAGGGTCGAAGCCCGCCACCTGCCGGTCGGGCCGTTCAACGGGGTGATCGGCGCCCAGGTCACGCGCAACGAATTCTCCGCCCTGGGCGAGGAAGCCTTTGTCCCGCAGACCGATACCAACAGCGGCGCGCTGTTCCTGCTCGAAGAACTCAAGGCCAGCGACCGCCTGACCTTCAGCCTCGGTGGGCGCCTGGAACACACCACGGTCGATCCGGACAGCAAGGGCAACGAGCGTTTCGCCAATGCCGACCGCAGCAACAGCTTCACCGCCGGCAGCCTCTCCTCCGGCGCGGTCTACACCCTGACGCCCGTGTGGTCCCTGGCCGCAACCCTGGGCTACACCGAGCGCGCGCCGACCTTCTACGAGCTGTATGCCAACGGCGCCCACGTGGCCACCGGCACCTATGAAGTCGGCGATGCCAACCTGTCGAAGGAAAAGGCCGTGTCCAGCGACCTGGCCCTGCGCTTCGACAACGGCACCCACAAAGGCAGCTTCGGCGTGTTCTACAGCCGCTTCTCCAACTACATCGGCCTGCTGGGCAGCGGTCGTACCCTCAACGATGAAGGCCAGGAGGATGCCGGCGGCATTCCCGAATACCGCTACTCGGGCGTGCGGGCGCGTTTCGCCGGCTTCGAGGCACAGGACCACTGGAAACTCGGCGAAAGCGCCTACGGCAAGTTTGCCCTGGAACTGTCCGGGGACTACACCCGCGCCACCAACCTCGATACCGGCGAAGCCCTGCCACGTATCGCGCCACTGCGCCTGAACAGTGGCCTGCTGTGGGAACTGGAGCGCTGGCAGGCGCGCATCGATGTCGAGCACGCGGCGGGACAGGGCCGGGTACCGGCCAACGAATCAGGCACTTCGGGCTACACCACCTTCGGCGCCAGCGCCGGTTATCACTTCGATATCGGCAGCAGCCAGTGGCTGGCGTTCGTCAAGGGCGACAACCTGACCAACCAGACCGTGCGCTACGCCAGCTCGATACTGCGCGACATCGCGCCGGCACCGGGACGCAGCGTCGAATTCGGCTTGCGCACCACGTTCTAGGAATCACACCACTCCCCAGGCCCGCGCGAGATGACTGTGCGGCCTGAGGGAGCTGACTGTGGGATCTGACTGTGGGATCTGACTGTGGGATCTGACTGTGGGATCTGACTGTGGGATCTGACTGTGGGA
>NZ_JBMOUG010000021.1:0-98837 GCF_049319725.1 Pseudomonas sp. Mn2068 | reverse complement strand
CCCTTGGAGGACCCTTTTTCTAGGGGGGGGCGAAAGCGGTTCTGGGGCCACCTTTGGCACCCCCCTCACGAAAACCCCGGCTCCCACAAGTGGTGTGGTTCAGCCCGCGAACAAGCGTCGGGCTCGACCTTCAGCGGCGGTTCAGTTGCTCTTCACCGCATAGTCCGGCTTCTTGTCGTTGCCCGGGATGAACGGGCTCCACGGCTGGGCACGGATCGGCCCTTCGGTCTGCCAGACCACGTTGAACTGACCGTCCGGCTGGATCTCGCCGATCATCACCGGCTTGTGCAGGTGATGGTTGGTCTTGTCCATGGTCAGGGTGTAGCCCGACGGCGCGGCGAAGGTCTGGCCGGCGAGGGCCTCACGGACCTTGTCGACGTCGGTGGACTTGGCTTTCTCGACCGCCTGGGCCCACATGTGGATACCGACATAGGTGGCTTCCATCGGGTCGTTGGTCACGGCCTTGTCGGCACCCGGGAGGTTTTTCTTCTTGGCGTAGGCTTTCCAGTCGGCGACGAATTTCTTGTTCGTCGGGTTATCCACCGACTCGAAGTAGTTCCAGGCCGCGAGGTTGCCCACCAGCGGCTTGGTGTCGATACCGCGCAGTTCTTCCTCGCCCACGGAGAACGCCACCACCGGTACGTCGGTGGCTTTCAGGCCCTGGTTCGCCAGTTCCTTGTAGAACGGCACGTTGGAGTCGCCGTTGACGGTGGAGATCACCGCGGTCTTGCCGCCGGCGGAGAATTTCTTGATGTTGGCGACGATGGTCTGGTAGTCGGCGTGGCCGAACGGGGTGTAGACCTCTTCGATATCCTTGTCCGCCACACCCTTGGAATGCAGGAACGAACGCAGGATCTTGTTGGTGGTGCGCGGATAGACGTAGTCGGTGCCGAGCAGGAAGAAGCGCTTGGCGCCGCCACCGTCTTCGCTCATGAGATATTCCACCGCCGGGATCGCCTGCTGGTTGGGCGCGGCGCCGGTGTAGAACACGTTCGGCGACATTTCCTCGCCTTCGTACTGCACCGGGTAGAATAGCAGGCCGTTGAGTTCCTCGAACACCGGCAGCACCGATTTGCGCGATACCGAAGTCCAGCAGCCGAACACGACCGCGACCTTGTCCTGGGTCAGCAACTGGCGACCTTTCTCGGCGAACAGCGGCCAGTTGGAGGCCGGATCGACCACCACCGGTTCGAGCATCTTGCCGTTGACGCCGCCCTTGGCGTTGATCTCGTCGATGGTCATCAAGGCCATGTCCTTGAGCGAGGTTTCGGAGATCGCCATGGTGCCGGACAACGAATGCAGGATCCCGACCTTGATGGTTTCGGCGGCCTGGACGGTCCAGGTCATGCCCATGGCGGCAATGGATGCCGTCAGTGTGAAAGCCTTGATCAAGCTACGACGCTTCATGGTGCGATCTCCAGATTCTCGACGTTTTTTTTGGTTGGCAGATGCAGATGCTGAAGGGGCTTTTGCAAGGGGTGTGCCGAGTGGCCTGTGTGACCGGTCAACTTCGGCGCCATAAGCCCTCGCCCTGTGTTGCCGTTCCTCGCCATGGCGGGCCATGACTCGTCACAGCGCCTTGGCCAGGAACTTCCGGCATCCGAATCTGAGCCGGCTGACAGGTGGTTTTTGCGGGGCGCGTGGTCTGAACAGTTGCACCAGGCGGGGGCGACATTGGCGTTGTGGTGCGCGAGGAGCGCCAGATTGGTGCCGATGGCCTTGGCAGTGGGCTTGTCGGGACGCCGCACCGCCACGAAGAGGACTTGCGACCGCCAGCGCAATAGCCGCGGCAGTCCAACACTGTGGGAGCGGGCTTGCCGGCGAAGCTTTTAGCGACGGCGCATCAAGCCGATGAAGAACAGCCCGCCAATGGCTGCGGTCGCCACGCCGATCGGCAAGTCCTCGGGGGCGATCAGGGTCCGTGCCGCGACATCGACCCAGACCAGGAACACGCTGCCCAGCAGTGCCGACACCGGCAGCAGGCGGCGATGCTCGGCGCCCACCAGGCGCCGGGCAATATGCGGCACCATCAAGCCGACAAACCCGATGGAGCCGCTGATGGCGACCAGCACGCCGGTCATCAGCGAGGCGATCAGGAAGACCCGCAAGCGCACATTGCGTGCATTCAGGCCAAGGGTCACGGCGGTCTGTTCGCCGGCCATCAACGCATTCAGCGAGCGGGCCATGCTCAGCAGCAGGACCAGCCCCAGCAGCACGATCACCGACGGAACCGGCAGCAGTTCCCAGCGCGCCAGCCCCAGCCCGCCGAGCATCCAGAACAGCACCGCGGAGCTGGCCCGGTGGTCGCCGAGAAACAGCAGCAGGTTGGCGATCGCCATCATCACGAAGGACACCGCCACCCCGCACAGCAGCAGGCGATCGCTGTCCAACCGGCCCTTGCGGCTGGCGATGGCGAGCACCGCCAGCATGCTGCCCAGGGCGCCGATAAAGGCGGCGATGGGCAGCGTCAGCAGGCCGATGATTTCACCGACGTGCAGCACCACGATCACCGCGCCGAGGGTGGCGCCCGAGGTCACGCCCAGCAGGTGCGGGTCGGCCAGCGGGTTGCGGGTAACGGCTTGCAGCACCGCGCCGATCAGGGCCAGTCCGGCGCCGACCAGGGCGCCGAGCAGCATGCGCGGGACGCGGATCAGCCAGACGATATGTTCCTGGCCGGCGCTCCAGTCGACCGTGCCGGTGCCCAGCAGTTTGTACAACAGGATCCGCCACACCACGTCCACCGGCACCCGCGCCGGGCCGAAGCCCAGCGACACCACGCACGACACCAGCAACAGTGCACCGAGGGCGACCAGCAGCAGGGGGTAGCGGCGGCTCATCATTGTGGGTGGAAACCCTTGGCCAGGGTTTCGATGGCCTTGACGTTATCGATCCCCGGCGTTGCCTCGACATAGGGAATGACGATAAAGCGCTTGTTGCGAATCGCATCCACCGACTGCAGGGCCGGGTTGGTCTCCAGGAAGTGCTGTTTCTGCTCGGCGGTGACTTCGCTGTAGTCGACGATGACGATCACCTGCGGGTTCTTCTCCACCACGGTTTCCCAGTTGACCCGGGTCCAGCTGGCGTCGACATCGTCCAGCACGTTGCGCCCGCCCGCGGCTTCGATCAGCGCCTGGGGCATGGCCAGGCGGCCGGAGGTCATGGCGCGGTCCTCGCCGCTGTCGTAGAGGAATACCCGTGGACGCTCGACGGGCAGGTTCTTGCGCACTGCCGCGACCCTGACCTGCATCTGGCTGATCAGGGCTTCGGCGCGGTCCTGGACATCGAAGATGCGGCCCAGGTTGCGCAGGTCGTTGTAAGTGTCGTCGAGACTGGCGCCCGGGCGCTTCATCACGAAGGCACAGGACTCGGTCAATTCGTAGACATTGATGCCCAGCGGCGCCAGGGTCTGCGGGGTGAGGTCGCCGCCGATGCGCATGCCGTAGTCCCAGCCGGCGAAGAAGAAGTCGACGTTGGCATTGAGCAGGGTTTCCACGGACGGGTACTTGGCCGCCAGTTCCGGCAGGCCGTCGAGGATCCTGGCCATTTCCGGGGTCACCGCTTTCCAGCCGCTGATGCCGCTGTAGCCGGCCATCCGCGACTTGAGACCCAGGGCGAGCATCATCTGGGTCATGTTGATGTCGTGGCTGACCGCGTGTTTCGGTGCCTCCTTGAAGGTCACCTGGCGGTTGCAGCTCTGCACCGTCAACGGGTAGTGGGTGGGCTCGGCCAGGGCGGTCAGGGAGGCGAACAGGGAACCGAGGCAAAGCGCCAGACGCAGTAACTTCATGGTTGGGTTATCCAGGTGATTCGTGGGTAGCCGCAGAGGGGGTGGCTGTCGATCAGGGCCTCGACGCCGAACACGGCGCGCAGCAGATCCGCCGTCAGCACCTCGTCGGGCGTGCCGCTGGCGACGATGCGGCCATGGTTGATCACATACAGCCGGTCGCAGAACGCGGCCGCCAGGTTGAGATCGTGGATGCTGGCGAGCGTGCCGATCTTCAGGCGCTTGACCAGGGTCAGCAGCTCCAGTTGGTAGCGCGGGTCGAGGTGGTTGGTCGGTTCGTCGAGGATCAGCAGTTGCGGCTGCTGGGCCAGGGCGCGGGCGAGGATCACCCGCTGTTTTTCACCGCCGGACAAGGTGGCGAAGGCGTGCTCTTCGAAGCCCAGCAGGCCGACCGATTCCAGGCATTGGCGAACCAGCTGGCGATCGAGCGCGCTGTCGCCGTCGAACAGTTTCTTGTGGGGCGTGCGGCCCATGGCGACCACTTCGTCGACGGTCAGGCCAAAGGCATCGGGAAACTCCTGGAGCACCACCGCGATACGCTGGGCGCACCAGCGGGGCGACTGTTTCCAGACGTTCTGGTGTTCGAGCAGCACCTCGCCGCTTTCCGGCTGGCTGAAGCGATAGGCGCACTTGAGCAGGCTGGTCTTGCCGCTGCCGTTGGGGCCGATCAGGCCGACGAATTCACCCGCCGCCACCCGCAGGTTGGCGTCACGCAGCTGGAACTGGTGATGGCAGTGGTTCTGGCCCAGGGGTGTCCAGGCCAGGTTGGCGAGGGTCAGCGAGGTCATTCCATTCCTGTCTGTGATTGAGCGTTCCCACGCTCGGCGCGGGAACGCATACCGTGACGCCCGGCGTCACAAGAGCGGACGCGGAGCGTCCATGGCGGCGTTCCCACGCCGGAGCGTGGGAACGATCCCGGTACTGTCAAAAGGTGTAGCCCGCGGTCACGAAGAACGAGCGTGGCTGCCCCATGATCCATTGTTGGCCGCTATTGTATTGGCTTTGTGCGTACTGGCGGTCGAACAGATTGTTCAATTGCAGGCCCAGGGTGGTGTTGCGCAAGGCTTTCCACGACACGTTGGCATCGACCACGGTGTAGCTCGGCAGTTCGGCGGTATTGGCGAGGTCGGCATAACGCGCGTCGACATACCGCACACCGGCACCGGCTTTCACCTCGTCGGTGATCGCCTTGCTCAGCCAGAGGTTGGCGGTGCGGCGGGGCACATCCACAGGACGGTTGCCCTTGTAGGACACGACCGTGCTGCCGACCGACTGGTCGAAGTCATCGTATTGCGCCCTGAGGATCGAGGCATTGGCCTGCAACTGCCAGTCGCGGGCCAGTTTCAGGTCGAGGCTGGCCTCCAGGCCGTCGGACGATTGCTGGCCGACCTGCAACTGGTTCTGCGAGTTGCCCGGGTCGGTGGTCAGCAGCTTCTTCTTGACGATGTGATAGGCCGCCAGGGTCCACTCGCCGCGCTGGTCCCAGAACATCTGCTTGAGGCCCACTTCCGATTGCCTGGCGGTGGACAGGTCGAAATTCTGCGCCTTCGGCCCCAGGGTCACCAGGCCGTCGACGCCTTCGGTGCTGGTGGCGTACTGGCCGTAGAGCGAAGTGTCTTCGCTCAAGGCGAACACCAGGCCGACTTTCCAGTTGTTGCCGGCCAGGCTCTTGTCGCTGCGGGTGTCGTTGATCTGGTCGTCATTTTCGATATGCACATAGTCGCGGCGCACCCCGGTCACCAGCGACCAGCGCTCGCTCAGTTGCGTGCGGTTTTCGGCGAACAGCGAGAACTGTCTGGTGGTCGTCGCGAACTGGGGCTGGTAGGCGTCGGCACTTTCGAACTGGCCGGGTTGCGGGTGGTTCAGGTCCAGTGGCGGGCTGCCGGGCAGGTCGTCGAAGCCGGCGTTGCTGTTGAGCTGGAAGCGGATACGGTTGATATCCACGCCGGTCAGCGTCTGGCTGTCGAGCCCGAACAGGCTGTGCTTGAAGGTGAAGGTCTGGCGGTCGCCGGTCTGCTCCTCCTCGTGCTTGATGCCGATATAGCTGGCCCGCGACAAGGTCTGCGTCGCCGGGTCGAAGTTGTAGTTCTCGGCGTTCTGCCAGCGGCGTCGGGCCTTGAGGTAATACAGTTCGTTGCTGGAACTGATGGCATCGGAGATCTGCCAGTCGGTGCGCAGGCGGGTCCATTGGTCGTTGTAGTGCAGCTTGTCGTTGCTGACGTTGTAGTTCTTGAAGCGCAGGCTCTTCTGGTAGCTGCCGTTGATCAGTGGCGAACCGAAGTAGTCGGTGGGCTGCTGGTCGCCATAGTCGGTGGACAGGGTGAACACCAGGTCATCGCTGGCCTGCCAGCGCAGGGCAGCGCTGAAGAAATTGCTGCTCGATTCGCCACGGTCGACCCAGCCGTTGCTGGCCAGGCGGTTGATATTGACGCGATAGCTCAGGTTGTCGGTCAGCGAGCCGCCGCTGTCCAGGGCCTGCTGCTGGCTGTCGTAGGAACCATAGCCGAGGCGCACATGGTTTTCGATTTCGCCCGAGAAAGGTTTTTTCGGGAGGGTGTTGATCACCGCGCCGGTGGCGCCTTCGCCATAGAGGACCGAGGCCGGGCCGCGCAGGACGTCGACCCGCTCGACCGACCAGGCATCCACCGGAAAGGTCACGGTGCCCGCGCCGCTGTACAGGCGGGTGCCGTCATACAACTGCATCACCGAGTTCTGCCCGGTGAAACCACGGGCCTGCAATGACGTGCCGCCATCGCCGGGCGTGCCGGTGCGGCTCAGGCCGGTGCTACGCGACACCGCGTCCTGCACGGTGTTGTCGCCGCGTTCGCGAATACGTTCCCCGGTGAGACTTTCCGTGCTGGCCGGTGTTTCAAGCGCGGTCAGGCCCAGGCGCGAGCCTGCCGTGGTGGGCGTCTTCAGATCGACTGCGTCGCTATCGACGGCAGGCGCGGTGATGGTGCCGGTGGGCAGGGTCAGCGTGGCATCCGCCTGGGCATGGTTGACCGCCAGCAGGCAGAGGCCGGATACGAGGTACTTGTTCATCGGGGTGGTAAGTCGCTTATCTTCAGGAAGACCCGCAGCGGGCGGCTGTGGGTCGGGTATCTCGCGATATTGTTATACTATAACAATATAGGGTTGCAAGACGATGCTCCCGAAAGTTTATAGAACCCTCTGTTTCGCGCATCTCAACGCTTTTCAGGATGAAGGTGAGGTCGATTCATGTTGGCGGTTCAGGCGCGACAGCACTAGCTTGTCGACCACCCAGATCACGATCAGCGAGACGCCCACCAGCGGGAACAGGATCGCCAGGGCAAACATGATCAGCATCGCGCTTTTCCACTTCGGCAGGTCGTGACGCAGCGGCGGAACCCCGAGGCCACCTTGCGGGCGCCGTTTCCACCACATGATCACGCCGCTGATCGAACTCAGCAGGATCATCAGGCAGATCAGCAGGATCGCCAACTGGTTGAGCGGCCCGAAGAGTTTGCCTTCGTGGAGCATCACCCCCATTTCCGTGGCCCGGGCGACATTGCCGTATTGCTGCCAGCGCACGTCGGCGAGAACCGTGCCGGTGTACTGGTCGACATGCAGGGTGGCGTCGTTGCGCGGGTCGTCGGCGAACACCGCGATGGTGAACACGCCTTCGGCGGTACTCGGCGGGGTGATGCTGTAGCCGGGTTCGATGCGGCGCGCCCGCGCGATCTCGACCACCTGTTGCAGGGTGATGGTCGGCGCGGCCGGACCGGCGTGGGCCGCGCCGTGGTTCATGTGCTCGGCGTGGTCGCCGGACATCGGCATCGGCGTGTTTTCCATGGCCCAGGGCACGGTCTGGCGGGTGGCGGTGTTGAGGCTGCGGGCCTCGACGTCGGACTTGGGCACGCTGTTCCACATGGCATCCGGGAACTTGTTCCAGACCTCGGCATATTGCTTGCCCCAGAAGCCGGTCCAGGTCATGCCGCTGAGCAGCATGAACAGCAGCAGCGCCGCGCCCCAGAAACCGGTGACCGCATGCAGGTCGCGCCACAGCAGTCGGCCACGGCTGGTCAGGCGCGGCCAGAGCACGCCGGCTGGAGAGCGCCCGCGCGGCCACCACAGATAGACCCCGGACACCACCAGCACCACGCCCCAGCCGGCGGCCAGTTCCACCAGGCGGTCGCCGACCGTGCCGATTATCAGTTCTCCGTGCAGGGCGCGGGCGATGGCTTGCAGGTTGCGCTTGGCATCCTGGTCGCCGAGGACGTTGCCGCGGTAGGGGTCGATGAACACGTTGAGTTCCCGCGCATCCTGGATCACCACGAACTGCGCGCTGTGCCCGGCGTCGACCGGCGGCAGGTACTGCTTGATGCGGCCCTGTGGATAGGCGGCCTGGACCCGCTGTAATTGTTCATCGGCACTGATCAGGTGATGACCGGGTTCGACCTTCAGCAGATTGCTGTACATCAGTGGGTCGAGTTGGGGCTTGAACAGGTAGATGATCCCGGTCAGGGCCAACAGGATCATGAACGGGGCGACGAACAGCCCTGCGTAGAAATGCCAGCGCCAGGCGAGGTTGTAGAAGGATATCTTTGGTTGGCTCATCGGGAGTGCTCCGCAAGATTTGGGTTTATTTGAGGCTGTACCCTGTGGGGGCGGCTTGCTGGCGATCCAGGCGACGTGATCCAGCGAGGCCGCCGCGTCGATGCCATCGCCGGCAAGCCGGCTCCTACAGGTTCTGCGGTGTGTTTAGAAACTCATGTCCACCTTGGTCCAGAAGGTCCGGCCCGGTTCGTTGATGGCCCGCGGGTCATTGGCCGGATACCCGAACCCGGCATTGCCCGCCAGGTTCAGGTGTTCGGCGTAGGCTTTGTTGAACAGATTGTCGACGCCGGTGCTGACCTTCAGGTGCCGGTTGATCCGGTAGGCGCCATTGAGGGAGAACACACCGAACCCGGCACTGTTGGAGAAGTCCTTGCCGACCACGTTGCCCTTGTCCGGGTCGATGCGGTTCTGCGCCGAAACCATTCGCCACAAGGCACCGGCACTCCAGTCATCCTGGCTGTAGGTCAGGCCCAGGCGGGTATCGAGTGGCGGGATCTGCGGCAGCGCCCTGCCGTCGCTGGTGTTCTTGCCCCAGGCATAGGCCAGGGTCGCATCGGCCTTCCAGTTGGACGTGAGCGCGTAGGCCGCGCCCAGTTCGCCGCCCATGATCCGTGCATCGATGTTCCGTGCCTGGGAGGTCATGCCCATCATCCCCGGCTGGTAGTCGAACAGGATGAAGTCGCGCACCTGGCCGACGTAGCCCGAGGCCCAGGCCTCCAGGTCGGCGGTCTTGTACTGCACGCCGAAGTCCAGTTGCGTGGTCTTCTCCGGCTTTATCCCGTCGAAGGCGTTGGCTGAACCGGCCGGGCCGCTATCGGGGGAGAACAGCTCCCAGTAGTCGGGAAAACGTTCGGCGTGACCGAGACCGGTATAGAACGTGGCCGGGCTGTCGGCGAGGTCGTGTTCATAGCGTACGAAACCGCTGGGCAGGGTATCGGCGCGGGTGTCGTTGGCGGTCGGGTTCGTGCGGGCGCCCATGCCTGAACCGATGCGTTGCCGAAAGTCCCGGGCCGAGGCACGGTCCACGCGGGCACCGCTGATCAGGCGGTCATGTTCGGCGGCGTACCAGGTCAGCTCGCCGAATACCCCGTAGTTGTGGAAGTCGGCGTCCCTGGTGCGTGGCAGGTCCTTGTAGGTATCGATGCCCATGCTGCTGCGGGCGCGATGTTCGTTGGTCTGGGCATCGAGGCCGCCGATCAGTTGCCAGTCGGCCCAGTGCCAGGTGGCTTTGAGCCGCGCACCCAGGGTACGCCGGTCGACATTGGAGGCCATGGGGCCGGCCATCATCCCCGTCCCGGAGGGTTGGCGCAGGGTGTAGTTGTCCATCACGTGGTCGGCGTAGTTGTAGTAGACCTGGGCCTCGAGCTTGTCGAGCACGTCGCCGATATTGGACTTCTCGAAGCGCAGGCCCAGGCTTTCGCGCTTGAACTGCGAGCCGTCCATGCCCCGCCCGGCGTAGCGCGCCTCGCCGTCGCCCTTGCCGGCGGTCAGCTCCAGCAGGGTGTCGGCGTCCGGGGTCCAGCCAAGGGCGACATCGCCGTTCCATTTGTCGTAGCGCGAGGCCACGGTGTCGTTGTTGCCGTCCTTGTAGTCATCGGCGTGGGCCTGGTTGCCGATCACCCGCAGATAACCCAGGGGACCGCCGGCGGCGGCGTCGATCACCTTGTCGAAGCGGCCGTTGGAGCCGGCCAGGACGCTGGCGTCGAGCCGCGTGCCGAGTTCACCGAAGTGCTCGGGCTCACGCTCGAAGAGGATGGTGCCGGCCGAGGCGCCGGGGCCCCAGAGCACGGTTTGCGGGCCCTTGATCACGGTCAGCCGGTCGTAGGTTTCCGGCGAGATGTAGGACGTGGGCGCGTCCATCCGGCCAGGGCAGGCGCCAAGCATCATGCTGCCATTGGTCAGGATATTCAGGCGCGAGCCGAACATGCCACGCAACACCGGATCACCGTTGGTGCCGCCGTTGCGCACCAGGGCGAAGCCGGGGATGGTCTTGAGGTAGTCGCCACCGTCGCTGGCCGGTACCGGCTGGCGCGGATCCCCGGGGTTGGTGACGATTGTCAGTGGCGAGCTGGGGGCGACGGCGGTAATGACTGTCGGACTGATTTCCCGGGCTTGCGGCGAGGGATCGTCGACCGTCTCGGCGGCGAACAGCGTCGGTGCCAGCAGAGCCCCGCACACCAGGGTGGTGGCCTGGCGCAAGCGGGCACGGGGTTCGCCGGGAGCGAAAGGGAGTGCCGCCCGCGTAGCGCGCAGGCGAGTGTTTGCTGTGGACATAAGCGTTCCATCATTCAAGCGAATACAACACGGTCACCGCGCAGCAGCTGTTTGCCACCGTGCGGGACGACCGTGTGAGCGTTGTGGGATTGCCTAGCCGAATGCGGGTGGGGCGCGGGTGCGGGCACCGGGGAAGATGGTGCGCTGGGCATGGCCCAGGCGGGTTTGCGTGGCGGCCAGCGCCGTGGGCCGGGGGCCGTCGAGGGCGGCGAAGGTCAGGGTCTGGGGCAGGGCGGGGCAACTGAACAGCAGTGTGCAGTAGCCGCACTTTTCCCAGAGGGCGTGATGTTCGCCGCCGCTGCCGTGATGTCCTCCACCGGCATGCCCGGCATCCGCGTCCTCCTGTCCGGGCATGTCCATGGGCATTGCCATGTTCATGTCCATCGACATCGACATGGCGTGATGGTCCATCGGCATCGCCTGGGATATCAGCGGGCCGACAAAGATCATCAACATGGCGAACAGGCTCAGCCAGCCGCCACGTACCTGGACGTGGGAGGGCTTGGGCCTGAGGTGGGAACGGCGCATGGCGCTCAGTGGGATCGTCGGTTACTGGGCGTGCTGATGTTCCCTGTCGCCCGCCGTGGCGGGCGCCTGTTTCTGCACCGCGACCTCGACGGTCACGTTGCCGGCCTTTTCAAAATGCAGGGTCAACGGGAAGTGCTTGCCGTCCTGCAGCAGGCTGCGATCCTTCAGGTCCAGCAGCATCACGTGGTAGGCCATGGGCGCGAATTTCACCTCGCCCTTGGCCGGGATGTCGACGCCCGGCACCTGCTGCATCTTCATCAGGTCGCCCTGCATCACATGTTCATGCAACTCGGCTTTTTGGGCGATGGGGCTGTCGACGCCGGTCAGGCGGTCAGGTGTGGCTCCCTGGCTATGGATCACGAAATAGGCGGCCACGGTCGGCGCGTTGGGCGGTAGTTCCTGTGACCACGGGTGGGTGATCTGCAGGTCGCCAACCTTGAATTCATGAGCATTGGCAAAACCGACGGGCAGCAGCAACGCGGCCAGGAGCAGGGCATTCTTGAGCATGGGAGTTCTCCATAACGATTCAAAACGCAAAGGGTTGCGAGTGTGAATCAGCTTGGCGGAGAGGCTCGGGGGTTGAGCGAGGGCCATTGCTGGCGGGGTGTGGGTGTATCGACAGGTTGGCCGGCACGGCTGTGGCTGGCGTCCAGGCGCGCAACCTGTAGCTGGGGCATGTGTCCGGGTAACGCCACCAACGGCGCCGAGCCGGAACAGCACCAGCAGTGCTGCATATTGGAGTGTTCGTCGCTCGCCGGGGCCTTCTGCTCCAGCTTGCCGAGGTCGATGGCAACGAGTCGGCTGCCGCTGGCGGAGCAGAAGCTGCCCCACAGCAGTTGTTCCGACACGGAGCGATCCAGCGATTGCGCCATGGCCCCGGAAATCGGCATGGCGAGCAGATTGAACAGCACTGCGCAGCAGGCGATCCAGGTAGCTACTGCGAGCCGTTGTCGGGACATGGAAGGATTTCCGTCAGATGTTTCAAGGCAGTGGGTTATTTAGCCTGAACGTCCTTCATAAGTAAAAGCAGGCGCTGCGGTGAAAGGTCGCAACAAGGCAGGGGATTTATCCCCGGCAGGCTTCGGTGAAGCGTAGCAGCAAGCACTCAGGTTGCCGGCACCGCGTGTACTTCAATGCTGACCCCCAGTGTTGTGCGGATCACGGAAAAAATGGCTGCCAGGTTGTCCATGCTGGGATTGCCGTTGGCGGAGAGCATGCGGTGCAGGCTTTTGCTGGGTTTGTCGGTTTCCCTGGCCAATCCCTCGAAGCCGACTGTCGCGTTGACCAGGTCGCGCAGGATCACCCGGGCCATTTCCGGTTCGCCATTGAGAAACAGGCTGGCGGCTTCGTCCAGCAACGCCTCGGCGAATGCCGGATCGCGTTGTGCCCGTTCGGCGACGGTTTGCTTGAAGCTGCGGGTCAGGGCCATTGGCGTTACCTCGTATGCAGTTCTGCGCTTTTGCGGCGCTTGTATTCGTCAACCAGCAACTTGGCGCGCCGGATGTCTTTTTGCACATCCAGTGAAGCGAACCACTTTTCGAACGGGTTGCCGTGGTTGTCCCGTATGTATTCTTCGACATCGATCATCCGCGTCCTCAAGGTAACGAATAAGTTACTATTTTGACAAGCGACGATCGTGATCTATTGAAGGGCGATTGCCAACGCCTCAAGTGTTTCCTCGAGCGTCTGGAACTCGCGTGCCGCAGCCGGTAATACCGGGCGCTTGAGGATCAGTACCGGCAGTGCGCGTTCGCGGGCCACCTGCAGCTTGGGCTCGGTCGCGCTGCTGCCGCTGTTCTTGCTGATCAGCACGTCGATGGCGCGACGCTCGAACAGGGCTCGCTCGTCCTCCAGGCGGAACGGGCCACGGGCGCCGATCACTTCGCAGCGTTCGTTGCCGGGATACTCGTCGAGCGCACGCAGGGTCCAGAACTGTCCGGCGGGGATTTCATCCAGGTGTTGCAGCGGTTCGCGGCCGAGGGTGAACAGCGGTCGCTGGAACGGTTTCAGGGCGTCGACCAGTTCGGCCCAGTCCGCGACTTCCCGCCAGTCGTCCCCAGGCTCGGCCACCCAGTCCGGGCGACGCAGTGCCCAGCAGGCAATGCCGCTGATAGCAGCCGCCGCGACGGCATTGCGGCTGATCTGCGCGGCATAGGGATGGGTGGCGTCCAGCAGCAGGTCGATGCCCGCTTCGCGGATAAAAACCGCCAAGCCCTCGGCCCCGCCATAACCGCCGACCCGTACCTGGCAGCGCAGGTCGCCCGGCACCCGGCCAACCCCCGCGAGGCTGTAGATATGCCGCGGACCCAGCGTACGGGCAATCGCCAGGGCTTCGGTGATGCCGCCCAGCAGCAATACCTTCATCGGAAAGCTCCCGCATGACCCACGACACCGCCCTGGCGATCGATGGCGAAGACTTCGACCTGTACCTGCGCCGGAACCACGCTGCGGGCAAAGTCCAGCGCATGCCGGCAGACCGCGTCGCCGAGGGCGATCCCGGCGGCGCTGGCCATGGCGAGGGCCTGCTGGCTGGTATTGGCCTGGCGGATGGCGTCCTGCAAGGCCTCATCGGCCCCCACCGCCGCGGCCCATTCGGCCAGTTGCGGCAGGTCGATGCTCGAATGCCGGCTGTGCAGGTCCATGTGCCCGGCGGCCAACTTGCTGATCTTGCCGAAGCCGCCGCACAGGCTCAATTTATCCACAGGCACTTTGCGCAGGTGCTTGAGCACGGCACCGACGAAATCGCCCATTTCGATCAGGGCGATCTCCGGCAGGTTGTACACGCGGCGCATGGTGTCTTCGCTGGCATTGCCGGTGCAGGCGGCGATATGCAGGTAGCCATTGGTCTTGGCGACGTCGATGCCCTGGTGGATCGAGGCGATATAGGCCGCGCAGGAGAACGGCCGGACAATGCCGCTGGTGCCGAGGATCGACAGCCCGCCGAGAATGCCCAGGCGCGGGTTCATGGTCTTCAGGGCCAGGGCTTCGCCGCCCTCGACGTTGACGGTCACCGAGAAGCCACCGGCATAGCCGTGTTCGGCCGCCAGTTGCCGCAGGTGGTCGCTGATCATCTTGCGCGGCACCGGGTTGATCGCCGGTTCGCCGACCGGCAGCACCAGGCCCGGGCGCGTCACGGTACCGACACCGGCACCGGCGTGAAACTGCACGCCGGGCTCGGCGATCAGGCGGACCCGCGAATACAGCAGGGCACCGTGGGTGACATCCGGATCGTCGCCGGCATCCTTGAGGGTCCCGGCCTCGGCACCGTCTTCGTGCAGGCGGCAGAACTCCAGGCGCATTTCCACCTGCTTGCCCTTGGGCAGGATGATCCGCACCGCATCGTGGCTGACGCCGGCCAGCAGCAGCCGTGCCGCCGCCAGCGAGGTGGCGGTGGCACAGCTGCCGGTGGTCAGGCCGCTGCGCAGGGGCGCGGGTTGTTCGGCGGTTTCGTCACGCATCGCGAGGCTTGACCACGTCGAGCAGGGTGATGGGCAGCGCCTGGCGCCAGGTATCGAAGTCACCCAGGGGCTGGGCCTGGGCGATATGGATACGGGTCAGCTCGCCGCCATGGACCTGCCGCCAGTGCATCAGGAGCGCTTCGCTTTGCAGGGTCACGGCATTGGCCACCAGGCGTCCGCCGGGCTTGAGCCGGGCCCAGCAGGTATCCAGCACGCCGGGGCGGGTCACGCCGCCGCCGATAAAGATCGCGTCCGGCGGCTCCAGGTCCGCCAGGGCCTCCGGCGCGCTGCCGCGCACCAGGCGCAGGCCGGGCACGCCGAGGGCGTCGCGGTTGTATTCGATCAGTTGCTGGCGACCGTCGTCCGCCTCGACGGCAATGGCCCGGCAACCGGGGTGGGCACGCATCCATTCGATGCCGATGGAGCCGCTGCCGGCGCCGACATCCCACAGCAGTTCGCCGGGCACCGGAGCGAGACGGGCCAGGGTGATGGCGCGGACGTCGCGCTTGGTCAATTGGCCGTCGTGGCGGAAAGCCGAGTCCGGCAGGCCGCCGATCCGCGACAGGCGCGGCGTCGTCGGATCGGCCAGGCAGTCGATGGCGACCAGGTTCAGTTTGGCGATGGTGGGCTCCTGCCAGGTGTCTGCCACTCCGTCGACGCGACGCTCCAGCGCACCGCCCAAGTGTTCCAGTACGCTGATACGGCTCGGCCCGAAACCCCGTTCGCGGAGCAGGGCGGCGATCGCGGCGGGACTCTGCCCGTCATTGCTCAGCACCAGCAGGCGCACGCCCGTATGCAGTTGCGCACTCAGGGCCGCGACGGGCCGGGCGACCACCGACAGGCACACCACATCCTGCAGGGCCCAGCCCAGGCGGGCGGCGGCCAGCGAGTAGGCGGAGGGTGCGGGCAGCACCTGCATGTCCTCTGCGCTCACCTGGCGCGACAGGCTGGCACCGACGCCGAACAGCATCGGGTCGCCGCTCGCCAGCACGCAGACCGACGTACCGCGCAGGGCCAGCACCGGTTCGATGGAGAACGGGCTGGGCCAGGCCTGGCGTTCGGCACGGATGCACGCCGGCAGCAGGTCGAGCTGGCGTTGCCCGCCGAATATCCGCGCAGCCCCCAGCAGTGCGCGCCGGGCATTTTTGCCCAGGCCACTGAAGCCGTCTTCACCGATTCCCACTACTGTCAGCCAGGGCGTCATCTAAAATCCTCAAAACACGGCTGTTCCGACGGGCAGTCTTTTCATGCCTTCGGACAAAGCAGGCATAATACCGCGCCTTCGACGGCGAAACGCCTTTCCCTTACTGTCGGTTGCCCCTTGAACGAACACCCGCTTGCCAATGCCATCCGCCCCTCGGCCTGTCCGGGGTTGTTGCGCATCGTCCCGGCACTGGATGGCGGTATCTGTCGGATCAAGCTGGCCGGGGGCGTGATCAGCGCCGCCCAGGCCCTGGCCGTCGCCGAGGCCGCCGAGCGTTATGCCGGCGGGGTGATCGAGGCGACCAACCGGGCCAACCTGCAGATTCGCGGGATCGGCGAGCAGCATGCGGCCCTGGTCACCACCTTGCTGGCGGCCGGTCTCGGGCCCGACGCCGAGGCGACGGACACCGCTCCCACAGGAGCAGTGATCTCCACAGGGGGGCAGGTTGCCAATCAGGCGCAGACCTCCGGTGCCGATGACGTGCGCAACCTGATGCTCAGCCCCAGCGCCGGTATCGACGCACTGATGCTGATCGACACGCGCCCCCTCGCCGCACAGATCCTCGCCACGTTGCAGGGCCAACGGCGCTTCCATGAGCTGTCGGCCAAGTTCGCGTTGCAACTCGACGGCGGCGAAGCCCTGGCGATGCTCGAACATCCCCATGACCTGTGGCTGTCGGCGCTGTCGATCGAGGGCAGGCCGTGGCTGGCATTCGGTCTCGCCGGCTGTCCGGCCCATGACGCGCCCCTGGCCGCGGTGCCTCTGGAGCAGGGCCACGACCTGGTGGTGGCGGTGCTGGAACTGTTCCTCGACCTGGCCCGAGCGGAGCAGACGCGCATGCGCCACCTGCTGGCCGAGGTGCCGGTCGAGTCGTTCCTGGCGCAGTTGGCCGCGCGTCTCGGCAGCGCACTGACGCCGGTCCCGCACTGGCAACGGCCTGCCGCCACCGACCTGCGGCATATCGGCACTTATCCGCAGCGCCAGCCGGGCCTGGTGCATATCGGTGCGGTGTTCCCGTTGGGACGCCTCGATGCCCCGATGCTCGACGGCGTGGCCCGGCTGGCGCTGCAACAGGGCGATGGCAGCCTGCGCCTGACGCCCTGGCAGAGCCTGCTGCTGCCCAATATCCGCGAGGAGGACGCGGCCAGCGTCACCGCGCGCCTGCGACAACTCGGCCTGCTCTGCGACGCCGACCAGGCGCTGGCCCGGATCATCGCCTGCACCGGCGCCGGCGGCTGTGCCAAGGGCCTGGCCGACACCAAGGCCGATGCCCGGCGCCTGGCGACGCTGCTGTCCGGGCGGGCCCAGGCCGTCCACCTGTCCGGTTGCGGCCGCTCCTGCGCCGCGGCCCATGTGGCGCCGACCACCTTGCTGGCGGTCTCGCCCGGCCACTACGACCTCTATTTCCGCGATGCAGCCCAGCCCGGCTTCGGCCTGCTGCACGCGCGCAACCTTACTATTGATGCGGCGGGTGCGTTGCTCGAAGCCCGCTCACGGAGCAGTACCGATGATTGATTACATCCGCGATGGTCAGGAGATCTATCGCAACTCCTTCGCGATCATTCGCGCGGAAGCGAACCTGGCGCGTATTCCCGCCGATCTCGAAAAGCTCGCCGTGCGGGTCATCCACGCCTGCGGCATGGTCGATGCCATCGACGGCCTGCAGTTCTCGCCGGGTGCTGGCAAGGCCGGGCGCGATGCCCTGGCGGCCGGCGCGCCGATCCTCTGTGATGCGCGCATGGTTTCCGAAGGCATCACCCGCGCCCGCCTGCCGGCGAACAACCCGGTGATCTGCACCCTGCGCGACGAGCGTGTGCCGGAGCTGGCGCGGGAGCAGGGCAACACCCGCTCGGCGGTGGCCCTGGAGTTGTGGCGGCCGCATCTGGAAGGCAGCGTGGTGGTGATCGGCAATGCCCCGACCGCGCTGTTCTACTTGCTGGAAATGCTCGATGCCGGCGCGCCGAAGCCGGCGCTGATCCTCGGTTTCCCGGTGGGCTTCGTCGGTGCCGCCGAGTCAAAGGCGATGCTCGCCGCCGACAGCCGTGGCGTGCCGTTCGTGATCATGCAAGGCCGCCTGGGTGGCAGCGCCATGGCCGCCGCCGCCGTCAACGCACTCGCCACGGAGATTGAATGATGCAGCAGCCTGGACGTCTGATCGGCCTCGGCGTGGGGCCGGGTGACCCGGAACTGATCACCGTGAAGGCGCTGCGCCTGTTGCGCGAGTCGCCGGTGGTGGCGTACTTCGTCGCCAAGGGCAAGAAGGGGAATGCCTTCGGTATCATCGAGGCGCACCTGCAGCAAGCGCAGACCCTGTTGCCGCTGGTCTACCCGGTGACCACCGAGGCCCTGCCGGCGCCGCTGTCCTACGAGCAGGTGATCAGCGACTTCTATGACGAGGCCAGCCTGGAAGTGGCCGCGCACCTGGATGCCGGCCGCGACGTGGCGGTGATCTGCGAAGGCGATCCGTTCTTCTACGGCTCCTACATGTACCTGCACGACCGCCTGGCCGAGCGCTACGACGCCGAGGTGATTCCCGGCGTGTGCTCGATGCTCGGTGGCGCTTCGGTGCTCGGTGTGCCGCTGGTGTACCGCAACCAGAGCCTGTCGGTGTTGTCCGGCGTGCTGCCCCATGACGAACTCAAGCGGCGCCTGGCCGATGCCGATGCGGCGGTGATCATGAAACTGGGGCGTAACTTCCACAAGGTCCGCCAGGTGCTCGAAGAGCTGGGCCTGGCCGGTCGCGCGCTGTATGTGGAGCGGGCGACCATGGCCAACCAGAAGATCGTGCCGCTCGATGAGGTCGAGCCGATGTCCTCGCCTTACTTCTCGCTGATCATCGTGCCCGGCGAACGGTGGCAGGGATGAGTCGCCCGCAACCGGCCATTGTCATCCTCGGCAATGGCAGCCTCGCGACGGCCCGCAGGCTGCAACAGATCTATCCGGAGGCGCTGGTCTATGGCCTGGCCGAGCGGGTCGACGGCGCGGACCGGCTGTATCACGAGTTTGGCGCGACGATGCGCCAGCTCTACCAGCAGGACACGCCGATCATTGCCCTGTGCGCCGCCGGCATCGTGATCCGCACGCTGGCCCCGGTGCTCCTGGAAAAAGGCGCCGAGCCGCCGGTACTGGCCGTGGCCGAGGACGGCAGCGCGGTGGTGCCGCTGCTGGGGGGGCTTGGTGGGGTGAATGTCATGGCCCGGGAAATGGCGGCAGGCCTGGGTGTGGCGGCGGCCATCACCACCAGCGGCGAGCTGCGTTTCGGCACCTGCCTGCTGAACCCGCCCAGTGGCTACGCGCTGGGCGACCTGGAGCTGGGCAAGCGGTTTGTCTCGGACTTGCTGGCCGGCGAAAGCGTGCGTATCGAAGGGGCGGCGCCCTGGCTGGCGCAGGCGCACTTGCCGGAGGACCGTCAGGCGCGCCTGTCGATTCATGTCGGCAGCGCCGAGCGTGTGCCGGTGGCCAATGAGTTGCTGATCTATCCGCGCAGCGTCCTGGTGGCGGTGACGGCCGCGGTGCCTGGGCTGGCCGGTGCGGTTCGTGAAGCCTTGCACGGGGCGAATATCGCCTGGCAGTCGCTGGCCTGCCTGCTGGCGGCGGACAGCGAGATGGCCAGTCCTGCGCTGCGTGAAGCGGCGGTCGAGTTGGGCGTGCCGTTGCGTTTTATCGCCTCGGGCGGCTCTGTCGCGGCCATGGCGCAACAGGCGGTACCGCAGTTGCTGCCGCCGATCTGTGTCGGCGAGGGCCTGGCGATTGCCGTCGCCAGCCAGCCGCTGGAACCTGAGCGCATCGGTCGTCCGCGCGGGCGCCTGGCGGTGATCGGCCTCGGGCCCGGCGCTGCCGAGCTGATGGTGCCGGCGGTCAAGGCCGAGCTGGCCCGGGCCAACGACGTGCTGGGCTATGAAACCTATGTGCGCATGGCCGGACCGTTTCGTGCCGACCAGGTGCTGCATTGCACCGACAACCGCGAGGAAATGCAGCGCGCCCGGCATGCCTTCGAACTGGCGGCCGAGGGCCGTTCAGTGGTGGTGGTGTCATCCGGCGATCCGGGCGTATTCGCCATGGCCGCGGCGGTGCTCGAAGCCCTGCATGAGTCCGGCGATTCGGCCTGGCACAACGTCGAGCTGGAAATCCTCCCCGGCGTTTCCGCCTCGCTCGCCACGGCGGCCCAGGCCGGTGCTCCCCTGGGGCATGACTTCTGCGTGATGTCCCTGTCGGACAACCTCAAGCCCTGGACGATCATCGAGAAGCGTCTCGACCTCGCGGCCCAGGCCGACCTGGCCCTGGCGTTCTACAACCCGATCTCGCGCTCGCGTCCGTGGCAACTGGGTCGTGCGCTGGAAATCGTCGCCCGACACCGCACGCCGCAGACGCCGGTGGTACTGGGACGGGATATCGGCCGGCCGGGACAGACCTTGCGGGTGACCACCCTGGGTGAGCTGACGCCGGAGCAGGTGGACATGCGCACCATGGTCATCATCGGCTCGTCCACCACCTGCGTCTTCCCGCGGGCCGACGGCGGCGAGTGGGTCTATACGCCGCGCTGGTACGGTGAAAAGCCTGGTTCCTGAGGGCGTTAGCGACCGTACCGGGTCCTGATTTCATGGCACCAGGTAGCCGCGCACCCCGGTGAAGATGATCTGTGCCGCCAGGGCGCAGACGAACAGTCCCATCAGGCGGCTGACGATCTGCAGGCCCTGGTCGCCGAGGATCCGTTCGATCCGGTTCGACAGGTACAGCACCACGCCGACGGTAAAGCTCGCCAGGGCGATACTGACGATGGCGGTGAGCTTGTCGTCCCAATGGGGCTGGCTGACGCCCATGACCAGCAGGGCGCCGATGGTGCCGGGGCCGACGGTCAAAGGAATGGTCAGCGGGACGATGGTCACGTCCTGCTGCACGTTGTCGGTCTGCACGGCCGACTTGCCCTGGGCCATGTCCAGTGCCGAGATGAACAGCACGCTCCCCGCGCCAATGCGGAAGGCGTCCACGGTGATGCCGAACACACTGAAGATCACTCTCCCGAACAGATACAGCAGCACGCTGGAGACCAGGGTGGCGAGCGCCACTTTCCAGGCCAGGCGCCGGCGCTCCTTGCTGGAGTAGCCGCGGGTCAGGCTGATAAAGCAGGACAGGACGAAGAACGGGCTGTAGAGCACCAGCATCTTCAGGTAAACGCTGAACAACACGTGGAGCATGGCTTGAGCTCGAACGGAGGAGGGCGGACGCAGTCTATCAGGCGCCGCGCGGTCTGTCGGCTCAGGAGGTGGTGGGGGCCTGGACTTGCTGGCTGTCGCGCTGGGCCACCCAGTGCTCCACCAGCTCGCGCAGTTGCGAGAGTTCCACCGGCTTGGCCATGTGGCCGTCCATGCCGGCCTGGCGCGCCCGTTCCTTGTGCTCGCTGAGGATATGCGCGGTCAGCGCCACCACCGGCGTGCGCACGCGCTGGTTGCCGACTTCCCATGCCCGCAGTTGCTGGGTCGCGGAGAAGCCGTCGAGGATCGGCATTTCGCAGTCCATCAGGACCAGGTCGTAGCGCTGGGCCTTCATCGCGCGCAGGGCTTCTTCGCCGTTGCTGGCGGTATCGGGCTGCAGGTTGAGCTTGCCCAGCATGCCGCGAATCACCTTGGTGGAGATGCTGTTGTCTTCGGCCACAAGGATGCGGAAATCGCTCGGTACGGTGACGGGAGCCACGGCGGGCGTGCTCGGTGCGGGCACCGCGGCCGGGCCCTTGCTGCGCTGGGTCAGTTCGTCCGCCAGGGTGGTCTTGAGGGTGTAGCCGGCCACCGGCTTGGCGAGGATGCGCTTGATACCGGCATTGCGCGCGATGATCTTGCTCGGCGCATTGCTGATACCGGTCAGCATGATCAGCAGGATGTCGTGGTTGAGGCTCGGATCTTCCTTGATCTTCGCCGCCAGTTGCATGCCGGTCATGCCGGGCATGTTCTGGTCGAGCAGGACCACGTCGAAGTAGTCGCGCAGGTGCGCCTTGGTGCGCAGCAGGGCCAGCGCTTCCTTGCCCGAAGGCACGGCGCTGACGTTCAGGCCCCAGGCGCTGCATTGCTGCACCAGGACCTTGCGACAGGTGTCGTTGTCGTCGACCACCAGCACCCGGGCGCCCTTGAGCGGGCCGTCGAGGTCGGAGGTCGGGTGTTCCAGGTGCAGCGGATCCAGCGGCAGCGTCAGCCACAGGGTGCTGCCCTGGTTGGGGCTGTTCTTGATACCGAACTCGCCATGCATCAGCAGGATCAGCTGGCGGGCGATCACCAGGCCCAGATGGCCGCCCAGGCGGGTCGCGGCGAGGAAGTTCTTGCTCTGCAATTCGGCGTGCAGCAGGGCATCGCGCTCTTCGTCATCCATCGGCATGCCGCTGTCCTGCACCGCGATGCGCAGGCGTGGCTGGCCACTGCGTTCGTCGAGGGCGACGACGATGAGGATCTCGCCCTCGTCGGTCTTTTTCAGGGCGTTTTCCAGCAGGCTGAGCAGGGCCTGGCGCAGGCGCGTCGGGTCGCCGCTGATCACCCGCGGGACCTGCGGCTGGATGAAGCTGATCAGTTCGACGTTCTGCTGCTCGGCCTTGGCGCGGAAAATACTCAGGCAGTCTTCGATCAGGGCATTGAGGTCGAATTGCACGTCGTCGAGCTCGATCTGCCCGGACTCCAGCTTGGAGATGTCGAGAATCTCGTTGATCAGGGTCAGCAGTTCGTTGCCGGCGCTGTGGATGGTCTGCACGTAGTCGCGCTGCTTGACCGACAGCGGCGTGCCCAGCAGCAGCTCGGTCATGCCCAGCACGCCGTTCATCGGGGTGCGGATCTCGTGGCTGATCTTCGCCAGGAACTCGGCCTTGGCGGCGATTTCGGCGTTGCTCGCGGCCAGGTCGCGGCTGACGCTGAACTGGTCTTCGGTGATGCTGCGGCGGCGCTCGCCGAGGGCGATGCTCATCAACAGGCCGCTGATGCAGATGAAGATCAGCAGGGCGACGATCAGGCCCTGCGGCGGCACCAGGGTCAGGCCCAGCAGGGCGGGGAGGATGACCAGCGTGCCGATATTGAAGATGACCATGGCGACGACGAACAGTCGCGCCGGACGATAGCCCTTCTGCCAGTGATAGGCGGCGACCAGCAGGATGCTCAGGCTGGCGAGCCCGACCAGGCCGTAGGTCATCACGTTCAGGGGCAGGGTGTCGACGAACAGCAGCAACAGCCCGCCCAGGCAGATCACCAGGATGTCGCCCAGCAACAGCTTGTTCAGCGGATGCGGCCCCAGGGGGGAGAAGAAGCTGTAGGTGAACATCAGGCCGCAGGGCGCGGTGAGCAACAGCGCCAGGTAGGCGCCGGGCGTCTGCGCGCCGTGCCAGTCGGGCAGCCACGGCCCCGCCAGGTTGAGCAGGAACAGGGCGCTGAGCAACAGCAGGGCTTCACAGGACGCCAGCCACAGGCTGCTGCGCGAACGGGTATAGGCGAAGCGGGTCAGGTTGTGCAGGATCAGCATCGACAGGCAGCCGAACAGCAGGCCGTAGAGCAACGTCTGGCCCTGGTCGGCGGCGCTCATCACCGCCGATTCGAGGGTGATATGGGGACGCAGTTCGTGTTTCGAGACCAGCCTCAGGTAGATGTCGAGGGGCTTGGGGCTTTGTATCAGGGGCAGCATGAAATCGCTGCTGGGCAATGGTCGTTCGGCTTTCGACAGGTCATTGCCGCTGCGGACCTGGTCGATCAGCGTGTCGCCGTCGAGGGTGTACAGGTCGAGGCGGGCGAGGTCGGGGGCAAAGACCCGCAGCAATTGTTCGTGTTTGCCCGGCTGCAGACGGAAGCGCAACCACAGCGCGCCATCGGGCTCGGCGGCGGTCAGGCGGTCGAGTTCGACGGGGCTGAATTGGTTGATGTAGCGCGAAGAGCGGATATCGCTGAGTTGCAGGTCGGCCTGATCGTCGAACAATACCGCCCAGCCACTGCCTTGCGAGGCGTGGGCGGCCGATGCGAGGCAAAGCAGGGTCAGCAGGCTGACGGTGAAACTTATGGCAATCCTGAGCCAGCGCACGGCGAAATCCCTTCGTAGGTTGATGCCTGAGTCATAACTATGCGCGGGGCGGGAATAAGACGGCAAGGGCCTGAAGCCCTTGCCTATCCGATCGGATAGCTTATTCCTGGCTTTCTGCGCGTTCGCGTGCAATTGCACGATAGCCGATATCGCTGCGGTAGAAGCAGCCTTCCCAATTGATTTTAGCTGCCAACCGGTAAGCCTGCTGTTGTGCCGCGTCGACACTGTTGCCCAGCGCCGTGGCGCAGAGCACCCGGCCACCGGAGGTCACGACCTGGCCATCCTTCAACGCGGTACCGGCGTGGAAGACCTTGCCTTCCAGACCAGCGGCCTCTTCCAGGCCGTTGATCGCTGCGCCCTTGGCGTAATCGCCCGGGTAACCGCCGGCGGCCAGGACGATGCCCAGGCTCGGACGCGGGTCCCACTGGGCTTCGACTTTGTCCAGGGCCTGGGCCAGCGCGGCCTCGACCAGCAGCACCAGGCTCGATTGCAGGCGCAGCATGACCGGCTGGGTTTCCGGGTCGCCGAAGCGGCAGTTGAACTCGATGACTTTCGGATTGCCGGCCTTGTCGATCATCAGCCCGGCGTACAGGAAGCCGGTGTAGACGTTGCCTTCCTCGGCCATGCCGCGCACGGTCGGCCAGATCACCAGGTCCATGACGCGCTGGTGCACCTCGGCGGTGACCACCGGGGCCGGGGAGTAGGCGCCCATGCCGCCGGTGTTCGGGCCGCTGTCGCCGTCGCCGACGCGCTTATGGTCCTGGCTGGTGGCCATCGGCAGGACGTTCTTGCCGTCGACCATGACAATGAAGCTGGCTTCTTCGCCATCGAGGAACTCTTCGATCACCACCCGCGAACCGGCTTCGCCGAACGCATTGCCGGCGAGCATGTCGCGTACGGCGTCTTCGGCTTCGGCCAGGGTCATGGCGACGATCACGCCCTTGCCGGCGGCCAGGCCGTCGGCCTTGATCACGATCGGCGCGCCTTTCTCGCGCAGATAGGCCAGGGCCGGCTCGATCTCGGTGAAGTTCTGGTAATCGGCGGTCGGGATCTTGTGGCGGGCCAGGAAGTCCTTGGTGAACGCCTTGGAACCTTCCAGCTGGGCGGCACCGGCAGTCGGGCCGAAGCAGTCCAGGCCGCGGGCCCGGAACAGGTCGACAACACCGGCCACCAGCGGCACTTCCGGGCCGACGATGGTCAGGGAAACGTTTTTCTCGGCAAAGTCGGCCAGTTGCTCCAGGGCCAGGACGTCGATGGCGACGTTCTCGCACTTGGCTTCGATGGCAGTGCCTGCGTTGCCCGGGGCGACGAAGACTTTCTCGACACGCGGATCCTGCGCCACTTTCCAGGCCAGGGCGTGTTCACGGCCACCGCTGCCGATGATCAAAACATTCATTTCAAAAACCTCGATGACGCTGAATTCTAAGAGAGCATTGCGGGAGCCGGCTTGCTGGCGATAACGGCCGCAAGCTCAATGCCAGGCTCGCTGGCCTCATCGCCAGCAAGCCGGCTCCCACAGGGGCTGTGTTATCAGTGACGGAAGTGGCGCATGCCGGTGAATACCATCGCGATACCGGCTTCGTCGGCCGCGGCAATCACTTCATTGTCACGCATCGAGCCGCCCGGCTGGATCACCGCGGTGATACCGACCTTGGCCGCGTTGTCGAGGCCGTCGCGGAACGGGAAGAACGCGTCCGAAGCCATGACCGAGCCCTGCACCTGCAGGCCAGCATGCTCGGCCTTGATTGCAGCAATGCGAGCGGAGTTGACGCGGCTCATCTGGCCGGCGCCGACACCGATGGTCTGGCGGTTCTTGGCGTAGACGATGGCGTTGGACTTGACGTACTTGGCGACTTTCCAGGCGAAGATCAGGTCATGGATTTCCTGTTCGGTCGGTGCGCGCTTGGTCACCACCTTGAGGTCTTCGCTGCCGATCATGCCGATATCGCGGCTCTGTACCAGCAGGCCGCCGTTGACCCGCTTGTAGTCCCAGGCCGGGGCGCGGTTGGCATCCCACTGGCCGCAGGCCAGCAGGCGCACGTTGGCCTTGGCGGCGACGATGGCACGGGCCTCTTCGCTGACGGACGGGGCGATGATCACCTCGACGAACTGGCGCTCGACGATGGCCTTGGCGGTTTCGGCATCCAGCTCGCGGTTGAAGGCGATGATGCCGCCGAAGGCCGATTCGCTGTCGGTGGCGTAGGCCAGTTCGTAGGCCTGGCGGATACCGCCCTCGGCGTCAGGGCTCACGGCCACGCCGCACGGGTTGGCGTGCTTGACGATGACGCAGGCCGGCTTGACGAAGCTCTTCACGCATTCCAGCGCGGCATCGGTGTCGGCCACGTTGTTGTACGACAGCTCCTTGCCTTGCAGCTGGGTCGCGGTGGCGATGCCGACTTCGGCCGGCCTGGCTTCCACGTAGAACGCCGCGCTCTGGTGCGGGTTCTCGCCGTAGCGCATTTCCTGGGCCTTGATGAACTGGCTGTTGAAGGTGCGCGGGAATTCGCTGCGGCCTTCGGTGCTCAGGGTTTCGGCGGCCTGGTTCACGGTGCCCATGTAGTTGGCGATCATGCCGTCGTAGGCGGCGGTGTGTTCGAAGGCCTTGAGCATCAGGTCGAAACGCTGGGCGTAGGTCAGGCCACCGGCCTTGAGGCTTTCCAGGACCTGGGCGTAGTCGCCGGCATTGACCACGATGGCGACGTCCTTGTGGTTCTTGGCCGCCGAGCGGACCATGGTCGGCCCACCGATGTCGATGTTCTCGATGGCGGTCGGCAGGTCGCAGCCCGGCTTGCTGATGGTGGCTTCGAACGGGTAGAGGTTGACCGCGACCAGGTCGATCGGGCGGATGCCGTGCTCGCTCATGATGTCATCGTCGATGCCGCGACGGCCGAGGATGCCGCCGTGGATTTTCGGGTGCAGGGTCTTCACCCGGCCATCCATCATTTCCGCAAAGCCGGTGTAGTCCGCGACTTCCACGGCGGCGACGCCGTTGTCCCGCAGCAGCTTGAACGTACCGCCGGTGGAGAGGATTTCCACGCCCAGGGCTTCCAGTTCACGAGCGAAATCGAGGATTCCGGTCTTGTCGGAAACGCTGATCAGGGCGCGGCGGATCGGCAGGCGGGTAGTCTGGTCGGTCATCTCAATGTCCATCAAAAGCAAGGGGTCAGCAAATAAGGCGACCGGTTCCGGGTTCTGTACGGAAACTGCCTGCGCGACAATCATGCTGCGTTGAAAACAGGCTCGGAATGCTCATGTAGGCCTCTACACTCCGCTTCCTCGCCTGTTTTTGCCTTGCCTGATCGCCGCTTGGCGAGTTTTCTTGCAGGCCCTGGGGCGCCTTTCTGGTTTGATTGAATGCTTACAGCAAATCGTACTGCTTGAGTTTCTTGCGCAGGGTGCCGCGGTTCAGGCCGAGCAGTTCGCTGGCCTTGGTCTGGTTGCCCTTGACGTAGTTCATCACGCTTTCGAGCAGGGGAGCCTCGACTTCGGAGAGCACCAGGTTGTACACGTCCGTGACGGCCGCGCCCTCAAGGTGGGCGAAATAATTGTGCAGCGCCTTCTCGACGCTACCGCGAAGGGTCTGGCCTTCTTCGCTCGGCGTATTGAGGTGCTGTTTCAAATTGACGTTGTCGCTCACGGGCGTTGTTCCACTCACTAAAGTCTCGGTCATCATCGTCATGCGGCCACCCCCTCTCCGTCCCCTGTCACCAGGCTCTTGTAACGTTCGGCAAAGAACTCACGAACGTTGGCGCATTGTGCTTCCGTATCTTCCAAACGATTGAAGTGGGCGCGAAACTCCCTGGCGCCCGGCAAGGTTGCGAGATACCAGCCGACATGCTTGCGGGCAATGCGGACGCCCATGACCTCCCCATAGAAGGCATGCAGCGCGGCCAGATGCTCTAGCAGAATGCGTTCCACTTCGAACAGCTCCGGTGCCGGGAGGGTTTCGCCGGTACGCAGAAAATGCTCGATCTCACGGAAAATCCATGGCCGCCCCTGGGCGGCCCGGCCGATCAACAGGCCGTCGGCACCGGTCGCCTGCAACACGTACCGGGCCTTTTCGGCCGAATCGATATCGCCGTTGGCGAAGACCGGGATCGACACCGCCTGCTTGATCGCGGCAATGGTGTCGTACTCGGCTTCACCGGTGTACAGGTCGGCACGGGTTCTGCCGTGCACCGCCAGGGCGGTAATGCCCGCCTGCTCGGCGATCTTCGCCACCGTCAGGCCGTTCTTGTTCGCCCGGTCCCAGCCGGTCCGTATCTTCAGGGTGACCGGGACATCGACTGCCGCCACGACGGCGTGCAGGATTTCCCTCACCAGGTCTTCATCCTTCAGCAACGCGGAACCGGCGGCCTTGTTGCAGACCTTCTTGGCCGGACATCCCATGTTGATGTCGATAATCTGTGCCCCCAGCTCGACATTGGCCCGGGCCGCATCCGCCAGCATCTGTGCATCACCGCCGGCGATCTGTACCGAGCGGGGCTCGGGATCACCTTCGTGGATCATGCGCAGACGCGACTTGCGGCTGTTCCACAGGCTCATGTCGCTGGTTACCATTTCCGAAACCACCAGGCCCGCGCCCAGGCGTCGGCAAAGCTGACGAAAGGGCTGGTCGGTGACCCCCGCCATCGGGGCGAGAATCAAGCCGTTCTGCAGTGTGTATGGGCCGATGCGTACCGCCGACATAGGACTTCCCTGTTGTGGGGCCGGATCATTAGAGTTCGAAAAAGGGTTGGCATGATACCCGCTCTCGATGACCGGATAAAGGCAAAATTGGATAAAATCTGAACAGTTATTCCGTTATCGCCAGCAGTTTGGTTACCGCCGGAAAAACACCGTCAACGAGCACGGCAGGCCCTGAATCACTCGGGTGAGTGGAAGCTGAGGCTGTAGTTCACGGCCTTGGCGCCTGGATCGAGGATGTCCAGGGCGATATGGATCGGGGTCTGCGGTGGCATTTCGCTCTGGCCGCTGAGGTCGCCGCCCAGGTATTCGCCGGGTTTGAAGCGCCGGCTGGCGATCAGATGGCCGTTGAGATCGGCGAAGCGCAGCTCCAGCAGCGGGAATGGCTGGGAGAACGATGCGCGATTGTAGATGATCGCGTCCACCACCAGCGCACCATTGAAGTCCGGGTGGCTGCGCACCACCAGGTTGCTGCTCTTGATTCGGGCGATATCGACCTTGGAAGGCACCTTGCAGCCGATTTCCGGGCACAGTTGCTGGAACCACGGGCGATACTGGTCCTGGCGCGCCAGTTCGTCGAAGTGATAGGCGATGTATTGGCCGGCCAGGGCCGCGGCGGCCAGCAGTACCAGCAACAGCCACAGCAGGCGCTTGCCCCAGGGGGACCGGCGGCGTTGCCAGTCGAGATGAATCGGGTCGTCCTCGAGGTCCAGCAGCACGTCGTCGTGCATGCCGGGTTCGCTGCGGGTGCGCGCAGGCTTCTTCGGGGCGGCGGCCGCGGGTTCGTCTTCGTCGTGCTCGTCGGCGGCCAGCGGTTCGTGGGTCGTGGCGTCTTCCAGCTCGTCGTCTTCGATTTTCAGGCGCGGAGCCTGGGGCTCGTCATCGAGGTCGGCGAGATCGAACGACAGCGACGGCTCGGTACGGCTCGGCCGCGGTGGCTCTGGCTTGCGCTCGGTCCTGGTCGTGACGGTGGGCGCGGGCGGCCCGTCGTCGGCGATTTCATCGTGTGCGCCGGCCGGTTCGCTGAACAGGCTGCCTGACCACTGGGCCTCGTCGTCATCGCTGTCGCGGCGGGCGCTGAAGGACTCGCCCTGGCCGCCGTGCTCGCCGAAGGCCTTGGCCGGCTGGATTTCCCGTTGCTCCAGGCGGGCCAGTTCTTCGTCGAGATCGAGGTCGTCCAGATCCAGCTCTTGCGTCGTCCACTGCTTCTGGCTGATGGCCCGTGGCGGTGGAGCGGGAGGTGTCGCCGGAGTGGGGGGCAGCAGGGGCGCGGGGGGCGCGACCGGGGTGGCCGCCGCGACCGCTGCCGGCTGGGCTGTCCCGGCTTCCCGGGCCGCGCGTTGCTCCAGCAGTTGCCGCGCGGCGTTGAACACCTGCAGGCAGGAGCCACAACGAACCACCCCGCGCGCCACGCTCAATTGGGCGTGGCTGACGCGGAAGCTGGTCTGGCAATGCGGGCACTGGGTGACGAAGCTGTCGGTCATGCGGCGATCCGGTTTATCCAAGCGCCCATTCTAGCGCCGACGGCCACTGATGCGCACCCAACCATCGCGATCGGCAATCGGGTCCAGATCGAAGTCCTTGGCATAAGCGGCAGCCACTTCCTCGCCCTGTTCGGCGAGGATGCCGGACAGCGCCAGGCGGCCGCCCGGCCTGACCAGGGTGGACAACTGCGGGGCCAGGGAAACCAAGGGGCCGGCGAGGATGTTGGCGACCAGCACATCGGCCTGTACCTGTGGCAATTGCTCCGGCAGATACAGCGGGAACAGTTCCTCGGCGATGTTGTTGCGTCCGGCGTTGTCGCGGGAAGCTTCCAGGGCCTGCACGTCGATATCGGTGCCGACCGCTTCGCGGGCGCCGAGCAGCAGCGCGGCAATCGCCAGGATGCCCGAGCCACAGCCGAAGTCGAGGACATTGCAGTCCTTGAGGTCCTGGCCGTCGAGCCATTCCAGGCAGAGCGCGGTGGTCGGGTGCGTACCGGTGCCGAAGGCCAGGCCCGGATCGAGCAACAGGTTGACCGCGTCCGGCTGCGGGGCGGCATGCCAGCTGGGCACGATCCACAGGCGCTGGCCGAAACGCATGGGCTGGAAGTTGTCCATCCAGCTGCGTTCCCAGTCCTGGTCCTCGATCACTTCGCTGTGGTGCTCGGGCAGTGGCGAGCCGGTCAGCAGTTCCAGGTGCGCGAGGACGCTGGCCGCCTCGGTGCCGCCTTCGAACAGTGCCAGCAGGTGGGTATGGGACCACAGCGGCGTGGTGTTGAGTTCGGGTTCGAAAATCGGCTGATCTTCGGCGTCCATGAAGGTTACCGAAACAGCGCCGACTTCAAGGAAAGCGTCTTCGTAGGTTTCGGCTTGTTCCGGGCTGATGGCGAGGCGTACTTGCAGCCAAGGCATGGCGGGCACCTGTGAAAAAAGTGAATGTGCAACCGGCTCGGTTGCGAGAAGCGCGCCAGTTTACGCGAGCAGGCGCATGGGCGGTATGCAAAAACGACAAAGCCGCTCGAAAGCGGCCTTGTCGTTGGGATCACCGGCTCATTGATGGGCGAGCTTGTGTTCCAGGTAGTGAATGTTCACACCACCTTCGCAGAACCCGGCGTCGCGAACCAGGTCGCGGTGCAACGGGATGTTGGTCTTGATCCCGTCCACGACGACTTCGTCCAGGGCATTGCGCATGCGCGCCATGGCTTCGTCGCGAGTGGCGCCCCAGGTGATCAGCTTGCCGATCAGGGAGTCATAGTTCGACGGAACCTTGTAGCCGCTGTACAGGTGCGAGTCGACCCGCACGCCGTTGCCGCCTGGCGCATGGAAATGCTTGACCAGGCCCGGGCTCGGAATGAAGGTCTTCGGGTCTTCGGCGTTGATCCGGCATTCCAGCGCATGGCCGTGGATCTTCACGTCGTCCTGGGTGTACGACAGCGGATTGCCAGCGGCGATGCTCAGCATCTCCTTGACGATATCGATGCCGGTGACCATTTCCGATACCGGATGCTCTACCTGCACGCGAGTGTTCATCTCGATGAAGTAGAAGCGGCCGTTCTCGTACAGGAACTCGAAAGTGCCGGCACCGCGGTAGCCGATATCGATACAGGCCTTGACGCAGCGGGCCAGCACTTCTGCGCGCGCCTGCTCGTCGATGCCCGGTGCCGGGGCTTCTTCCAGGACCTTCTGGTGACGGCGCTGCAGCGAGCAGTCGCGGTCGCCGAGGTGGATCGCATGACCCTGGCCGTCGGAAAGCACCTGGACTTCCACGTGGCGTGGGTTGGTCAGGAACTTTTCCAGGTAGACCATCGGGTTGCTGAACCAGGCGCCGGCTTCTTCGCGGGTCTGCTTGGCCGCTTCGATCAGCTCGTCTTCGCTGTGTACCACGCGCATGCCGCGCCCACCGCCGCCGCCGGCGGCCTTGATGATCACCGGGTAGCCGACTTCGCGACCAATGCGCAGGGCGGTTTCCGGATCTTCGGGCAACGGGCCGTCGGAGCCGGGAACGGTGGGTACGCCGGCAGCGATCATCGCGGCCTTGGCCGATACCTTGTCGCCCATCAGGCGAATGGTGTCGGCTTTCGGGCCGATGAAGGCAAACCCGGATTTCTCGACCTGTTCGGCAAAATCGGCGTTTTCCGCGAGGAAGCCGTAGCCCGGGTGAATCGCCGTGGCGCCGGTGACTTCGGCGGCCGCGATGATGTTCGGGATATTCAGGTACGAGCGGGTAGCCAGGGGCGGGCCGATGCAGATGCTTTCGTCCGCCAGTTTCACGTGCATCAGTTCCGTATCGGCCGTCGAGTAAACAGCGACGGTCTTGATGCCCTCTTCCTTACAGGCGCGCAGGATACGCAGGGCGATCTCGCCGCGGTTGGCGATCAGGACTTTTTCCAGCTTCGCAGGTTTCAACATCGAAGGCGCTCCGCGGTTCAAACGATGGTGAACAGCGGCTGGTCATACTCAACCGGCTGACCGTTTTCTACCAGAATGGATTCGATCACACCGCTGGCTTCGGCCTGGATGTGGTTCATCATCTTCATCGCTTCGACGATGCAGATGGTGTCGCCTTTCTTGACGGTCTGGCCGACTTCGACGAACGCCGGGGAAGTCGGGGCCGGGGTGCGGTAGAAGGTACCGACCATCGGCGACTTGACCACGAAACCGTTCAGCTTCGGTGCGCCAGCGGCTTCAGGAGCGGCGGCGGCGGCAACCGGAGCGGCCGGGGCGGCGACGGGAGCCGGAGCCTGGGCAGGCATCGGAGCGTAGTACTGCTGCGCTGGGGTCTTGCTGTGGCGGCTGATGCGTACGGACTCTTCGCCTTCCTTGATCTCGAGTTCGTCGATACCGGACTCTTCCAGCAATTCGATCAGTTTCTTAACTTTACGGATATCCATGAATCATCAACTCCCAAGGGTCGGTCAGGGGCGTTTAGCTTGTAGTTCAAGCTGCTCTAGTGCGGCCTCCAGGGCCAGTCGGTAACCGCTGGCGCCAAGGCCGCAGATCACTCCTACCGCAACATCTGAAAAGTAGGAGTGATGGCGGAAAGGTTCGCGTTTATGCACGTTCGACAAATGCACTTCGATGAATGGGATGCTCACCGCCAGCAGCGCGTCACGTAATGCGACACTTGTATGTGTAAAAGCTGCTGGATTGATCAGAATGAAATCCACGCCTTCGCCGCGGGCGGCGTGGATCCGGTCGATCAATTCGTACTCGGCGTTGCTCTGCAGATACATCAGATGGTGCCCGGCTTCCCGGGCCCGACGCTCCAGATCCTGGTTGATCTCGGGCAGTGTGACCGCGCCGTAGACACCCGGCTCGCGGGTGCCCAGCAGGTTCAGGTTGGGTCCATGCAGGACCAGTAGGGTCGCCATCGGCTGTTTCCTTGTTATCTGTGCGCAATTGTCAATGCGCGCCGACTATGCCGCAAAGCCCGGATGACTGTCCAGTTACCTGCAATAGCCAGCACGATGTCCGATGTTTGCGCGAAATTTGTGACTCATTTGTTAAAAGCGGTCATTCGCTTTCGTCACGCGTTCGACGAAGTCCCGCGCACTGATCTCGCCAATGACCCGGACATCGGTCCTTTCGCTGCCATCCTTGGCGAAGAACATCAGCGCCGGCGGTCCGAACAACTGGTAGCGGTCGAGCAGGGCGCGTTGTTCGGCGTTGCTGGCGGTGATATCGAACCGCACCAGCCGGTAGCCCTGCAGCTTTTCGAGGACGTTCGCCTCGTTCAGCACTTCATGTTCGATGACTTTGCAACTGATGCACCAGTCGGCGTACCAGTCCAGCAGCAATGGCTGACCGGCGCTTTTCGCCGCGGCCAGGGCGCTGTCGAGTTCGGCCGGGGTACTGATGGTCTGCCACTGGCCGTTGGCGGTGGGCGAGCTGCCGGCGGCCGTCGGTGTCCCGCCGATGGGCTGGAACGGGTTGCTCTGGCCGCTGAAGGCGCCGTACCAGCAACTCAGGGCGTAGGCCAGCAGGAACAGGCCGAGCAGTTGCGCGAGGCGTTGCCTGGCGGTTTTCTCGACGAACTCCAGGGCGCCGAGAAACAGCGCGACACCCGCGGCGAGCAAGCCGCCCAGGAGCAGGGTGATCGGTCCGGGCAGCACGCGGCTGAGCAGGAACAGCGCGACCCCGAGCAACAGCACGCCAATGGCGTTCTTCACCGTGACCAGCCACGGGCCGCTTTTCGGCAGCCAGGCCGCGCCGCCGGTGGCGACCAGCAACAGCGGCGTGCCCATGCCCAGGCCCAGGGCGAAGAGTTTCAAGGCCCCGCCCAGGGCGTCGCCGCTGGCGCTGATATAGAGCAGGGCGCCGGCCAGGGGCGCGGAAACGCAGGGTGAAACCAGCAGGCTCGACACCACGCCGAGCACGGCCGCGCCCCACAGCGAGCCGCCCTGGGTACCGCTGGCCAGTCGGTTCAGGCGGCCGCTGATGGCCTGGGGCAGTTGCAACTCGAACAGGCCGAACATCGCCAGGGCGAACACCACGAAGAATCCGGCGAAGGGCACCAGCACCCAGGCCGATTGCAGGCGTGCCTGCAGGTTCAGTTGGGCGCCGAACAGGCCCATCAGCGCGCCCAGCAGGGCGAAGCAGGCGGCCATGGCCAGCACGTAGGCCAGCGACAGCTTGAAGCCACGCACGCCGCTGACGCGTCCGTGCAGCACGAAACCGGAAATGATCGGCAGCATCGGCAGGACGCAGGGTGTGAAAGTCAGTGCCAGGCCGCCGAGGAAGAACAGCGCCAGTGCGCTCCAGCTCCAGGCGGTTCCGGCCGCCGCGGGGGCGGCGGCGGAAGACGCGGGGCTGCCGTCGATACGCAGGCGTTCGGTTTCCGGCGGGTAGCACAGGCCCTTGTCGGCGCAGCCCTGGTAGGTCACCGCGAGGGTAAAGGCGCGAGTGTCGCCGGCGGAGCGGGGCAGGATGATATCGAGAATGCCGTGATAGACCTCGACATCGCCGAAGTACTCGTCGTGTTTCTGCTCTCCAGCGGGCAATTGTGCGGCGCCCAGCTGGATATCCGCCGGCTCGGCGCGGAACTGGAAGCGGTGGCGGTACAGGTAATACCCTTCGGTGGGGACGAAACGCAGGGTGATCGCTTGCGGCGTGCTGCTGACCAGGCTCAGCTGGAAGGCCTCATGCACGGGCAGGAAGTCCTTGCCGTTGTTGATGGCGCCCAGGGTCGAGCTGGGGCGGCCGTCGAGCAGGCTGGCGCCGAAGGCCGGGAAGGCACATAGCAGGAGCATCAGGCAGAACAGGCGGCGCATGGCGATCTCGCGAATCGGAAGAGTGCGCATGATAACGAAGTGCGCCGCCGCCGCGAGGGGATTAAACGCGGAAGGCTTGCACCGCCGTATGCAGTTCCGTGCCCAGTTCCAGCAGGCGTTCGCCCTGGCTGCGGCCCTCGCCGATGCGCAGCAGGTTGTCGCCGCCCAGTTGGTGGATGCGTTCGCTGTGATCGCGGATTTCGCTGACCGCGCCACTCTGCTGGGAGGTGACGTCGGCGATGCGCACCGCGGTATCGGAGATGGTCTGGATCGCGCCGACGATTTCATCCAGCGCGCCATCGGCGGCCTGGGCCTGGTCGGCGGTGGCCTCGGCGTGCTCGACCTGCGCGCGCATGCCTTCCACCGATTGGCGGGCCGCGCTCTGCAACCCGGCGATCAGGGTCTGGATTTCCCCGGTGGCGCCGGCGGTACGCTGGGCCAGGGTGCGCACTTCCTCGGCGACCACGGCGAAGCCGCGGCCCATTTCCCCGGCGCGCGCGGCCTCGATGGCGGCGTTGAGCGCCAGCAGGTTGGTCTGGTCGGCAATCGAGCGGATCACCGTCAGCACGCCGCCGATGGTCGCCGACTCTTCGGCCAGGTGTTCGATCATCTGCGCGTTGCCCTGTACCTCGCCGACCAGCGCGTGGAGGCCGGCCAGGCTCAGGCCGATGACCTTCTGCCCGTGTTCCACCGCCGCGCCGGCGCTGCGGCTGGCGTCCGCGGCCTGACTGGCATCGCCGGCCACCTGCTGGATGGTCGCCTCCAGCTCGCCCAGGGAGTCGCGAATCTGTGCCGTATCACCGGCCTGGCGCTCGGCCCCGGTATGCAGGCCGCTGCTCAGCTCCGCCAGGGCGCGGCTGCTGCCGGCGACCTGTTCGGCGTTCTGGCGGATGGTCCCCACCAGATCCACCAGGTAGGCGCGCAGGCGGTTCAGCGAGGCTTCGATATCGTGCAGTTCGCGATTGGTCTTGCCCAGCTGGATATCCCGGCTGAAGTCGCCTTCGGCCCAAGTCGACAGGGCCGGGGCGAGATTGGTCAGGACCCGCGCCAGCTTGCGCTGCAGGGTGTCGATCAACAGGGCGATAAGCAGGATCAGGCCGATCATCACGCCCTGCATCAGGCGTACTTCACCCTGGATCTTGCCATGCTGGGCCCGCACCACCGGCTCCAGCGCGGCGATGGCCTGTTGCACGGCGCTGATCTTCAGGTGGGTCGCGGTTGCCAGGTCGGCCCGGCGTTGGATCTGTTCGCGAGTGCGGGTCAGTTCGGCCGGGTAGCGGGTCAGCAGGCTGTGCAGCTCGCGCTTGAGGTCGACGCCGGTATCCACGGCCGCGGTTTTCTCGCTGCTCTCCAGGCCCATCATGGCACTGAAGTCGTCGGTGTTGGATTCGCTGCTCGAGGTCACGCCCAGAAGGGGCAGGGCTTCCAGCTGTCCGGCCTGGCTGCTGATACTGGCCAGCTCGCGCTCGACATCGGCGGCCAGTTCACTGCGACCGCTGCTGACCAGTTTGTCCCGGGCCAATGACAGCTTGGCCAGGTGCGAGGAGGCCGCCAGCAACGGTGGCAGGTAGGCAGCGGCCTCGGGACTTTTCGCGCCGGTCGCGTATTGGCTCAGTTGTTCGAGATTGCCCCCCAGCTCGCGTTCGGCCTGCAACAGCAGGGCTTGCGGGTCGCCGGCCAGTTTGCCGGCGGCCAGCAGGTCGGTCTTGCTGAAGTCGTTCAGGGCGGCGAGGCTGGGGCGCAGGGTCTCGGTCATCGAGGGCGGCAGGGCGGCGAGTTCCTGCTCGATCGCCTCCATGGCCTGGCTCGCGCTGCTCAGGCGCAGGGCGTCGCCGCTGCCCAGGTAATCCTCGATATTGCGCGCTGCCTGGTTCTGGAACTGCTGCGACAGGCCGAGGTAGCGCTCCATCAACTGATAGGGACGCTCCAGCGCCTGTTGCGACCACCACAACGTAGCCCCGAGCGCCAGGCACACGGCAACGAGCAACAGGGTATTGAGATTGGTCAGCAGCTTCAGGCGCATTCAGGATTCTATCCACGACAAAGAGTGGTAAGTGCCTGAAGTTATTGCTGTTTGGTTACAGTGTCATGACGGTATCCGTCGAATCCGATGAAAAGCTGGCACTTTGCCGTGCGACCTGCACGCGATTGCGTCCCGCATGCTTGGCACGGTAGAGCGCTTCGTCGGCCTGGGTCGCCATCATCAGGCTGTCGCTGTCTTCATGCAGTTCGACCACCCCGGCGCTGAAGGTGCACCACAGGTCCTGGGGTTGCGCCGGGTAATGGATTTCCGCGAAGCGCTGGCGGATCTCGTCCAGCACCTTGTAGGCCGACTCCAGGTCGGTGTCGGGCATGACGATGGCGAATTCTTCGCCGCCATAACGACCGATAAAATCGGTCTTGCGCAGGCGCTGCTTGAGAAACAGCGCCAGGCTCTTGATCACCCGGTCGCCCATGGGGTGGCCGTGGCTGTCGTTGACCCGCTTGAAGTGGTCGATATCGAGCATGGCGAAACTCAGCGGCTTGCATTCGCGGCGGGCGCGGAAGCTGCAGTCTTCGAGCAATTGCAGGATATGGGTGTGGTTGTACAGGCCGGTCAGGCTGTCGCGGACCATCCGCGCCTTGAGGTTGCGCGCCCGTGCCGCGCGGTTGCGCACGGTGGTGATCAGGTGACGCGGCTTGATCGGCTTGGTCAGGAAGTCGTCGCCGCCTTCGCTCATGGCGTCGAGCTGCTTGTCCAGGTCGTCTTCGGCGGACAGGTAGATGATCGGCACGCTGACATAACGGTCGTTATGGCGGATCACCTTGGCCAGCTCGGTACCGGTACAGGCCGGCATATACATGTCGAGAATGATCAGGTCGGGCTGGAAATCCGCCAGTTCGGCCATGGCCTGGATCGGATCGATCAGGGTCCGGGTGACGATCCCGGCGCTGTTGAGCAGGCGCTCGGTGTGCAGCGCCTGGGCCCGCGAGTCATCGATGACCAGGACCTTGTACGGGTCGTACTGGGCAACGCAGGTCAGGACTTCGATTTTCTCCAGCAGGCTGGAAGCCTCCAGGGTGCCGGTGAGGAATTCCTGGCCGCCGGCGCGCACGGCGGCCAGGCGGGTCGGCGTATCGGTTTCATGCAGGCTGAAAAACAGCAGCGGCAGTTTCTGTTCCAGGCCGAGCTGGGCTTCGGCCGCCAGGTGCAGGCCCATGCCGCTGCCGCTGAAGTCGACGTCCATGACGATCGCCGCCGGCAGGCGCTCGGCCATGGACGAGCGGAACGCGGCGACACTGTCCAGCGACTGGGCGCTGAGGCCGAAGAATTCCAGCTGCTTGGCCAGTCGCTCGGCGCGTTCGTGATCCTGCAGCATCACGTAGACCGGCTTGCGCAGCGGTGGCAGGAAGGTCTGGTCGAGTTGATCGCCATGGCGCAGGCCGGTGCGCGACAGGCGTTGCATCAGGCGATTGAGTTCGGTGATCAGGCTGCTGCTCAGGCGGCCGCGGTTGGCGTTCACCGCTTCCAGCGAGCGGCTGATGCCATGGGCCAGCTGGGTATGTTCCGGTTGCTCGAAGCGTTCGGCGAAACGCAGCAGGCGCAGGTTCGCTTCGCTGAGCTCGGACATGTCGCCGCTCGACCATTCGCTGCGCTGCAGGCGTTGCCATATCTCAAGAATCTGACGTGCCTGATGAATGACCCGCTGGGCAAAGTGATGCTTGAGGCGCTCGCGACTGGGGTCTTCTGGCTCGGTCATATCCTGACTACTGGTTAGACGAACGACGGAGGAATAACTGGTGGCTCTATGCTAGCACCTCTTTCTGTCAATACACGTGCCACGTGTCAATTTATCCGATTCATTTGGTGACCGGTCGGTCGGCCTGCGGGCCTTGTGTGGCGGGCATCGCCAATTGGATGGCGCTTGTGTGAAGCGTCCCGGGGCGGCTTGATTTATAGTTGCCCGACGGATGGCAACGCTGCCGTGTCTGGTTTTATTTGCCCGGGTCGATTTAAGCCGGGGCAGGCAAGGCACGATGGAGTAGGGTTGTGGTCGAACCGATGAACTCAAGTGATTGAAAGGATAGAGCCATGCTGGACTGGAAAAAACGCGCAGGCAGCGCGCCGGATCGTGCTGCCGAACCCAAGTCGGCGACCCGCGGCTATTTCGGCGGCCTGCTGTTCAGTCGTGCCCTGGCGACCCTGATCGGGTTGTACCTGGTGGTGACGATCCTGCTCGGCTGGTACTGGAGCCAGGAGCCTGCGCTGTTTCCCGTGCAGCAGAACGCCCAGATCGCCGCCGAGAAGGAAGGGCGCAAGATGGTCGTGGGCTTCACCACGGTCGAAACCCTCAAGAGCGTGGCCGGCACCCTGCTGACCAAGCCGGGCGGTTATCTCTCCAACGACCGCTTCCCGCCGGGCCTGTGGCTGGACAATATCCCCAGCTGGGAATACGGCGTGCTGGTCCAGGTCCGCGACCTGACCCGCGCCCTGCGCAAGGACTTCGCCCGTTCGCAGTCGCAATCGGCCGAAGACGCCGACCTGGCGAAGGCCGAACCGCGCTTCAACTTCGACAACAAGAGCTGGATGCTGCCGTCCAGTGAGTCGGAGTACCAGGAAGGGATCAACTCCCTGAGCCGCTACCAGGCCCGCCTGTCCGACCCGAACCAGAACAACGCGCTGTTCTACGCCCGTGCCGACAACCTGAACAACTGGCTCGGCGATGTCGCCACGCGCCTGGGCTCGTTGTCCCAGCGCCTGTCGGCCAGCGTCGGGCGGGTCAAGCTCAACACCGCGCTGAAAACCGAAAGCGTGATCCCCGGCCAGGCGCCGCAGGTCGATGAGGAAGTGGTCGAGACCCCGTGGTTGCAGATCGACAACGTGTTCTACGAGGCCCGCGGCCAGGCCTGGGCACTGTCGCACCTGCTGCGGGCCATCGAGGTCGACTTCGCCGATGTGCTGGCGAAGAAGAACGCCACGGTCAGCGTGCGGCAGATCATCCGTGAGCTGGAGGCTTCGCAGGAGCCGGTCTGGAGCCCGATGATCCTCAACGGCAGCGGCTTCGGCATTCTCGCCAACCACTCGCTGGTCATGGCCAACTACATCTCGCGGGCCAACGCCGCGGTGATCGACCTGCGCCAACTGCTCAACCAGGGTTGATCGATGAATGTCTCTGCGAGGGAGGCTGCGCATCGCGCCGCTTCCGATGCCGAACAGATCGCCTGGGTCGATGGCGAGGACCGCCTGCTGGGCGCTCTCGGCCGGGCCGAGTTGCGCGAGCGCGGCCTGATCGGTCGCGGGACTTATATCCTGCTGTTCAATTCGGCCGGCGAGTTGTGCGTGCATCGCCGTACCTTGAGCAAGGCCATCTATCCCGGCTACTGGGATGTGGCGGCGGGCGGCATGGTCCAGGCCGATGAAAGCTACGCCGAATCGGCGGCCCGCGAGCTGGAGGAAGAGTTGGGCGTCGGTGGCGTGCCGCTGACCGCCCATGAACATTTTTTCTTCGATCAGCCCGGCAACCGGCTCTGGTGCGCGGTGTTCAGTGCCGTCTGGGACGGACCGTTGCGGTTGCAGCCGGAAGAGGTGCTGGAAGCGCGTTTTATCCCGGTCGATGCGGCCCTGCGCGAAACGGCGCAAAAGCCTTATTGCCCGGACTCCCTGGCGGCGCTGAAGCGCTATTTGCAGGGCCGGGGCCTGGAGGTCGCAAAACCTTCATGAAATGGCGCCGATTGGCTCTTGGGTCATCGGCTTTTTGCCGTTACACTGCGCGACTTTTCAAGCTTGAGCGGCCTGGCCGCTCGAGTTGCGCTGCCCCTGCCTGAGTGGGGCTTCGCGGTCGCAGACGCCTGCCCAGGTGTCACGACCAGTCTTTGTCCTCCCAAGAGGATTGCCGGTGGCCAAAAAAGCCGCATCCTTCGCCGCCCTCGGCGGCCTGGTGTTCTCCACCGACGCAGGTCGACATTGCCCGGACTGTAGCCAGCCGGTGGCCGCCTGTATCTGCAAACAAACCCAGATCCCCGCCGGTGACGGCATTGCCCGCGTGCGTCGCGAAAGCAAGGGCCGTGGCGGCAAGACGGTGACCACCATCACCGGCGTGCCGCTGGCCGAAGACGCCCTCAGGGAACTGGCAACCACGTTGAAGAAACGCTGTGGTACCGGTGGCGCCTTGAAGGACGGTGTCATCGAGATCCAGGGCGATCACGTCGAGTTGCTGTTGGCGGAACTGGTGAAACACGGTTTCAAGGCGAAGAAGTCCGGCGGCTAGCAGCCTCTGTGAAAACCACCGTGAAGTTAACCTGCCGGCCCGGCTGAACCTGGCCAGGCGGTCGTCCCCATGGTTTTCACAGAGCCTGTTCCCGAACAGCCTCTAAACTCGAAGCTGGATTCAAGGTCTTAGTCCCTTGCATGCAGGCGAATCGTCATTTTCATTCTTTAGACTGCGCGCAGCCTGGATCCAGGTGGCGCTATTTGACTTCTTTATAGGGGACTTCGATGTCCGTACGACGCACACGCAAAGACGATGGCAGCCAGTGGACAGTTGCGGACAGCCGCAGTGTTTATGGGATTCGCCATTGGGGGGCCGGGTATTTCGCGATCAATGACGCCGGTCGCGTCGAGGTTCGTCCGAACGGCCCGAGCAGTTCGCCCATCGACCTCTTCGAGCAGGTCGACGAACTGCGCAAGAGCGGTCTGTCCTTGCCGCTGCTGGTACGTTTCCCGGATATCCTGCAGGACCGCGTGCGCCAGCTGACCGGCGCGTTCGACGCGAACATCGAGCGTCTGGAATACCAGAGCAAGTACACCGCGCTGTACCCGATCAAGGTCAACCAGCAGGAAGCGGTGATCGAGAACATCATCGCCACCCAGAACGTTTCCATCGGCCTGGAAGCCGGTTCCAAGCCGGAACTGCTGGCGGTGCTGGCGCTGGCGCCGAAAGGCGGCACCATCGTCTGCAATGGCTACAAGGACCGCGAGTTCATCCGCCTGGCCCTGATGGGCCAGAAGCTCGGCCACAACGTCTTCATCGTGATCGAGAAAGAATCCGAAGTGGAACTGGTGATCGAAGAGGCGGCGTCCCTCAAGGTCAAGCCCCAGGTCGGCCTGCGGGTGCGCCTGTCATCGCTGGCTTCGAGCAAGTGGGCCGATACCGGTGGCGAGAAATCCAAGTTCGGCCTGTCGGCGGCGCAACTGCTGTCGGTGGTCGAGCGTTTCCGCGCCGCCGGCCTGGACCAGGGCATTCGCCTGCTGCACTTCCACATGGGCTCGCAGATCGCCAACCTGGCGGACTACCAGTACGGTTTCAAGGAAGCGATCCGTTACTACGGCGAGCTGCGCAACCTCGGCCTGCCGGTGGACCATATCGACGTCGGCGGCGGCCTGGGTGTCGACTACGACGGTACCCACTCGCGCAATGCCAGCTCGATCAACTACGACATGGATGACTATGCTGGTGTCGTGGTCGGCATGCTCAAGGAGTTCTGCGACGCGCAGAACCTGCCGCATCCGAACATCTTCTCGGAAAGCGGCCGCTCGCTGACCGCCCACCACGCCATGCTGGTGGTGCAGGTTACCGACGTCGAGAAACACAACGACGACGTGCCGCATATCGAGAACCCCGAGAACCTGCCGGAAACCGTGCAGTGGCTGGTGGAGCTGCTGGGCCCGACCGATATCGAGATGGTCACCGAGACCTACTGGCGCGCCACGCACTACATGAGCGACGTCGCCACCCAGTACGCCGACGGCAAGCTGACCCTCGCCGAGAAAGCCCTGGCCGAGCAGTGCTACTTCGCCGTCTGCCGGCGCCTGCACAACTCGTTGAAGGCGCGCCAGCGTTCGCATCGCCAGGTACTCGACGAACTCAACGACAAGCTGGCCGACAAGTACATCTGCAACTTCTCGGTATTCCAGAGCCTGCCCGACACCTGGGCCATCGGCCAGGTGCTGCCGATCCTGCCGTTGCACCGCCTGAACGAGGAACCGCTGCGCCGCGCCGTGCTGCAGGACCTGACCTGCGACTCCGACGGCAAGATCAAGCAGTACGTCGACGAGCAGAGCATCGAGACCAGCCTGCCGGTGCACGCGCTGAACGAAGGCGAGGACTACCTGCTGGGGATCTTCCTGGTGGGCGCCTACCAGGAAATCCTCGGTGACATGCACAACCTGTTCGGCGATACCGACTCGGTGAACATCTACCAGAACGCGGATGGCAGCGTGTACCACGCGGGTATCGAAACCCACGACACCATCGAGGACATGCTGCGTTATGTGCACCTGTCGCCGGAAGAGCTGATGACGCACTACCGCGACAAGGTCGCCAGCGCCAATATCAGCGCGAAAGAGCGGACCCAGTACCTCGACGCCCTGCGTCTCGGCCTGACTCGTTCTTCCTACCTGTCCTCTTGAGGCAGGGCCGAAAGTTCCTGGGAAGAAGCCCTTTCAGTAAAGGGTTTTATCCTTTGATTGTGTAGGCAGCGTCTGATTGTCGAAAAACCCACCCTTAGCGGTGGGTTTTTTGTTGGCTGACGGCAAAGTGATGGCTTCCTCGGTTCCGCGTTTTGCGTAGGTCGTTTCTCTAACACCTCTTCGGCTCTCTACTCGGTCTTGTCTGTCGGCGAGAATCCCAAGTCGAATCCCCAGTCGGGTTCTACCCAGTAGCTCCATGTAGAGGAAAGCCAATGTCCGATCCAGTCACCGAGTCGTTCTTTCGTCTGGATGTTGCCGGCTTGTCCCGTTCGCTGACCGTCACCTCGTTCAGTGGTCATGAGGCGGTCAGCGAACTGTTCGCTTTCGAGCTGGATGTGCTGGACGAGGAAGCCGGCCCGGACCTGGGCGGACTGATGTACCGCAGTTGCTTCCTGGCCCTCGGGAAGCACGGCCAGGGCATCCACGCGCAGATCCAGGGCGTCAACCTGCGGTGCGCGGGGTTGGCGCGGGGCCACTTCCGCCTGCATCTTGGGCCGCGCCTGGGATGCCTGGCGCAGCGCTGGCGGCGACGACTGTTCCAGCAGCGCTCGGTGCCCGGCATCATTGCCCAGGTGCTCGGCGAGCATGGCCTGGGCGAGGACGCCTTTCGCTTTGTCCTCAAGGGGCGCAGCACCCTGCGTCCGTATTGCGTGCAGTTCGACGAATCCGACCTGCAGTTCATCCAGCGACTGTGTGCCGAAGAGGGTATCCACTTCCACTTCCGCCACACCAGGAACAATCATCGGCTGGTGTTCGCCGACAGCCTGGGGGCCTTGCGTCGCGCGCGTGAGGCGCGCTTCTGTCCGGACCAAGGGGCGGGCGTGCGGGATTTCTGCGTCAGCCTGTCGGGGCAGGGGCGGCGACGTGCCGGCCGCAGCCAGGAGTCGGCGCAGGGCGAAAGCGATCTGCCGGGTCTGCACTGCGCCAGCTTCATGCCGTTGTCCGGCCATCCGTGTGCGCCGTGGAACCGCCTGTGGCTGCTCACGGCCCTTGAGCATCGTGGGGACAGCAACCCCATGGACCCGCGGTCGATGATTTACAGCAATATCTTTCGCGCCACGTCCTGGGAGGTGGCCGTGCGGACCCCGACCCGTTACCCGAAACCGAAGCTGTCCGGCCTGTTTCGCGCCTGGGTGGTGGCGGACAAACACGGGGCCAGATGCGACGCCCGGGGACGGCTGGCGGTGCAGTTGCTGGCGTTCTACCAGGGCGAGGGGGCCAGCCATGGCGAGTGCTGGTTGCCGCTGGCCCAGCCGACGGCAGGCGAACCCCAGGCCTTTGCGGCGGGACTCGAGCCGGGGACCGCGGTCTGGGTACGTTTCCTCGAAGGCGATCCGGATCGACCGCGCATCGTCGGTCGGTGTGACGCCAGGTGCGCGACTCCGGCGCGAGGCAGCGGACAGCGGCGCCCTGGCGGGTCGGCCTTCGAGCTGTTGCGGGAGGGGCATCCACTGGTGCTGTTGTGCCCGCCCGCGCTCGCGGGTGAGCAGCCGGCTTCCTGCGATTGCCCCGGCACCGTGGCGGGTGGCCAGGGCGGTGTCTCATGAAGGACGTCGATTGCGCGACACCCGGTACGCTGTGGCTGCTCCTGGACATTCCCGGTGCTCCGGGGCTGGTCGCGGCGTTGCAGGAACGCTACGCCAGCTACGAGAGCCACTTGCTGTTCGACGGCACGCCGTTCCATGGCGTACGTGACTGGGGACCGCGCCTGGTGAAGCTGACCGCGGACTGCCCCCTGGCAAAACTGAGCCAGACCCGACCTCGCCAATGGGCCGGGCTTTTTCTGCTCAGCCGGGCCCCCGTGGCGATCCTGCTGGCGCATTTGCGGCAGATGCTGGTGGTGCGTTTCGACGCGGATCGCCAGGGTGTGCTCAGTTACTACAACCCGCAGACCGCCAGCTACTTCTTCGACGGCGCCGATGCCCGCGAGCTGAGCCGCTGGCTCGGACCGATCATCCTGCTCTACTGGCATGGCGGCACCTGGGCCGACAAGGCCGTTGGCAGTCTTGGCTGGCAGCAACTGATCAATCCGCGCCTGCCAGGCCCCACCCTGGGCCCGCGGGAGTTTCTCGGTGCCCGGCAGCAGCAGCGATTGCAGACCTGCCTGCTGGAGCGGCATGCCTATCAGTGGAGCTGTGCCAGCGGCCATGACTACGGCAAGACCTGGCACCATCTGCAGGAAGGGGTTGCCCAGGGGTTTCGCGACAGTGGGGCGCTCGATGACTGGCTGGGGTTGCGCGCGCAGTATCCGGCGGCGTCGTTTCCGCCGGGCCTGGAGGGCGACACGCCGGGCGAGCGCCTGGAAAACCTGCGTCGGGCCTGGAGCCGGACACATGGCTGAGGGGGAGCGATATCCGCTGTCAGTGAGCCGGGCTGTCGAACCAGCGATCCTGCCGGCGCAGCTTCAGGGCACTGGCGGCCAGGGTCAGGCTGCGCAGCAGCATGAACAGCAGGAAACTTATCCACAGGCCGTGATTGCCGTAGCCGCTCAGGACCCAGGCAACGGGCAGGCTGAACAGCACGCTGAGCAGCATGGCGTCGCGCATTTCCCGGGCACGGGTGGCACCGATGAACAGGCCGTCGAGCAGGTAGCTCCACACCGCGATCAAGGGCAGCACAGCCAGGTAGGGCAGGTAGCCGAAAGCGGTTTCGCGCACGCTGGGGATATCGGTCTGCAGGGCGATGAACAGGTGGCCGCCGAGCAGGAACAGCAGGGCGAAGGCCAGGCTGGCGAGCAGCGACCAGCCGGCGGCAACCACCAGCGAGCGGCGCAGGGTCTGCCGTTCGCGGGCGCCGATGGCATGGCCGCACAGGGCTTCCACCGCGTGGGCCAGGCCATCGAGGGCATGCGCCGTCAGCAGCAGGCCGTTGAGCAGCAGGGCGTTGGCCGCGACGGTGGCGTCGCCGAGGCGCGCACCTTGCACCGTGATCAGGAAAAACACCGATTGCAGGGCCATGCTGCGGATGAAAATATCGCGATTCACCGTCAGCAGCGGCCGCCAGTTCTGCCACAGCGCCAGCGCGGCCCAGGCGACCTTGCCGGGGTAGGTGCGCAGGGCGTTGCCGGTCAGCGCCAGGCCGAGCAGGGCTCCGCTCCATTCGGCGATGACCGAGGCCCGGGCCGCGCCGACCACGCCCCAGTCGAGGCCGAGCACGAACCACAGGTTCAGCGCGATATTCATCAGGTTGGTGGTCAACAGGATCGCCAATGGCGCACGGGCGTTCTGGGTACCGAGGAACCAGCCGACCAGGGCATAGCTGGCCAGGGCGGCCGGCAGCCCGAACAGCCGTGTGTGGAAGAAGTCCAGGGTCAACTGGTGCAGTTCGGTGGACGGTTGCATGATCTTCAGCGCCAGGTCGCTGAAGGGCAGGGCGATCGCCCCGAGCAATGCCGCCAGCCCCAGGCTCAGCAGCAACCCCTGCAAGAGGATCTGCCGCAGTGCCGTGCCGTCGCCGCGACCGGCGGCCTGCGCGGCGAATCCGGTGGAGCCCATGCGCAGGAAACCCATGGCCCAGGCCAGGAAAATGTACAGGCTCGCGCCTACCGCCACGGCACCCAACTGGTGGGCGTGGGGCAGGTGGCCGATCACGGTGCTGTCGACCAGGGCCACAAGCGGAACGGAGATATTCGACAGGATCATCGGCGCGGCGAGCGCCCAGACCTTGCGGTGGGTCGGGCGGTCGCGCCAGTCAGCGATCAGGGTGGACATGCGGGCTCCTCGAAAGAGCGCGCATTGTAGCGCCGGCCCTGGCGGTCGCGGTGGCTGTCAGTGAATGATCCAGCTCAACAGCCACAGGCCGAGCACCAGCCAGATGATGCCGAAAATGATCGAGGCGCGCATGAAGGCGCGGACCGCCGAATAGAGGAACATCAGGCCGATGATCAGTATCAGGATGCTGATCAGCGAGGTGTCCATGCCCAGGGCCCGGGCCATGCCATCGACGAAGTTGCTGCCGGCGTGGGTCAGCAGATTGAACAGCCCGCTCAGTCCGTCGACGATAAAACGGATCGCCGATCCCAGTACCTGGCCCAGCCACCCGAAAAAACTTTCTACCTGCATGTGTGCATCCCGATGAGCGTGTGGTGACGGATTCCAGCCTTTGGCCATGCCGCGAGCCGTCGAGTTCCCTGAAGCATAGAGGTTTGCAAGGGGAAATTCAGGATGGCGTGCCGGCGTGGCGACGGCTTACTTGGGCGCGAGGCCCGGATCAAGTGAGTTTTCCGGCTGTCGATACTGGAAATTGTATATATACAACTTAAGTCATAGGTTTGTTTTGTTGTGTCGGTGCGATTCTATTTGTATTTGATAGATATGGATTTTTATATTGACGCCAAGGAAAGGTTATTTACTTGGTATTAACTTTTTTGTCGATTCTATGAGGTTTATATTAGTTGTTAATACCAAATTTAGCGTTGTTGGAAGTGGGTTTCGGGACTGTCATGTCTGTACGGAAGAAAGTATCTCCCTTTCACGAGGATCGGGGGGCTTTCAAAAAATAACAGGCAGTACACAGGTGCAAGGACTCACGCTCATGAACACTCAAATATGGTGGAAAACAGGTACGGCATTGATGTTGGTTGTGGCAGTCAGCCTCGCGGGTTGCAGCAGTGGTGGCGGTGGCAGTCACAGTGAGACGAGCGCCTCGGACGGCAGCTCGGGAGCCAGCGGCGGCTCCGGTGGCGGCACTGGTGGCGGTACAGGTGGTGGAACCGGTGGCGGCACGGTTGCCCCCCTGGTGACCAGCCGGGTGGTCAGCAGTGTGGGCTCCACCACCGATGGCGTCGGCGATCTGGTCAGCACCCTCGGCACCAATCTGGCGGCAGTACCGCTGCTGGGCAGTACGGCCCTGACCGGTGGCGTCGGTGGCCTGGTGGACTCGACCGGTAATGCGGTCAGCAGCCTGAGCGCCGGCCTGACCAACGGCCTGGGCCAGTTGGGCACCGACGGCAATGCCCTGGGTACCACCGTCGCTGGCGTCGGCGATGCCACCGGCGACCTGGGTACCGGCGTGTCCCGCCTGGGCAAAGGGGTAGCGGCCTTTGCCGCCACGGCGCCCGTCCAGAACATTCCGATTGTCAGCCCGGTCGTGGGCCAGGTCGGCACCCTGGTGGATGGCGTCGGCCAGCGCGTCACCATGCTCGGTGACACCCTCAGTACCGCCTCCACCACCGGCCCGTTGGGCGGTGTGACCCAGGGTGTCGGTGACAGGCTGGTCCCGGTGATCTCGCTGGTGGAAAGCACCACGGCCAAGGTGGGCAGTGCGACCGGCCTGGGTAATCCGGTCGGTGGCCTGCTCAACCGCGTCGGCACGGCGCTGGACAATACCGGCGACCAGGTGACCGATGCCGGCAACAACAATCCCCTGACCAACACCGTCGGCGGGCTGCTCGGCAATGCCGGGACCCTGGTGGGCACGGCAGGTGGCTATTTGAATCCCAACGGCTCGGGCAGTGGTTCCGGCTCGGGTTCCGGCGGCCTGCCAGGCCTGGGCGGTGCCGGCTTGCTGGAAACCGTGGGCGGTATCGTCGGCGGGGCCGGTAGCGGTGTGGCAGCCGGCAGCAGCAATGGCCTGCTCGATTCGCTGGGGCTGACCGGTCTGTCCCTGGGCAACAACATCGCCTCGCTGGGCACCGCGTTCGGCGGCACCGGAATGGCCAACACGGGCGCCGGCGCACCGCTGGCCAGCCTCGGCGGCAACCTGGGCAATGCGCTCAATCCGGTGACCTCCGGAGTCGCCAGCCTGACCCAGAACATCGGCAACACCACCGGCCTGGGTAGTCCCGTGGGCGGCCTGCTGGGGCAGATCGGCAGCGGTGTGAGCGGCATCGGCACCAAGCTCGACAGCAGCAGCGGCAATCCCGTGGTCAGCTCCCTGGGGCAAACCGTCAACGCCGTGGGCGCCACCGTCGGTTCGGTCGGCGGTCTGGTCAACGGCGGTGTGGGTGCCGGCGGCACGGGCACCGCTACCGGTGGCAGCACGGGCGGTCTCGGCGGGCTGCTCAATGGCCTGGGCCTGACCAGTCGAAAATAGCGAATTGCACCTGGCCGGTTCGACGGCCATTCCTACAGCGCCTACGCTTGGTTGAGACGAGGGATTCAATTGATTCTCTCGTCTTTTTTCGAGTGCAGTAGCAAGGCGCCTGGATCGGTCGCGTCACGGCAGATGATGCACCGCGAGCCTTGTTTCTCTTTATCGCAACGCCGCTGCGGTCTGGCAATGGAGTGTCCCATGCGCGTTTTTGCCCTGTTTTCGTTGTGCGCCCTCTGTTCATCCGTCTACGCCGATACCCTTCCCAGTTTTCTCAACAGCAACGACACCGTCCGCACCCTGCCGACCCCGAACCTGCCCGCCGATGCCTACCGTCCGCAGGCCATCAGCCCGCAGTTGCCCCAACCCGGCGCGAGCCAGGGGCAGGCGTTGCTGATGGGGACCCGGGTGACCATCCGCAAATTGCAGATCGAAGGCGGGACGATTTACCCGCTGCAGGAGCTCGGTGCGCTCTATCAGCCGTTGATGGGGCATGAGACGACCCTGGCCGACCTGATCGAGGCGACCCGCGGCATCACCCGCCGCTATCAGGAAGATGGCTACCTGCTGTCGTACGCGTTCCTGCCTCCGCAGGATTTCAGCCAGGGCCTGGTCCGCGTGGTGCTGGTCGAAGGCTATATCCGCGACTACCAGTTGCAGGGGGATATCGGCGCGGTGTCCGGGCTCCTCGACAAGCTGGTGGCCAAGCTCAAGGCCGAGCGTCCGCTGACCCGCAAGACCTTCGAACGCTACACCACTCTGATGAGCCGGATTCCCGGCGTGGCCTTGCAAGCCCAGGTCCCGCCGCCGGGGACCACCGACGGTGCGACCAGCCTGATCGCCATCGCCAGCCGAAAACCGTTCACCACCTCCCTGAATACCGTGGACAGCAGTCGTGACAGCCTGCAGGCGCTGCTCGGCGCCAGCAGCAACGCCTGGACGTCGATGGGCGAACAACTGAGCGTGAGCGGGCTGTTTCCGCCGGGCAAGGACAAGGAGCACTACTACCGCGTCGACTACAGCCAGTTCCTCAATGCCGAAGGCACTCAACTGAGCCTGTACGGGTCGCACTATCGCAGCGATCCCGGCAGCAACCTGATCCTGGACAATAACCTGGAGCTGGAACCCCATCGGCAGAACGATCGGTTTTCCATCGGCGTCAGCCATCCGCTGATCGCCGCCAGCAACGAATGGCTGAGTCTCGGCGGGCGGTTGTACGGGGTGAACGACAAGACCCGTTACCAGGTGGTCGGGCAACCGCTGAAGGTGGAGGAAAAAACCGACCTGCGAGCACTGGCGTTCGAGGGGGACTGGCGCAAGTCGGATGCCGAGCGCCTGCGTATTCTCAGTGCCGGCGTCTACCAGGGCATCAATGGCATGGGCGCCAACACCAACAACGCCCTGTACGACTTGGACTTCTTCCGGCTACGGCTGTCCGGGGTGCAGAGCGACAAGTTTTTCGAGCACTGGCAGGGGGTGATCTCGGCGGCGCTGTACTGGAGCGGGGATAATCTGCCGGACAGCGAGCGGGCGGTATTCGGCGGGCAGAACTTCGGCCGCGGTTACCCCGATGACCAGGGTAATGGCGACAAGGGCTGGGGCGTGGCCTATGAACTGAACTACAGCTTCAGTCGCGACGGGGCCTGGGTCAAGGTACTGCAGCCGTACGTGGTACTGGACCGCGCGCGGGCCTGGTTCAACGACGCGCCGATCAAGGCCTCGGACATGTCCTCGGCGGCGCTGGGCTTTCGTTTCGGCGACGGACGTTATTACAACATCGCCCTGGAGGCGGCCAAGCCGATGTCAGATATGGCGCTGGACACCTTCAACCGGCGGCCACGCTATACCCTCAGCTTCAGCTATCAGTTGTAGGGTGGGGCAGGTGCCAGTCGGGGGAGGCGCGTGCTTCAGGAGCCGACGACGTGGATCCGTGGCTGCGGAAACAGATTGTTGAGGGTTTCCAGCAGGCGCACGTGATAGATGGGTTTGCGGAACAGATCGAGGACCTGCAGGCGCAGCATATCGCTGACATCGTCCATATCGGCATGACCGGAGGTCACGATCACCGGCAGGTGCTGGCGGGAGGTGTGTTCGCGCAGGCGCTTGATCAGCGACATGCCACTTTCCTCGGGCATGCGCAGGTCGGTGATGACCAGCGCGATGTCCGGGTGTTTGGTCAGGTGGAACAGCGCCTGCTTGACCGAGGTGGCGGTAAAGCAGGAAAACCCTTCTCCCTCCAGCAGCTCGGCCAGTTCCAGAAGGGCGTCCTCTTCGTCATCCACTAAAAGGAGCTGTTGGCGTGGGGGAACAGAGGAGGTCATGGACGATTCCTGTCACTGGGTTTGCATGGGAGTGTAGCGCCTCTTTGGGGGACGTGAGGAGTGGGGTCAGGAACCTATGCCGTTTTGGATGTTGGTGAATATCGTCTTGATTTTGTCACCTATGCCTCCCGCCAGACCCGCAATCACGACGGCGACCATTGCCGCGACAATCGCATATTCGATACCTGATGCGCCCTCTTTCCTGTGAAAGAAAACCTGGACCTGCACATATAGTCTGATAACCAACTCAAGGAACATCTGACATCTCCTTGCGCTTGAAAGCGCCGTTGCAGCGGTCTTGCGACATGGTTTCCCTATGCCATCACAGCATTGTCAAGAAAACGACGAGCAACAACTGTAAGAACGGATTAATTCCAAAGTATTAATCCGGAAGTTGGCGTCAATAAAGTCCGGTTTTCTTTCTATTCATTTGTATATTTTCCACGCGTTAATGGCGTTTTGTCCTAGCTGCGCTACCTTCAAATAGCGAAATAGTTGATGTTCATAGCTGCCTGAATGCGCAGGTTTTTCAGTCTGTCGTGCAGCAGGAAAGGGAGAGCCGTCATGAACAGTCGCGTGACCATGGTGCTTGCGGTCATCTTGTTGATCGGTGCCATCATTGCCGGTTATTGGGGATTGACGCTGAGTCGTCAGCCGGCACCGGTCGCTCCGCCAGAGGCGCCCTCCGCGCCTGTCGAAAAAGCTGTGGCCAGCGCCGAAGACCAGGCCCGTCAACCCGTGGTGGTATTGGCCCACGATGTCCCGCCCTTTGTACCGCTGACCGCCGCCGACCTGGTGGTCGAACGGCTGCGCAATGCACCCGCCGGCAGTCTGGGTTCGTTGCAACAGGCGGTCGACCGCACACCCTGGCGTCCCCTGAAAGCCGGGACCTGGCTCAGTGACGAAAGCTTCCAGGCCGGTGGCCCGTTGGCGCGGATGATCCGTGCCGATGAGCGCGCGCTGGCGGTGGCGGTGGATGAAGTGATCGGCGCTGGAGGTCAGTTGACCCCGGGCGACTATGTCGATGTGCTGCTGTTCCTGCGCCAGGATGCGAGCAACCTGCAGCAGTCGGCCCAGGTGGTGATCCCGGCGATGCGCCTGCTCAGTGTCGGCGAGCAACTGGGCCTGACCAATGACGGCAAGCCCGCCACGCCGGCGCTGACGGCGGACGACCGTGTCCGCCAGGAGCAGCGGCGCGCCGGTGCCCGCACCGTGGTCCTGGCGGTGCCCGAACAACTGCTGAGCCGGCTGATGCTGGCGACCCAGGTCGGCACCTTGCGCCTGGCCGTGCGCAGTGCCGACGAGCATCTGTTGCCGCGCTACTGGGCCGGGGAAAACGTCGGCACGGGCCACCTCGAGACCGCCAACCACGAGTTGTTCCAGTTCACCCAGCTGGCCTTGGCCGGCGCGCCCAGGGGCCAGTCCCTGGCGACGCCGGGAACGGGACATGGCCGCGGTGTCGAGGTGATTCGTGGCAATCAAATCAGTCAACAAACGCCCTGACCTGCAAGGAAGTTCCGCATGAGTGGATCGCTGTCGAGCGTCAAACGCGTGGTCTGGGCCCTGGTCCTGGGGAGTTTGCCGCTGGAGTCGGTGCTGGCGGCTTCGACGGCATCCTGCTCCGGCCTCGGGCAGTTGCCGGCCGTGCTGGAAGTGGGCGAAGGCCAGCAGCAGGCGTTGCAGTCGCCGGTGGCAATCACCCGGCTGGCGGTGGGCGATCCGAAGATCGCCGACGTGCACCTCAACGGCAACCAGGCGTTCCTGCTCACCGGCATGGCGCCGGGGGCCACCAGCCTGATGGTCTGGACGGCCTGCTCCAGCACGCCGCGCCAGAGCATGGTGTTCGTCCAGGGCAAGGCTACGGCGGGGCTGACCACGGCTTCGGCAGCCCCTTCGGCGGATCCCTCGTTGCCCAGCCAGGTACAGACCGACATTCGTTTTGTCGAAGTCAGCCGGACCAAGCTCAAGGAAGCCGGAACCTCGATTTTCGGCCAGGGCCACAATTTCCTCTTCAGTACACCCGGGGGCAGCTTGGGCGCCAGTGCTGCCAGCGGCCTGGTCACGGTTGCCGGTGGACTGCCTTTCGATAACAGCAACTTCAATATCGGTTTTGGCGGCGGACGGGTCAAAGCCCTGATCAATGCCCTGGAAAGCAGCGGCTTCGCCTACACCCTGGCGCGTCCCAGCCTGGTGGCGCTGAGCGGGCAGAGCGCGAGTTTCCTGGCCGGTGGCGAGATCCCGATCCCGGTACCCAGCAGCGGCAGCGACACCATCTCCATCGAGTACAAGGAGTTCGGTATCCGCCTGACACTGACGCCGACGGTGATCGGCAAAAACCGCATCACCCTGAAAGTCGCACCCGAGGTCAGCGAGCTGGACTACAGCAACGCGGTGACCATTTCCGGCACACCGGTGCCGGCGCTGACCATCCGGCGCACCGATACCAGCATTTCCCTGGCCGATGGCGAGAGCTTCGTCATCAGTGGCCTGATCAGCACGCGCAACAGCTCCCAGGTCAACAAGCTCCCCGGACTCGGCGAGATACCGGTGCTGGGCGCGTTCTTTCGCAACTCGAGCCTCAAGCGTGAAGAGCAGGAACTGCTGATGATCGTCACCCCGCACCTGGTCCAGCCGCTGGCGGCGGATGCCCAGTTGCCCGGCCTGCCCGGGGAGAAACTGCGCGAGTACGACCCGAACTGGTTCCGGCTGTTCTTCCTCGACAACGGCAACTACGACCGCCGCAGTGGGTTATCGCAATGAGCCAGAGCCTGAGCCAGACCTTCCTGGCAATCACCCGCAACACCACCGACCTGGAGTGGCTGCAAGGCGCGCTGGCGCCGCTGGGGCAGGTGGTCAGTGCCGGCGGCAGCCTCGATGAATTGCTGTCGCTGGTGGACGTCACTTTCGCCGGGCTGATCTTCGTCGGCCTCGACCGCGAGAACCTGGTGGCCCAGAGCGCCCTGATCGAGGGCGTGCTGGAGGCCAAGCCGATGCTGGCGATCGTCGCCCTCGGCGATGGCATGGATAACCAACTGGTGCTCAATGCGATGCGTGCCGGTGCCCGGGATTTCGTCGCCTACGGCTCGCGTTCCAGTGAAGTGGCCGGCCTGGTCCGGCGCCTGAGCAAGCGCCTGCCGGCGGTGACGCCGAGCACCCAGCTGGGTGGTTTTACCGTGCTCTATGGGGTCCAGGGCAATGCCGACGGGGCGTTGCTGGCGACGCACCTGGCGCTGGTGGTGCAGAAGAGCGGGCAACAGACCCTGCTGCTCGACCTGGGGTTGCCCCGTGGCGACAGCCTGGCGCTGCTGGGCCTGGAAAGTTCGTTTCATTTCGGCGATGCCCTGCGTCATCTGCGCCGGCTGGATGCGACGATGATCGACAGCGCCTTCACCAGCGCCGAGGCGGGCCTGCGCATCCTGGCCTACGCCAGCGGCGACGAGCCGCTCAAGCGCACCAGCGCCGCCGAGCTGTACATGCTGCTCAGCGCCCTGCGCCAGCACTTCCAGCACATCGTGGTGAACCTCACCGGGCAGTCCGATAGCGAAGCCCTGCGTACCTTTGTCAGCCATTGCGACAAGCTGCTCTGGTACACCGACCAGAGTGTCCTCGACTGCCGACGCAACCTGGCGGTGCTCAACCTGTGGCGCGAGAAAGGCATGAAGCTCGACCACGCCCGGCTGCTGGTCGACCGCTACCTCAAGGGTGTCTCGCCGGATTCGGAAACCCTCGGCAAGACCTTCGGCTTCGAGGTCATCTCGGTGCTGCCCTATGGCGCCGAGGTCCGGCTCAATGCCAAGAACCAGGGCCAGACCCTGTTCGAACTGGCCCCCCGAGAAGCGCTGACCCAGGGCCTCAAGACCCTGGGTGAACGCCTGGCCAAGCGTTCCGAGGGACGCACCAAAACGGCCGAGGGCTGGCTCAACCGGCTCTGGGGACACAAGTGATGGCCGAGAAACTGTTTGGCGGCCAGTCGCGCTCGTCGGCCGGCAACACCGACCACGAAGGCCTCAAGCTGGTCCTGCACCGCTACATCATCGATGCCATCGAGGAGTCGGGAAAGAACCTGCTGGAAGGTTCGCGCCAGGCCCTGGCGCAGTTTGTCATCGACAAGGTCGGCGAGTACGTGTCGCGCCTGCACCTGGCGATTTCCCGCTACGAGATGGAGCGGCTGGCCGAAGAGATCGTCGACGAACTCACCGGCTTCGGTCCGCTGGAAGTGCTGCTGCGCGATACGGCGGTGACCGAGATCCTGGTCAACGGCCCGCACCGGGTGTTTGTCGAGCGCGACGGCATCCTGCACCAGAGCGACCTGCGGTTTATCGACGACCATCATGTGGAGCGGGTCATCCAGCGTATTCTCGCGCCCCTCGGCCGCCGGCTGGACGAATCGTCGCCGATGGTCGATGCGCGGATGCCCGATGGCAGCCGGGTCAACGCGATCATCCCGCCGATAGCCCTGGACGGGCCGTGCCTGTCGATCCGCAAGTTCCGCAAGGACATGCTCAAGAGCAGCGACCTGGTGGCGATGCAGACCATCGACCAGGCTATTTTCGAGTTTTTCCAGGAGGCCGTGGGCAAGCGCTGCAACGTGCTGATCAGTGGCGGCACCGGCACTGGCAAGACCACCTTGCTGAATATCCTCAGCCAGTTGATCAATCGCCATGAACGCCTGGTCACCATCGAAGACGTCGCCGAGCTGCAGCTCAATCATCCCCACGTGGTGCGCCTGGAAACCCGTCCGCCGAACGCCGAGGGCCATGGCGAGGTGAAGTCCAGCGACCTGATCCGCAACGCCCTGCGGATGCGTCCGGACCGGATCATCCTCGGCGAGATCCGCGGCGTCGAAGTGCTCGATGTGCTGACCGCGATGAACACCGGTCACGACGGTTCCATGAGCACCGTGCACGCCAACAATGCCCAGGATGCCCTGCTGCGCCTGGAGACCCTGGTGGGGCTGACCGGACGCCAGGTGGCGGAGAAGACCCTGCGTCAGATGATCTGCGCGGCACTGGACGTGGTGATCCAGTTGACCCGCATGCCCGACGGTCGACGCTGTGTCAGCGAGGTGGTGGAAGTGGTCGGGGTGCGCGACGACGTCTATGTCACCAACACCCTGTTCCGCCTGGACCGGCGGAGCGGTTTCGGGTTCCTGCGCGATGCCGTCAATCCGGCGGGCGACAAGCTGCGACGCGAGTCGTCGCTGACCTTTGATGATTGAGGAGGCTCGACCATGCTCGGTGCGCTGTTGCTCGGTCTGATCGGCCTGTTGCTGCTCGGCGCCTCGGTGCGCCTGTTCTACCTGGGCATGCGCAAGACCGGCAATGAGCGGGTATTGAGCCGGCTGGCCGAGGGGCAGCCGGAGCTGGTCAGTGCCGTGAGCCCGACCCGCAATCGCCTGGATCGGCTGTTTCTGCGTGCCGGCTTCGACCGCCCGGGGGAGCGGCTGGGCCTGTGGCTGGTGATGTGGGCAGTGCTCGTGTTGGTGGGCTGGGCGGGAGCGGGCCTGATCGGCGTGCTGGTCATGCTGGTGGTGCCGCCGCTGGGCCTGCGCCTGTTTGTCGATTGGCGCTACCGGCGCCGGGTACGACGCATGGTCGAACAACTGCCGCCCGTGCTCGACCATGCGATGCGCAGCCTGAAATCCGGCAAGACCCTGGCCGACGCGATCCTCGGTGGCATCGACGCGTCGGCGGATCCGCTACGCGAGGCCATGGGCCGGGTGCGCCGCAATGTCGATCTGGGGGTCAGCCTGCCCGAGGCGGCCAATGATTTTGCCGAGTTCTACGAGCGCGAGGAGTTTCGTTTCCTGGCGCTCGGCCTGAAGGTCAATCACCGCTATGGCGGCAATGCCAGCGAGCTGCTGGAGAACCTGATCAAGCTGATCCGCGAGCGTGAGCAAGGCGCGCGGCAACTGCGCGCCATGACCGGCGAGACACGCATGACGGCGGTTGTCCTGGCCTTGTTGCCGGTCAGCGTGGCGGGCTACTTCATGCTGACCAATCCCGGCTACCTGTTGAACATGTGGCAGGACCCCAGCGGCCAGCGCATGTTGCTGGTTTCCTTCGGCCTGCAGGTGTTCGGTTGCCTGGCGCTGTGGCGCATGTTGCGGAGCGTATGAGATGGCCCTGTTGATCAGCGCACTGTTGTTTCTCGCCGCCCTGGTGCTGATGGTCGGCGGTCTGTTGCGGGACCGCCAGCGCGAACGGGCGGTGACGCAACGCCTGCAGGGGCATATGGTGCGCGAAACCGGCAAGCTGGGCGGCTGGTTGCGGGCCTTGGGCGATAGCCGCTTCGGCCAGCGCTCGGTGAGCCTGGATAACGAAACCCAGGTGTTGCTCAACCGTATCGGGTGGCGCAAGGCGAGCCAGCGCTCGCTGTATGCCGCCAGCCAGATCGGCGTGCCGTTGCTGGCACTGGGGGTTGTGCTGTTGGGCCAGGGCGTGTTTTTCCCCACGGTCGAATCCCCCTGGATCGCCCCCTTTCTGGCCCTGGCGGCGGGTTACCTGTTGCCCAAGCGTGTGCTGGCGGCAGTCGCCAGGAACCGCCAGAAACAGGTGGCCATCGAGGTCTCGACCTTTATCCCGCTGCTGCGGATCCTCTTTGAATCGGGCATGGCCGTGGAGCAGGCGTTGCGGGTGCTCGCCAACGAGTCCCGGCAGTTGCTGCCGGTGCTGACCAGCGAACTGCGCCTGGTGCTGGCGCGGGTCGATTCCGGCCTTGAGCTCGGTGAAGAGCTGGGCAAGGCGGCGCGGCTGCTGGCGGTGGACGAATTCGACGACACCTGCGTGATTCTCCAGCAATTGATCCAGCAGGGCGGCGGGGCGATGAAATCGCTGCTGGCGCTCAAGCAGTTGCTGGACGACCGGCGCCTGACCCGCCTGCAGGAATACATCTCCAAGATGTCGGCGAAGATGTCGGTGGTGATGATGGTGTTTCTGTTTCCGGCGTTATTGATTGTCCTCGCCGGGCCGGGCTTTACCGCCTTGGCCAGGGCCTTTGCCACGACCTAGGGAGTGATGCGATGAAAGCGGTGATTGCGGGCTTGGCCCTGTTGGCCCTGGGCGGTTGTGCCACGGATGGGCGCGCGCCGTGGGCGGCACTCACGGGGACGGGGGGCAGTTGCGGCAAACCGAGTGCCGATCAGGAGCTGTCGCTGAACCTGGCGGACGATATGGCCAACGAGGGCAAGCTGCACGCCAGTCTCGCCAATCTGCAGAAGCTGCCGGAGAGCCTGGACGAGGTGCGCTTGCGCAAGGCCCGGGTCTATCGGCAACTGGGCCGCGGCGAGGCGGAGCCGCTGTACCGCAGCCTGCTCGGCACCTGCCTGGCGGCCGAGGGCGAGCATGGGCTCGGGCAACTGGCCGCCGCGCGCAAGGACAACGGCCAGGCGATGGCGCATTTGCAGCGAGCGGCGCGCCTGGCGCCGACCGATGAAAAGGTGCGCAATGACCTGGGGGTGGTCTACCTCAATCAATTGCGCTTGGAGGATGCGCGTTTCGAGTTCCTCACCGCCATCGAACTCAAGCAGTCCGACCCACTGGCCGCGGTGAACCTGGTCACGCTGCTGATCTACCAGGACAACTGGAGCCAGGCGGCCCAACTGGTGACCCGCCTGGGCCTGAGTCCCGAACAGGTCGGCGACGCCCAGGCCCGCGCGCAGCAACTCAAGAACCCGACAGGCTCCGGATCGGATCAGGTGGCGGTGGTGGCCGGGGCGGACAAGCCGGCGGTCAAGTAAGTCGAGGCCAGGTTGAGGCCAGGGAGAACGAGATGAACTATCGAGCAGGGTTGGCCGCAGGGTGTCTGTTGTTGTCATCGACGGTCCAGGCCATCGAGCCGGGACCGTCGTCGCGCTATCAGCAGGAGACGGAAAACTGGCTGCAGTTGCAGCTCCAGGGCCAGCAACGTTCGCCCACGCCCCAGGTGGCGACGCCCAGCGAGCGCGAACAGAGTATGCAGCGCTGGCTGGACAGCTACAAGCATCCGATTCCGGATTTCTACAAGCAGGATGAAGGGGGCAAGGTGAAGGGCAACTGAGCCTGCCCCCGAGTCATTCGGCGCCTGAGCAGGCGCCATCGCCGGCATACCGGCTCCCACGGTTTTTGTCGGCCGTCGATTTTTTTGTGCGACACAACACTGTGGGAGCCAGGCTTGCCCGCGAAGCGTGCTGATGGGCACCGCCGGTCTCGGGGACGCTCAGTGCGCGGTGACGTCCCGCTGGCGCGCACCGCCGGGCGATAGGGCCAGGGCCAGTTGCGTACGGTTGTGCATGTGGGTCAGGCGCAATACCTGGGACACGTAGAGCTTCACGGTGTTTTCGGTGATGCCCAGTTCACAGGCGATCTGGTAGTTGGTCTGGCCCTTGCCCACCAGCCGCGCCACATCCACCTGCCGGGGCGACAGCTGATTGAAGATGGCCGGTATTTCCAGGTTGTCGGCGTCGTTCGGATCGTCCCCGCTAGCGACATCACGCGCGCCCTGGGGGGCACGGCGAACCATGTCCAGGTCGTGATAGAGATCGTCGATGGACTCGGCGAGGAACTGCAGTTTCTGATTCAGGTGACCGAGGTTGTCACTCTGGCTGCGTTCGGCGATCACCGCCTCCTGGCGCTGGATCCCTTCGAGCAATTCGTCGAGGTCCACGGGCTTCTGGTAGTAATCGGCAATCCCGGCGCGCAACGCCTTGATCACGTCCTGCTTGTCGGCACGGCCGGTCAGCATGATCGACTCGAAGATCCGCCGCTTGCCGGCCAGGCGTTGCAGCTCCTGGACCAGCTCGATGCCGTCGAGCTCGGGCATGTGCAGGTCACACAGGACCAGCCCGATGCTGGCATCTTCCCTGAACCGCTCGATGGCCTGGCGGCTGGAGAGGCAGGGGATGCAGCGGTAACCGCTGCTTTCCAGAAACTCGCAGAGTTCTTCCACGATCAGCGGCTGGTCGTCGACTACCAGCACCTTCACTTGCGATACAAGCTTGTTCACGCGCCACTCCATGCCTTACGAGCCAATGACTACGAGTTCCCTGCCCACACGCGCAGCTTCGGGGGCTTTTGAATTAAAGTAGACGCACTTTCCTACTATGTACATAGAAGTAGCCTGGACCGCGACTAATGGATGCCGAGTGTCATACAAAAAAGGCCGATCCACAGGAAGGGCGCGAATGGCTGTTTCCTTGACAGGCCAGGTTCGAGATGGCGCAGGACATGCCTGAGACGTTGACCCAGCCGTGACCACAGCCTGGGGCCCAGCCAGAGCCAGAGGACACTGGCCACGCCGGCGCCGATAAAGGTGCCGAGCAGGTAGCGGCTGTCGCTCGCCAGCGCCAGTGCGGCGAGCAGCTTGACGTCGCCGGCACCGAGTCGCCCGGTGGCGTAACCGGGTAGGGTGAACAGCAACGCCAGCAGAAACGCCCAGCCGCCTTGTTGCGCCGTGGCCCCCAGCCAGGTCGTGCCGGTCCAGAGCAGATAGGCCAGGGCCAGTGCCGCGGCACCCAGGGTCAGGCTGTTGGCGATTTCCCGTTGGCGCAGATCCTGCGCGGCGCAGAGAGCGAACCAGAGAAGCAGGACAAGGCTGTGCATCGGGTAAAAAACGTCCCTTTCCGGCGAATGATTCTATGCTGATAGCTACGTGCAGTTGTCAGGGTAGACGCAGTCATGACCCCAAGCCTCCCCGAAAAGCAAAAAGGCGCCGCCGCCATCGAGTTCGCGCTGGTGTTCGTGATTTTTTTCGCGGTGCTCTATGGGCTGGTCAGCTACAGCCTGCCGCTGCTGATGATGCAGTCATTCAACGCGGCGACGGCCGAGGCGGCACGACAAGCGGTGGCGGTTGATCCGAACGCCGCAGGCTACCCGGCCCTGGTTCAGACCACGGCCAAGGCCGCCGCGCAGCAGAGGCTGGGCTGGATCCCGACGGCGCTGAACTTTCAGAACGGTGATATCACCACGCAGTTTACCGCGGCGAAAGTGCTCACCGTCACCATCAGCTATCCAACCTCGAGATTGCGTAACGTTCTGCCTTTCCTGGTCCTGCCCGGCATCGGCACGGTGCCCAGCCTGCCCGACACTCTCACCTCGACCACGAGCATGCAGTTTTGAACTCAGGGGAGAAGCTGTTCGGGCGCCTGCTCGGCCGGGCGGGCGAACCGGCTCCTGTCCTGCTGCCCGAGCCGACCACCTCCTCGGCGGGGTTGCAGATCCGGCTCGACGAAGAAGGGCACGTCCTCAGCGTGGGCGGCCCGTTGCGCCACGGGCTCGCAGCATTGCCCCATGGCAGGCCGTATCGGCTGCGCGACCTGCTGGCGCTGTCCAGCCGGCTGTCGGTGGAAGGCGTGCCGGCCGATTGGCTCGGGCACAGCCTCGACCTGGACTTCAATGGCCTGGCCGGGCAAGTCGTGCAGACCCGCGGTTGGCTCCAGTCACATCAGGGGGGCTGGCTGTTGCAGGCGCTGGATATCGGCGACCTGCTCAGGCACAACCAGGTTTCGGAGAGCCGCGAACACCTTCAGCATTTCGCCGCACAGCTGAGCGAGCAATTGCGCCTGTGCAGCCTGGCGCGCCTGCCGCAGGTGCTGGCGGATCAACTGCAGAGCCTCGCCCAGCGCTGGCACATCCCCTGCGTGGCCCTGGCCCTGCTGGACGAGTCGCAGCAACAGTGGCAGATCCACAGTCACTACCGGGGTCACGATGCGCCGACGCTCTGGCACACCGGCCAGGCCCTGGGCGCCGGCCTGGACAGCCTCAACGGCATGGCGCCGTTGCGCTTGGGCGTGCGCGATGGCTTGAGCGAGCACCTGCGCTTGCAGGGATTCATGGGCAATGCCGATGGTTTCCTCGTGCCCTTTCGCGATGACCATGGCGTGGCCGCCTGGCTGCTGTTCGGTTTCTACCCGGTACAACAACGGGCACCGGAGCTGACGGACCAGGATTGGCTGCTACTGGCGGCGGCCCTGGCCGCGCCGCTGCTCAGCCGCTGGCGCCAGCAGCGTCATCATCTGCAACTGGAACGCCTGGACGTGTTGCAAGGGTTGCTGGGGACGGGCTGGTGGGAGTGGTCGCCGACCAGGGACGAATTGCAACTGGCGGCGTCATTGGCGATGGGCCTGGGGCTTGGCGAGACGGCCTCGATAGTGTCCATGGACGAATGGCTGGCCCTGATCCATCCCGCCGATCGCCAGGAACTGGCCAGCCGCATGCGCGACTTGCAGCAGGGCAAGGACATGCTGCTCTGCGTGCGCCTGTACCAGGAAGATCCGGCCGGCGCTGCCCGCTGGTATCGACTGCAGGGGCAGGCGCTGGGGGCAGGCGAGGCGCAGCGCATCGTCGGCTTCATGCTCGATATCAGCGACGTCAAGAACCAGGAACAGGCCGCCGCTGCCGCCCATGCCCGGCTGGACAACCTGATCGCCAGTTCGCCGGCGGTGATCTATGTGCAGCGCTATGTCGAAGGTGCCCTGGTCCCGGTGTTCTTCAGCGACAGCCTGCTGCCGCTGCTCGGCCTGGCATTGGCCGACTGTGCCGGGGGCGGCCTGGTGCAATGGATTCACCCCGAGGACCGCGATCGTTATTTCGAGCGTACCCGCCAGCTGTTGCGCGAGGGCCATGTCAGTTGCCGCTACCGGATCCGCGACAAGGGCGGCGAGTACCACTGGCTGCTGGATGAGGCGCGACTGTTGCGCGATGACCTGGGCTTGCCGGTGGAAGCGGTGGGCTTGTGGATGGATGTCACCGAGGCGACCCTGGCCGCCGAGCGGATCGAGAAAAGCGAGGAACGCTACCGGATCCTGGTGGAGGATTCGCCGGCGATGATCTGTCGCTACCGCCCGGACCTGACCCTGATTTTCGGCAACAAGCCCCTGGCAAGCTACCTGGAATGCGCGCCCGAGCAACTGCCGGGGGTGAACCTGGGGAGCTGGATGTCGCCGGAGCAACAGGCGGCGTTTGTCCAGCGCCTGGCCCAACTGACCCCCGAACAGCCGGTGAGCACCGCGGAAATCAGCCTGCAGTTGCCCGGGCGCGAGCATGCCTGGTGGATCTGGTCGGACCGTGGTGTGTTCGATGAACAGGGGCAGTTGCTCGAAGTCCAGGCCGTGGGCCGCGACAACACCGAGGTCCGTCGCTCCCAGCAGCAACTGACCCAGAGCGCGAAAATGGCCACCCTCGGCGAGATGGCGACCGGCCTGGCCCACGAGATCAACCAGCCGCTGAACGTGATGCGCATGGCCATCGTCAACGTGCTCAAGCGCCTGGGCAACGGCGATGTGCAGATCGACTACCTGCAGGACAAGCTCAACCGCATCGACGCCCAGGTCCAGCGCGCGGCGCGGGTGGTCGACCATATGCGGGTGTTCGGCCGTCGTTCGGAAATCGAGGCCGCGCCGTTCAACCCCGTGCAGGCGGTCGAAGGCACGCTGTCGCTGCTGAGCGAGGGCATGAAAGGCAAGGGCGTGGAGTTGCGCGTGCCGCCGATCGAGTTCGAGGTCCAGGTGCGCGGCTTTGTCGATCAACTGGAGCAGGTGCTGATCAACCTGATGGTCAATGCCCGGGATGCGCTGTTGAGCAAGCGCGAGAAAAATCGCGATTTCGAGCCATGGATCTCGGTCACGGCCGAGCGCGATGAGCGGGTTGTGCGGCTGATCGTCGAGGACAACGGCGGCGGCATCGATCCCCGGTTGCTGGAACGGATCTTCGAACCGTTCTTCACCACCAAGCCGGTGGGCATCGGCACCGGCCTGGGCCTGTCGGTGAGCTACGGCATCGTCGAGAACATGGGCGGCCGCATGACCGTGCGCAATGGCGACGATGGGGCGCGGTTCTGTGTGGAGTTGCCGCTGGTTCTAGATCACTAGATAGGCTTTTCCGGTTTGGCCGCAGGTCAGGTTGGCGCCGACGTTGACGTTGTTGATATCAATCCCCAGGTTGAAAAGCAGATTGTTCAGCAGGGGCGTAATCAAGCCACTGAGCAATCCGGTGAGCGCCGAAGTCAAAAGGTTGAGAACTTGAGCCAGTGCCGACAGCAGGCCGTTCATCAACGCACCTATCAAACCTGCGTTGATGGTCGGAGAGTGCGTGATGATTATGGGGTTGTTCAGTGCGTTTGTGAGGATACTCTGGGCAGTTGGCCTGGGGACTGGCTGGATCAGCGTCTGGCCACTGTTCACATCGGGCGGGTTGTTGAAAACCATATTGGGCGCGGTGGTCTGATCAAGCGGGATATTCACAATCAGCTCACTACCTCCGCCCGCGAATGGCGTACGGGGGCCGCATGTGTTTCCGTGACACGTTTTGCTGCCAATATCCACAAGTGTCAGTGGTGTGACGCTTTCGGTCGGAGAACCAGACAGCCAGAGATTACGGTCTATGTGGCCTATCTTCAGTGCCCCGGCAGCCGTGGTAGAACTGGCGGACAGGCTTTTACTGCCGGAGCTGGCCACCGGACAGCTGTAGTCGGTGACATGACTGGCTCCTACGCCGACTTCGAGACCTATGTCTATATGATCCAGGTTGCCCAGTAGCTGGAGATCGGTCTGTGTACAGGTTCCACCAAGCAGGCAACCGGGAGCCAGGAGTGTGTTTATTGCGCCTACGACACCGCTCAGTATCGAGTTGACCAACTGCAGCACTGCGTTGATCAGTGAGGTGTCCACGGAAATCAGCGCCCTGACTTGGGCTGTCTGGACGGCAATCTGATTCGGGCCCGTAGGGTTCTGTTTTGCCAGCCGCGGGTCACCTATTGCAGAGAACTGCGGAGGTTGGACGACGCTCAATGATGTGCTTACCCCCAGCACTCCCAGCACGCTCACCGGCAGAGAGGCCGCCGCTGCACTATTTTTGCTTGCTAGCTGGATGAAGCCCTGGAGCAGTTGAAACAGCTGGATATTGGCATCCAGTCCCGCTGACTGAGTGCCTGTCTGGAGCTTCAGCAAATCACCGAGTTTTATGGGATTGGCGCCGGTCGCGGCGATCTGCAAGTTGCCAAGCGCAGTCATTACATTGGCCGTCGCGCCATTGGCATTCAGCACGTTTGCGGCCGCTTTGATGAATGTTGTCACGCTGGCTTGCGTGTTCAGCAGCGCGGTGTAGTCACCCGCTGTCACGCCCAGTTCAATTGCCAGTTGGTCCATGTAGCTCAACAGGTTTATATCGGTCTTGACCAGGCCGTCCCAACCGACGGCGCTTATATTTACATTCCCCCCAAGCAGCCCGGAAAAAAGAGGGTTCAGGATATTGGATCTTGCGGTATCGACACTGAGCAAGGTGCTCCGGATATTCAGCTGTGCCAGAAAAGGCAACGGCTGTGCCGCTACCGCCGTAGCCGTCAACTGAGTGTTCAGACTGGTGGGCCCGGCAGAAAACAGCGATCCGATTCCGGCGGCAATGCTGGTGGGGACGGAGCGAGTGACAATGACGCGCACGGCGTCGGAGCGGCTGGCACTCACTGAAAAGGTGCGTAGATTGTTGGCGCCTGTCACCAGCGTGCCGCAAGCGGTTGTCAGTGTGCTGCCAGGACTGACCGCAAAGGAATTCCTGTTGGCGCTTTGGGTTGCATAAACGGCGGCGCTCAACCCTGGAAGACAGTTTCCACCACGACTCACCGCTTCCAGTGCGGCGCTATCTGCGACCCGCTGCAACGTCCGTTTCGCCAGGTACAACCGCCCGCTATCAACCACCACCACCATGCACAACAGTGCCAGCCCCAGGGTCAGGGCGGCCATCAGGCCGATTGCGCCGCGTTGCCTCGACGGGCCGCGGAACGCCATTGGACGGCGAGGGAAAGACATCGAGCACTCCTTTGCCGGCGCATGGCCGAGCGCTTACTTTCCTGTACTGCATGGCAGTGTAGTCAAGGCTGGAAGGGGGGGCTGGCGAGTCGCCGGTTTGGCGACTGATGGAAAGCGGGAGGGGCAGAAGTGTCTTGGGGCCTGGGCTGCCGTCTTCGCGGGCAAGACCGCTCCTGGAGGTTCCTGGTCGTAGTCGATATCCGGACTCGCCCGCGAAACCGTGGGAGCGGGCTTGCCCGCGAAGGCGTCCGCCCAGGCACCCCGGGAGCTGCTAGCGGGGCGGATAGTTCGCCATCACCTGGGCCACGGTCTTGTTGATGGCGGCGCTGCGCTCGGCCGGGGTTGGCGTTTCGTTGACCACCTGTTCGGCACTGCCGCGCCAGACCAGCTTGCCGTCCTTGCCATCGAGCAGGTCGACCTGGATCGTCGCGACCTGATAGTCGACATTGCGGGTTTCGCTGTATCCCGGGCCGCCCCAGAAGCCGCCGCCACGCCATGGGCCACCCCAGCCACCGCCGTAGTTGGTGCTGATCTGCTGCTGGCGGTTGTCGACGATCAGGTAGGCCTGCACCCGCACATCGGCCTTGCCACCGGCCGGTGCAGGACGCAAGCCACGCTGGTCGAGCTGTTCACTGACTGCCTGGCGGATGCGTTGCTCAGTCAGGTCACTCTTGATCCGTGGATCGTCCGGCCGATATTGCAGGGCGGGTTCTTTCCAGCTCCAGCTGCGATACGCCGCGAAATCGCGACTGGCGTCGAAGTCGTGGCTGACCTGGGCGGTTTGGCAGGCACTGAGCAGCACAGCGAAAGCTACTAAAGCGAGACGGCGGAACATGATTTTTCTCCGGTTGCCTGGCGAGGTTGTCTAGCTGGGTGGATACGCGGCCAGGGCTTTGTGCACCGCTTCGCGCAAGGCATCCGCGCGTTCGAGCTGGTTGCCCTGGCTACTGGTTTCGGCACTGGCGCTCCAGACCGGCTGACCGGTCGCGGCGTCGAACAGGCTGATGCGCGCTACGAGCACCTGGACTTCATAGGTGCGCACGATCGGCACGCTGTTATACATACCGTAGCGGTTTCCGTACGGACCACCACCGTAGGCGCCGGCATAGCCATAGTCTTCCTGGACCTGGCGCAGGCGTTTTTCCAGATGCACGTCGGCACTGACCCGCAGGTCTGCCGGGGCATCGGCGCGGCGAGGGCGCAAACCCTGCTCGTCGAGGGCGTTGCCGACCATCTCGGCCAGTTGCGCCGAATCGGCCCAGGTCGTGCCGGCGGGCAGCCGGTCATTGAGCCAGGCCCAGGTGCGATAGCGGCCATAGTCACGGGCCGGTGCCGGGTACGCGCTCAGGTCCAGGGTCCCGGCCGCCTGCGGTGGGGCCGGCGGGATCGGCCGCGAGTCGGCGGTATAAGGGTTCGGGCTCGAACAGGCGGCGAGCCCCAGGCACAGTGTCAACAGGACAAAACGGCGATTCATTGCATCCTCCGCATCACACCGGACGGCAGATCCAGTGCAGGTAACGCCCAAGCCCGGCAAAGCTTGGGTGACGACGATGGGCCAGCTCCATTTCCAGCAGGTCGATCAGTTCGGCACGGGCCTGGAACTCGACCGGCATGTAGTCGTGGAAGACCCGCACGCCACTCTGGGTCTCGACTGCCCACAGGCCTTCGAGTCGCGCCGCCAGCTCCCGTGGATCGAGGGGCTGCTGCGGGGTCAGGCTCTGCTTTTCGCCGGCCATGTCGTTCTTGCGCATCTTGCGGAAATGGCCCTTGAGCAGATTCCGGTAGATCAGCGCATCACGATTGTAGAAGGCCAGGGACAGCCAGCCCTGTGGTCGCGTCAACTGGTGCAGCACCGGCAGGATCGCATGGGGTTCGGCCAGCCATTCCAGCACCGCATGGCACAGCACCAGGTCATAGGGCTCGGTGAGTTGCCCGAGCAGGTCCTGCCAGGGCGCCTGGATAAAGGTCGCCGGCTGGCCCGCCTCGGCGAAGCGCTGGCGTGCCCCTTCGAGCATCGGCTCGGCGGGTTCGGCGAGGGTGACCTGGTGACCGCGCTCGGCCAGCCACAACGACATATGGCCCAGCCCGGCACCGATGTCCAGTACCCGCAATGGCCGGTCCGGCAGGGTTTCGGCAAGGTCGGCCTGGAGCACCGCCAGGCGGATCGCCCCCTTGGCACCGCCGTAGATTTTCTCGGCGAAGCGCGTGGCCAGTTGATCGAAATGACGGTCGCTCATTGGGCAAACCGCCGTTCGCTGTCGGCCAGCTTGGCTCGCACCACTTCGTTCATGTCCAGCCCCAGTTCGCTGCACAGCAGCAGGAGATAAAGGATGATGTCACCGACTTCCTGCCCGGCATGGGCCAGCTTTTCCGCCGGCAACTGGCGCGACTGGGCTTCCGTCAGCCACTGGAAGATCTCCACCAGCTCGGCCATTTCCACGCTGGCGGCCATCGCCAGGTTTTTCGGGCTGTGGAATTGTTTCCAGTCGTTGCGATCACGGATGCCGTGCAGGCGTTGGGTCAGTTCGTCGAGGTTCATGCGCAGTGTTCTCCTTCAAGGCGACTAGCTTCCGGCGGATGAGAACGGGAAGCAAGGGCCTTGCTACTGGGAGAACACCGCGGGCGGATGAAATATTCATCACGGTCAGCAAGCTGTCAGCTTGGCGGTCGTGGCTCAGCCGATGGGATGCCAGTTGCCGGTCATGTGCTCCAGCTCTCCGGCGCCGGTCAGGCGCAGTTCCCCGCTCGATCCCGGCGCACTGGCATACAGCAGCACTTCGTTGGGCAGGCGCACCGGCTTGCGGAAGGTCACGTCGATTTCGATATTCGCCGCCGGCAGGTGATTGCCCAGGGCGGCCAGCGTCCGCGCCTTGTTCCACAGGCCATGGGCGATGGCCTGGGGAAAGCCGAATAGCCTGGCACTGAGAGCGCTCAGGTGGATCGGGTTGTAGTCGCCGGAAACCCTGGCGTATTGGCGGCCGATATCGGCCGGGCATTGCCAGCGGGTCAGTTCGGCCAGTTCTCCCGGTTGCCGGTCGACTTCCTCGGGCGCATCCCCCGCCAGCTCGACTCCGCGGCAGAGCATGCGGCTCTCGGCTTCCCACAGTGGCCCCAGGGCATCGTCGACCTGGGTCAGCAGGTCGAAGGTCGCGCCCTTGGCATGGGGCTGCAGGTTCTGCACCTGGACGCCGACCCGCAGGCTGGTGACCCCGCCCAGCGGACGCAGGATGCGGATGCGGTTGCTCAAATGGACCAGGCCCATCAGGGGGAAGGGAAAGTCCTTGGCGGTGAGCAACTGCATTTGCAGGGGAAATGCCAGCACATGGGGATAGGTCGCCGGCATCAGGCCGGTATCGGCAAATCCACAGACCTTGCGGTAGGCCGCCAGACGCTTGGTGTCGACGGTGACCCAGCAGCACAGGCCCTCGGCCGGCAACTGGGTGCCGGTGATCTTGCGCCGCCGGGCGGCACGTACGTACAACCCCGGCAGCCCGGGGGCAATGGTCAGGTACTGCCAATTCACTTGCATGTTCAGGCCCCCAATACACTTTGTCCGCAGACCCTCAAGGCTTGACCGCTGAGCGCTCCCGAGCCCGGCTGGGCGAGCCAGGCCACCGCCTCGGCGACGTCCTGGGGCAGGCCGCCCTGGCCCAGGGAGCTCATGCGTCGTCCGGCTTCGCGCAGGGCGAAGGGAATATGCGCGGTCATCTGTGTCTCGATAAAACCGGGGGCCACGGCGTTGATGCTGATGCCGCGTTCGCCCAGCAGCGGGGCCCAGGCCTGGGCCAGGCCGATCAGCCCGGCCTTGCTCGCGGCATAGTTGGTCTGGCCGCGATTGCCGGCAATGCCGCTGATGGACGCCAGCAGGATCACCCGGCCGGCATCGTGCAGGGTGCCGCTGTCGAGTAGGGCGCGGGTCAGCACCTGCGGGGCATTGAGGTTGACGGCCAGTACCGCGTCCCAGAACTCGGGCGTCATGTTCGCCAGGGTCTTGTCGCGGGTGATGCCGGCGTTGTGGACGAGAATATCGAGGCCATCGGGCAGTTGCTCGACCAGTTGCGTGGCGGCGTCTTCGGCACAGATGTCCAGGGCAATGCTGCGCGCGCCGAGACGGGCGGCGAGGGCATCGAGGTCGGCCTTGGCCTGTGGTACGTCCAGCAGGATGATCTCGGCGCCGTCGCGGGCCAGGGTCTCGGCAATCGCCGCACCGATACCGCGCGCCGCGCCGGTGACCAGCGCCTTGCGCCCGGCCAGCGGGCGGCTCCAGTCCTGCACCTGGCTGGCGCAGGCCGCCAGGTGCAGCACCTGGCCGCTGACGTAGGCGCTCTTCGGCGACAGAAAGAAGCGCAGTGCGCCTTCGAGCTGATCTTCGGCATCCTCGTCGACCCGCAACAACTGCAGGGTGCCGCCGTTGCGCAATTCCTTGGCCAGCGACCGGCTGAAGCCTTCCAGGGCCCGTTGCGCACTGGCCGCGAAAGGATCGCGCAGGCTTTGCGGGGCGCGGCCGAGGATCACCACATGGGCGCAGGACTCCAGGTTCCTCAGCAACGGCTGGAAGAATTCGCGCAACTGCTTGAGCTGGTCGGTCTGCACAATCGCGCTGGCGTCGAATACCAGGGCCTTGAGCTTCGGTCCGTGGCCGGGAATCCAGGCGGTGCATCCCGGCACGTCGCTGCCGTAGCTGTAGACGGCATCGGTCAGCCGCAGGGCGAATGCGCCGACTTTTGCCGCCAGTGGTCCGCCGCCCAGGAGCAGGGCGCCTTCCACCGGTCGCAGGCGTCCGGCTTGCCAGCGCTCCAGGCGTGTCGGTGCCGGCAGGCCGAGGGCGCCTACCAGGCGTTGACCGATTGTCGAGTTGGCGAAGTCGATATAACGGTCAGACATGGAACGCTCTCCGGCGGCAGGGGTTCAAAGGTTGACCGCAAAGGACCGTCACTGGTTCGTTTTGCAGGAAAGGGCCTACTCTTTTAGCGGCAATGTCACTCAAATAATAGGGAGTTTTTTATGAATTCGTTGCGCCGTGTTGCCATTATCGGGGGCAACCGCATCCCGTTCGCCCGCTCCAATGGCCCTTATGCCACCGCGAGCAACCAAGCGATGCTGACGGCGGCGCTGGAGGGCCTGATCGAACGCTTCAACCTGCATGGCCTGCGCCTCGGCGAAGTGGCGGCGGGGGCGGTGCTCAAGCATTCGCGGGATTTCAACCTGACCCGCGAGTGCGTGCTGGGCTCGCGGCTGTCGCCGCAGACCCCGGCCTACGATATCCAGCAGGCCTGCGGCACCGGGCTGGAAGCGGCCCTGCTGGTGGCGAACAAGATTGCCCTGGGGCAGATCGAATGCGGTATCGCCGGCGGCGTCGACACCACGTCCGATGCGCCGATCGGGGTCAACGAAGGGCTTCGACAGATCCTGTTGCAAATCAATCGAAGCAAAAGCACCGGCGACAAGCTCAAGGCGCTGCTGCAATTGCGCCCGCATCACCTGAAGCCGGAACTGCCACGCAACGGCGAGCCGCGTACCGGGCTGTCCATGGGGCAGCACTGCGAGTTGATGGCGCAGACCTGGAACATTCCCCGTGGCGAGCAGGATCAACTGGCCCTGGAAAGTCACCAGAAGATGGCCGCGGCCTATGCCGAGGGCTGGCATGACGACCTGCTCACGCCCTTTCTCGGCCTGACCCGCGACAACAACCTGCGTGCGGACCTGACCCTGGAAAAGCTCGCGGCGCTCAAGCCGGTGTTCGAGCGCAGCGCCAAGGGCACGCTGACGGCGGGCAACTCCACGCCGCTGACCGACGGTGCCTCGCTGGTGCTGCTGGGCAGCGAGGAATGGGCGAGGGAGCGCGGGCTGCCGGTCCTGGCCTACCTGCGTGACGGCGAAGCGGCGGCGGTGGACTTCGTCAAGGGCGCCGAAGGGCTGTTGATGGCGCCGGCCTATGCGGTGCCGCGGCTGCTGGCGCGCAACAACCTGACGCTGCAGGATTTCGACTACTACGAGATCCACGAGGCTTTCGCCGCCCAGGTCCTGTGCACCCTGAAGGCCTGGGAAGATCCCGAGTACTGCAAGACCCGCCTGGGCCTCGACGCGCCGCTGGGCTCGATCGACCGCGGCAAGCTCAACGTCAAGGGCAGTTCCCTGGCGGCCGGGCATCCGTTCGCCGCCACCGGCGGGCGGATCGTCGCGAGCCTGGCGAAGCTGCTCGACACGGCGGGCCAGGGGCGCGGCCTGATTTCTATCTGTGCCGCCGGTGGCCAGGGGGTGACGGCGATTATCGAGCGGTGAGGCCGCGAAAAGCTTCGCGGTCTCTGTGGGAGGGGGCTTGCCTCTGAAGCCTTTGGTGCATCCACTGGCCTCTTCGCGGGCAAGCCCGCTCCCACACAAGCCCACTCCCACATAAGCTGCGGTCTGTGTGGGAGCCGGCTTGCTGGCGATAGCGGTGGGTCTGTCGAGCTTCTGCAGGAGAGCGACTTTTGTAAGTGGGAGGGGGCTTGCCCCCGAAGCTTTTGGTGCATCCACTGGCCTCTTCGCGGGCAAGCCCGCTCCCACACAAGTCCACTCTCACACAGAGCCGCTCACTGAAGAGGTTTTCAAAGGCATTGTCAGGCGGGAGGTTCTTGGCCTAAGGTCGCACCCGCCAGCCATCGCGCGACATAAGGGTGATCCATGCCGACCAACGGACAACGTGGTCCCGAAAGACAGATTCCCGTGCTGTCGGCCCTGCCGCGCCCGCTCTATGCCCGTGCCGAAAGCCTGAATGCCGGCTCCTGGACGCCGCGCCACCGCCATGACTGGGTACAGTTTTCCTATGCCATCAGCGGCGTGCTCGGGGTGCATACCTCCGAAGGCAGTTTCTTTGCCCCGCCACAGTGGGGCGTGTGGATTCCGGCCGGGCTGGAGCATGAGGTGGTGACTTCGATGCAGGCGGAAATGCGCAGCCTGTATGTGCGCCGCGAGGATTGCCCGTGGGCGGCGGAGCGCTGCCGGGTGCTGGAGGTGACGCCGCTGGCGCGGGAACTGATCAAGAGCTTCTGCCTGCTGCCGGCGGATTATCCCCAGGAGGGCAGCGCCCAGGCGCGGTTGGTGCAGGTGTTGCTGGACCAGTTGGCGAGTCTGCCGGAGGTCGGCTTTTCCCTGCCGTTGCCCCGTCATCCGCGGTTGTTGGGATTGTGCAACGAGTTGATCGAAAGCCCGGAGCAGGGCGTGACCTTGAGCGAATGGGCGGTGCGCCTGGGCATGTCCGAGAAGACCCTGATGCGCCTGTTCCAGCGCGAGACCGGCCTGAGCTTTCGCGGCTGGCGCCAGCGCATGCGACTGCTGTCGTCGCTCAGTGCCCTGGAAGAGGGCGACAGCGTGACCCGTGCCGCGCTGTCCTGCGGCTATGACTCCACCTCGGCGTATATCGCGGCCTTCAAGGGCCTGTTCGGTTACACGCCGGGAGAGTTGTTCCGCTAGTCGCCCCCCGACTCAGGTCCGGAAGCGTTTCACCAGGCCATCCAGCTCGCTGGACAGACCCGCCAGGCTCTGGGAATCGAGCCGTGCCGAGTTCGCCAGTTCCGCCACCAACTGCGCATCGCCATGGATCTGGCTGATATGCCGGTTGATGTCTTCGGCCACCTGATGCTGTTCTTCCGCCGCCGTGGCGATCTGGGTGTTCATGTCGCGGATCACGTCCACCGACTCGCGGATCTGCCCGAAGCTGGTGCGCGCCAGGCCGATGCGGGTCACCGATTGTTGCGAGACCTCCAGGCTGGCATGCATCTGTTGCGCGACCTGGCTGGTGCGCTTGGCCAGGTTGCCCAGCAGGCCATCGATTTCCGCCGTGGAATCCGCGGTGCGCTTGGCCAGGGCGCGCACTTCGTCGGCCACCACGGCAAACCCGCGACCCTGTTCGCCGGCGCGAGCGGCCTCGATGGCGGCGTTCAGCGCCAGCAGGTTGGTCTGCTCGGCGATGGAGCGGATCGTGCCGAGGATCGACTGGATGTTGTTGCTGTCGCTTTCCAGTTGCTGCATGGACTGGGCCGACTGTTCGATCTCCTGGCTCAACTGATCGACGCTGTGCACGGCCGCATCGATCTGCTGCTGGCCTTCGCGGGCCTGGCGCTGGCCGCTGTCGGCGGACTCGGCCGCCTGGCTGCAGGAGCGCGCGACTTCGTTGGCGGTGGCGACCATCTCGTGGAACGCCGTGGACACCATGTCCACCGCTTCACGCTGGCGTCCGGCGGCGTCGGCCATGTCGCCCGATACCCGGGTGGAATTACGCGACGAGTCGAGGATCTTGTTCGCCGACAGGCCGATATGCTGGATCAGGCTGCGGATTGCCGCCAGGAATTGGTTGAACCAGCTCGCCAGTTGCGCGGTTTCGTCGCTGCCGCGGATCTGCAGGTTCTGGGTCAGGTCGCCGTTGCCCTGGGCGATGCCTTCCAGGCCGCTGGAGACGCTGCGGATCGGCCGTACGATCAGGCTGGCGAAACTGGCGCCGACGATGGCGAAGATCACCGCGAGCACGGCGGCGATGATCGCGATCAGCCAGGTCAGCTGGTTGGCCGTGCCCATGACTTCGCTTTGCTTGACCAGGCCGATAAAGGTCCAGCCCAGTTGTTCCGAAGGCCAGATATTGGCCATGTAGTGCTCGCCGTTGAGTTCGACTTCCACCAGGCCCTTGCCGGCCTTGGCCAGGTCGGCGTAACCGCTGCCCAAGCTGCCCAGGGCCTTGAAGTTGTGTTCCGGCTGCTTGGGGTCGACCAGCAGGTTGCCGCTGTTTTCCAGCAGCATCAGGTAGCCGCTTTCACCGAGCTTGATCTGCTTGACGATCTCGGTGAGCTGCTTGAGGGTCACGTCGATGCTGACCACGCCGCCCGGGTTGCCGAGCTTGTTGGCGACGGTGCGCACGGTACTGACGTAGGTCGCGTCGTCCTGGGCCCAGTAATAGGCGGCGGTGCGCAGCGGCTTGCCCGGGTTGGCCATGGCGGTCTTGTACCAGGGGCGCTGGCGCGGGTCGTAGTTGCTCAGCTTCGGATCGTCGGGCCAGGACACGTAGCCGCCGGCTTCGGTGCCGATGATCGCGTAGGCATAGGCCGGATGGCTGGTGCCCAGGGCTTCGAGGAAGGTGTAGACCTGCTTGTCCATGTCGCCCTGGGGGACCTTGGCGGCATCGGCGCTCATGTAGGTCTTGAGGCTGCCATCGCTGTTCTTGATCAGCGGCTGGTTGGCCAGGTATTCGACGTTCTGGCTGATGCCTTCGAAGAACAGCTGCATGGCGTTGCTGACCTGGCGGATCTCCCGGCCGCTGCCGTCGGCAAAGCTGTTGCGCGCTTCGCTGCGCAGGTTCATTACCACCAGGGTGGCGACCAGCACCACCGGCAAACAGGCGACGATTGCAAACGCCCAGGTCAGTTTTTGCTTGATGTTCATCCGCGCTCCAGATTCTTCCAGATTTTTTTCTTGTGGGCCCACGACGTACCGATGGCGCGCGAAGCTGGGCTGCTGTGAAAGTCTTGCGGTGTTGAAAATCCGTTTCGCGGGCGGTGTGCTGATTGTCCGACAAACGCTCCTCTGTCTCTGAGCGCTTCGGCCCGGCCAGGAAAAAATTGAGGCCGTCTGGCGAAAATTCCCGTTTTTGCCGAGTATTCGACGGCTGGCAATGGTCGGAACTGACAGAGTGCCCACCTGGTAGTGGTCTGATGAGTGTCAGCTATTATCCTTGGGGCTCGTGGATTTGCCGCGGTAATCTGGCACATTGAGTGCATTGGAGAACATTCGAGGTCGGCATCTTCCTTCCTGCTGTGAGAGGATGGCCGTACAACGAGTGACATTCGCGTGTTTGGTAATAAAGGACCCACAATAAAAGCTGATGAAGACTCCAAAACGCATTGAACCCCTGATCGAGGACGGTCTGGTCGACGAGGTGCTGCGCCCACTCATGAGTGGCAAAGAAGCAGCTGTTTACGTGGTGCGCTGTGGCAACGAGCTGCGTTGCGCCAAGGTTTACAAGGAGGCGAATAAACGAAGTTTTCGTCAGGCGGCCGAGTATCAGGAAGGCCGCAAGGTGCGTAACAGTCGTCAGGCCCGCGCGATGGCCAAGGGCTCGAAGTTCGGCCGCAAGGAAACCGAGGACGCCTGGCAGAACGCCGAGGTGGCGGCCCTGTTCCGTCTGGCCAGTGCTGGCGTGCGGGTGCCCAAGCCGTTCGATTTCCTCGAAGGCGTGCTGTTGATGGAGCTGGTGGCGGACGAGTACGGCGATGCCGCGCCGCGTCTCAATGACGTGGTCCTGGAGCCGGACCAGGCGCGCGAGTACCACGCGTTCCTGATTTCGCAGATCGTGCTGATGCTGTGTACCGGTCTGGTGCACGGTGACCTGTCGGAGTTCAATGTGTTGCTGACGCCGGATGGCCCGGTGATCATCGACCTGCCCCAGGCGGTGGATGCGGCCGGCAACAACCACGCGTTCAGCATGCTCGAGCGTGACGTCGGCAACATGGCCTCCTATTTCGGCCGGTTTGCCCCGGAACTGCGGCGCACCCGTTATGCCAAGGAAATGTGGGCCCTGTACGAGGCCGGCACCTTGCATCCGGCCAGCGTCCTGACCGGCGAGTTCGACGATCCGGAAGAACTGGCGGATGTCGGTGGCGTGCTGCGCGAGATCGAAGCGGCACGTTTCGACGAAGAACGTCGCCAGGCCATCCGTTCGGCAGACGACGCCCCGCCGGGCAAGCTGGCCGAAGAGCCGCCACCGCCCTGGATGCAGCACTGATCGTGTTGCTGATCGTTCCCACGCTCTGCGTGGGAATGCCTCTCAGGATGCTCCGCGTCCGCTCTTGTGACGCAGAGCGTCACGGGCTGCATTCCCACGGGGACCGTGGGAACGATCAACGATCCTGGGGCGGGCTCAGGTTGGCTCGCAACAGTTCCCCGATGCCAGGTCCTTGAGGATCGGGCAGTCCGGGCGGTGATCTCCCTGGCAGTGCTCCACCAGGTCCTGCAGGGTATCGCGCAGCCCGGCGAGTTCGCTGATCTTGCGGTTCAACTCGTCGATATGTTGCCGGGCCAGGGCCTTCACGTCGGCGCTGGCGCGCTGGCGATCCTGCCACAGCGTCAGCAGCTTGCCGACTTCCTCCAGGGAAAACCCCAGGTCCCGCGAGCGCTTGATAAACGCCAGGGTATGCAACTCGTCCGCTCCGTACAGGCGATAGCCGCTGTCCGTGCGCGTGGCTGCCTTGAGCAGACCGATGGATTCGTAATAACGAATCATCTTTGCGCTCAGCCCGCTCTGGCGGGCTGCTTGGCCGATGTTCATGCCATCTCCTTCAGTCGAGGTCTTCGGGTTTCCAGGTCTTGAGCAGCAAGGCATTGCTGACCACGCTGACGCTGGAAAGGGCCATGGCCGCCCCCGCCAGCACCGGGTTGAGCAGGCCGAAGGCGGCCAGCGGGATACCGATCAGGTTATAGACGAATGCCCAGAACAGATTCTGCCGGATCTTCGCATAGGTCTTGCGGCTGATTTCCAGCGCCGCCGGCACCAGCCGTGGATCGCCGCGCATCAGGGTAATGCCGGCGGCGTGCATGGCGACATCGGTGCCGCCGCCCATGGCGATGCCGATATCCGCGGCGGCCAGGGCCGGGGCGTCATTGATGCCGTCGCCGACCATGGCGACGACGCCGCTCTTCTTCAGTTCGCTGACCGTGGCGGCCTTGTCCGCCGGCAGCACTTCGGCATGCACATCGCGGATACCCAGGGCTTCGGCGACCACCCGGGCGCTGCCGCGGTTGTCGCCGGTCAGCAGGTGGCTGCTGATATGGCGCGCCTGCAACTGCTCGATGGCCTGCCTGGCACCTGGTTTGAGGGTGTCGCCGAAGGCGAACAGGGCCAGTACCCGTGGCTGTGGACTCTGCTCGATCAGCCAGGACAAGGTGCGGCCCTCGGCCTCCCAGGCGCTCGCCGTTGCCTCCAGGGCTCCGGCCGCCAGGCCGCTTTCGTCCAGCAGGCGGCGGTTGCCCAGGGCCAGGGCACGACCGTCGAGTTCGCCGGCGATACCGCGTCCGGTCAATGAGCGGCTGTTATGGATATCCGCCACTGCCAGGCCACGTTCCGCGCAGGCATCGAGTACCGCCTTGGCCAGCGGGTGTTCGCTGCCACGCTGAAGAGCGCCGGCCAGCTGCAGAGCGAGGGCTTCGTCACCGTCCACGGCACTGAAGTGGGCAATCCGCGGGGTGCCGGAAGTCAGGGTGCCGGTCTTGTCGAAGACCACGGCACTGACTTCATGGGCGCGCTCAAGGGCTTCGGCATCCTTGATCAGGATGCCATGGCGCGCGGCGACGCCGGTACCGGCCATGATCGCGGTCGGGGTGGCCAGGCCCAGGGCACACGGGCAGGCGATCACCAGCACCGCCACGGCATTGATCAGGGCGGTTTCCAGGGGCGCGCCGTGCAGCCACCAGCCGACCAGTGTCGCCAGGGCCAACAGCAGCACGCTCGGGACGAATACCTGGCTGACCTTGTCCACCAGCTTCTGGATCGGTGCCTTGGCCGCCTGGGCGTCCTCCACCAGGCGGATGATCCGTGCAAGCACGGTTTCCGCCCCCAGCGCCTGGGTCTTGACCAGCAACCGGCCTTCACCGTTGATGGCGCCGCCGGTGACCTTGTCTCCCGGCTGCTTCGGCACCGGCAGGCTTTCACCGCTGATCAGGGCCTCGTCGGCATGGCTCTGGCCTTCGACCACTTCACCATCCACCGGAAAACGTTCGCCGGGCTTGACCAGTACCAGGTCGTCGAGGCGCAAGGCACTGATGGCGACGTCCTGTTCGCGGCCGTCGATCACCTGGATCGCCCGTTCCGGGCGCAAGGCTTCGAGGGCACGGATGGCGCTGGCGGTCTGGCGCTTGGCGCGGCTTTCGAGGTATTTGCCCAGCAGCACCAGGGCGATCACCACCGCCGAGGCTTCGAAATACAGATGGGGCATATGGCCGTGGCCGGCGTTGGCCCATTGGTAGAGACTCAGGCCGTAACCGGCGCTGGTGCCGAGGGCGACCAGCAGGTCCATATTGCCGGCTCCGGCCTTGACCGCCTTCCACGCGGCGACATAAAAGCGTGCGCCGAAGATGAACTGCACCGGCGTCGCCAGGGCGAATTGCAGCCAGGCCGGCAGCATCCAGTCGTAGCCGAAGGGCTGGGCGAGCATCGGCAACACCAGCGGCAGCGCCAGGGCGATGGCCAGCAGCAGCGACCAGCGTTCGTGGCTCAGGCGCTGCTGTTGCGCCTGGGCCGTGGCGGCTTCGCTCTGACGCAGGGTGGCGGAATAACCGGCGGCGCCGACGGCGGCTATCAGCAGCGCCGGATCGACTTGGCCAAGCAATTCGAGGTGGGCCCGTTCATTGGCCAGGTTGACGCTGACGCTACGCACCCCGGCGACCTTGTTCAGGGCACGCTCGACGCGGCCGGCGCAGGAGGCGCAGGTCATGCCGCCGATGCTCAGTTCCAGGCTCTGGCTGGGCACCTGGTAACCGGCCTGTTCGACGGCCTGCAGCAGTGCCGGCAAGCTGTCGGCGGGGGCCCGGACGCGGGCCTGTTCGGTGGCGAGATTGACGCTGACCGCGCTGGTTCCCGTTACTTTGCGCAAGGCGCGTTCGACCCTGCCGGCGCAACTGGCGCAGGTCATGCCGGCGATCGGCAGGTCGAAAAGGGTGGATTCGAGCATGGGCGATACTCCTGGAGAAGTTGCCCACAGGATCAACCTTGCCACCTTGGCAAGGTCAAGCCTCTCTTTTGCGCAGGGGCCGACTTACTGATAACCCAGCGGTACCTGCTTGAGGCGCAGTCCGTTCGGCCCGGCGACAATGGCGAACTTGCGCACGTCGCCGCCCTGCAGCTTGATCAGTTGCTCGGGAGCCGCGAGCATGCTGGCGGCGCAGCCCGGAGCCTGGCCCGGCAGCGACTTCAGGCGTACGGAAATCTGGCCGGGCGGCAGGTTGAAGGAGGTGGCCTGTTCCTGGAACAGTCGCGCCGACAATTGATCCTGCAGGTAGACGCCGATTTCACAAGGCGTCGAAACCTCCAGCCGCTCACGGGAGATGATCAGCACCCCGTAGTTTTCTCCGGCAGCGCTGGCAAAGGGTGCCGCACCGAAAAGGCTGAGAAGGCCGAACAGGCTGAAAACTGACCAGCGCATGGCTGAATCTCCTACGGTTGGATCGTCGATGACGAAGCTTGGCGCAGGGGCGAGCGAAATGCCAGCCCGGCAGCTTCACGCGGAACTTGACCTTGCCACGATGGCAAGCTTGAGACTGCTCCCAACCTCAATACAGGAGAAGTGTCATGCAAATCTTCAATGTCCAGGGCATGTCGTGCGGTCACTGCGTCAAGGCCATCACCCAGGCCGTGCAGGCCCGCGATCCGGCGGCCAGCGTGCAGGTGGACCTCGGCGCGAAGGAAGTCGGCGTGCAGAGCCGGTTGTCGGCCGACGAGGTCATCAGTGTGATCAGCGATGAAGGTTACGCGGTGCAGCTGGCGAGCTGACCGCTCCGATCGTTCCGCCGCTCTGCGTGGGACAGTACCAGGCCGTGCCCGGAGCGGCCTGGCAATCCCGGGAATTTCCCGGTCATTTATTTAGTTAGCGACCTATCGGAATGTTCAAGGCATCCCCGCGCAGTTAGACTAGGCGGCTGCACGCACTGCTACCGGATGCCCGATGAACCTACGATTGATCCTCATCCTCGGGGCCCTGAGCGCTTTCGCGCCCCTGGCCATCGACTTCTACCTGCCGGGTTTCCCGTCGATGGCCATCGCCTTCGGCACCGATGAAAAGCATATCCAGCTGACGCTGGCGGTGTATTTCCTCGGACTGTCCATCGGGCAACTGGTCTACGGGCCATTGGCGGATCGCTTTGGTCGGCGGGGGCCGTTGCTGGTCGGGGTGTTCCTGTTCACCCTGGCGTCCCTGGCCTGCGCTTTCGCCCCGAACCTGGAATGGCTGATCGCCGCGCGTTTCCTGCAGGCGCTCGGCGGTTGCGCGGGGGCGGTGATTTCCCGGGCGGTGGTCAGCGACAAGTGTGACGCCATCGGTTCGGCCAAGGTCTTTTCGCAGCTGATGCTGGTGACCGGCCTGGCGCCGATCCTGGCACCGATGCTCGGCGGCGTGCTGGTCAATCTCTATGGCTGGCAGTCGATCTTTATCGTGCTGACCCTGTTCAGCGCGTTGTCCGCCGTCGCCGTGGCCCTGGGCCTGCCGGAAAGCCTGCCGGCCACTCAACCGCGGCAGCCGCTGTCGGGGGCGTTGCGCCAATACGCCAGCCTGCTGTCGGACCGGGTGTTCTTCGGCCATGCCCTGACCGGCGGGATCGCCATCGCCGGGATGTTCGCCTACATTGCCGGTTCGCCCTTCGTCTTCATCAAATTGTACGGGGTTCCCGCCGAGCACTATGGCTGGCTGTTCGGCAGCAACGCGGCGGGATTCATCCTGGTGGCGCAAATCAACGCGCGCCTGCTCGGCAAGCGCGGGCCGGCCTTTCTGCTGGCGCGTGCGGTGTGGGTCTATCTGGCGGCGGGACTCACGCTGCTGGGCATCAGCACCCTGCATACCGCGCAGCTCTGGCCGCTGCTGATCCCGCTGTTCATCTGCATTTCCAGCCTGGGTTGCATCATTCCCAATGCGGCGGCCTGCGCCATGCGTGGCCAGGGGGCACGGGCCGGCAGCGCTTCGGCGATGTTCGGTTGCCTGCAGTTCAGCGTCGCGGCGGGCGCGGCGTCGCTGGTCGGGCTGTTGCATGACGGCAGCGCCACGCCGATGGCGCTGGTGATCGGCCTGTGCGGGGTGCTGGCGGTGATGGTTGCCATGGGGACTCGTCGTCTCGAGAACGCCCGAGTCGCCCAGAGCTAGATGACGCGGATCAGCCGACGGCTTGCCGTTGCTGTTCTGGAAAGGAATGAGGGGCGTGCAGGCGTGCTTGCAGCGTGCTGACAAAGGCGCGGGCTTCGGTTTCGCTGCGGAAGGTGACCGCATGCTGATCGAGCCGGACCTGCCATTGGCTGCCGTGGGGTTTTGCTAACTCTTTTACAAGGATCTTCATGGCTGACTTCCTTTGGTTGGCAAAGGCGGCCAGTGTAAACCTGAATACGTTCGCTGGGATGACAGGGATCAAGGATCTGACTGACGGTATTTCCGCTTGTCTTGTAGGTCTTGAATGACCTGCGGGAACGGCAGGGCTATGCGCCCTGACCAAGGGTGGGAGGGGGCTTGCCCCCGAAGCTTTTGGTGGTTTTGGGGACCCCTTCCAGGCAAGCCCACTCCCACAAATCCCGCTCCCACCCTGTCCGAGTTGTCCCGGATATTGCGGGTGACTGGAACAAACTGTGGGAGGGGGCTTGCCCCCGAAGCTTTTGGTGGTTTTGAGGGCCTCTTCGCGGGCAAGCCCGCTCCCACAAATCCCGCTCCCACCCTGTCCGAGTTGTCCCGGATATTGCGGGTGACTGGAGCAGACTGTGGGAGGGGGCTTGCCCCCGAAGCTTTTGGTGGTTTTGGGGACCCCTTCCAGGCAAGCCCACTCCCACAATGCCCACTTCCAGCAAGCCCTCTCCTGTGACTCAGAAGCCTTCCAGCACGATCTTGCCCTTGGCCTTGCCGCTTTCCAGCAGGGCATGGGCACGGCGCAGGTTGGCGGCGTTGATCTGGCCGAAGTGCTCGCCGACCGTGGTCTTCAGCACGCCGGCATCGATCAGTTCAGCCACCCGGTTGAGCAGGTTGTGTTGCTCGATCATGTCTTCGGTCTCGAACATCGAGCGGGTGTACATGAACTCCCAGTGCAACGACAGGCTCTTGCGCTTGAGCTTGCTGATGTCCAGGCCTTTCGGATCGTCGATCAGGCCCAGCTTGCCCTGCGGCTTGAGTGCCTCGACCAGTTGATCCAGATGCGTGTCGGTCTGGGTCAGGCTGGCGACGTGAGTGACATGCGGCTGACCCTGCGCCTTGAGTTCATCGCTGAGGGGCTTGCTGTGGTCGATCACCAGGTCGGCGCCCAGGGCCAGCACCCAGTCCCGGGTTTCGGCACGCGAGGCGGTGCCGATGACTTTCAACCCGGTCAACTGGCTGGCCAGTTGCGTCAGGATCGAACCCACGCCACCGGCCGCGCCGACGATCAGCAGGCTCTGGCCCTGATCGGCCTTGTCTTCGCGCACTTGCAGGCGCTCGAACAGCAATTCCCAGGCGGTGATCGCGGTCAGCGGCAACGCGGCCGCTTCGGCGAAACCGAGGCTCTCGGGCATATGACCGACGATGCGCTCATCTACCACATGCAGTTCACTGTTGGCGCCGGGACGGGTCAGGGAGCCGGCGTAGAACACCTTGTCACCGACCTTGAACAGACTGGCGTCGCTGCCGACCGCCTTGACCACGCCGGCCACGTCCCAGCCGAGGACCTTGGCCTCGCCGTTTTCCGGTGGCATGTACTGGCGGACCTTGGTGTCCACCGGGTTGACCGAGATGGCCTTGACCTCGACCAGCAGGTCGCGGGGGCCGGGGACCGGCACTGGCAGTTCGATATCTTGCAACGACAGTGGATCACTGCTGGGCAAGGAAGAATAGAAGGCAATGGCTTTCATGGGGAAGACTCCAGGGAGATGGGCAAACAAGGGGACTGTCAGGAGAGAAACCGCAGGCGTTTGAGCTCGAACTGCTCGATCAGGCCTTCTGACTGTTGGCGGAAATGCTCGAAGTGGGGCGCGGCGAAATGGCTCGCCAGCGCGGCTTCATCGGTCCACTGCTCCAGCATGTAGAGGGTGTCGGCATGCTCGAGGTCGTCATGCAGATCGTATTGGCGGCAACCGGGTTCGGCACGGGTTGGCACTTGCAGTGCTCGCAAGAGTTGTTCAAGCGCGGGGCGCCGGTCAGGTTTGGCAACCAGGATGGCAAGGGTGGTCAGGGTCTGGGACATGGGTGACGCCTCATGTTGCAGCGATGTGTGGCGGCATGATTAGTCATTTCCCTTGAGGATAAAACCGGCTAAAACAGCAGTCTCTTTCAATATTTTTTTGATAATCAGGAGGCTTTGGTGCTGCGTTTCGACGATTTGCAGTTGTTTGTGCGTGCCGCCGACCTGGGTAGCCTGTCGGCGGCGGCGCGGATCATGGACTTGTCGCCGGCGGTGGCCAGTGCCTCGCTCAAGCGCATCGAGCAGCAACTGGGCGCGCGCCTGCTCGCCCGCTCGACACGCAGCCTGCGCCTGACTGCCGAAGGCGAGGGTTTCCTCGAATATGCCCGGGCCGCCCTGAGCAACCTGGACGAGGGGCGCCGGTTGCTGACCAGCGCTCAGGACCAGGTCAGCGGGGTCCTGCAACTGTCGGCGCCTTCGGACTTCGGGCGCAATCTGTTGCTGCCCTGGCTCGACGAGTTCCAGCGCGAACATCCGAAGCTGACGGTGCGCCTGCTGCTGGGCGATCGGATCGCCGACCTGTTCCGCCAGCCGGTGGACATCGCCCTGCGTTATGGCGAACCGGAGGACTCGAGCCTGGTGGCGCTGCCGATCGCCCCGGATAACCGCCGCGTGTTGTGCGCCGCGCCCGATTACCTGGCGCGCCATGGCGAACCCGCCACCCTGGAGCAACTGGCCCAGCACAACTGCCTGCTGTTCATGCTCGGCAGCCGGGTCCATGACCAGTGGAGCTTTCACGATGGCAAGCGCGATATCAGCCTCACGGTCAGCGGTGATCGCTTCAGCGATGACGCCGATGTGGTGCGCCTGTGGGCATTGGCCGGAGCGGGGATTGCCTACAAGTCCTGGCTCGATGTCGGCACCGATGTGCTGGCCGGGCGGCTGAAGGTGTTGCTCCCGGAGCTGTCCTGCGAACGGGCACCGCTGAATCTGCTGTGCGCTCATCGCGCTCAGTTGAGTAAGCCGGTGAACCTGTTGCGCGAAATGCTCAGTCGGCGTTGCGCCGAGCTGTCGCGGCGGGCCCCGGCGCGTCATGCTGGCGGCGGATGATGGCGCGGCTGCCCGGTGCGTGACTTGTTACAACCGGTGCAGGAATAAAAGTCGGCACCGGTTCCATTGTGGTTTAGGCTTGAATCATTGGATCCAATGTTTTTCCGGCTGAAACGCATTTTGTTACGTTCGCCGGAGTTACTTGCCGAAATGAGAAAATTTCCCGGATTTTGGCACTTTTGCGTCTTGGCTGGAGTGCCGGGATTTCTCAGTATGGCTTCGTGCGGTCGATCAATGTTTCAACAGGGAGTGAAGACATGGAATATGCACCTTGCATCAGTCAGATAGCCGCGTTGCTTGCAGACCCCAAGCGCAGCGCGATGATGTGGGCGTTGCTCGATGGCAGCGCACGGTCTGCCGATGAACTGGCCTTGCTGGCCGGCTTGTCCCTTTCATCGGCCAGTGCCCACCTGGCCCGCTTGAGCGGTGGCGGGCTGTTGCGGCTCGAGGCCCGTGGCCGCAAACGCTTCTTCCGTCTGGCGGCGCCGGAGATCGCCACGGCCGTGGAGGCCCTGGCAAGTGCCTCCCTGGCCAGCGCACCGCTGGCGGTACAACACTCGATCAAGCTGCCGGCCCCGGATGCCGCGGCGCTCAAGCGTGCCCGGCTGTGCCACGATCACCTGGGCGGGGAGCTGGCCTGCGAGTTGTATCAACGTCTGTTGCTGGCCGGCTGGATCGAACAGCACGAGCAGCGGGTCCGCGTGACCAGTGCCGGCGCCCAGCGTTTTGCCGAGCGCGGGCTGTATATCCAGGCGCTGGCCCACGGCAGCCGCGAGATGGTCTGTGTCTGCCACGATGTGCGCGAGCGCCGTCCGCACCTGGGCGGTGTCCTCGGGGCGGGGCTGTTGCAGCTGTTCCTGCAGTCGGGCTGGCTGGCGCCGATGGATGAGTCCAGGGCCTTGCGTCTCTCCCCCCTCGGAGAGCGGCAGATCGACAAGTTCGCCGCCATGGTCGAGCTCGAACTGGCCGGTTGACCCCACCCGCCGCGGTTGCCTGCGACAGGGACGCCGCAGGCGTCGCTCAGGGATGCGAACAGGTCGCACCGAGCAATAGCCCCATTCGGTGATACCGCACACTCGATCGAGCATTCGAATCGAGGGATATCCCATGGAAACTCAAGGCTACAGCGCGGCAGAACGTCTGGAACGGCTGCCCATCAGCGGCTATCACCGGTTGATCTTCATCATCATTGCCCTGGCCTTTTTCTTCGACTCCATGGACCTGGCCATGATGACCTTCCTGCTCGGCTCGATCAAAGCCGAGTTCGCCCTCAGCAGTGCCCAGGCCGGCCTGCTGGCCAGTTCGAGCTTTTTCGGCATGGTGCTGGGCGCCTCGCTGTCGGGCATGCTCGCCGACCGTTTCGGCCGCAAGCCGGTGTTCCAGTGGAGCATCGTACTGTGGGGGCTGGCCAGTTACCTGTGCTCCACGGCGCAGACGGTGGAGATGCTCACGCTGTTCCGCATTCTCCTGGGGATCGGCATGGGCATGGAGTTTCCGATTGCCCAGTCGATGCTCTCGGAACTGATCCCGGCCAAGCGCCGCGGACGCTATATCGCCCTGATGGATGGTTTCTGGCCGCTGGGTTTTGTCGCCGCCGGGGTGCTGTCGTACTTCCTGCTGCCGCTGGTGGGTTGGCGCGATATCTTCCTGGTCCTGGCGATCCCGGCGGTGTTTGTCCTGGCGATCCGCTTTTTCATTCCCGAGTCGCCGCGCTGGCTGGAGCAGGCCGGCCATCATGGCGCGGCGGACAAGGTGCTGTGCGGCATCGAGGATCGGGTCCGCGCCTCGCTCAAGCGCGCCGCCCTGCCGATGCCGGTACGCCTGCCACGCAGCGTGGACCGTCCGCCGAGCTTTTTCTCGGCCTTCCGCCAGTTGTGGTCGCCGCTGTACCGCCAGCGCACGATGATGATCTGGAGCGTCTGGTTCTTTGCCTTGCTGGGTTTCTACGGCCTCACGTCCTGGCTGAGCGCCTTGCTGCAGCAGTCGGGATTCGCAGTGACCCAGTCGGTGTACTACACGGTGCTGATTTCCCTCGGCGGTATCCCGGGGTTCCTGGTGGCGGCCTGGCTGGTCGAGCTATGGGGACGCAAGCCGGTGTGCATCGTCACTCTGCTCGGCGGCGGGGTGATGGCGTTCCTCTACGGCCAGAGTGCGGTCTTCGGCGGGAACGTGAGCCTGCTGATCGTTTCGGGCTTGCTGATGCAGTTCTTTCTGTTTGGCATGTGGGCCGTGCTCTACACCTATACCCCGGAGCTCTATCCGACCTCGGCGCGGGCCACGGGCTCGGGGTTCGCCTCGGCCATCGGCCGGGTCGGCTCGTTGCTCGGGCCGCTGGTGACGGGGCTGGTGTTCCCGGTGACCGGGCAGGGCGGGGTGTTTGCCCTCGGCGCCCTGTGCTTTGCGATCGCGGCAGCGGTGGTCTGGCGCTTCGGCATGGAGACCCGGGGCAAGACGCTGGAGGAGTTGAGCGAAGGGGTGCCGGGCTGATCTCAGGGCCAGGCCTTATTGGCAGGAACGGAGCTTGCCGGCGAAGAGGCCCTTGGGGCCGCCAAAAGCTTCGCGGGCAAGCACCGCTCCCACAGGCCGCAGGGCTCTCCACCGGCCGCAGGGCTAGGGCTTGACCAGGCGCGCATCCAGACTGTTCTGCGCCAGGCGTCGGGCCTGGTCCTGGGTCATGCCCAGGTGGGTGTGCAGCGCATGGAAGTTCTCGGTGACATAACCGCCGAAGTACGCCGGGTCATCCGAGTTCACCGTCACCTTCACTCCACGTTCGAGCATCTCGAGGATGTTGTGTTGGGACATGTGGTCGAACACGCAGAGCTTGGTGTTCGACAGCGGGCAGACGGTCAGCGGAATCTGCTCGTCGATGATCCGCTGCATCAGCCGTTCATCTTCGATGGCCCGCACGCCGTGGTCGATCCGCTGGATCTTCAGCAGGTCGAGGGCTTCCCAGATGTATTCCGGTGGACCTTCCTCGCCGGCGTGGGCGACGGTCAGGAAACCTTCGTGGCGCGCCCGGTCGAAGACCCGCTGGAACTTGCTCGGCGGGTGGCCCATCTCCGAGCTGTCCAGCCCGACCGCGACAAACGCATCGCGAAACGGCAGCGCCTGGTCGAGGGTTTTCTGTGCTTCGTCTTCGCTCAGGTGACGCAGGAAGCTGAGGATCAGGCCGCTGCTGACACCCAGTTGCTGCTCGCCGTCCTTCAGGGCCGCGGCGATGCCGTTGAGCACCACTTCGAAAGGGATGCCGCGGTCGGTATGGGTCTGCGGATCGAAGAAGGGTTCGGTGTGGATCACGTTCTGCGCCTTGCAGCGCAGCAGGTAGGCCCAGGTCAGGTCATAGAAGTCCTGGGACGTGCGCAGCACATCGGCGCCCTGGTAGTACAGGTCGAGGAATTCCTGCAGGTTGTTGAAAGCGTAGGCCTGGCGCAGGGTATCGACGTCGTTCCAGGGCAGGGCGATCTTGTTGCGCTCGGCGAGGGCGAACAGCAACTCCGGCTCCAGCGAGCCTTCCAGGTGCAGGTGCAATTCGGCCTTGGGCAGGGCGTTGAGCCAGTCGTACATAGGTTTTTCTCATCAGGTGCAGATGACCGGCATTCTACAGATGACGGCCGAAGTATTGGCTAAAACCTGACCGGACGGTTCAAAGCCCCCACACTTCCTGCCGGGACGATGCCTCCCGACCCCGACCAACGCTGCGCTAAGGTGTAACGAAACGTTGGCGGCTCGCCGCAGTCTGTAAGCCATCCCCCTTGAGGTCGTGCGATGCTCACTCTGTTGCGAGAAGAAAGATTCCTGTTGCTGGCCGTGGTCATGGCGGCGGTCGCCTTCCCGCTGGAACACTGGCTGTTGCACAGCGGGCAGGGTGTCGCGCTGGTCGCCGGGCTGGTGTTGATCGGGGCGATCGTCTGCGCCTCGATGCGCGTCGCCCACCATGCCGAGCTGCTGGCAGAGAAGGTCGGCGATCCCTACGGCACGATGATCCTGACCTTGTCGGCGGTGCTGGTGGAAGTGGTGATCCTGGCGATCATGATGAGTAACGAGGCTTCGCCGACCCTGGTGCGCGACACCATCTATTCGGCGGTGATGCTCGATATCAACGGCATCCTCGGCCTGGCGGCGCTGATGGGCGGGATCAAGCATGGCGAGCAGTCCTACAACGATGATTCGGCCCGCAGCTACAGTGTGATGATCCTCACCGCGATGGGCGTGTCCATGGTGGTGCCGGAATTCATTCCCGAGGCGGACTGGAAGCTCTACTCGGCCTTCACCATCGGCGCGATGGTGTTGCTGTACACCTTGTTCCTGCGCATGCAGGTCGGTCCCCACAGCTATTTCTTCAGCTACAGCTATCCGGAAAAGAAGCGCAAGAATCCCAGCCAGGTGGAGACGCCGCCGGTCAACCTGGGGCAATCCATCGCCACCCTGGTGTTTGGTATCGTGGTGATCGGCGCACTGGCCGAGGTGATGTCCAAGACCCTCGACCTGGGCCTGGAGCACACCGGCGCACCCCCGGTGGTCACGGCGATCCTGGTGGCGGCGATTTCCGCCGCACCGGAAATCCTCACAGCCCTGCGCGCGGCCCTGGCCAATCGCATGCAGTCGGTGGTCAACGTGGCGCTGGGGGCGTCGTTGTCGACGGTGATCCTGACCGTGCCGGTGATGGAGGCCATGGCGCTCTACACCGGCCAGCCGTTCCAGATGGCGATGACACCGGTGCAGACCGTGATGGTGCTGATCACCCTGATTGTCAGTGCGATCAACCTCAACGACGGTGAAACCAACGCCATCGAGGGCATGACCCACTTCGTGCTGTTCGCCACCTTTATCATGCTCTCGCTGCTGGGGCTCTAGGCCCCGCGCCGCTTACCAGGGAATGGTCTCGCCCTTGTAGTTGATGAAGTGATGCCCACCCTTGCCGGCAAAGGCGTTCACCTGATCGACCAGGCCGCGGGTGCTGGTGGCGACATCGATGTCCGCGCCTTCACCGCCCATGTCGGTTTTCACCCAGCCCGGATGCATCGACAGCACGGTAAAGGCCGGGGCCTCGATTTCGCTCAGGAAACTGTTGGTCATGGAGTTCAGCGCTGCCTTGCTCGCCTTGTAGAACGCCAGCTCCGGCGCATCCGGCACGGTCACGCTGCCCAGGCCCGAACTCATGAAGGCGATCACCCCGTAACCCGGACGGATCTGACCGACAAAACGCTGGGCCAGGGCCACGGGGGCGATGGCGTTGGTCATGAACAGCTGGCCGATTTCCGCCAGCGAGGCATTGCCCGGTTTCTGGTCAGCCGGGCCCTTGACGCCGGCATTGACGAACAGCAGGTCGAAGACCTGGCCATCCAGGCGCTGGGCGAGGGCGGCAACCGCCGACTGGTCGTCCATATCCAGGGTTTCGATCTGCACGTTGCCGACAGCTTTCAGTGCATCGGCCTTGTGCACATCGCGCACGGTGGCGGTGACATTCCAGCCGTCGGCCAGCAGTTGTTGCACCAGGCCCAGGCCGAGGCCCCGGGAGGCACCGATGATCAATGCGTTCTTATCGCTCATGAGCGGATTCCTTGTGAAGTGAAGACTGGGTTCTCAGAGGACAACTCTGTTGCAGGCGATGCTGCAACTCCTTGCGCAACTCGCCGAGTTCGGCGATGCGCGTCTCGATCAGGTTCAGTTTGTCCTGCAGCAGTTGCGTGACCGCGTTGTCCGGGTCGGGCGCGCTCCATAGGGCGGCGACGCTGTTGCCGATCTCGCCGAGGCTGAAGCCCAGGCGCTGGGCGGTCTTGATATACAGCACCAGTTGCAGCATCTCGGGAGCGTAGTCGCGATATCCGTTGGCGCTGCGCCGGGCGACGATCAGTCCGCGCTGTTCGTAGAAGCGCAGGGTATCGCGGCTGACAGCACTGGCCTGGGCCAATTCACCGATGCGCATGGGACGGGCTCTCCGAGGGCTTGACCCTGGAGCATACTCCAGGCTTCAGACTTTGTGCTCCTTGTCCGAATCCGGAGTTGCAGCATGTGGAGCACAACACACTATCGTCGATTGGTCCGGGCCAGCGCCTGGTACGACCTGATCGTCACCGCCGCGTTTGTCACCCCCTGGAGTTTTCTCGCGTTGCACGCCGTGCTGCGGGGGGTTAGCCAGGCATTGGGCCTGCCGGGGGAGCTGCCGCCCTTCGAGCCTGTGCATATGTTGATGGCCAATCTGCTGGGCTCGATCGTCTGTGTCTGGGCGGTACTGCGCATCCGTGATCCGCAACCGCTCTTCGGTCGTTACGACGCCGTGGGCCGGCTGCTGTTCGCGACCTGGCAGGCCTATGCGCTGAGCCAGGGGGCGAGCGCGATCATCGCGGTGTTCCTGTTCTTCGAAATCGCCTGGGGGATCGCGCAACTGTTGCCGCTAAAGGAAGGGGTGTCATCCGTACGGCTCGACGCAAGGCATTGAATCGCTGCGACGCTCACCCAGGGGCTGCGATGCGCAGCGTTTCCTTGATCAAAAAACAACCAATCGTTCACAAGCTCGACCAGACCGGCAACCGGGACACCCTTGCACTGGTTATCCACAGGTTGCTCCACAGTATTTGTGTGCAAGCACAAAACTTGGGCATAAGCGCCGGGCAGCTATTTCCCAAACGCGATAAACCCGGCTAAGCCGTTGTTTTCAGAAAGTTTCGGTGGTTGCGGGGAATAATTGGACGAAAATTGATCAGTGCCCGCAAAGCCACGTTGCAGAAGGGTTACAGGCGGATGTGCTCAGGTTATCCACAGTCGGGTGCACAGTCATTGTGGGCAAAAGCCCACGTTGCCGGTCGCCGCCATCCCGCGGCTGTGGACAACTCGGCGGCGGTTTATCGTTGCAGGAGGATGCGTCCGCGACTGAGGTCGGCCAGCTGGCGTTGCAGGGTGTCGATATGACGTTCGCCAAGGGCCAGTTGCAGCTCCACGCCGTTGGCGGTGAATTGCTCCTCGACCACCAGGCCGCCGGCTTCGGCGACCCGCAGCTTGACCAGCGCCAGTTCACTGAAGCCACAGGCACAACTGAGCGGCACCCGGCTGATCAGCTCGATGCGTTCGGCATTCTGCAGGCACTTGTTGGCGCCGCCGCCATAAGCACGGGCCAGTCCGCCGGTGCCCAGCTGGATGCCGCCGTACCAGCGGATCACCAGCACCGCCACCTGGTCGTAGTCCTGGGCCTCGATGGCGGCGAGGATCGGCCGTCCCGCCGTGCCGCCTGGCTCGCCGTCATCGCTGCTGCGGTATTGATCGGCGAGTTTCCAGGCCCAGCAATTGTGGGTGGCATCCAGGTCGCTGTGCTGCTCGATAAAGGCCTGGGCCTCGGCGACGCTGGTGATCGGGGCGGCGAGGGTGATAAAGCGGCTTTTGCGAATTTCTTCGCGATATTCGCAAGGGCCGGCAAGGGTAAAGGGCATACGGGATCGGCTTTGAGTGAGGGTCAGAGCGGCGGCGTTAGGCCACAGCCCTTGAGAATGATACGGATCAGGTTGTTGCCGGCTTCTTCCATATCCTGCTTGGTCAGGCGCGTGCGGCCGGTGACGCGGCAGATCTGGGTGGCGAAGTCGGCATAATGCTGGGTGCTTCCCCAGAGCAGGAAGATCAGGTGCACCGGGTCCACCGGGTCCATCTTGCCGGCGTCGATCCAGGCCTGGAACACATCGGCCCGGCCCTGGAACCAGGCGCGATAGTCCTGGCTGAAATATTCGCTCAGGCATTCGCCGCCGCTGATGATCTCCATGGCGAAGATTCGCGAAGCCTGTGGCTGGCGGCGGGAGAATTCCATCTTGGCGCGGATGTAGCGCGTCAGGGCCTGCGCCGGATCGTCCTCGGCCGTCAGGTGGTTGAAGGTGCTGTCCCACAATTCGAGGATGTTGCTCAGCACCGCGACATACAACCCCAACTTGTTGGTGAAGTAATAATGCAGGTTGGCCTTGGGCAGCCCGGCATTCTGCGCGATGGTGTTCATGCTGGTGCCCTTGAAACCATGACGGGCGAATTCGTCTTCGGCGGCCTTGATGATCGCCTCTTCGTTTTTCTGGCGAATGCGGCTGGCGGGTTTTCCGACGTGGGCAGGGACTTCAACGGTCATAGGCAGTTCCGGACTGATCTGTGGGTGCAACCTGTGCACAGATAACTTACCCACAGGAATCAGACAAGCCTTACTGCCATATAAAGCTTCGATGGGGTTCCATCCTGTCGCTTTCGAGGGCGTGATTTGCGTCAGACGCCAAACCCCGTGGAGGCGGAGCCTTTTGTGGCCTCAAGGGACTCTTCGTCGCCGTGCCGCCCGGAACAAGCCCGCTCCCACAGATCTGGCAAACGCCTGTTCAGCGCGTCGCCGCCAGGTTCTCCAGGAAGCTTTCCAGCACTAGGTGGGGACGCCGGCCTTTGCGCGTGACCGAGGCCAGGCTGAGGTCATAGAAACGGCTGCTGGCCTTCAGCGCACGTAGCCGGCCCTGTTGTACCCAGAGACTGGCGTAGTGATCCGGCAGGTAGCCGATGTAGCGGCCGGTGAGGATCAGGAAGGCCATACCCTCGCGGTCCGACGCGCTGGCGGTGCAGTTGAGCGCCTGGTAGTGGGCCTGGATATCGGCCGGCAGGCGGAAGGTCGGGGCAATCGCGTCCTGGTGGTTGAGGCGTTCATCCTCCAGCTGTCGGTCATCGACATAAAACAGCGGATGCCCCACCGCGCAGTAGAGCAGCGAGCGCTCGCTGTACAAGGGCTGGTATTCCAGTCCGGAGAGGGCGCTGGCCTGGGGCACCACGCCGACATGCAGGCGACCGTCGAGTACGCCCTGTTCCACCTCGTTGGGGGCGATCATGCGGATCTGGATCTGCACGTCCGGCCCGCGCTCCTTTAGCTGGGCCAGGGCATGGGTGATGCGCATGTGGGGCAGGGTGACCAGGTTGTCGGTCAGGCCGATGATCAGTTCGCCACGCAGGTGCCGGTGCAGGCCGTTGACCTCGGTACGGAAGCTCTCCAGCGCACTCAACAGTTGCAAGGCCGATTGGTAGACCTCGCGTCCTTCCTCGGTCAGCGAGAAACCGGCGCGCCCGCGCTGGCACAGGCGCAGGCCGAGGCGTTGTTCCAGGTCGCTCATCTGCTGGCTGATGGCCGAGCGACCGATGCCGAGCACGGTTTCCGCCGCGGAAAATCCCCCGCATTCCACCACGCTGCGAAAGATCCGCAACAGACGGATATCGAAGTCGCTGACTTGCGCCAGGGGATCGGGGCGACGGCTGCTCATGGTTTAGTCTGCCATTAACTGAAGGTTAGAAAAGTTGCATTTCACCGACTTTATCGCCGTGGCAATTTAGTCGCAAGAACGCTTTTAACGCCCACGCCGCTTAACGCCTTGCGAGGTTTCGCTCATGAACATGCCTGAAAACGCTCCGTCGTCCCTGGCCAGCCAGCTCAAGCTCGATGCCCACTGGATGCCGTACACCGCCAACCGCAACTTCCAGCGTGACCCACGCCTGATTGTCGCGGCCGAAGGCAGCTGGCTGATCGATGACAAGGGACGCAAGGTCTATGACTCGCTGTCGGGCCTGTGGACCTGCGGCGCCGGGCACACCCGCAAGGAAATCCAGGAAGCGGTGGCCAAGCAACTGGGCACCCTCGACTACTCGCCAGGCTTCCAGTACGGCCACCCGCTGTCGTTCCAGCTCGCGGAAAAAATCACCGCGCTGACGCCGGGCAACCTGAACCACGTGTTCTTCACCGACTCCGGTTCCGAGTGTGCCGACACCGCGGTGAAGATGGTCCGCGCCTACTGGCGCCTGAAAGGCCAGGCGACCAAGACCAAGATGATCGGTCGTGCCCGTGGTTACCACGGGGTGAACATCGCCGGCACCAGCCTCGGCGGCGTGAACGGCAACCGCAAGCTGTTCGGTCAGGCGATGATGGATGTCGACCACCTGCCGCACACCCTGCTGGCGAGCAATGCCTTCTCCCGTGGCATGCCGGAGCAGGGCGGTATCGCCCTGGCCGATGAACTGCTCAAGCTGATCGAACTGCATGACGCGTCGAATATCGCCGCGGTGTTCGTCGAGCCGATGGCCGGTTCCGCCGGTGTGCTGGTACCGCCACAGGGTTACCTCAAGCGCCTGCGGGAAATCTGCGACCAGCACAATATCCTGCTGGTGTTCGACGAAGTGATCACCGGTTTCGGGCGTACCGGCTCGATGTTCGGTGCCGACAGCTTCGGTGTGACCCCGGACCTGATGTGTATCGCCAAGCAGGTCACCAACGGCGCCATCCCGATGGGCGCGGTGATCGCCAGCAGCGAGATCTACCAGACCTTCATGAACCAGCCGACGCCCGAGTACGCGGTGGAATTCCCCCACGGCTACACCTACTCGGCCCACCCGGTGGCCTGCGCGGCCGGCCTGGCGGCACTCGATCTGTTGCAGAAGGAGAACCTGGTGCAGAGCGTGGCGGAAATCGCACCGCATTTCGAGAACGCCCTGCATGGCCTCAAGGGCAGCAAGAACGTGATCGATATCCGCAACTACGGCCTGGCCGGGGCGATCCAGATCGCCGGTCGCGACGGCGATGCCATCGTGCGTCCGTTCGAGGCCGGCATGGCCCTGTGGAAAGCCGGGTTCTACGTGCGCTTCGGCGGCGACACCCTGCAGTTCGGCCCGACCTTCAACAGCAAGCCGCAAGACCTCGATCGTCTGTTCGACGCGGTCGGCGAAGTGCTGAACAAGCTCGACTGATCCTTCTCTATAGAAAAGCTGCTTTTGCGGGAGCGAACCGTCGCTCCCGTCGACCCTGTCCAGGAGCCCGTAATGAGCGCAATCCAACATTTGATCGACGGCCAGCTGGTCAGCGATTCCGGTCGCACCGCCGCGGTATACAACCCATCGACCGGCGAGGTCATCCATCAGGTGCCGCTGGCGGATCGCGAGACCATCCAGCAAGCCATCGACTCGGCCAAGGCGGCATTCCCGGCCTGGCGCAACACACCACCGGCCAAACGCGCCCAGGTGATGTTCCGCTTCAAGCAACTGCTGGAGCAGAACGAGGCGCGTATCGCCCAGCTGATCAGCGAAGAACACGGCAAGACCCTGGAAGACGCCGCCGGCGAACTGAAGCGCGGAATTGAAAACGTCGAATACGCCTGCGCCGCTCCGGAAGTGCTGAAGGGCGAGTACAGCCGTAACGTCGGTCCGAATATCGATGCCTGGTCGGACTTCCAGCCGCTGGGCGTGGTGGCGGGTATCACCCCGTTCAACTTCCCGGCCATGGTGCCGCTGTGGATGTATCCGCTGGCGATCGTCTGCGGCAACTGCTTTATCCTCAAGCCGTCCGAGCGTGATCCGAGCTCGACCCTGCTGATCGCCCAGCTGCTGCAGGAGGCCGGCCTGCCCAAGGGCGTGCTGAACGTGGTGCACGGTGACAAGACGGCGGTGGATGCGCTGATCGAAGCGCCGGAAGTCAAGGCGCTGAGTTTTGTCGGTTCGACGCCGATCGCCGAATACATCTATGCCGAAGGGACCAAACGCGGCAAGCGCGTGCAGGCCCTGGGTGGCGCGAAGAACCATGCGGTGCTGATGCCGGATGCGGATCTGGACAATGCCGTCAGCGCACTGATGGGCGCTGCCTACGGTTCCTGTGGCGAGCGTTGCATGGCGATCTCCGTGGCCGTCTGCGTGGGCGACCAGGTGGCGGATGCCCTGGTGGCCAAGCTGGTACCGCAGATCAAGGCGTTGAAGATCGGTGCCGGTACTTCGTGCGGCCTGGACATGGGCCCTCTCGTCACCGCGGCTGCGCGCGACAAGGTGGTCGGCTATATCGACGAGGGCCTGGCCGCCGGTGCCGAGCTGGTCGTGGATGGCCGTGGCTACAGCGTTGCCGGTCATGAAAGCGGCTACTTCGTCGGTGGCACCTTGTTCGACCGTGTGACTACGCAGATGCGCATCTATAAGGAAGAGATCTTCGGGCCGGTGCTGTGCATCGTCCGGGTCGACAGCCTGGAAGCGGCCATGCAACTGATCAACGATCATGAGTACGGTAACGGCACCTGCATCTTTACCCGCGATGGTGAAGCGGCGCGCCTGTTCTGCGACGAGATCGAAGTCGGCATGGTCGGGGTCAACGTCCCGTTGCCGGTGCCGGTGGCCTATCACAGCTTTGGCGGCTGGAAGCGTTCGCTGTTTGGCGACCTGCATGCCTACGGTCCGGATGGCGTGCGTTTCTATACCCGTCGCAAGGCCATTACCCAGCGCTGGCCGCAACGCGCCAGCCACGAAGCCTCGCAGTTCGCGTTCCCGAGCTTGTGATGTAGGCGTTTGCCAGCGATGAGGCCTGCAAGGCTTGCCGGCCTCATCGCTGGCAAGCCAGCTCCCACAGGTATGTCGTCACCCACCCATTTTGTGTACGGCACGAAACCGTAGGAGCCGGCTTGCTGGCGATGGCGTCCTTTTGGACGCTGCAAGGCTTGCTGGCCCTATCGCTGGCAAGCCAGCTCCCACAGGTATGTCGTTGCCCACCCATTTTGGGTGCAACACCCAAACTGTAGGAGCCGGCTTGCTGGCGATGGCGTCATCTTGGGCGCTACAAGGCTTGCGGGCCTCATCGCTGGCAAGCCAGCTCCTACAGGGAGCGTGTTCTGCGCTGTTTCTGACCCTTGTGACAGAAAGATGAAATTAACCCTTGACGGCAGATTCCATGGGCCTATAATTCGCCCCACTTCCGGCGCAGTCGAAACGGAAAACTCCTTGAGATTCAACGAGTTAAGTAAGTTTCGACAGGTGCTGGCTTCAGTTCATCGAAGCCCGGAAGCGCTGTAAAAGAGGTGTTGACAGCAGCGTGTAACGCTGTAGAATTCGCCTCCCGCTGACGAGAGATCGAAAGCGCAAGTGGTTGAAGTTGAACGGGAAATCGTGAAAACTTCTGAAAATAATCACTTGACAGCAAATGAGGCTGCTGTAGAATGCGCGCCTCGGTTCAGCGAACAGCTCAACCAACCGCTCTTTAA